>DATAOC010000089.1:0-14789 GCA_036265915.1 Candidatus Methylomirabilota bacterium | reverse complement strand
CGACGCCGAGGATCTCAAGAAGCGCTACGGCTGCGCGCTCACCGCCCTGGTGCCGGCCGAGGAGACGGTCGACGTTCCCTCCGTCGGCGGCCGCAAGCCGCGGCAGCTGTCCCGCCAGGTGCTCTCGGAGATCATCCAGCCGCGCGTGGAGGAGATCTTCACCCTCGTCGCCCGCGAGCTCACGCGCGCGGGCTTCTCGGAGGCGGCCACGGCCGGCGTCGTCGTCACCGGCGGCACCTCGATCCTGCACGGCGTGCCCGAGCTCGCGGAGTCGGTGTTCGACCAGCCGGTCCGCCGCGGCGTGCCCGGCGACGTCGGGGGTCTCGCGGACGTGATCAAGAGTCCGGTCTATGCCACCGCGGTCGGCCTCGCGCAGTACGGCGCGCGGCGCATGGCCCCGGGACCGGTGTGGTCGGAAGCAGTGATACCCGGACACGCGCTCGGCCGCTGGGGCCGGCGCCTGCTGGCATGGCTCGGTGAAATTCTCTAGCGGAGATCGGCCGCCGCGCGGGGGCGAGCAGCCGCCACTGTTCGCCCGGGACGAGGCGGCCGGCGTCAGGCGTGCACAACGGCGGCGCCCAGCCGCCCATCACGAGGAGGCCTGGATGGAGAAGGATCGCGCACGGCGCCCGCTCTTCGAGCTGGACGAGGTGCCGCAGGCGGCGAAGATCAAGGTGATCGGGCTCGGGGGTGGCGGCGGCAACGCGGTCAGCCGGATGATGGCCGCCGACTTCACGGGCGTCGACTTCATCGTCGCCAACACGGACATGCAGGCGCTGCGTGCCTCACCAGCGCCGGTGAAGATCCAGCTGGGAGCGAAGCTGACGCAGGGCCTCGGCGCCGGCTCGAATCCGGACGTCGGACGCAACGCCGCGCTCGAGGATCCCGAGACCATCACGCGCCTGCTGGAAGGCGCCGACATGGTCTTCATCACCGCCGGGCTCGGCGGCGGCACCGGCACCGGATCTGCACCCGTCGTCGCCTCGCTGGCGAAGGATCTGGGCATCCTGACCGTCGCCGTCGTCACGAAGCCGTTCACGTTCGAGGGCAAGCGACGCCACACGCAGGCGGACGCGGGCCTCGAGGCGCTGCGCAACGTCGTCGACACGCTGATCGCGATTCCGAACCAGCGTCTGATCTCCGTGGTCGACCGCGGTACGCCGTTGCTCGAGGCGTTCAAGGTGGCCGACACCGTCCTGCAGCAGGCCGTCCAGGGCATCTCGGATCTCATTCTCGTGCCCGGGCTCGTGAACCTCGACTTCGCCGACGTCCGCACGATCATGTCGGGCATGGGCCTGGCCATGATGGGCACCGGCGTCGGCCGCGGCGAGCACCGGGCGCTCGATGCCGCGCAGAAGGCCGTGGCCAGCCCGCTGCTCGACGACACGTCGATCGAGGGCGCCAAGGGCATCCTGATCAACTTCACCGGCGGTCCGGATCTCTCGATCCACGAGGTGGAGGAGGGAGCGCGCATCGTGCAGGAGGCGGCGCACGACGAGGCGAACATCATCTTCGGCGCCGTCATCGATCCGAGCCTCGGCGACGAGGTGCGCATGACGGTGATCGCCACCGGCTTCACCGAGAAGAAGACGCAGACCGAGCCCGGCAGCGGCAAGGTGGTCGACCTGCCGCGCGCGGCGCGCCAGCCGGCGGCGGCCACGCCGGGCGGCGGCAGCGCGCCCGCGTGGCGGCGACGGTACGGCGAGAATCGCGCGGACATCGACGATCCGCTCGCGGATAACGACTACGACGTACCGACGTTCCTCCGTCGGAGTGCTGACTAGATCCGGGAGCGCGCGGCGCCCCGTTAGCTCTTCTTTCCGATCGACATCGACGGCGTCCTGGACCCGGCCGGGTCCAGGGCGCCGCGGCTTGCCATGCGGGCGATCCCTCCACTCCTTCACGTTCTCTGGCAGTGAGGCAGCGAGAGGGCGCAGCAGGTGCCATGTAATCATGTCGGTATGACAGCTTCCGCGGCGCTGAAGCCGCATGGCGATCCGCCTGTGTACTGGACGTTTGCGTCGCTCGAGGCGGCCGGGTTGCCGCATGTGACCACGACGCGGCATTGCCCGGGCGTGACGTCACCGTCGCAGCCGACGGCGCCTTTCAACGCCGATGCGCGGGAGACGCTGGCGGCAGCCGGGCTCGATCTCGGCCGCGTCGCGTACGCGCGGCAGGTGCACGGTGCCGACGTCGTGCGCGCCGCCGGCGGCTTCGCCGGGGCCGCCGACGTGCTGACGACGACCGAGCGCGCCGTGTCGCTGGCGATCTTCACCGCGGACTGCCTCGCGATCGTCGCGTGGGACCGTGAGGCGGGCGCGCTCGCGGTCGCGCACGTGGGCTGGCGCGGCACGGTGAAGCGCGCGCAGCAAGCGGCCGTGCGGGCGCTCTGCGAGCTCGGGGCGGCCCCGGAGCGGCTACGGGTCGCCATCGCGCCCGCGATCGGCCCGTGCTGCTACGAGGTCGACGCGCCCGTCATGCGCGATGTCACCGCGGCGTTCGGGGCCGAGCGGCTCGCGGGCTGGAGCCGCCCCTCACGGCCGGGGCACGTGATGCTCGACCTCTGGACGGCGAACGAGGCTTTGCTCGTCGACGCCGGCGTCGCCCAAGACCGGATCGAGAGCGCGCGGCTGTGTACCGCCTGTCACCCCGAGCTTCTCTACTCCTACCGGAAGGGCAATCGCGGCCGCCTGGTGACCGTCGCCGCGCTGCCGTAGGCCGCGCCAACACGCCACTGTCTCCGCACACGGCGCGGGTGACGGCGCCCGGCCCACGCGCAAGACCGCGTGCTAGAATCCCCCGTGCTGGGTATGCAGGACATCCGCGCGAATCTCGAGCGCGTGCACGAGCGCGTCGCGCGTGCCGCGGAGCGGGCCGGTCGGCGCCCCGAGGACGTGCTGCTCGTCGGCGTGTCGAAGACCGTCGACGTCGCGCGCATCCGCGCCGCGCTCGCCGCGGGCCTCACCGCGCTCGGCGAGAACCGGGTGCAGGAGGCCCGGGACAAGGTCGCGGAGCTCGGACGGCCCGTTCCCTGGCACCTCATCGGACACCTGCAGACCAACAAGGTCCGCGACGCGCTGGAGATCTTCGACGTCATTCATTCCGTGGACCGCATCGATCTCGCTCGCGAGCTCGATCGGCGCGCTCGCGCCAAGAGCCGCACCGTCGACGTGTTCGTGCAGGTGAACATGGCGGGCGAGCTGTCCAAGGGCGGCTGGCCGCCGGAGGCGGTGGAGACGGCGGTCGACGCCGTCGCGGCGCTCGCGGGGCTGCGCGTGCGTGGGCTGATGACGATCCCGCCGCCCGTGGAGCGCGCCGAGGACGCGCGCGCGTGGTTCCGCGGCCTGCGCAAGCTCGCCGAGCGTCACGGGCTGCCGGACCTGTCGATGGGAATGAGCGGGGATTTCGAGGTCGCCATCGAGGAGGGCGCCACCATGGTGCGCGTGGGGACGGCCATCTTCGGTCCGCGCGTGCCGCGGCTGCCTGGCGTGCCCGGCTATCCGGACGTGAGGTGAGCGGATGAGCGTCAAGGGCAAGAAGGTGGGGTTCGTTGGCGGCGGCAACATGGGCGAGGCGCTCATCCGCGGGCTCGTCGAGTCCAACCTGGTTCCCGCCGACGCCATCGTGGTGAGCGACGTCCGGAGGGAGCGCACGCGCCAGCTCGCCGACCAGTACGGCGTGCGCGCGCTCGACGGCAACGCCGCGCTGGTCACCGAGGCGGACGTCGTCATCCTCGCCGTGAAGCCGCAGATCATGGCCCCGGTGCTGCGCGAGGCGATGCCGGCGCTCACGAACCGTCCGCTGCTCATCTCGCTGGCCGCCGGTGTGTCGACGGCGACGATCCAGTCGGTGCTGGGCAAGTATCCGCGGCTCATCAGGGTGATGCCGAACACGCCGGCCCTCGTGCTGCAGGGTGTGACCGCCATCGCCAGGACGGCGGGACTGGACGTCGACGACCTCGAGACCGCGCAGGAGATCTTCGCGGCCGTCGGCAAGGTCGTGGTGCTCGACGAGGACCACATGGATGCGGTCACCGGCCTGTCCGGGTCGGGGCCCGCGTACGTGGCCATCGTGATCGAGTCGCTCGCCGACGGTGGCGTGAAGATGGGACTCGATCGCGCCACCGCCATGACGCTGGCGACGCAGACGGTGCTCGGCGCCGCCACGCTGCTGTCGGAGACCGGTCTGCATCCGGGCGCGCTCAAGGACATGGTGTCATCGCCGGGGGGAACGACCATCGCCGGCATCGCGGCGCTGGAGGAGGGCGGCATCCGCACCACGTTCATCCGGGCGGTGGAGCGCGCGACGCTGCGCTCACGCGAGCTCGGGCGTGGACCCGCGTAGTGTTCCTGGCCGGCAACCTCCTGATGGCCGTGGCCAACCTGGTCCATCTCGTGCTGCAGGCGTACTTCTGGATCATCATCGCGCGCGCGGTGCTGTCCTGGGTGAATCCCGATCCGTTCAATCCGATCGTGCGCTTTCTCTACCGCGTCACGGAGCCGGTGCTGAGACCCATCCGTCATCGGCTGCCCACGCTGCAGATGGGCATCGACCTGTCGCCGATGGTCGTCATTCTGGCCATCTATTTTCTGGATTCGTTTCTCGTGTATTCCCTGCGCGACCTGGCGCTCAGCCTGAGATAGCGAGGCCCTGATGCGCATCACGCCGCACGACATCCGCCAGCAGCAGTTCACGTCCAAGATGCTCAAGGGCTACGATCCCCAGGAAGTCGACGCCTTCCTGGACGACGTGGCCGAGGACTACGAGTCGGTCCTCAAGGAGACGGCGCTGCTCAAGGAGCAGATGGCCGCCATCGAGGAGCGCTCGCGCGGCGTCGCCGAGCGCGAGAAGAGCCTGCAGGAGACGCTCGTGACCACGCAGCGGCTGGCGGAGGAGATGAAGGCCTCCGCGCGTCGCGAGTCGGAGCTGATCGTGCGCGAGGCGGAGCTGCGCGCGGAGAAGGTGCTGGAAGCCGTCCGCGGCGAAGAAGCGCGGATTCGCACCGAGATCCATGCCCTGCGCCGCATGCGCCGACAGGTCTTCGAGGAAGTGGCGTCGACCCTCGAGCGATATCAGCGGCTCCTCGGCGCCGAGCAGGTGACCGAGGCCGACGAGTCCGCGACGTGATTCGACGCCCCGGAGGATGACGATGCGAACCACTCTGCTGATGCTGATGGCACTGGGACTCTTGACACTGGTGGCGGCGCCCGCGGTCGCCGATCATAACTCGCTGGCGCCGGCCGAGCCGGACGCGCCGGCGGCGAGCGATCGCTCGTCGCTCGACGTCGATCTCAAGCTCGGCCTGAACGGCTTCCGCCTCGGCGCCCGCGTCTTCGGCGACCGCGGCTACAGCGGTGGCGCCTGGCTCAACGGCGAGACACGCCCGGAGGGGTTCAGCGTGGACGGGCGGCTGGAGCGCGAGGGCGGCAAAGCGTGGAACTTCAAGCTGAACGCCGACATCGACGCGGCGCTGCGCCGCGCGGCCGGCTGGTGGGGCGCGCTGCGCACCCAGTGACCGCACCCATCGCGCCGGTCCGCTTCGTCGCCGGCCGGCTCGTGCTCCTCGACCAGACGCTGCTCCCCGCCCGCGAGGTCGAGCGCGAGTACGCGCGCTGGGAAGACGTCGCCGACGCGATCCGCACACTCGTCGTCCGCGGCGCGCCCGCGATCGGCGTGGCGGCCGCCTTCGGCGTGGCTCTGGCGGCCGCCACGAGCGGTGCCACGTCCACCGACGCGCTCCTCGCCGACGTCGAGAGCGCGGTGAAGGGGCTCGCGGCGACGCGGCCGACCGCGGTGAATCTCTTCTGGGCGCTGGATCGCATGCGCCGGATCGCCGAGAGCCTGCGGACCCGTCCGGTGGACGAGGTGCGCGCGCGGCTGCTGGCCGAGGCGCAGGCGATTCTCGCCGAGGACCTCGCGGCCAACCGCGCGCTCGGCGATCACGGGGCGGAACTCGTTCCCGACCACGCGCGCATCCTGACCCACTGCAACGCGGGGGCGCTCGCGACGGCGGGCTACGGCACGGCGCTCGGCGTCGTGCGCTCGGCGCACACGCAAGGCAAGCTCTCGATGCTCTGGGTCGACGAGACGCGCCCGGTCATGCAGGGCTCGCGGCTGACGGCCTGGGAATGCGTGCGCGAGGGCATCCCGCATCGTCTCATCGCGGACGTCGCCGCCGGCTCGGTGATGGCGCGGGGGCAAGTGGACCTCGTCGTGACCGGTGCCGACCGGATCGCGGCCAACGGCGACACCGCGAACAAGATCGGCACCTACGCGCTGGCGGTGCTCGCGCGTCACCACGGCGTGCCGTTCTACATCGCGGCGCCGTTCTCCACGATCGATGCGAGCCTGGCCTCAGGCGCCGACATTCCGATCGAGGAACGCGACGGGCTGGAGGTCCGGCGCGTGGGCGGTCAGCAGACCGCGCCCGACGGCTCGCCGGTCTACAATCCCGCCTTCGACGTGACGCCGGCCGGGCTCATCGCGGCCATCATCACCGAGCGCGGCGTCTTCCGGCCCCCGTACAGCTTCTGAGCTACGCGGCGAGCAGCTCGATGCCGTCGCCCCAGGTGCGATCCCAGCCGTTGAGGCGCGCGTCCTCGACGATCCGGCGGCGCGCCTTGGGGTCCAGCTTGCCGAAGTACCGCTCGTAGACCAGCAGGACTTGCTCGGTGCTCCACAGATCGAACGAGTTCGTGGTTCGCATGCCGTCCGGTAGTGCAACGTCGATGCCGACACGCGCGGAGCCCTCGGCGCGTGTCGAATCGCCGCGCCAGACGCCGGCGGCGGTAGCGGCCTGCCCACTGCGGCAGGTAAACCGTTTCCCTCTCGCCACGGAAGGCGGGCGATAATCGACGGCATGACCGGCGAGCAGGCCCGCCGCTTTCACGACGCCACCGCCCACTCGCCCGAGTCCGTCCGGAGCTCCGGCCACACGCTCGACTGGGATATCAAGCCGTTTCCGTTCAAGGTCTATCTCGACGCGCCGGCGGTGTCGTTGCCGCGCGAGGTCGACGCGCTGCCGGTGCCGGCGCTGCACGCGCTCGTCGGCGACGCGACGCCGCCGGCGCCATTGACGCTCGGCTCGCTGACCGCGCTGCTCTATTACACGGCGGGCATCACGAAGAAGAAGGAGTATGCCGGCGGCGCCGAGGTGCTGTTTCGCGCGGCGGCGTCGACCGGCGCGTTGTACCAGACCGAGGTGTACCTCGCCGCCGGTGACGTCGACGGCCTCGAGGCCGGCCTCTATCATTTCTCCCCGGGCGATTTCGTGCTGCGCCGGCTGCGTGCCGCCGACGTGCGAGGCGCGCTCGCGGTCGCCGCCGCCGACGACTCGCTGGCGCGTCGTGCGTGCACGCTGATCTTCACGGCCATCTACTGGCGCAACACGTGGAAGTACCAGGCGCGCGGCTATCGGCATCTGTTCTGGGACTCGGGAACCATGCTGGCCAACGCGCTCGCCGTGGGCAATGCGCTGAGCCTTTCGCCGCGTCTGCTGGCCGGCTTCGTCGACGACGACGTCAATCGGCTGCTCGGTCTCGACGTCAGCCAGGAGACCGCGCTGGAGCTGCTCGCCGTCGGGCCCGAGAACGCGCGCGCTCGGGATGCGAGCGGCGTCGCGGCGGAGATCGGCGATGCGGTTCATGCGGTGATGCCGCTGTCCCAGCGGCACGTCGACTATCCGCTGCTCCGCGAGCAGGTGTCCGCGTCCGCGCTGTCCGCGCCCGACGCCGTGCGAGCATGGCGTCACACGCGCCCGCCGGCGCCGCGTGCCCTCGCGGCGCCGCGCATCGCGCTGCCGCAGCCGGATCTCGCCCGTGGCCGCGGTCTCGGCGAGACGATCCAGCGCCGTGGCTCGACGCGCCGGTTCGCGCACACCGCCCTCGAGCTCGACGAGTTCGCCGCCGCGCTCTGGGCCGCGAGTCGGCCGATCCCGGGCGACGTCGCCGGCGGACTCGTCGATGTCTACCTCGTCATCAACGCGGTCGACGGCGTCGCGCCGGGATCGTATCGCTACGTCGCGGAGGCCCACGCCCTGGTCGCGCTGGCTGCCGGCGACTTCCGTCGGCAGTCGGCGTTCCTCACCCTCGAGCAGCCGCTCGGCGGCGACGCCGCCGCCGTCATCTATTTCCTCGCCCCGCTGAACGAGGCGCTCTGGGCCTTCGGCGAGCGAGGATACCGCCTGGTGAATCTCGAGGCCGGCCTCGCCGGCGGTCGGGCGTACCTCGCGGCGTACTCGCTGGGCTTCGGCGCCAGCGGGCTGACGTTCTACGACGCCGACGTCGTTCGATTCTTCTCGCCCGCAGCGAGTGGAGACGACGCGATCTTCGTCGTCGCGCTCGGCCGCGCCGCGAGGGCGGAAGAGCGCGTGCTACTATCGGCGACGATGGCATCGCCGTCGAGGAGGTCGTGAGCCGATGAAGAAGTACCAGCTGATGGCGCCGGGACCGACGCCCGTTCCGAGCCACGTGTTGCTGGCGATGGCGCAGCCGATGCTCCATCACCGCACGCCCGAGTACGAGGCGCTCTTCGTGGAGGTGCGCGCCGGCCTCAAGCGGCTCTTCCAGACCACGCAGGACGTGCTGCCGTTTGCGTGCTCGGGGACGGGTGTGATGGAAGCCGCGATCGCGAACACGCTCTCGGCGGGCGACGAGGTGCTGCTCATCCGTGCCGGCAAGTTCGCGGACCGCTTCGCGGAGATCTGCGACGCGTGGGGCGTGCGGCACGTCGATCTCACGGCGCCATTCGGGGAGACCGTCGCGGCCGAGCGTCTCGCGGAGGCGCTGCGCGCGCATCCGCAGGCGAAGGCCGTCCTCACGCAGCACAGCGAGTCGTCGACCGGCGTGCTGCACGACGTCCGTGGCTTCGCGGCCGTCACCCGGAGCAGTGAGGCCATCCTCATCGTCGACGCCGTCTCCAGTCTCGGCATCGCCGATCTGCAGATGGACGCCTGGGGCGTCGATGTGGTGCTGTCCGGCTCGCAGAAGGGGCTGATGCTGCCGCCGGGCCTGGGGCTCGTCGCGCTCAGCGACAAGGCGTGGGCGAAGAACCGCGCCTCGAAGCTGCCGAAGTACTACTTCGACTTCGCGGCCGAACGGAAGACCGTGATGAAGAACGAGGCGCACTTCACGCCGGCCGTCTCCATCGTCGTCGGCCTGCGAGAGGTCATCCGGATGATCGAGAGCGAGGGCCTGGCCAACGTGTTCAGGCGGCACGATCGTCTGGCGCGTGCGACGCGAGCCGGTGTGGAGGCGCTCGGCCTGCAGCTGTTCGCGCGTGCGACGCCGACGCCCTCGCTCACCGCGGTGAGCGCGCCGGCGGGAGTCGACGCCGAGCAGATCGTGGCCGCGTTCTCCACGGCCCACAACATCACCATCGCCGGCGGCCAGGGCGAGATGAAGGGTAAGGTGTTCCGGCTCGGGCACATGGGCTACGCGGCCGAGCTCGACACCATCGTGGCGCTGGCCGCGCTCGAGCAGGTGCTCGCGGATCTGGGCCAGCCGGTCGACTTCGGCGCCAGCGTCCGCGCGGCGCAAAAGGTGTTTGCCGACCGCTCCTGACGTTGCCTCCTGCGCTAGAATGGTCCGGTTGTGACAGCGCTGAGGCTCTTCGCCGTACGACATGGCGCCACGGAATGGTCGCAGGCGCGCCGCTTCGCCGGCTCGCGCGACGTTCCGCTGACCGCGTTCGGTCGTCTGCAGGCCGAGGCCGTCTCGCACGCGCTGGCGGGCGTGGGCGCCGCCGCGGTCTACACGAGCCCACTCGAGCGCGCGCGCACCTGCGCCGAGATCATCGCGAAGCCGCATCGCGTGGAGCCCATGGTGGAGCCCGGCTTTCGCGAGATGGGCTTCGGACGCTGGGAAGGGCTGAGCCGCACCGAGCTTGCCGAGCGTCACGTCGCCGAGGCGGCCGTGTGGGCGAGCACACCGCATCTGGCGACGCCGCCCGACGGTGAGGCGCTGGCGGACGTCGCGCGGCGCGTTCGCGCTGCGCTCGACGGCCTCGTGGCCCGGCACCGCGGCCAGACGGTCATCCTCGTCTCGCACGCGATCGTGACGCGACTCATCGTGCTCGGTGCGCTCGGGCTCGGACCCGAGCGACTGTGGTCGGTCGACGCCTCGCCCGCCGGCATCAGCGAGATCGAGTACACGGACGACTGGGCCACCGTGCACCGCATGAACACGCTCGCCCACCTGGACGGGCTCGCCGAGGGGCGCGCGTGAAGCCGGTGCATGCGCAGCTGCCGAAGGGCGCGCGCATCTATCTGCCGGACGAGGCCGCGCGCAAGCGTCACGTCGAGAGCCGGCTCTTCGATGTGTTCCGGCGCTGGGGCTACCGCGAGGTGGTGACGCCGACCTTCGAGTTCTCCGACGTGCTCGAGGTGGGCACCGACGTGGCCGTGCAGGAGTCGATGTTCAAGTTCGTCGATCGCGAGACCGGCCGCATGCTGGCGCTGCGCGCCGACATCACGCCGCAGATCGCGCGGGTGGTGGCCACGCGCCTGCGCGACGAGCCCAAGCCCGTGCGCCTGGCGTACGTCACCAACGTCTTCCGCTACGACGAGCCGCGCGTGTCGCACTACCGCGAGTTCTACCAGGCCGGCGTCGAGCTCATCGGCCTCGAGAAGCCGGAGGCCGAGGTCGAGATCATCGCCATGGCCATCGAAGGCCTGCGCGCACTCGGTCTGGACCGATTCCAGATCGACCTCGGGCATCCCGACTTCTTCCGCGGCCTGCTGGAGGAAGTGACCGGCGATCCGGCGCGCGGTCGCGACATCCGCGCCGCCCTCGCGCGCAAGGACGCCTCCACGCTGGGGCGCATCGTGGAGGAGCTCGCGCCGCCGGCGGCGGTCGCGGAGGCGGTGCTGGCGCTGCCCACGCTCTTCGGCCGCGAGATCGTCCTCGAGCGTGCCGCGCGCTTTGCGCGCACGGAGCGCGCGACGCGGGCGCTCGCCAATCTGGCCGAGGTGTACCGGCTGCTGAAGATCTACGGCCTCGCCGATTCGGTGCTGCTCGATCTCGGGGAGGTCCGCGGCTTCGACTACTACTCGGGACTCTACTTCGAGGCCTACATCTCCGGCTTCGGCGCCTCGATCGCCGGTGGCGGCCGCTACGATCACATGCTGGCGCGGTTCGGCTACGACTGTCCGGCGGTCGGCTTTGCGTTCGACGTGGCGCGGGCGCTGGCCATCATGGACACGCAGCAGGTGACCGTCGAGCTGCCCGGTCCGGACTTCTTCATCATCGACTTCACGCAAGACAAGACGACGGCGCTGTCGCTGGCGCGCCGACTGCGAGATCTCGGCGCCTCGGTGGCGCGCGACATCATCAGCCGCGGGCTCGAGGAGTCGGTCGACTATGCGCGCGCGCAGCGGGTACGGTCGGTGGTGGTGGCGGGCAGTCCGCGCACCGAGCCGGGCGAGCTGCTCGTGCTCGATCTCAAGCAGGGCGGGGAGCGGAAGATCCCGGCCGCCGACGTGCTGGCGGATCCGGTGAAGTACTTCGGCGAGCTGGGAGGGAGACGCGATGCCTAACATCGTGGTGATCGGCGCGCAGTGGGGTGACGAGGGCAAGGGCAAGGTGGTGGACGTCATCACCCCGCACGTCAACGTCGTCGTGCGCTTCCAGGGCGGCAACAACGCCGGGCACACGGTGGTGGTGGGCCGTGAGAAGTACGTGCTGCACACCATCCCGTCGGGCATCCTGCACAACGGCTGCCGCTGTGTGATCGGCTGCGGCGTCGTCATCGACCCCGGCTCGCTGATCGAAGAGATGGAGTCGCTCGTCCAGCGCGGCGTGACCCTGGACGGCAACCTGTACATCTCGAAGAACGCGCACCTCATCATGCCCTACCATCCGGCGCTGGACCGCGCCTCCGAAGCCAAGCTGGGCGCGCGGCGGATCGGCACCACCGGCAAGGGCGTGGGGCCCGCGTACGTCGACAAGGCGGCGCGCGTCGGCATCCGCATGGCGGATCTCCTCGACGAGCGGCTGTTCCGCGAGAAGCTCGAGTTCAACCTGGCGCAGAAGAACCGCCTGCTGCGCGAGATCTACGACGCCCAGACGTTCACCGTCGACGAGATCCTGAACCAGTACCTGCGCTACGCGGGCTGGCTGGCGCCGTACATCACCGACACCGCCCTGCTTCTCCATCGCTGGATCGACAGCGGCTACTCCGTGCTCTTCGAGGGCGCGCAGGCCACGATGCTCGACATCGACCACGGCACGTACCCGTACATCACGTCGTCGTCCACGACGGCCGGCGGCGCGGCCACCGGGACCGGCGTGCCGCCGACCAAGATCCACGGCGTCCTCGGCGTGGCCAAGGCATACTCCACGCGCGTGGGCGGCGGTCCGTTCCCGACGGAGATGACCGGCAAGCTGGCCGAGACCATCCGGGCGCGCGGCAACGAGTACGGCGCCACCACCGGACGGCCGCGGCGCTGCGGCTGGTTCGACGGCGTCGTCCTCCGCTATGCGGTGCGCATCAACGGCTTCGACACGGTGGCCCTGACGAAGCTCGACGTGCTCGACCAGTGCGAGACGGTGAAGGTGTGCACCGGGTATCGGTACCGCGGCGACATCATCACGGACTTCCCCGAGGAGCAGACGGCCATGGAGAAGATCGAGCCGGTCTACGAGGAGATCTCCGGCTGGATGAGCTCGACCGTCGGCGCCAAGAACGAGGTCGACCTGCCCGCCAAGGCCCGGCGCTATCTGGAGCGGCTCGAGGAGCTCATCGGCGTTCCGTTCTGTCTCATCTCCACCGGCGCCCAGCGCGCGGAGACGATCCTCTGCGAGAACTCGCCGCTGCTCCGCTGGTACCCATCGGTGCGCTCCAGCATCATGTAGCCGCCGGCGCGGGTGTATGCTACGGCCGTGATCGGTCGACTCATTCTCGTCGCGCTCGCGACCGCCGTCCTGGGACCCGCGGTGGCCATCGCACAGACCACCCCCGGGATCCCCGGCAACCCGACCAATCCCGCGGACACCGTCAACAATCCGCATCCGACCATGCCGTGGGCCGGGATCACCACCCCGTACGGCCAGCTGATCCGGTGGCTGTGGGTCGGGCCGAAGACCATCCGCACCAGCGAGGGTGTGGACCTCTTCGAGCCCGGTTTCTGGGTCCGAGAGACGACCGCGGGCTACTACTATCCGGCCCGCTGGGTCCTGCAGGAGACGACGCCCGGCAACTACGGCTGGGTGCTCATCAACGGCGGCGCCGTCGGCTACAAGCGGTAGGCGCCGGCCCCCGGCCGCGCGGTGTTACGATCTCACCTCGGTAATCGCGCGCGAGCCGTTAGCTCAGATGGAAGAGCACCTGACTTTTAATCAGGGGGTCCCGGGTTCGAGTCCCGGACGGCTCACTCTCTGAACACTCACGCGGGAAGCCACGAGCGCCGATATCGCGCCGGTCACCAAGCGTGGTGGCATCGCGACTGCAACGTCGGAACCGCGGAGGACGCAATGGCGAAACGCGGTTCGGGACGGCGGACAACGGTAAAGAATCGCGCCGGGACGTTCTACGCGAAGCGCAGCGCACGCGGTCGTTTCAAGGAAATGGATGCGAAGGGCCGGTCGCTCAAGGCAGATCGGCGCCGGAAGGCCGCGAAGTCGACGAGGTCCGGGTACGGCGATCGCGGCGACCGACGCGCGCGGGCCGCATAGCCGCGACTCCGATTCTGCGACATGCTGGCCGGTGCTCTCACGCTCGCGGCGAGGCATTAGCGCGCCGCAACCAGGGTGAGTTCGCCTCATCCGTCAGAATGATCGGTGCGAACGTTCGGCGCGCAATCATTCGATTACTTGGTCAGCGCGCAGCGCCGCGAGTACTCATCACAAGTTGCCGATCGGGGGCCCACGGTTCGAGTCCCGGACGGCTGCGCGCATTCGATCAGCGAACGATCGTCTTCGTTCCGTGCCGCGATGAGGACGCGACGTTCATCGGCGCTGGAGATTCCAGTTGCTGCCAGAGCTCGAAAAGCCGCTCATCCGCGTACCGCGTATCTGCAGATCCGCCGTGCCGCCCGCGAATACCAGTGAGACGGCGTCTCCGGACACGGTCCCGCGAACCGGTCCGTTGCCCTGCCGAAGCTCGCCGAGCGTGCCGGTCGTCTCGATTTCCCCGGTGACGTCGGTGCCCGCCTGCTTGAGATTCAGCGTTATCGGGGAGACTCCGTAGGGCCACGTGAACGTGCCCGCCCACGATCCGGTCACGTCCACCGGGGCGGATGTGGAGCCGCTCTGTCCGGACGCGCATCCGACGAGGGTCGAAACGAGGACGACCACCAGCCAGCCGTGGTTTCGCATCGCCCGCTCCTTTCGCAGACTGCGTGGCTTGAGGGCCGAAGCGGTCAGGATTGCGAGCCGCATGGCCGGCACTTTAAGTGCTTTGTCCGACCTCCGCAACACCAGAAAGTCGCGCGATCATGGAACTGTCCTGGCCCGCCGTTTCGCCTCTGTGGAAGTAATGATCGTCCGCTCCCTGAAACCGAATGCAGCGTCGGGATGCTCGGGCCAGCTACGTCTCGGTGTGATGGCGCGCCTCACGTGCGTCGCCGGGAACGCCGGCGTCGTGTGACGCTCGCCTCGGTGCATCGCGATTCCGCGACGGAGTCACGTCGCCTGCAGAAGTTCGAGACGCCGGTGACTCAGATATGCGAGCTACTGGCCGCCGCTGGTGTGGCAGATCCCTCCGAGGAAAATTCCGCGCTGGATGGCGCACCGCTCCTCCTCGGTGGGAAGGACACCTGGCTCGAGCGGGCCACACGCGGACAGCAAGCATGT
>DATAOC010000088.1:0-4982 GCA_036265915.1 Candidatus Methylomirabilota bacterium | reverse complement strand
TCGAGCCCGGCGCCCTCGAAGCGGCGGAACCAGTCGTCCGCGAGCGCGCGATCCCGTGTGACCGGCGACAGGCGCACCTCCGGCACGATCTTCAGCGCGCGCTCGAGCTCCGCGCGCCGTTCCGCGAGCGGCGCTTCGCGGAGATCCCGATCGTCCACCCCCAGCAGGTCCCACGCCACGAACGACGCGGGCGACTCCGCGGCGAGCAGCTTCACGCGCGAGGCGGCGGGATGGATCCGCAAGAGCAAGGCCTCGAAGTCCAGTCCGTGAGGCCCCACGATGACGACTTCGCCATCGACGACGGCGCGCTCGGGCAGCGCGCGCGCCAGCGGCGCGATGAGCTCCGGAAAGTACCGGTTCATCGGCTTCTCGTCGCGGCTCTGGAGCAGGATCTCATCGCCGTCGCGAAAGACGAGCGTGCGGAAACCATCCCACTTCGGCTCGAACTGCCAGCCATCGCCGGCCGGCAGGGCATCGGCACTGCTGGATAACATCGGCGCGACCGGCGGCGCGAACGGCAGTCGCATGGCTCACTTCATTCTCGCATCGACGTCCGTTCTCCGCCTTCCCCTCGCCCGCCGATGGCTGCGCGGTGATATAGATGATGCACCCGCTTGGAACGGAGGAACGTCGCAATGGCGATCATCGATTCGCAGGTCCACGCCTACGAGGCGAACACGCCGAAGCGCCCCTGGCACAGCGTCCCGAACTGGCCCGCGCACGTCACCGGTGACGAGATGGTCACGGCCATGGACGAGGTCGGCGTCGACGGAGCCATCTTCATCTCCGCCTTTTCCATGTACCGCTACGACGCGAGCTATGCCGTGGAAGTCCAACGCGCTCATCCCGGCCGCCTCGCCCTCGTGAAGCCGGTCGATCCGGACGATCCGGCGGTGGCCGACGTCATCGCCGACTGGAAGAAGACGCCGGGCACCGTCGGCATCCGGATCATGCTGACGAAAGAGGCCGGCCGCCAGCCGGACGACCCGGGCCTCGACCGGATCCTGCGCGCCGCCGTTCGGTACGATTTCCCGGTGAACATGCTGTGCTGGGGCAACGTCGACGCGGGCGCGATGCTCATCGACCGCCATCCCGACACGCGATTCATCATCGATCATCTCGCCATCATGCAGCCGCGAACGCCGCCCGCGCCGCCGCAGCCATGGGCCGATCTGCCCAGGGTGCTCGACCTCGCCAAGCGCAGGAACGCGGTGATCAAGGTCAGCGGTGCCTGCACGCTGTCTCACGAGCCATTTCCATACCCGGACATCTGGGATCCTCTCGCTCGCGTGTTCGACGCCTGGGGCTTCGAGCGCTGCCTGTGGGGAACCGACTGGACGCGCGCCTTCGCCGTCGTGAACTACAAAAATGCCGTCGACGCCTTCCGCCACACGGACCGCCTGAGCGCCAGCGAGCGCGCCATGCTGATGGGCGGCGCCTGCGCCAAGGCGTATGGCTGGTCTCCCACCAAGCCTGATCACGGAGGAGCACGATGAGTGAGTCGCGATTCCCGACGCTGACGCCAGAGACGATGACGGCCGATCAGAAGCGCGTGGCCGACGCGATCCAGTCCGGCCCCCGCGGCAGCGGCCTGCGCGGTCCCTTCAACGCCCTTCTCCAGAGTCCCGAGCTCTGCGATCTCGTCCAGCGCGTCGGTGCCTACGTGCGATTCGGCAGCTCGATTCCGCCACGATTGAACGAGCTGGCGATCATCATGGCCGGTCGGAAGTGGACGGCGCAGTACGAGTTCTACGCGCACCGGCGGCTCGCGCTCGAGGCCGGATTGAGCGCGGCCATCGCCGACGCCATCGCGGCCAACCAGCGCCCGGCCGGCATGGCAAAGGACGAGGAGACGGTGTACGACTTCGTCTCCGAGCTGTTGACGACGGGCAAGGTTTCCGACGCGGCGTTCCAGCGCGCCAAGGACGCCTTCGGCCACCGCGGCGTCATCGATCTCGTCGGTGCGGTCGGCTACTACAGCCTGGTGTCGATGACGCTCAACGTCGCGCAGGTGCCGCTGCCTGCCGGAGTGGCGCCGCTGCTGAAGTAACACCGCGCGCGCCGCTCACGCGGACGGCACCGCCGTGCCGCTCCATCCGCCGCCGAGCGCCTTGTAGAGACTGACGGCGGCCTGCAGGCGGCTGAGAAAGACCTGCGCGAGCTGATCCTGCGCCGAGAAGAGCGTGCGCTGAGCGTCCAGGACCGTCAGCAGGTCGTCGGCGCCGGCCTTGTAGCGAATCTCGGCCAGCCGCTCCGACTCCTGCGCGCGCGTCTGCACGTCGGCCTGCAGCTGTTGCTGCTGGCCCAGGCGCGACGTGGCGGCCAGCGCCTGCTCGACGTCCGCGAACGCCGACAGGATCGCCTTGCGATACGTCTCCACGAGCTCGCGCTCGCGCGACTCCGCGACCGCTTTCTGCCCGCGCAGCCGTCCGCCGTCGAAGATCGGCTGCAGCAGCGAGGCGACGATCCCGATCGCGGCCGTCGTCCCGCTGGTCGCGATCGACGTCAACGCGGCCGTGGCCAGCCCGGCCGTGCCCGTGAGCGTGATCGTCGGCAGCAGCGCGGCGCGGGCCGCGGCGACATCGGCGTTGGCGGCGGCGAGCTGCGCCTCGGCGCTCGCCAGGTCGGGGCGGCGCACGAGGAGCGTGGAGGGCAGGCCGGCATCGATCGTCGGGACACGCAAGTCCCCGATGCCCGTCGCGGTCACATCGAATCCTTCCGGCGTCCGGCCGACGAGAACGGCGAGGGCCGCCAGCGTCTGGCGCTCCTGCTGCTCGAGCGGCAGCAGCGCCGCCTGCAGCGACAGGACCGTGGCCTCCTGGCGTGAGACGTCGAGCGCAGACGCCGCGCCGTTGCGCGCCCGCGCACTGACGAGGTCCAGCACCTTCTGCGCAATCGCCAGGTTGTTCCGCGCGATGTCGAGGCGGGTCCGGAGGGCCAGGACGTCGAAGTAGCTGGTGGCGACGCCGGCGACGAGGGTCACCTGGGCAGTGTCGCGATCGAAGTGCGCCGCCGCCGCGGATGACTCCGCCGCCCGCACTCCCGCACGATTCTTCCCCCAGAGGTCGAGCTCGTAGCTCGCGGTCAGCCCGACGCTGCCGGCGCTGTCGACGACCGCGCTGCCGCTCTTCGAGCCGCCGACGCTGCTCGCGCGATGGCCCGACGTGTTGGCGTCCGCGCTCAAGACGGGAAAGAGCGAGGCGCCGACGACGCGCACCTGCGCCTCCGCCTGCTGCACGCGCTCGGTCGCGATGGCGAGATCGGGGCTGCCTGCGAGCGCCTCGGCGACGAGCGACTCCAGCTCCGGCGAGCCGAAGGTCGTCCACCACGTCGGCGTCACCGCCGCCGCCTCCCCCGGCGTCGCCTCGTTCCACGTGCCGGCGACCGGCACCTCCGGCTCCAGCCGCGGGCTCACCATCGCACAGCCGGACAGCGAGCACGCGACGAGGAGCGCGATCGACCGCTGCGCCCATGTGTTCATGTCATCACTCCGAGGCGAGCGCCACGACCGGGTCGAGCGCCGCCGCCTTGCGAGCAGGGAGATAGCCGAAGATCAATCCCGTGAGGAACGCGCACGCGAACGCCAGCAGGACCGGACCGGCCGACACCTTCACCGCCGTGCCGAGGGCGCCGATCACGAGCGCGCTCACCAGTCCGCCGGCGACGCCGATCAGGCCGCCGAGACCGGACACCGCGACCGCCTCCGTGAGGAACTGCTGCATGATGTCGCCCATCCGCGCGCCCGTCGCCATGCGCACGCCGATCTCGCGCGTTCGCTCGGTGACGTTGACGAGCATGATGTTCATCACGCCGATGCCGCCCACCAGGAGCGAGATCGCGGCGATCGACCCCAGCAGCAGCGTGAGCGTGTTCTGCGTCTCCGTTGCGGTGTCGAGCAGCGAGGCCATGTTACGGATCTGGACGTCCGTCTTGCCGTGACGCGCCGCAAGCAGCCGGGTCACCGCGGCCTCCGTCTGGTCGATCTGCGAGACGTCGTCGGCCGCCACCGTGATGCTGCGGAGATAGCGCTGCCCGAACAATCGCAGGCTTCCGGTCGTGTACGGGACGAACACCGCGTCGTCCTGGTCCTGCCCCGTCGGCGAGGCGCCGCGCTCGGCCATGACGCCGATCACCTGGAACATGACGTTGTTCAGGACGACATGCTGACCGATGGGGTCCGTCGCATCCGGAAAGACGTTCCGGACCACGGTCTGTCCGAGCACCACCACCGGCGCGTAGCTGCGCGCGTCGGCGGCCGAGAAGAACGTGCCGCGAGCCGTCGGCCAGTTGCGCGCCACCGGATAGTCCGCGCCGGTGGCGGTCGCCTGCGTCTGGTAGTCGAGATTGCCGTAGCGCACGGTGATCGTGCCGCCGAGCTCCGGCACGGCGGCCAGCACGTTCGGCAGCGCCGCGATGGCCTCTGCGTCCTCGGGCGTCATGGTGGCCGTGCTGCCGCCCGCGGCGCCGCGGTTGGACGTGGCCGGTCTCACGAGCAGCAGATTGGTGCCCATCCCGCTGATGCGATCGAGCACCGCCTGGCGCGCGCCGTTTCCGATCGCCAGCATGGCGATGACCGAGGCCACGCCGATCACGATGCCCAGCAGCGTGAGCGCGGTGCGAAAGAGGTTCGAGCGGAGCGCCCGGCCGGCCGCCTTCGTGGCCTCGATCCACCCGACCAGCGGACGGCGCGCCCCGGGCGCCTCGCGATGCCATGCCGGGGCGACGCTCGTCGGCGCTCCGGGATCGCGCACGATGAGCCCGTCGCGGATCTCGATCACGCGGTGCGCGTGCGCGGCCACCTCGGCGGAATGCGTGATGACGATCACGGTGTGGCCCCGGCGGGCGAGATCCTCCAGGAGCGCGAGCACCTCGGCGCCGCTCTTGCTGTCGAGCGCACCGGTCGGCTCGTCGGCCAGGATGATCTGCCCGCCGTTCATCAGCGCGCGCGCGATGGAGACGCGCTGCTGCTGGCCCCCCGAGAG
>DATAOC010000087.1:0-98831 GCA_036265915.1 Candidatus Methylomirabilota bacterium | reverse complement strand
CGAGCCGGGGACCAGCACCATGAGCGGGATGCCGGCCTTCTCGGCCGCCGGCCAGAGCCAGTCGGCGCTGCCGTCCGTGAGCAGGTGACGATTGTGCTCGTTGTGGAACGTGAAGCGCATGCCGAGCATGCCGGGCTGCTTCCGCCAGTCGGGAACTCGGGCGCGACTCGCGGGATCCTTGAGATCCAGACGCCCCATGACCGCGAACTTGTCCGGGTGCAGCCGCGCCGCCTCGAGCGCCAGGTCGTTGCGGTCGCCCTCCCACGACGGCGGCACGATCACGATCCGGCTCACCTTCGCGAGCTCCATCTCGAACAGGAGCATGTCCTTCGTCACTGGATAGGGCTTCTGCGCCTCGTGGTCGCGCCCGGCCGGCCACGGACGCGCCGGCGTGTTGGCGCCCCAGAGGTGGACTTGCGAATCGACGATCAGCATCGCCTGGCTCCTTTGCGGCATCGTGGGCCCCGTTGCGTCGCCGCAGCATACACCGCTATCGTCAGCGCATGAACCTCGCGCATCCCGGATACCTCGTCGAGACGGACTGGCTGGCCGCGCACCTGAGCGATGCGGCGCTGCGCGTGCTGGACTGCACCGTGGTCCTGCATCCGCTGCCCGACGGCTATCGTGCGGAGTCGGGATTCGCGACCTGGCAGCGTGGCCACATCCCGGGCAGCGGCTTCGCCGATCTCACCGGCGAGCTGTCCGATCAGACGTCGTCGCTGCGCTTCATGATGCCGCCACCGGAGCAGCTTGCGGCTGCGATGGGGAAGCTCGGCGTGGGCGAGGGGACGCGCGTGGTGCTCTACGACCGCTTCGTCAACATGTGGGCGGCGCGCGTGTGGTGGATGCTGCGCGCGGTCGGCTTCGATGCCGCTGCCGTGCTGAACGGCGGCTGGCGCAAGTGGACGCGCGAGCAGCGTGCGGTGTCCACCGCGCCCTGCACCTACCCGCCGGCCCGGTTCGTCGCGCGCCCGCGCCCGGAGCTCTTCGCCGACAAGTCGGCCGTGCTGGCCGGCGTCGGCGACCTCGCCACGTGCGTGCTGAACGCGTTGACCGAGGAGCAGCATCGCGGCGTCGGCGGCATGACGTATGGGCGCCCGGGGCGGATCGCCGGCAGCGTCAACGTCCCCGCGCGCTCGCTCGTCGATCCGGAGACGCACGCCTACCTGGCCCCCGACGTCCTGCGCGAGCGATTCGCCGCGGCGGGGGTGCTCGGCGCCGGGCGTGTCATCACGTACTGCGGCGGCGGTATCGCGGCCAGCAGTGACGCGTTCGTGCTGACGCTGCTCGGCCACGACGACGTGGCGGTCTACGACGCCTCGCTCTCGGAATGGGCGGCCGACGCCTCGTTGCCGATGGAGACCGACGCGCGGCCGGACTGACGCCGGCGCGTTGCTCTCGTCGCCGTTTGGCGGTAGCGTCGCGCCCGAGGAGGAGCTATGCACCGCATCGATCCCGTCTGGGCCACTGCCGCCGAGCTGTCCCGCGCCTACGAGGCCGGCGCGCTCTCACCCGTCGACGTCGTCGACACGCTGCTGGAGCGCATTCGCAAGCGCGACCCGGCGTTGCACGCGTTCATCGCCGTCTACGAGAGCGACGCGCGGCTCGCCGCCGAGGCCGCGCACAAGGCCATGCGGGCGCACCATCGCGTCGGCCCGTTGCACGGCGTCCCCGTCGGCTTGAAGGACCTCGTCGATCTCGAGGGACGCGTGACCACCGGCGGCTCCAAGGTCTGGAAGGATCGCGTCTCGCCGGTGACGGCCACGCTGGCGGAGCGGCTCATCGCCGCCGGCATGATCGTGCTCGGCAAGACCCACACGGTGGAGTTCGCGATGGGCTCGTTCGGCACCAACACGCATCTCGGGACGCCGCGCAATCCCTGGGATCTCGGCGTCCATCGCACGCCCGGCGGCTCGTCGAGTGGCTCGGCGGTGGCGGTGGCGGCCGGGCTGGCGCCGATCGCCATTGGCACCGACACCGGCGGCTCCGTGCGGCTGCCTGCCGGGTGGTGTGGAACGGTGGGGCTCAAGGTCACGGCCGGCCGCATCAGCACGCACGGCGTCCTGCCGCTCAGCTCGACGCTCGACACGCCGGGACCGCTGGCGCGCTCCGTCGAGGACGCGGCGCTGATCTTCCGGACGCTGAATGGACCCGACCCACACGACCCCCAGACGCTTCAGTGGACGCCGGTGGACCCGCTGCCCTCGCTGCGGCGCGGCGTCGCGGGCCTGCGCCTCGCCGTGATGCCCGACTCCGAGCGAACGGACGTCACGCCCGAGGTGCTGGCCGCGTACGACGCGTCGGTGGATACGCTCGCACGGCTCGGTGCCGTCATCGTGCGGCCGGCCCTGCCGCACGGCTTCAAGGACTACGCGGCTGCGACCGGGCGCATCATCGCGGCCGAAGGCTATCGGTTCGTCGGCCATCTGGTCGACGACATGTCGCTGCCGGTCGATCCGCACATCCGTCCGCGCATCCAGCCGGGACGAACGATCACCGCGCGCGATTACTTGCTGACGCTGGCCGAGCGCGAAGAGCGGCGACGCGAGTTCGCGACGGCGCTCGCGGACACCGACGCGCTCCTGACGCCCACGGCGCAGACGGCCGCGATCCCGATCGACCAGGTGGACCAGTCGGGCACGGCGGCGTACTTCACGCGGGCCGGGAACTACCTGGGGCTCTGCGGTCTCGCGGTGCCGAACGGGTTCACGCGCGACGGGCTGCCGACGTCGCTGCAGATCCTGTGCGGACCGGGGGAGGAGGCGCTGGCGCTGCGGATCGGCTGGGCCTACGAGCAGGCGACCGACTGGAAGGCGCGGCGGCCGCCGGAGGCGTGAGGCGAGCGGCCTACTGGCCGCCGGTCACGTCGATCGTCACGCCGGTCACGAAGTCGGCGTCCGCGGAGGCGAGGAAGCAGATGACGCGCGCCTGATCCTCGGGCTGTGCGATGCGCCGCAGCGGGACGCGCTCGACCTCGCGCGCCTGCTCTTGCGGCGACATGCCGTCCCAGCGCGGCCGCAGCCGCGGGCTGAGCGTCAGG
Source organism: Candidatus Methylomirabilota bacterium (assembly GCA_036265915.1). Classification (GTDB taxonomy): domain Bacteria; phylum Methylomirabilota; class Methylomirabilia; order Rokubacteriales; family CSP1-6; genus AR12. The sequence continues at coordinate 95,791 of DATAOC010000087.1, read as the reverse complement.
CTCGGCGCGATGGCGTTGATGGTGATGCCGAACGGCCCGAGCTCGAGCGAGAGCTTCTTCGTCAGCGCGATGATGCCACCCTTGGCCGTCGCGTACGCGGTGCTGCTGGTGGGACTGAGACCCCGGCCCGCGATCGACGAGATGTTCACGATCTTCCCCGAGCGCTGCTGTTTCATGATCGGGACCACCGCGTGCGTGAAGAGAAACGTGCCGGTGAGATTGAAGTCGAGCAGGCGTTGCCAGTCCGCGAGCGAGAGCTCGTCGATGGGCGCGGCCGGCTTGCCGATGATGGTGCTGCCGCCGACGGCGTTGACGAGGATGTCGATGCGCTGGTGGATCTCGACCGTGCGGTGAACCACGCTCTCGACCTGTCCGGCGGCGAGCCCGTCGGCGACGATCGCGTCCGCTCGTCCCCCGGCGGCACGGATGGCGCCGGCGACGTCCTCGACCGCGGCCTTGTCCACGTCCACGGCCACGACGGTGCCGCCCTCGCGTCCGATGATCTCCGCGGTCGCGCGGCCGATGCCGCGCCCGGCGGCGGTGATGAGCGCGATGCGGTCGGTGAAGCGCATGACGGCGGCAGTGTAGCGCAACGCGAACCTCAGCGCGCGGGGTGACACTCGCGGTGGATGGCGGCGGCCGACAGCGCCACCACGACCGCCACCAGCCCGGAGAGGCAGGCGAACAACGTCCACGCGGCGCGGTAGGAGTCGAGCGCCTGCAGCACGGCGCCGAACAGCGGCGCGCCCGTCAGCAGGCCGACGACGATGGCCGCAAACGACACGCCGCTCAGCAGTCCCGACTGCGCGGCGCCCCCCGCCTCGGCGCTGATGATGAAGTAGATGCCGACCCAGCCGTAGGCGCCCACGCCGGCCGCGAACGCGAGCAGACCGGCACCGAGCGGCGCGGCGGTGGGGAGCCAGGCGTAGAGCAGGAAGATCGCGGCCGCCAGCGCAGACGTGAACACGAGCCAGGGCGGGCGACGGCCCGACGACCAGCGATCGCTGGCGGCGCCGAGCACCAGCCGCGAGACGGCGCCGCCGGCCTGCGAGGCCGCGATGAGCACGCCGGTGCCGACGTGCGAGAAGCCGAGCGCCTGCACGCTGAAGAGCGGCAAGTAGGCGAGCACCGCAGACTGCACCATGCCGAGGACGACGCCGGCGCCGAACACGATCAGCAGCGCCGGTCGCCGCGTCCACGACCAGCTGAAGGCCGCCGCCGCGGCGTGCGCGCCGGTGGGCCGCGCCAGCGGCGCCAGCGGACGCCAGGCGGCGATGACGGGCACGGTCACCGCCACCGCGCAGGCGCCCACCGCGGCGCGCCAGCCCCACCGCGCGGCGATCGGCGGCAGCACGAGGGCGGAGACGACGCCGCCGAGCGTGAGGCCCATCTGCTTGATGCCCATCGCGATGCCGCGCTCGGTGAGCGGGAAGACGTCGACGATCGCCTTGCCGAGGACGGGGTTCACCACGCTCCAGCCCGATCCCGCGAGCACCAGACACAGGAGAAACACGACGAAGTGCGGGGCCGTCGCGGCCGCCAGCAGCCCGACGCCGCCCACGGCGAGGGCGCCGAGCAGGGTCGGCCGCACGCCCCAGCGGTCCGCGAGATGGCCACCGGGCAGCGAGAACAGCAGGCCGCCGACGTAGACGGACGGCACGATGAACGCGACCTCGAGCCGGGTGAGCGCGAAGCCGTCGACGAGGCTGGGCGTCAACGGCGACACGCCGAGCATGCCGAAGGCGCCCAGACCATAGGCGCACGTGAGCACGGTGAGGAGGGTCCAGCGCGGCATGCGCTACAGGACGAGCTCGCGCGCGACTCCCCGCATGTCCATCTCGTACTCGAGACCGATGACGGGCGGATGGCTCGGCAGCCAGCGCACGCCGTGGACGGCGGCCGATCCGGCCGCACCGAGGACCACGTCGCGGACGAACGGCTCGACGGGATGCGGCGTGTAGACGTCGATCGTCGTCACGTCCGCCCACTCGGCGCCGAGCCCGCGCAGGCGCGTCTGCATGACGCTCATCACGAACGTCGCCTTCTCGCGCATCGCGTCCGCGGACGTCTCGCCGCGGCGAACGATGCGCTCGGCGGCCAGCTCGATGACCTCGCCCGAGCCGGCCACGACGAACGTCGGCCGCGACGGGCCGCCCGGTCGCGTGTAGGCGAAGGCGTAGAGCGACTCCGTCGCCGGCGGCGCCACCAGCGGCGCCACGTTCGTCCGCGCGATGGGATTCGCGCCGTCGACGAGCAGATCCCAGGAGGCCAGCATCGCGCGGTACCCGGCGTTGAACTCGGCGAAGCCCTCGAAGGTGAACGGCTTCGGGCTGCGCAGCGCGATCGCGCAGACCGCCGCGCGCGGACGGCCTTCGGCGGCGAGGTGGCGTTCGATCAGCGTGAAGCCCTCGCGCCACGGCACCGGCGCCCGCAGTGTCACGTGGACGACCTCGTGTCCCGGCATGGCCACGACGCCGGAGGAGTAGGGGGCGATGCCGGGAAGGAATCGGTACTGGCCGCCGGGGACGTCGCGCATGCGGCGCATGCTAGCATTTCCGGCGATGAACCTCGTACGCGCGGCGGCGGTCGGCGCCGTGATCGTTGTCGCGGTCGTCCTCGTCGCGTTCACGCTGAGCACCCCGGCGGTGCCGGCGTATGCGCCGACCGTTCCGGCTCCGCGCGACGCCGGTCGACGCCTGGTCGGGCCCGTCCTCTATACGGTGGACGCGACAGACCCGGAGATGTGGCGATACTTCTCGTTCCGGCAGGGCTCGGTGCTGGAGCACGCGCGCCCCGGCGAGTGGGACCTCGCCTTCCGGCGATACTCGATCATCGCGGCCGACGGCGCCGGCATCGTCGACCTCGGCGAGGCGCGCCTCGACGACGTGCGCGTGGTACCGGCCAGCGGCTACGTCGGCAACGAGGGCCGCGCGGAGCCGCGCAATCCCGCGATCGCCGGGTGGTACCGTTACGGCTTCTTCTCGCACGTGCTCACGCCGAAGCCTCACGTGTGGGCGGTGCGGACGGTCGACGGTCGGTACGCGAAGCTGGCGATGGTCGGCTACTACTGCCCCGGGCCGCGCCCCGGCTGCCCGACCTTTCGCTACGTGTACCAGGGCGACGGCTCGGTGAATGTCGCCGGCGGCGGTGCTAGCATCGCGTCAGCAAGGAGGCAACAGTGGCCAAGCACACGATCGCGGTGATTCCGGGCGACGGCATCGGCAAGGAGGTCGTGCCCGAGGGCCTCCGCGTGCTCGACACGGTGGCGCGCAAGTTCCGCATCGACCTCAAGCTCGACCACTTCGACTGGTCCTGCGACTACTACCTCAAGCACGGCACGATGATGCCGGAGGACTGGAAGGAGCGGCTCGGCGGTCACGACGCGATCTACTTCGGCGCCGTCGGATGGCCGGCCAAGGTGCCGGACCACGTGTCGCTGTGGGGATCGCTCATCAAGTTCCGCCGCGACTTCGATCAGTACGTGAACCTGCGCCCGTGCCGGCTCATGCCGGGCATGCGGACGCCGCTCGCCGACCGCACGCCGGGTGACATCGACTTCTTCGTGGTGCGCGAGAACACCGAGGGCGAGTACTCGAGCGTGGGCGGCCGCATGTACGAGGGCACCGAGCGCGAGATCGTCTTCCAGCAGTCGGTGTTCTCGCGCAAGGGCGTCGACCGCATTCTGAAGTTCGCGTTCGAGCTGGCGCAGCGGCGGCCGAAGAAGCATCTGACCTCCGCCACCAAGTCGAACGGCATCTCGATCACGATGCCGTACTGGGACGAGCGCGTGGAGGCGATGGGCCGGCAATACCCCGACATCCGATGGGACAAGTTCCACATCGACATCCTGGCCGCGCACTTCGTCCAGCACCCGGACTGGTTCGACGTGGTGGTCGCCTCCAACCTCTTCGGCGACATCCTGTCCGACCTCGGCCCCGCGTGTACCGGCACCATCGCCATCGCGCCATCGGGTAACATCAATCCCGAGCGCGCATTCCCGTCGCTGTTCGAGCCGGTTCACGGCTCGGCGCCGGACATCTACGGCAAGGGCATCGCGAACCCGATCGGCCAGATCTGGGCGGGGGCGCTGATGCTCGAGCACCTGGGCCACGCGGAGGCGGGGGCGGCCATCGTGAAGGCGATCGAGACGGTGCTGGATCCGAAATCCGGCGCGCCGCGCACGCCCGACCTCGGTGGCCGCGCGACCACCGCCGATCTCGGCGCGGCGATCGCCGCCGCTATCTGAGAGGGAGAACGGCGAGCTTCAACAACGTCCTTGCTTCGCAAGTCCGGGCGGGCAGCCCCGGTGGCCGCCCTCGTGCTCCACTTCGCGGACGTGCCGCGGCTTGACCTTGTAGTACTTGACGGGCACGGCGCGCACCTGGACGGGAACGGTGGCCACCGCGACGCGCGTCCACGGGGCACCGGGACGGGCCGTCACGTACCAGACGTCGTTGTGGTGGCTCCAGTACCGGCCGCCGAAGAGGAAGACGTTGAAGTCGACGCGCGGAGCGCTGTACACCTGCGTGCCGGGTACCAGCACGAACTCGGGTCGGGTGACGATGACCGGCGGCGGCGCCGGGACGACCATGGCCGCGACCGGCGGCCCGGCGATGTTGATGTTGACGTCGCCACCCTCGGCCACACCGAGCGCGATGCCGAAGACGATACCGACCACCAGGCCCGTCACGAAGTCGCGATGTCGCATGCGCGCGCCCTCCCTCACGCGGCGCCGGGTGCAGAAAGAGTGCCACGCCGTCGCGCGCGGGAATCGCCGCGAATCAGCCCTGCACGCGCGATCGCGATAGCGCTCGCGTGTCACGTTGACGCGCCGGCGGCGCAGCTGTCACGGGCAGCGCGCCGCGCGCGGAGAGTGCTAGACTCCCCGGACTCGCCATGCTGATCCGCGACGTGCGGGCCGACCACTACGTCATCCCGCTGCCGACGGCGCTGTCGGACAGCACCCACGGGACGATCGAAGGCTTCGAGCTCGTGACGGTGCGCCTGCGCGATGCCGACGGCGCCGAGGGCATCGGCTACACCTACACCGTCGGCGCCGGCGGCGCCGCCGTGCACGCGCTGATCGCCCGCGAGCTCGAGCCCCGCCTTCGCGGCCGCGACGCCGAGCGGATCGAGCAGCTGTGGCAGGCGATGTGGTGGGCGCTGCACTATGGCGGGCGCGGCGGGTTCGCCGCGCTCGCGATCTCGGCCGTCGACATCGCGCTCTGGGACCTGCGCGCACGCCGTCTGCGGACGCCACTCTGGCGGCTGCTGGGCGGCTTCGATCCGCGCGTGCCGTGCTACGCCGGCGGCATCGACCTCGACTTCGGGCTCGACGCGCTGCTGAAGCAGACCGACGACAACCTCGCGCGCGGCTTCCGCGCGATCAAGATGAAGGTCGGCCGCCCGTCGCTGCGCGAAGACGTCGAGCGCGTGCGCGCGATGCGCGCGCACCTGGGGGCCGACGTCCCGCTGCTGGTGGACGCGAACATGCGCTGGAGCGCGGACGAGGCGATCCGGGCGGCGCGCGCGCTGCGCGAGCTCGACGTCGTCTGGCTGGAGGAGCCGACGATCCCCGACGACATCCCCGGTCACGTGCGCATCGTGGCCGAGGGCGGGCTGCCCATCGCGGCCGGCGAGAACCTGCACACGCTGCACGAGTTCCGGGCGCTCATCGCGGCCGGCGGCGTGACGTTTCCGGAGCCCGACGTCACGAATTGCGGCGGGGTCACGACGTTCATGAAGGTCTGCCATCTGGCAGAGTCGTTCAACCTGCCCGTCACCTCGCACGGCGCGCACGACGTCACCGTGCACTTGCTGGCGGCCGTCCCGAACCGCTCGTACCTCGAGGCCCACGGATTCGGGCTCGATCGGTTCATCGCCGAGCCGCTGCGGCTCGATGCCGGGGCCGCGGTGGCGCCCGAGCGTCCCGGCCACGGTATCGAATTCGACTGGAAGTCGCTCGAGCGCGTGCGGGCGACCTGAACCCCTCGCGAACGGAAACGGAGAGAGCGCCATGATGCATCGATTGATCCTCGTGGTGGCCGTGGTCGCGACGGCTCTGGTGCCCGGCGTCGCCGGCGCCTTCGACGGCGAGAAGGAGCTGTACGACGCCGCCAGGAAGGAGAAGGAGCTCACCTGGTACACCGCGCACTACAACACCGAGACGGCCGCGGCCATCTGCGGCGGGTTCGAGAAGCAATATCCGGGCGTGGCCTGCAAGTATGTCCGCACCACCGCCCAGGTTGCGTATCAGCGACTCGCCCAGGACCAGAAGGCCGGCATCGCGCAGGCCTCGGTCATCTCGTCGACCGACGCCAGCCACTACGGGAAGATGAAGCTGGACGGCTGGCTGCAGAAGTACCGGCCCAAGAACCTGGCCGAGCTGGCCGACGCCTTCAAGCCGTACAACGACCCGGACGATCTCTTCGTCGCGACCGCGGCCGGGCTCGTCCTGCTGACCTACAACACCGCCGCCGTGCCCGCCGGCGAGGCGCCGAAGAAGTGGACCGATCTGCTCGATCCCAAGTGGAAGAACAAGGTGTCCATCGGCCACCCGGGGTTCAGCGGTTACGTCGGCACGTGGGTGGTGCAGATGAAGAAGCTCTACGGCTGGGACTACTTCAAGAAGCTCGAGCTCAACAAGCCGCGCATCGGACGCTCGATCAACGACACGGTGACGATGCTCAACGCCAGGGAGAGCCTCGTGGCGGCCGGCCCGTCGGCCACCACGCTGGAGAGCCGAGCCAAGGGCAACCCGCTGGGCGTCGTCTATCCGGAGGACGGCGCCGTGCTGATGGTCTCGCCGACCGGGATCTTGAAGAACGCACCGGCGCCGAACGCCGCCAAGCTGTTCGAAGAGTATCTGCTGAGCCGCGCCTGCAACGAGCTCATCGTCCAGCACGCCCAGGATCCGGTGAACAAGTTCGTCAAGCCGATGGCGGGCGGCAAGTCGATCGCCGAGGTGAAGACGATCCGGCCCACCTACGAGGAGATCGACAAGGGCATCCCGGAGGTGAAGGAGCTGTTCCGGGAGACGTTCGGCATTTGAGGCTCGACCGCTCGACGCTGCTCTGGGCGCTCCTCGTCGGCGTGCTCCTCGTGCTCGTCGTGAATCCGCTCGCGCGACTCGTGTGGACGAGCTTCCAGCAGGCCGACACCGGCGCCCTCACGCTCGCCAACTATGCGGCCGCCTATGGCCGCTGGCGGAACGTCGAGGCGCTGGTGAACTCGCTCATCGTCGGCCTGTCGGTGGCTGCGCTCGGCGTCGTCTTCGGGGTGCCGATGGCGTGGGCGGTGTCACGGACCGACATGCCGGGCAAGGGGCTGGTCTGGGCGGCCGTGCTCGGCACGTTCATCATGCCGAATTACCTGGGCGCGGTCGCGTGGATGCTGCTGGCCGGCCCCAACGCCGGCTGGCTGAACCGGATGTACCGCGGCCTCACCGGCGCCGAGAGCGGCCCCTTCAACATCTACTCGATGCCGGGCCTCGTCTTCGTGATCGCCTGCTACTCGTTCCCGTACGTCTTCGTGTTCACGCGCACCGCGTTCGACCTGATCTCCTCCGAGATGGAGGACGCGGCCAGCACGCTCGGCGCCTCCGTGTGGCGCACGACGTGGCGCGTGACGCTGCCGCTGGCGCTGCCCGCCATGCTGGGCGCCTTCATCGTCGCCTTCCTCGAGGCCATCGCGCTCTTCGGCGTGCCGGCGCTCATCGCGCTGCCCGGTCGCTTCCAGGTCGTGACGACGATGCTGTGGCAGTTCTTCGAGTTCCCGCCGCGAGTGCCGGTGGCGGCCGCCTACGCAATGCCGCTGCTGCTCATCACGGTGGCGCTCTTCTGGCTGCAGCGGCGGCTCATCGCGCGCAAAGGGTACGTGGCGCTGACCGGCAAGGGCGGTGAGCGCCGCCTCATCCGGCTGGGGCGCGCACGGTGGCTCGTGCTCGGCTACTGTCTCGCCATCACCTCGCTCTCCTTCTTCGTCCCCATGCTGGTGGTGGTGCAGGCGGCCTTCGCCAAGGCGTGGGGGCGCGGATTCTCGCTCGACAACGTGACGCTGCGCAACGTGCGCTTCGTCCTCTTCGATCAGCCGGCCACGCGGGATGCGACCTGGAACACGTTCCTGTATGCCGGGACGTCGTCCGTGATCGCGCTGGCGCTCGCGCTGGCCATCGCGTACATCGTCCAGCGGCGCCTGGTGCCCCTCGGCGGCGTGCTGACGCAGGTGGCCATGGCGCCCTTCGTCATCCCGGGCATCGTGCTCGCGATCGGCTTCTATGCGGCCTACACGTCACCCCCGCTCGCGCTCTACGGCACCGCGTGGATCCTCGTGCTCGCCTTCGCGACGCGCTTCCTGCCGATCGCGTACGCGAACAGCGACGCCGCCATCCGCAGCGTGAATCCCGAGCTGGAAGACGCCGCGAGGATCCTGGGCGGCAGCCGCTTCCTGGCGCTGCGCCGCGTGGTGGCGCCCGTGCTCGCGCGCGGTCTGGCCGGCGCCTTCATCCTGGTCTTCATCCCGGCCACGCGCGAGCTGTCGTCCGCGATCTTCCTGTACACGACGGGCACGCAGGTGCTCTCGGTGCTGCTCTTCGACAAGAGCGACGAGGGCAACTTCGAGCTGCTCTCCTCCATCGGGCTCGTGCTCGTCGTGGTCACGGTCGTCCTCGTCATGGCGGGGTTCCGGCTGGTGGGCCGCGACTTCATGCTTCGCCGGACGGCCACGTGAGCAAGCTGGTCCTCGCCGGCGTCACGCGGCGCTTCGGCAGCGTGACGGCCGTGGACGACTTCGACCTCGCGCTCGCCGCCGGCGAGTTCGTCTCGCTGCTCGGTCCGTCGGGCTGCGGCAAGACGACGACCTTGCGCATGATCGCCGGCTTCCTCGAGCCGAGCGCGGGGACCATCACCCTGGACGGGCGCGTCATCTCGTCGCCGGGCTCGGCGCTGCCGCCCGAGAAGCGCAACATGTCGATGATCTTCCAGAGCTACGCGATCTGGCCCAACATGACGGTCGCCGAGAACGTGGCGTTCGGGCTCCAGGTGCGCCGGCTGTCGCGCGCAGAGGTGGCCGAGCGCGTGGACCGCATCCTCGACGTCGTGCGGATGCGGCACCTGCGCGACCGCTACCCGCAAGAGCTGTCGGGCGGCCAGCAGCAGCGCGTGGCACTGGCCCGGGCCATCGTCGTGCAGCCCGGCGTGCTGCTGCTCGACGAGCCGCTGTCGAATCTCGACGCCAACCTGCGCGAGGAGATGCGCTACGAGATCCGTCGGCTGCACGACGAGTTCAGGATCACGACCGTCTACGTGACCCACGACCAGGCGGAGGCCATGGTGACGTCCGATCGCATCGCGGTCATGAACCAGGGCCGCGTGGAGCAGGTGGACGCGCCGCGCGCGCTCTACGCGCGGCCGCGCACGCGCTTCGTGGCGGGCTTCATCGGCCGCACGAACTTCCTCGACGGCGAGCTGCGCGATGGCGCCGTGCGCTTCGACGGCGCGATCCACGTCGACGCCGCGCGGCTGGGCCTGGACGGCGCTGCGCGCGGGCGCGTCACCGTCTCACTGCGGCCGCAGTCGATCCACCTCCATCGCGCGCGTCCGCCGGCCGGCGTCGCCGCCGTCGTGGTCGCCGGCCAGATCGCGCAGCGCGCGTACCTCGGCGAGCACTGGGACTATGCCGTGCGGCCGGCGGACAGCGCGCTCACGCTGCGGGTGACCGCCCGGCCGCACGAGGTCTTCGAGCTCAACGAAAAGGTCTGGCTCGAGATCGACGCGGCGCAGATGGCGCCGATCGCCGCCGACTGAGGCCTCAGCGCAGCAGCGCGCGCAGCGCCGCGAGCTCGCGCTCGGGCTGGCTGCGAGACATCAGCACGGCGTCGTCGAACCCGAGCGCGGCCAGGCGGGCCAGCCGTGCCGCGGCGTCGTGCGGCGTGCAGCGAAGCTGAAACGGCTCCGTGTCCGGCATCGGCGTTGTCGGCGCCTGCAGGTCGACCGCGATGTTGGTCACGATCGCCCGGGTGCCACCGGCCTGCCGGTAGCGGCGGAGGCCGTCCGCCAGCGTCGTGTAGCTCGTCTTGGCGGCGGAGGCGATCCAGCCGTCGAACTCCTTGGCCGCGCGCGTGATCCAGTGCTGGCCGCGCCACGAGCCGATCAGCACGGGCGGCCCGCCGAGCGTGGTCGGCCACGGCGTCAGCGCGGCGGCACCGACCGTCTCGCCGCGCCACAGCCGCCGCATGAGGGCCAGCGCGCCGTCCATCTGCGCGAGCCGCGTGTCGAAGTCCACGCCCACGGCGTCGAAGTCCGTTCTGGTCGAGCCGCCGCCGACGCCGAGCAGCAGCCGGCCCCGACAGACGAGGTGGGCGCCGAGGACGCGATGCGCGAGCTCCACCGGCCGTCGCAGCGGCACCTGCAGGATGCACGTGCCGACGGTGATGCGCTCGGTCACGGTCGCGGCGACCGACACCGCGATGAGCGGATCGGGGAGGATGAAGCCCCGGCCGATGGCATCGAAGCACCACAGGCTGTCGAAGCCCGCGGCCTCGATGAGTCGGGCGCCGGCGACGAGGGCGTCGCCGGTGAGCGGACCGCCATCCGCTGCCGTCATCGGCAGGTTGATCCCCAGTCGCATGGCGTCGCATCCTCGCTGCCGCGCGCGCCTTCGTCAAGTCGATCGTGACGGCACGCGAGTTGCTGCAGCCAGGCGCATGATTGCCGTGGCCGTCGCCCTGGTCCTCATCGCCACCGGTGCCACCACCGGCCAGCGCTCCGTTCCGACCGCAGAGGATTTCGCCGCGTGCAACGCCGAGGCGCGTGATGCGCTGAAATCGGGCGGGGACGACGCGGCGTCGGCCTCTCCGATCACGAGGGACCGTCAGAACGCCGACGGCGCGCGTCGCGGCGAGCCGAACCCGGCGGACGATCCGCAGCTGGCCGGCATCGACCCCGAGGGCGCGAAGCATCCCGCCTATCAGGCTGCCTATCGCACGTGCATGCGGAAGACGGGGTTCTGATCAAACTCTGCCCCGGTTCCGGCCCGATCGTGCTTAGATGACTTACCCTCGAGCGTCTCGCTCGATCACTCCAAGCCCCAGAGGAACGCCTTTATGCCGCTGTGGATTGCGCCCGTCGTCGCCCTTGCGCTCACGCAGATCGCCGCGCTCGCGACGTCGGTGTACCTGCACCGCACGCTCGCGCATCGCGCGCTGAGCGTCCATCCGGTGGTCGACACGATGTTCCGCGTCGTCCTGTGGCTGACGACGGGACAGGATCGACGTCAGTGGGTGGCCGTGCACCGCAAGCACCACGCGTTCACCGACCGCGACGGCGACCCGCACAGCCCGCAGCTGCTCGGCTTCTGGAAGGTTCAGCTGCTGAACGTGTATTACTACGCGCGCGAGGCGAAGAAGCCGGAGACGCTCAGCAAGTTCGCGCCGGACATCGCACCGGATGCCCTCGATCGCACGCTGTTCTCCCACGGCTTCCTCGGACTGGGGCTGGGCATCGTGCTGCTGTGCTGCTCCCTCGGCCCGTGGGCGGGGCTGCTCGCGGCGGGTCTCCACGCGGGACTCTACGTCTTCGTGCTGGCGCCGCTGATCAACGGTCTCGGCCACTGGAGCGGCTCTCAGAACTTCCCCAACACCGCCTATAACTGGCGGGCGATCGCGTGGCTCACGGGCGGCGAGAGCCTGCACAACAATCACCACGCGCACGCGCGCTCCCCGAAGTTCAGCATGCGTCGCTGGGAGTTCGATCCATCCTGGCAGGTGATCCGCTTCCTCGTGGCCGCTCGCCTGGCCGCGATCCTGCGGCCCCCGGTCCAGCTCCCCGCCGCCGACTGACCCGTCGGCCGGGCGCCGAACGGCTTCCGGTCTCGCCATCCGCCCTGCTGCACCCTTGCGTTGGCGCCACGGCCCGCGCATCATCTCCGCACTTCAGTTCCGGAGGAGGTGGTCCGCTCCCATCGTGACCGATCGTCTCGCGCAGCTCACCGATCCTGCTTCCTGGAGGCCACCATGCCCCACTACCTGAGCGACGAGGAGATGCGGCGGACGGCGCCGGCGGAGGTCTCGGCGTTTCCGTCGCCGGTGCCGACGCAGATCGTCTCCAACGGCGAGTTCACTCCGCTGCCGCAGACGCCCGAGCAGGCGCGCGTGGAGGCGCGCATCAAGCAGCTCTCGGACGAGCTCGGCCCGCGTCACGGCCTGAACCGGCGCCAGTTCCTCGCGAGCAGCGCCGGGATGGCCGCCGCTTTCCTGGCCATGAACGACGTCTTCGGCCGGGTGTTCGACGTCAGCCACGCGGAGGCGGCGGAGCCCGGCGTGGCCGCCGAGCGCGCGGGCGCGCTGGCGGGACAGTTCATCGTCGACGTGCAGACGCACTTCGTCCGCGACGACTTCAACCAGGCCGGCCTGCTCGATCTGGCGAAGTACGCCAAGCAGAACTGGAACCCGGACGTCGCCGGCGTGAACGATCTTGCCCGGTACAAGTTCGAGAACTACGTGAAGGAAGTGTTCGTCGACAGCGACACGAAGGTGGCGTTGCTCTCCGGCGCGCCCTTCGACGATCCGACGTGGGACCTGCTCAGCAACGACCAGATCGCGGCGGCGCGGACTGCCATCAACCGCATCGCCAGCTCGCGCCGGCTCCTCGGCCACGCGGTGTTCACGCCCAAGAAGGCCGGCTGGATGGACCAGGTCGATCGCGCCATCGCGGAGCTCAAGCCCGACAGCTGGAAAGGCTACACGATCGGCGATCCGCTGTTCCCGTCCAAGGCAGGCTCGTTCTGGCGGCTGGACGACGAGAAGCTGATGTACCCGTTCTACGAGAAGGCCGTCAAGTCGGGCATCAACACGATCTGCATCCACAAGGGTCTGCTGCCGCTGGACTACGAGAAGTCCTGGCCGAACGTGTGGGAGTACGCGACGGTCAACGACCTCGGCAAGGCCGCGAAGGACTGGCCCAAGCTCAACTTCGTCATCTATCACGGCGCGCTCCGCGCGTTCCTCGAGCCGCCGGATGCCGCGCTCGCGGAGTTCGACCAGACGGGGCGGATCAAGTGGGCGACCGACCTCGCCGAGATCCCGGCGAAATACGGCGTCAGCAACGTCTACGGCGAGATCGGCACCGCGTTCGCCAACTCCGCCGTTGCCAACCCGCGCTTCGCGGCCGCGTTCGTCGGCACGCTGGTGCGCGGCCTCGGCCCCGAGCACGTGCTGTGGGGCACCGACTCGGTGTGGTATGGCTCGCCGCAGTGGCAGATCGAGGCGATGCGCCGCCTCGAGATTCCGGACGAGATGCAGAAGAAGCACAGCTTCAGGCCGCTCGGCGCCGCCAACGGCGCCGTCAAGAGCGCGATCTTCGCCGGCAACGCCGCGCGGCTCTACAACATCAACCAGCGCGCGGCGCTCGGCAGCATCACGAACGACAAGATCGCCGCGATCAAGTCGGAGTACGTCGCCATGGGCGGCATGCGGACCAACACCCGCTACGGCTACGTCCATCGCGCGACCGCGTGATTCGAGCGGAAGTCCCCGCGCGCCCCGGTCACTCCGGGGCGCGCGGAATGTCGGGAAGGTGGGGCGCCCGGCCGGGCCCCCCATCGGGAAAGGAACCATGACGATCAAGGGCAAGGCGTACATCGCGGGCGTCTACGAGCATCCCACGCGCAAGGCGGACGACGTCTCGCTCGCCCAGCTGCACGCCGCGTCCGCGCGCGGCGCGCTCGCGGACGCGGGTCTCACCACGGCCGACGTCGACGGCTACTTCTGCGCCGGCGACGCGCCCGGCCTCGGCGGTCTCTCGATGGCCGACTACATGGGCCTCAAGCTGCGGCACATCGACACGACGGAGACGGGAGGCTCGTCCTACGTCGTGCACGTCGGCCACGCGGCGGAGGCCATCGCCGCCGGCAAGTGCAGCGTGGCGCTCATCACGCTCGCCGGGCGGCCGCGCGCCGAGGGCATGGCCACCGGTACCGCGCCGCGAAGCTACGGCGCCGCGGCGCCGGACGTGGCGTTCGAGTTCCCGTTCGGGCCGACCGTCGTCAACCAGTACGCGATGGCCGCCATGCGCCACATGCACCAGTACGGCACCACGAGCGCCCAGCTCGCGTGGATCAAGGTGGCGGCCTCGCACCACGCGCAGCACAACCCGCACGCGCTGCTGCGCGACGTGGTCACGGTGGAGGATGTCGTGAGCTCGCCGATGGTGGCCGATCCGCTGCACCGGCTGGACTGCTGCGTCATCACGGACGGCGGTGGCGCCATCGTCGTCACCTCGCCGGAGGTGGCCAGGGCGCTCGGCCGGCCGCGGGTGCGCGTGCTCGGCGCCGGCGAGGCCGTGAAGCACCAGGCCGGCGGCAAGATCGACCTGACGTACACCGGCGCCGTGTGGTCGGGGCCGGCCGCGTTCGCCGAGGCCGGCGTGCGGCCGGCGGACGTCAAGTACGTGTCGATCTACGACAGCTTCACCATCACCGTGCTGATCACGCTCGAGGACCTGGGCTTCTGTGACAAGGGGCAGGGAGGCAAGCTCGTGGCGGACGGCAACCTCATCTCGGGGATCGGCCGCCTGCCCTTCAACACCGACGGCGGCGGGCTCTGCAACAACCACCCCGGCAATCGCGGGGGGCTGACGAAGGTCGTCGAGGCCGTGCGCCAGCTCCGGGGCGAGGCGCACCCGCGTGTGCAGGTGAAGAACTGCGATGTCGCGCTGGCTCACGGGACCGGCGGCTCGCTCGCCACCCGGCACGGCAGCGCGACGGTGATCCTGGAGCGCGAGTCGTGAGCGCCGCCGAGCGCGTGATTCCGGCGCCGCCGGTGAGCCCGGAGACGAAGCCGTTCTGGGACGCGGCGGCCGCGGGCAAGCTGCTGCTCAAGCGCTGCGAAACGTGCGGGGAGCCGCACTACTATCCGCGCGCGCTGTGCCCGTTCTGCGGCAGCGACCGCACGTCGTGGTTCGAGGCGTCCGGGCGCGGCAGCATCTACTCCTACAGCGTCTTCCGTCGGGCGCCGGTGCCGTACGCGATCGCCTACGTCACGCTCGAGGAAGGGCCGACCATGATGACGAACATCGTCGGCGCCGAGCTCGACACGATCCGGATCGGCCAGCGCGTCCGCGTCCGGTTCAGCCCCACCGACGGCGGGCCGCCGGTGCCGACGTTCGCGCCCGCGTAGGCCTTCGTTTTGCACTGAGACGCCGTCTGTCCTTCGAGGAGGTGCCGCATGGCCCGGCAGACGTCGCGAAAGAGGGGATTGCAATCGGAGGCGCGTCAGCGCGCCACCAGCCGCCACGGAAAGACGGCCACGCCGGCCACGCGGAAGGTCCCCGGCGCGTTTGGCCGCGAGCGCGGCACCCCGCGTGCGACAACGCAGCGCGCGAGCACCCCGCGCATGGCGAGCGTGAACCCGGCCACCGGCGAGACGCTGCGCACCTTCGACGTGCTGACCGAGCGTCAGGTCGGCGAGCGCCTGGCGCGCGCGGTCGAGACATTTCGCACCTGGTGCCGAACGCCCGTGGACGAGCGCGCGCGGCTCATGCGGCGCGCGGCCGAGACGCTCGAGGCCAAGCGCGACCAGTACGCGCGGCTCATGACGCTCGAGATGGGCAAGCCGATCGGCGCGGCCGTCGACGAGGTCGTCAAGTGCGCGCGCGGCTGCCGCTACTACGCCGAGCACGCGGCGGCCATGCTGGCCGACGAGCCGGTGGACGCGAGCCCGATGCGGAGCTTCGTGCGGTATCAGCCGCTCGGGGTCGTGCTGGGCGTGATGCCGTGGAACTTTCCGTTCTGGCAGGTGTTCCGCTTCGCCGCGCCGACCGTCATGGCGGGTAACGTCGCGGTGCTGAAGCACGCGTCGAACGTGCCGCAGTGCGCGCTGGCCATCGAGGACGTCTTCTCGGCCGCCGGCTTTCCGCCGGGCGTCTTCCAGACGCTGCTGATCCCGTCCTCTCGCGTCGGCGCGTTGCTGGACGACGATCGCATCGTGGCCGCCAGCGTGACCGGCAGCGAGGCCGCGGGCAGCGCGGTGGCGGGTCGCGCCGGAAGCCGCATCAAGCCGACGGTGCTGGAGCTCGGCGGCAGCGATCCGTTCATCGTGATGCCGAGTGCGGCCGTCGAGGAAGCGGCGCGGACCGCGGTGTCGGCGCGCGTGATCAACAACGGGCAGTCGTGCATCGCGGCCAAGCGTTTCATCGTCCACGCGGCGATCTACGAGCGCTTCGAGACGCTCATGGTCGAGGGCATGCGCGCGCTGCGCATCGGTGATCCGCTGGATCCTCAGACCCAGCTCGGCCCGCTCGCCAGCGCCGAGCAGCGCGACATCCTGGCCGGCCAGGTCCGCAAGTCGGTGCGGATGGGCGCGCGCGTCCTGACCGGGGGGCATGCGCTCGACGGGGCCGGCGCCTACTATGCGCCGACGGTGCTCACGGACATCCCGGCCGAGAGCCCGGCCTACCGGGAAGAGATGTTCGGCCCCGTCGCGCTGCTGTTCCGTGTGCCGGACGCGGAGTCGGCCATCCGGCTCGCGAACGACTCGCGGTTCGGCCTCGGCGCCAGCGTGTGGACGAAGGACGCGGCCGAGCGCGACCGGTTCATCGACGAGATCGAGAGCGGCATGGTCTTCGTCGAGTCCATCGTCGCCTCCGATCCGCGCCTGCCGTTCGGCGGCGTGAAGCGCTCGGGCTACGGGCGCGAGCTCGCGGTGGCCGGGCTGCGCGCCTTCGTCAACGTCAAGACCGTCTCGATGCGGGACGGCGGCGGCACCGGCGAGCGGCGCGCGACAGAGTGAGGATCCTGACGTACACTCGGACCGTGAACGCGAACGCACGGTCCGCGTCGGGCTTCGACCTCGGTCCGCTGTCCGACTCGCAGCGCGAGGCGCTGGCGAAGGGGCTCTCCGCCGAGGAGCGACGCATCCTGCTCGATCACGGAACCGAGCCACCGTTCTGCGGCGGCCTGCTCGACAACAAGCGGACGGGGACGTACGCATGCCGGCTCTGCGAGCTCCCGCTGTTTCGGTCGGCCGCGAAGTTCGAGTCCGGCACCGGGTGGCCGAGCTTCTTCGAGCCCTACGACCCCGATCACGTGAGCTACCTGCGCGACCGCAGCTACGGCATGGAGCGCGTGGAGATCCGCTGCCGGCGGTGCGGAGGGCACCTCGGGCACGTCTTCCCCGACGGTCCGCCGCCCACGCGCCAGCGCTACTGCCTCAACTCGGCCTCGCTCACGTTCGTCCCCGAGGGCGCCGCGCTCGCGCGCGAGGCGCCCGCCATGCGGTAGCCGCCGCGTGGCGCTCGCCGTCCCCGACGACGCGGGGCTCAGCGGCAAGGTCGCCATCGTCACCGGCGGCGGCGCCGTCGGCGACGGCATCGGCAACGGACGTGCGGCCGCCATCCTGCTGGCACGCGCCGGTGTCCGCGTGGTGGTCGTGGATCGCGACGGCGGCCTCGCCAAGCGCACGGTGGAGATGATCGGCGAGGCGGGCGGCGAGGCGATCGCGCTGCAGGCCGACGTGACGCGCGCGGCCGATTGCGCGGCGATGGTCGACGCCGCGGTGAGCCGGTTCGGGCGCCTCGACTTCCTGGACAACAACGTCGGCATCGGCAGCCGCGGCTCGGTCGTCGACGTCCCCGAGGACGAGTGGCGGCGCGTCATGCAGGTGAACGTCGAGACGATGTTCCTCGCCGCCAAGCACGCCATCCCGGCCATGCGGCGTGCCGGCGGCGGCGCGATCGTCAACGTCTCGTCGATCTCGGCGCTCCGTCCGCGCGGGCTCACTGCCTACACCGTCTCCAAGGGCGCCGTCATCGCGCTCACGCGCGCGATGGCGGTCGACCACGGACGCGAGGGCATCCGCGTCAACTGCATCGCTCCCGGCCCGGTCTACACGCCGATGGTCTACGCGGGCGGCATGACGCCGGCGGCGCGCGAGCGCCGACGGACGGCGTCGGTGCTGCAGCGCGAGGGGACGGGCTGGGACATCGGCCACGCCGTCCGCTTCCTGCTCTCCGAGCACGCGCGCTACATCACGGGACAGGTGCTGGTCGTCGACGGCGGCACGACGCTGACCGCGCCCGAGCGCGACTCGCGCTAGCTCAGCCGACCTCCGCACGCAGGCGGTCGTGCAGGCTGGCGAGCGCGTCGAGCATCGCGTTCACCGAGCGCGCGCCCGCCTGGAAGACGGCCGTCGCGTTCAGCGCCACGCCGTCGAAGCCCATGGCCTCGAGCTCGGCGACGCGCGCGACGACGCGTGCGGGCTCGGCGTAGAACTGCTTGCCCTCGGCGTCGCGCGGCGGCGGCGCCACCATGCTCTGCAGGCCGATGGCCGCGGGATCGCGTCCCGCCTGCTCGGCGTGGCGGCGGATGGCGGCAATCGCGCGGCGGCCGTCCTCGGCGTCGCTCACGCGGCTGGCGAGCCAGCCGTCGCCGAGCCGGCCGACGCGCCGCAGCGCGGCGTCGGAGGCGCCGCCGATCCAGATGGGCAGGCGCCGGCCCTGCGGCGGCTTCGGCTCCATGCCCATCTGCATCGCACGGTAGTGGCGCCCCTCGAAGGTCACCTTCGGCTCGGTCCAGTACGTGCGCAGCAGCGCGATCGCCTCGTCCATCCGCGCGCCGCGGGTACGAAAGTCGGCGCCGAGCGCCTCGTACTCCGACTCCTGCCAGCCCACCCCGATGCCGAGGCGCATGCGGCCGCCCGACAGCGTGTCGAGCGTGCTGACCTGCTTGGCCACCAGCGTCGGCTCGCGCTGCGGCAGCACGAGGACCTCGGTGCCCAGCGTCACGCGCGACGTCGCCCCTGCCAGGTAGCCGAGCGTGACCAGCGCCTCCAGGATGGGCATGGCGGCGCTGTACGGCCCCGGCGGCCGTCCCTCGGTCGGGAAGCCCATGACGACATGGTCGAAGATCTCGATGTGATCGTAGCCGGCGCGCTCGATGCCGGCCGCCATGCGCCGGACGCCGTCGGGACCTTCGCGGTACGCCACGCTCGGAAATTCGACGGCGAGCTTCATCGCGCCTCCTTGGATGCCACGAGCCAGCGCCACAGCTGCTCGGGCGTGATGGGCAGGGACCGGACGGTGACGTCGTACGCCGCGAGCGCATCCTCGACCGCGTTCGCCACCGCCGCCGGCGCCGGGATGGCGCCGCCCTCGCCGACGCCCTTGGCGCCGAGCGGCGTGAACGGCGACGGGTGCTCCAGCCGGTCCACCTCGATGTCGGGGACGTCGAGCGCGGTCGGCTTCAGGTAATCCATGAAGGTCGCGCTCAGCAGCTGGCCGTCTGCGTCGTAACGGAACTCCTCCAGCAGAGCTGCGCCCATGCCGTGCACCGTGGAGCCGTGCACCATGCCTTCCACGAGTCGCGGGTTGAGCTCGCGCCCGCAGTCGTGAACCACCACGTGCCGGACGATCTTCACCTGGCCCGTGCGCGGGTCGATCTCGACGAGACAGCAGTGCGCGGCGTTCGAGAAGACGAGCTGCGAGCGCACCGTGCGATCGGCGCCCACCGGCTGCGCCAGCGCGTTCTGGTACGCGTGGCGCGCCTCGAGCCCGGGCGGCTCCCCCGGCGGCAGGCCGAGCACGTCGGCGTAGGCGGTGCGCGCGATCTCGCGCATCGCCACGCCGCGCCCGGGAGCGCCGCGCACACGCGCGACGGCATCCACCAGCTCGATGTCCTCGGCGCTCGCCTCCAGCCGGTGCGCCGCGATGCGCCGGATCTTGTCGCGTACGGCCCGGGCGGCGCCGAGCACGGCCCCGACGTCGGTCACCGAGAACTTGTTCGAGTAGTTCCCCGACAGGTACAGCCACGGCGTGGTCGCCGAGTCGAAGCCGCGCTCGACGTGCACGTCGTCCGGTGTCACGCCGAGCTCGTCGGCGACGATCTGCGCCACCACCGTCTCGTAGCCTTGCCCGCTGGCCGGGTCGCCCAGCGAGGCGCGCACGCGGCCGTCCGGCTCCACGCGCACCATCGCCGCCTCCGCCGATCCCGAGGCGGCGCGCCGTCCGGTCACGAGCTCGTAGGCGGCGAGATTGGTGCCGGCCGGCTCCACCGACGTCGCGATGCCGATCCCGAGCAGCCGTCCCTCGCGCCGCGCGCGCGCCTGCGCCTCGCGCGCGGCCGGGTAGTCGAAGCGGTCGAGGGCGCGCCGCAGGGTGGCGGCGTAGTCGCCGCTGTCGTACTGCGCGCCCGGCGGAGTCGTGTACGGCATCTGCCCCGTGCCGACGTAGTTGCGCAGGCGCAGCTCGGCGGGGTCGAGGCCGAGCCTCCGGGCGAGCAGCGCCATCGCGCGCTCGACGGCGAAGCACATGAACGGCTTGCCGATGCCGCGGTTGGCGCCGCTGGGACACTTCGTGGTGAGCACCGAGTACGCCTCGTATGAGACGGCGGCGATGCCGTAGCCGTTGACGATGTTCCCGAGCTTGATCAGGTTGTGCTGCGTCGGCGACACGAGGTTCTTGCCCTCGTCGGCGACGTCGCGCACACGCAGCGCCAGCACGGTGCCGTCGGCGCGATAGGCGAGCTCCAGATCCATGACGCCGTTGCACGCGTGCATGAGCGCCGCGAGGTTCTCGAGCCGATCCTCGAGGTACTTCACCGGCCGCGCCGCGCGCCGGGCCAGCAGCGCGCACACCAGCAGGTAGGCCGGCCGCCGCTTGTTGCCGAAGGCGCCGCCGACGTCGGGCGTCACGAGCCGCAGCCGCGACTGGGGCACGCCGAGCGAGTCGGCCAGGATCGCCAGCGTGAGGCCGGGGCGCTGATCGTTGGTCCAGAACGTATACGTGTCGAGCCCGGCGTCGTGCTCCGCGATGGCGCCGAACGTCTCCAGCGGAGTCGACGCGTAGCGCTGGATGCCGAAGCGCTCGCCCAGCACGCCGTCGGCGCGCGCGAAGGCGCCGGCCACGTCACCGTACTCGAACACGTCGTGCCACAGCACGTTGGTGCCGAGCTCGGGATAGAGCAGGGGACTGTCGGCGCGCAGCGCCGCCTCGGGATCGACCACGGCCGGCAGCGGCTCGTACTCCACGCGAATCTGCTCCAGCGCATCCTCGGCCGTCGCGCGATCCACCGCCGCGACCGCGGCGACCGCCTCGCCCGCGTAGCGCACGCGGTCCACGGCCAGGCACCAGTCGGGCAGCGGCACCGGCGTGGGAATCAGCGGCCGGATGGGACGCGAGACGGCGGCGGCGTCGGCGCCCGTGAGCACGGCGTGCACGCCGGGGCGTCGCGCCGCCGCGGCGGCATCGATGGCGACGATGCGCGCGTGGGCGTGCGGGCTGCGCAGCATGGCCGCGTGCAGCAGCCCGGGGCGCGCGACGTCGTCGACGTAGAGCCCGCGGCCGCCGAGCAGCCGCGCGTCCTCTTTCCGCGGCAGCGGAGCGCCGACCCAGCGAGTCATTCGCGCCGGGGAGGAGCGGGCGCCGCTCCGCCCTGAGCCCCCACCGCCGCCGCGGACGCGCCGAGCCGGCGTGCGGCCAGCTCGATCGCGCGGACGATGTTGACGTAGCCGGTGCACATGCAGAGGTTGCCGGCAATGGCGTCGCGGATCTCGTCGCGCGTCGGGTCCGCGTTTTCGGCCAGCAGCTCGTGGGCGGCGGCGAGCATCCCCGGCGTGCAGAAGCCGCACTGCAGCGCGTGACAGTCGCGGAACGCCGCCTGCAACGCGCTGAGGCCCTCCGGCGGCGTGAGGCCCTCGACCGTGACCACGCGGGCATCGTGGAGCTGGGCGGCGAAGATCAGACAGCTGCGCGCTGTCTGGTCGTCCACCAGCACGGTGCAGGCGCCGCACACGCCGTGCTCGCAGCCGACGTGCGTTCCGGTCAGTCCGAGGTCCTCCCGCAGGAAGTCGGCCAGCGAGCGGCGCGGCGACACGGTGCGCTCGACGCCGCGGCCGTTGACGGACATCCGGACAGTGACGTCGATCACGCCAGCCGTGCGAGCGCCTCGCCGATGACCCGCGCGGTGAGCACGGACACGAGGTGTCGTCGGTACTCCGCGGACGCGTGGACGTCCGCCGGTGGACGGCAGTCCAGCGCCGCCACGGCCGCCGACTCTTCGGCTCGCGCGCCGCCGATCAGCGCGTCCTCCGCAGCGCTCAGGCGCACGGGACGCTCGTCGGCGCCGAAGGCGACGAGCCGCGCGGCGGTGCACCGCCCGCGGTTGCCGTGCAGCACGGCCGCGACGCCGGTGAGCGCGAAGTCGCCGGCGCGCCGCGCCACTTCCGCGAAGCCCCAGCCGGCGCGCCGGACGGGCGGCACGTCGATCTCGGTGACGATCTCGTCAGCGGCCAGCGCGGTGGTGAGCGCGCCGAGGACGAAATCGTCCAGCGCGATCTGTCGCGGGCCGCTCGGCCCCGCGACGACCACGCGCGCGTCGAGCGCGAGCAACGCCGCCGGCAGCTCGGCCGCGGGATCGGCGTGGGCCAGGCTGCCGCCGAGCGTGCCGCGGTTGCGGATGGCGCGGTGGCCGACGTGACGCGCGGCCGCCGCCAGCAGCGGCGCGTGCTCGTGGACCAGGCGCGAGGTCACCAGCGCGGTGTGGCGGGTCAGCGCGCCGAGCGCCAGGCCGCCGTCGTCGCGGGCGCGGATGTCGGCGAGTCCGGGGACCGCGTTGATGTCGACGAGACGGGCGGGCCGCACGAGCCGCATGTTGAGCATCGGCACTAGGCTCTGGCCGCCGGCAAGCACCTTGCTGTCCGCGTCGAGCGCGGCCAGCGCCTCGTCCAGCGTGCGCGCGCGCAGATACTCGAACGGCGCCGGCTTCAGCTCAGCCGACCACGACCGACAACACTGTGTTGCTCAGAGCGGCACCTCCGCGGTGGCACGGAGTGTATCATCGCAGCTCACGTCACAGCCCACGGGGGAACGCGATGGCCTACCGCATCAATCACATCCATCTGAAGGCGCCGGACCCGCGCAAGACGGCGGAGTGGTACACGACGGCGTTCGGCTTCAAGATCGTCAACGACGAGACGCGCGTGTTCGGTGACCGCTTCGTCCGCTGCGTGAGCGAGGACGGCGCGCTCGCGGTCAACATCTCGGGCGCGCGCACGGGCGAGCGCCTGGGCTCCGGCGACGCGCGCCCGCACTTCGGGCTCGAGCACTTCGGCTTCGACTCGCAGGACATCGAGCGCGACATCGAGCGGCTGAGGGGACTGGGCGCCGCACTGCTCGAGGGACCGATCCAGATCCCGGGCGGCTCGCGGATCGCGTTCCTGCAGGGCCCCGACGACACGCGGCTCGAGCTCGTCGAGCGCAAGACGCCGTCGGGCGGCTGCTGCTGAGCCGACCCCCGGGACGCGGGCGCGAGAACGCTCAGCGCTCGCCGATGCGCGCGCGCATGCACTCGCGATAGGCGGCGCGATACTGCGGGTCGTCCGCCTTCTCGGCGTCCATGCCCTTCACCAGCGGATCGGGCGTCTGCGTGATGACGGAGCCGGTCGCGTCGGACTTCTCGCCGGGCGCGGAGTGGGGCGGCGCGGACTGAGGCGGCGGGGAGGGGGCGCCGACACCGCGGTCGGCCGGCCCCGGGACGATGCTCGGGCGCGCGGCGTCCGCACGCGGGGCGATGGACGGGCGCGAGCCGGGCTGCTGCGGCAGCGCGCTGGCGCCGGTACGGCTCGCCGCCTGCTCGTTGCAGCCGGCGATGTCGGCGAGCGTCGGCTCGGCGGCAGCGAGAGCCGGGGACGCGACGAGCAGCACGGCGGCGAGCGCGCAGGCGGTACCGACGACAGTCATGGGGCCTCCCGTTCTCACCGACTGTTGCAAGTCACTCGCCGCTCAGTCGCCGATGCGCCACGCGGCATGCGGTCGAGTCGCGGCAGGCCGTCGCGTAGAATGAGCGCGCGACACCAGGGAGGCGCGGACCATGGGACTCCTGCTGCGCGGTGGCCAGGTGCTGGATCCGGGGGCGGGACTCACGGGCGCCCTCGACGTGCGTATCCGCGACGGTCTCGTCACCGAGGTGGCGGCCGGGCTGGCTGCGGACGGCGATACCGTGCACGACGTGGCGGGCCGGCTGGTGCTGCCGGGGCTCATCGATCTTCACGCCCACTGCTTTGCCGGCGCGGGGGATTTCGGGGCGCGCACGGACGACATCGCGCGCGCCACCGGCGTGACCACCTGGATCGACGGCGGCAGCGCGGGGGCGGGCACCTTCGAGGGCATGCGCGAGCTGGTGCTCGCGCGGTCGCGGGTGCGGATGCTGGCCTTCCTCAACATCTCGGCCATCGGTCTCGCCTACCTGAAGATCGGTGAGCTGAACCACCTCGCGTATGCGGACGTCGACGCCGCCGTCGGCGCCGCGCGTGACCACGCGGACCTCATCCTCGGGATCAAGGTGCGCAACCAGCTCGAAGTGGTCGGCGACGCGGGCCTCGAGCCACTGCGCCGCGCCGTGCGCGCGGCCGACGCCATCGGCGGTCGCGTGATGCTGCACTGCACGAACCCGCCGGTGCCGCTCGCCGAGCTGCTGGCCCTGCTCCGACCCGGCGACGTGGTGAGCCACTTCCTGCACGGGCGCGGCCACGGCATTCTCGACGACAAGGGCAAGGTCAGCCGCGACGTGCGCGCGGCGCGCGAGCGGGGGATCGTCTTCGACGTCGCGCACGGTCGCATGCACGTCAACTTTCCCGTCGTGCGCGCGGCCTTCGCCGAAGGGTTCTATCCGGACACGATCTCGTCCGATCTCACGACGGGCGGCGCCGCCGGCTGCGTGAAGGACCTGCCGACGACGATGGGGAAATTCCTGAGCCTCGGCATGCCGCTGGCCGACGTCGTGCGCGCGGTGACGGCGGCGCCGGCGAAAGTCATCGGCCGGGCCGGGGCCCTCGGCACGCTGCGGCCCGGCGCCGTGGCCGACGTGGCCGTCTTCGAGCTCGAGGACGGCGCGTTCGACTACGAGGACGCCCACGGTCAGCACATCACGGGTCACCAGCGGTTCGTGCCGCGGCTGACCCTGCGCGCGGGCGAGGTGTGGTGGAGAGGAGCGGGACGATGAACATCTTCAAGGCGCAGGCAGTCAAGGATCCCGACGCGGTCACGCGCGCCATCCCGGTCATCGACGTCGGACCCGCGTTCCGCGGCGAGCGCGGGGCTCTGGAGGCGGCGGCCGCCGCCGTGCGCGAGGCGAGCGAGCGCGTCGGGTTCTTCTACGTCGCGGGTCACGGCGTGGATCCCGCCGTCGTGGCGGCGGCGTTCGACGCCTCGCGTGAGTTCCACGCCATGCCGCTGGCCGACAAGCTCGCGCTGAAGCTGAACCAGAGCAACATCGGCTATCTGGCCGTGAACGAGAGCATGCAGCGCGCGTCGACGGTTCACAAGGCGACGCGCCCGAACTACAACGAGAGCTTCTTCATCAGCCACGAGCGTGGCGACGAGCACCCCGACGTGGTGGCGGGCACGCCGCTGCGCGGCCAGAACCAGTGGCCGGCGGGGCACGCGGCGATGCGGCGGGCGATGGTGGCGTACTTCAAGACGCTGGAGGGCGTCGGCGAGCGGATGCTGCCGATCCTGGCGCGGGCGCTCGACATGCCGGCCGACTTCTTCGCGCCGTTCTTCGCCGACGAGGCGCACATCAACCTGCGCTTCCTGCACTACCCGCCGCAGGAGACGGACGACGACGAGCAGTTCGGGCAGGGGCCGCACACGGACAACTCGTTCATGACCTTCCTTGCGCGCGAGGACGTTCCCGGTCTGGCCGTGCGGCTGCCGAGCGGCGAGTGGCTCGCCCCGCCGGTGATCGACGGCACCTTCCTCGTGAACCTCGGCAACATCATGAAGCGCTGGTCGAACGACCGGTTTCTCTCCACCCCGCACGGCGTGCTGAACGACTCCGGCCGCGACCGCTACTCGATCGCGTTCTTCTACAGCCCGAACGTGAGCGCGATGATCGACTGCCTTCCGAGCTGCGTGAGTGCCGAGCGGCCCGCCCGCTATCCGCGGGCGGCGTACGGCGAGCTCGTGCGCGCGTTCTACAGCGCGAACTACTTCCACCAGCAGGGCTACGCGCGGACGGCGTCCTGACCGTGGTGGATGTCCTCGTCACGATGCCGTTCGGCGATGCCCAGCTGGCGCGCCTCCGGGCCGTGTCGCCCGAGCTGCGCGTCACCTGCGCGCCCGCGGCATCCGCGGACTACGCGCGCGCCGAGGTGCTGTACGCGGGCTCGCCGCCGCGCGATCTCGCGCGCGCGCCGCGGCTGACGTGGGTCCAGCTCCACATGGCCGGCGTCGACGCGTTGCACGGCCACCCCCTGTACGCGGAGTCGCGCATCCGGCTGACGACCACCAGCGGCGTGCACGCGGCGACGATCGCCGAGTACGCGATGACCGTGCTACTCGCGCTGGCCCACCGCGTGCCGACGATGGTCGAATGGCAGCGGCGTGGCGGATGGCCGCCCGACGAACAGCGCTGGCCGCTGTTCGTGCCGACGGAGGTGCGGGGCGCGGCGCTCGGCATCATCGGCTACGGCAGCATCGGCCGCGAGCTGGCCCGCCTGGCGACGGCCGCGTTCGGCATGACGGTTCTCGCCTGCAAGCGCGATCCATCGCAGCGCGAGGATCCGGGCTACGCGGCGCCCGGCACCGGCGATCCGGAGGGTCGGCTGCCGGAAGCGTGGTTTGCGCCGGACAAGCTTCGCGACATGCTCCGGCAGTCCGACGTCGTCGTGATGGCGGCGCCACTGACGCCGGACACCGAGCGGCTGATCGGCGCCGCCGAGCTCGCGGCCATGAAGCCATCGGCGTATTTCATCAACGTCGGGCGCGGCGCCACCGTGGACGAGACGGCGCTGGCGGCGGCGCTGCGCGAGCGGCGTCTGGCAGGCGCGGCGCTCGACGTCTTCGCGACCGAGCCGCCGCCGGCCGGGCACCCGTTCTACGCGCTCGACAACGTCCTGCTCTCCCCGCACGTGTCGGGGTTCCTGCCGAGCTACGACGACCGCTGCGCCGGACTGTTCGCGGAGAATCTTCGCCGCTATCTCGCCGGCGCGCCGCTGCTGAACCTCGTCGACCGCGCGCGAGGCTACTAGCGCCCGTATCCTTTATTGGATCTTGTCGCCCGCGCGTGGGCCGTCGGACACTGCGCGCGATGCGCAGCGTCGCAACCCTCGTCGCGCTTCTCCTCGCGGCCGCCATCACCGAGCCGGCCGCGCTCGACTCGATCGAGCCGGGCGCCGGCGCCTGGACGACGTGGGTCATCGGCCCCGCGCGTGCGCTCCGGCTTCCCCCGCCGCCGCCGGCGACCGACTCCGCGGCCGAGCTCGCCGAGCTGCGCGCGCTGACCGGCGCGCGCAGCTCGGCGGCGCTCGAGGCGGTCGCGTACTGGGATGTGGGGCCGCCGTCCTACCGCTGGAACGAGCTGGCGGTGTCGGAGCTCTTGCGCCGTAACGCGTACAGCAACGTGGCAGGCCGCGAGCTCGCGCTCCTGCACGTGGCCCTCCACGACGCCACGGTCGTCGCGTGGGACTCCAAGCATGCCTACATGCGGCCGCGGCCCACCGCTGTCGCCCCCGGCATTGCCACCGCCGTCGGCGTGCCGCGCAGTCCCTCGTATCCCGACGAGCGGGCGGTGGCGGCCGGCGCGGCGGCCACCGTGCTGGGCGCGCTGTCGCCGGAGCGGGCCGCCTTCTTCGCCGCGCGCTCCGAGGAGGCCGCGCGGTCGCGGTTGCTCGCGGGAGTCAGCTACCCGAGCGACGTGAGCGCCGGGCTGGCGCTCGGCCGCGCCGTCGCGGCGAGGGTCCTCGAGCACCGCCGCGCCGACGGCTTCGCCGTGCCGTGGCCTGGCGTCGTGCCGCACGAGGCGGGGAAGTGGCGCGGCAGCGATCCGATCCTGCCGCAGGCCGGCACCTGGCTGCCGTGGACGCTCGCGTCGCCGGGCGAGCTGCGACCGCCGCCGCCACCCGCGCCGGGGTCGGCCCGAATGGCGACGGAGCTGGAGGAGCTGCGAAGTGTTGTCCGCACGCCGAAGCGCGACGCCGACGCCCTGTTCTGGGAGCACGCGGCAGGTGGGCGGCGCGGCTACCACTTCTGGAACGACGTCGTGAGCCGGACGCTGCTCGAGCAGCGGCTCGACGACAACGCGCCGCGCGCCGCCCGCGCATACGCCGTGGCCCACGTCGCATTCCACGACGTCGGCGTGGCGTGCTGGGAGGCGAAGTTCGCGTACTGGGCGATCCGGCCGGGTCAGCTGGATCCACGGATCCAGCCGCTGTTCGCCACGCCGAACCATCCGAGCTATCCGTCCGGCCACAGCTGCTTCTCGAGTGCCATGGCCACCGTCCTTGCGCGGCTGTTTCCGGGGTCCGCGGCGGCCGTGGAGGCGCTGGCGCGCGAGGCGTCCGAGTCGCGCGTGTGGGCCGGCATCCACTTCCGCAGCGACGTCGACGCCGGCCGTGCGCTCGGCCACGCCGTCGGCCGCCGCGTGCTGGAGCACGCGCGGATCGACGCCGACGGCGGCTAGCTGCGCGTGAGGGTCCGGCGCCGCTCGCGGTGATAGTCAGACAGCGCCGCGTTCGCCCGGGCGATCGTCGCCACGTCGTCGACCACCCGGCCCAGGTCGCGGCCGGACACCACGACGTAGAGCTCGTCCTCGGTCACGTCGGTATAGACGCGATTGCCGATGCACCCGCTGCTCACGACCGCGCCGCCGCGGCCGAGGGCCGCCGGCAGGGCCATGCAGGTCGGACGGGCGAGTAGCGGCACGCCGCCGGCGGCGCCGCCGCGGATGACCGCTTCCTGCAGCAGCACGAGGCGGCCGGGCCGCCCGACGAAGAGCACGACGTCGGGATCGACCGGTGTGTCGCCGAGCGGCGCATAGACGACGGCGCCCGGCGTGCGCGGCAGCTGCGGGATGTCGGGCACCTCCTCCATCTTGATGTACCCGAGCCCGGTCATGAACGTCAGCGTCTGGGGCAGCTCCTGCGCCCGCTCGCCGGGCAGCGGAACATTATGCGTGTACGCGCCCACGGCGCAGTTGTAGTGGTCGGACGGCACGGTGTAGAACACGCGTCCGGCCATGGCCAGCGGCCAGAAGCTGCAGCCGGACGGCATGACGCCGCTGAATTTCGGCACACCGGCCGGCGCAACGTCACGAAACGCCACCGCCACCGGCCGGCGCTCCAGGCGCAGCGTCTCGGTCAGCTGCTTCTCGACAGTGCGATAGTCCGTCATGCCCGGCCGCCGCGCACCGCGTCCCAGACCTGCTGCGGGTGCTTGGCGGCGTCGCTCACCCGCTTCCAGTGCTTGCGGACCACGCCGTCGGGGCCGATCCACACGGTGGAGCGGATGACGCCCTTCGTCTTCTTGCCGTACATCATCTTGTCGCCATAGGCGCCCCAGGCCTCCATCACCTTGCGGTCGGGATCGGAGAGCAGCGTGAACGGCAGCGTGTACTTCGACGCGAATTTCGTGTGCGTCTCCGGCGAGTCCGCCGACACCCCGAGCACGGCCACGCCGGCGCGCTGCAGCTCCTTCCACAGATCGCGGAACCCGCACGCTTCCTTGGTGCAGCCGGGCGTGTCGTCCTTCGGGTAGAAGTAGACGACGACGTCCCGGCCCTTGAAGTCCGCGAGCGACACTGGCCGTCCGCCGGCGTCGCGCAGGGTGAAGGCGGGCGCCTTCTTGCCTTCGGCGATGACCATGTCAGCCGACCTCCAGGCGCCACGCGTCGCCGTGTCGCACGATCCGGCCGGCGCTCGGGTGGTTGAAGTGCGTGCCGAGCACCGTGATGGGCCGCTCGGCGTAGCGCTCGCAGAACGCGCGGCGCGTCTTGCGCGCCTGCTCCGGATCGACGTCGAAGTGACTGCACCACTGCGGCTCGGCCATCTGGATCGGGTGGTGCATCAGATCGCCGGTGATCACGGCCTCGCCGTCGCCACCGCGGAGACGCACGCTGACATGGCCCGGCGTGTGGCCGGGCGTGGGCTCGAGCCACACCTCCGGCGAGACGCGATGATCGTCGTCGACGAGCGTGGCGAGCCCCGCCTCGAGCACGGGCGCGACACTGTCCGCCATGATGCGCGCCGTGTCGGGCTCCGATTCGCTCGACCAGTGCTGCCACTCGCGGCGTCCGAAGAGGTATCGCGCGCGGGGGAACGTCGGCACCCAGCGACCGCCGTCGAGTCGGGTGTTCCAGCCGACGTGGTCGACGTGGAGATGGGTGCACACGACGACGTCGACTGACTCCGGCGCCACGCCGGCCGCGGTCAGATCCTCGAGGAAGGCCGTGTGCATCATGTGGAACGGCTGCCGGCCGCCGCGGTCCTTGTCGTTGCCCACGCACGTGTCGACGAGGACGGTGAGGCCAGGCGCGCGGACCACGAAGCTGTGGATGGACTGCAGGAAGCGTCCCTTGTCGTCCACGAAGTGCGGGGCGAGCCAGGCGCGGTGCCGCTCGACCGCCTCGGGCACAGCGTCGGGCAAGAGCCACGTCGGCCGCGTGGGGCCGGCGCGCTCGACGACGGCGGACACGGTGAGGCGGCCCAGCGCGAGCGGATGCACGTCGATGACAGTAGGCGAGAGCGCGACGCGGGTCAACCTTGAGCCGGGCGCCCGCCGGGGCTACACTGCGCGCCATGCCGCTCGTGGCCGCCGCCGCGTGTCCGCACACACCGCAGCTCCTGATGCGTCCGGACACCGAGGACCGCGCGCTGGTGCTGCGCGTGCATGCAGCGTACGCGCGGGTGAAGCAGCGGCTCACCGACGCACGGCTCGACGCCATCTGCCTCATCGGCGGCGATCACATCGAGGGCTTCTTCCTGAACGCGGTGCCCGCGTTCGCGGTGGCCGTCGGCGCCACGGTGTCCGGCCACTTCGGCCCGTACGAGTATCGCTTTCCCGTCCACGAGCCCCTCGCACGGGCGATCGTGGAGCAGGGGATCGAGCGCGAGTTCGACCTCGTCTACACCCAGGACGTGCGGCTCGACTATGCGTTCTACGTCCCGTTACACTTCGCGATGCCGACGCCGGCGGTGCCCATCGTCCCGCTGTACGTGAACGTCTACCTGCCGCCACAGCCGACGCCGCGCCGCTGCCACGCCTGGGGCCGCGCGCTGCGCGCCATTCTGGACGCGCGGCCCGAGCGCATCGCCCTCGTCGCGTCGGGCGGCATGTCGCACTACCCCGGTACCGACCGCTATGCGTCGCCGGACTTCGACTGGGATCGCGGCACGCTCGCGATGCTCGCGGAGGGACGAGGCGCCGAGACGGCGCGGCTCACCGGCGAGGAGCTGGACAAGGCCGGCAATGTGGAGCTGCGCACGTGGATCACGCTGCTGGGCGCCGTCGGCGACGCCAAGGCGGAGGTGCTGTGCTACGAGCCCTCGTGGCACCACGGCAACGCGATGGTGACGTGGCCCGTGCGATGAACGACGCCCACTACTTCTTCCCTCCGGCCGATGCCTATCCGCTGAACCGCTGTCTGTTCCGCCTCAAGTCGGAGCCGGAATTTCGCCGCCGCTTCGTGGCCGACCGCGACGCCGCGATGACGGAGGCGGGCGTCGGCACGCAGGCGCGCGCGGCGCTCACGAGCTTCGACCGGGACCGGCTCGTCGCGCTCGGCGCCCACCCCTACCTCGTGTTCATGGCCGACCTTCGTCTCAAGATGGACACCGCCCCGGCGTCCTTCGAGCGCTTCTAGCGTCCGACCGCCTCGCTGGCCCGCGCGTACCGATCGATCGGGAGCGGGCTCGCCACGGCCGCGCGACACGCTGCCGCCACGTGCGGCGCGATCGTTCGTGCAAACACCCACGCCTCCGCGCTCCGCGCGCGCTGACCGTCGGCCGCCGCCTGGGCGCGGGCGTAGATGTGTTCCTCGTCGACACCGAGCACGCGCCCGGCTTGCAGCACGACGCGGCCATCGACGAGCACCGTGTCGACGCTCGCGCCCGTCTCGGCGTAGACGAGCGCGGTGAGCGGGTCGGCGAGCGGGCGCAGGAAGACGGAGTCCGCGCGTAGCAGGACGAGATCGGCCTTGCGGCCCGGCGCAATGGCGCCGGCGTCCTCCGCGACACCGAGCACGCGCGCGCCGCCCGCCGTGGCGAGCCGCCACACCGTGGCGGCGTCGAGCCAGCGCTCGGTGGCGTAGGGAAAGCGGACGCTGCTGACCACCGATGCGATGCGGAGGGCCTCGAACAGGTTCTGGTTGTCGGCGCACACCGAGCCGTCGGTGCCGAGTCCCACCGCCAGCCCGGCGTCGAGCATCTCGCGCACCGGCGCGATCCCGCAGCCCAGACGCAGGTTGCTGCCGGGATTGTGGGCGACGGCGGCGCCGGCATCGGCCAGCCGGCGGATGTCGTCGTCCGCGAGCCAGATGCCGTGCGCGCCGACGAACCCCGGACCGAGCAGGCCGTGCTGCGCGAGTCGCTCGACGATCGTCCGGCCCCAGCGGCGAGCGCTCTCGATCACCTGGACCTTCGACTCGGCGAGATGCGTGTGCAGGCCAACGCCATACTCGCGCGCCAGTCGCCCGCAGCCGGTCAGCAGCTCGTCGGTCGCCTGGTTGGGGATCGTCGGCGCCACGGCGATGCGGATGCGACCGTCGGCGGCGCCGTGCCACCGGCGGATGACAGCCTCGGTCATGTCGAGCAGGCCCTTCGCCGGGGCCGGCTGCATGGCTTCGACGGTGGCGCGGAGCGCGGCGGGAAGGACGTCGAGCAATCCGGGCACGGTGCGATAGAACACGACGTCGGCGATCGCGGGCGCCAGCACGGCCCGCAGCCCGACGTCCGTGTATGCGCGCACCACGGCCTCCATGGTTTCCTGCGTCACCGCCGGCAGCCCCATGTAGAGGTCGTACGCGGCGGTGCAGCCGGTCTTGAGCATCTCGATCGCGCCGATGGCCGCCGAGAGGTACTCGTCGTCCGGTGTGCGGAAGCCGTAGTTCGCCGGGGAATGGACCAGCAGGTCTTCGAGCGTCCAGCTGCCGGCGCGACCGCGCGCGAGGTGACTCGCCGCGTGCGTGTGCGCGTTGATGAGTCCGGGGAGCACGATGCGGCCGCCCGCGTCCAGCACGCCTGCCTCGGCAGGCGCCGTCACGCGCGGCGCCACGGCTGCGATGCGATCGCGTTCGATGAGGACGTCGGCCGCCACGAGCTCTGCCCCCATGAGGACGCGGCCGCCGCGGATGAGCAGCGAACTCATCGCCGGCCCTCGCGGAGCGCGGTCTCGAGCAGCGCCAGCGCGGCGCGCGCGAACGCCCACATGTTGTCCTGTCGGTCGGCCACGCGCGTTTCGAGCGTGACCACGCGCTCGACGGGACCGGCGACGGCCAGGCAGGCATGACCGGCCGCGTCGCCGTAGCGATTGCCCGCCGGCCCGCTGGCACCGGTCTCCGCGAGACCCCAGGTGGCGCCGAGTCGCTGGCGGATCGCGCGCGCCTTCAGGCGGGCGTAGTCCTCGGTGCTCGAGCGGATCCCGCGCACGCCGTCGTCCGGGATGTCGAGCAGCACGCGCCGCGCCGGCTGCGTGTAGATGACTCCGCCGCCGAGGAAGTACGCGGACGCGCCCGGCACCGCCAGCAGCGCCGCCGAGATCAGGCCGCCGGCCGAGGATTCCGCGACGGCGATCGTCTCCTTGCGTGCCGTGAGCAGCGCGGCCACCGGACTGCCGAGACTGGCGAGGTCGGTCACGGCCGCAAGCCTACCATTGCCGGTGTTAGCATGATGCGCGAGGAGACGACATGGCGACGACGCTGGCGACGCGACAGCTCACCGACACGGAGATCGCGGCCTATCACCGGGATGGCTACCTCGCAGTGCCGAGGTTGATCGAGCCCGACCGCATCGAGGCGCTGCGCCGGGTCACCGACGCCTTCGTCGAGCGCTCGCGGGCGGTGACGCGCAGCGACGCGCTCTTCGATCTGGATGCCCGCCACACGGCGGCGGCGCCGGTGCTGCGGCGGATCAAGAATCCCGCGGACAATGACGCGCTGTACCGCTGGGTCGCATTCGAGTCGGCCATCGTCGACATCGTCGCGCAGCTGATCGGCCCGTCGATCCGCTTCCACCACAGCAAGCTCAACCTCAAGGGCAGCCTCGTCGGCGCCGCCGTCGAGGTGCACCAGGACGCGGCGTTCTATCCCCACTCCAACGACGACGTCCTGGCCGTCGGGCTCCTGCTCGACGACGCGAGCGAGGCGAACGGCGCCATGGCCGTGCTGCCGGGCAGCCATCGCGGGCCGGTCCATACGCACTACGACGCGCAGGGCCGCTTCGTCGGGTGCATGCGCGACGACGACGTCGCACGTCTCGATCGCAGCCGAGCGGTGCTGCTCGCACTGCCGGCCGGCAGCGTCCACATCCATCATTACCGGCTGGTGCACTGGTCGGCGCCGAACACCTCGACCGCCGAGCGCCGGCTCCTGATCAACTCGTACACGGCGGCCGACGCCTTCAGCTTCATGCCCGACACAACCGGCTCACCGCTGGTCGGCACGCTCCTGCGCGGCACGCCACCTATGGTCGCGCGTCGCACCGCGGGCGACATGCCGCTGCCGCCCGACTTCCGGCACGGCTACACGTCGATCTACGAGCTGCAGACCGAGGCGAAGCGCTAGCCGGATTTCCGCGAGCACCTACGGCAGGCCGCGCGCCGTTCCGCCTTGACAAGCGTCGGCGCCAGGACAAGAATCCCGCTACTCGCACACCGGTGTCAGCCCTCGCGCAGCGGTGAGAGGAGGCGGGATCTATCGTTCCACGTCGGACTCTCCTGCACGCCGCGCTGGGGCTGGGGCTCGGCCTCGCCCTTCCGCCTGCCGCGGTCCTCGGCGCTCCCGACGACGAGCGCACGGCGCGTCCCCGCAAGGGCGATGTCCTGGTCTACGCGTACGGTGACCGCGCCGGACAGGTGATCCTACCAGCCGACCTGCCGGCAGGCGGCCCACAGCAGCTCGCGTTTCCGATGGATCCGAACAGCAACGTCGTACGTGATGCCTCGCTGCTGAACCAGGTGGCCGTCGTGCGCCTCGAGGCCTCGAACCTGTCGCCCGAGACCCGCCCCTACGCGGCCGGCGGCGTCGTCGCCTATTCCGCCGTGTGCACGCACCAGGGCTGTCCGATCTCGATGTGGCACAAGGAGTCGAAAACGCTGTTCTGCTCCTGCCATGCGTCCCGGTTCGATCCCGCTGACCGCGCGCGGGTTGTCGATGGCCCCGCGCCGAGGCGCTTGCCCATGCTTCCGCTGCAGATGGCACGCGGCGGTGTCGTCGCCGCCGACGGATTCTCGAGCCGCGTCGGCGGGCAGACCCAGTGACGGAGAGTCGATGAGGAGGTGATCGCGAAGCGCGGTGCGAGCGAGCGAGCGGTGCCCCGTAGGAGGGACCCATAATGAGGACTGTCAGAGATCTCGTGATCGTCGTTGTCGTGATCGCGATCGGCTTCGTCCCGATGCTCGCCGATGCCCAGCGGCTGACCGGCTATCGCCCGGTCACCGACCAGCGGCTCGCCGAGCCCGAGCCTGGCAACTGGCTGATGACCCGTGGCAACTACGCGGGCTGGTCGTACAGCGCGCTCGATCAGATCAATGTCCACAACGTCAAGAAGCTGGCGCCGGCCTGGGCGTTCTCGACCGGCGTGGACTCCGGTCACCAGGCTCCGCTGCTGGTGAACAACGGCATCATGTTCGTCGCGACGCCGTACAACCAGGTCATCGCGATGGACGCGAAGTCGGGCAAGCTCCTGTGGCGCTACAAGCGCGAGATGCCCGAGGGCCTGAGCGTGCTGCACAACACGAGCCGCGGCGTCGCCCTGTACGCCGACAAGGTCTACCTCGCCACGCACGACTGCGTGCTGGTCGCGCTCGACGCGACGACCGGGAAGGTCGCGTGGGAGCAGAAGGTCGAGGACTGGAAGACCGGCTATTACATGACGCTCGCCCCTCTGGTGGCCAAGGGCAAGGTCATGGTCGGCGTATCGGGCGGCGAGTTCGGCGTGCGCGGCTTCGTGGCCGCGTTCGACGCCAACAGCGGCCAGCCGGCGTGGAAGACGTTCACGGTGCCGGCGCCCGGCGAGAAGGGCAGCGAGACGTGGACCGGCGACACGTGGAAGAAGGGCGGCGGCTCGGTCTGGATCACGGGCACATACGACCCCGCGCTGAACCTCACGTACTGGGGGACGGGGAACGCGTCGCCGTGGTTCGGCGACCAGCGCCCGGGCGACAACCTCTACACGTCGTCCACGGTCGGCATCAATCCCGACAACGGCAAGCTGACCTCGCACTTCCAGTACCAGTGGAACGACTCCTGGGACTGGGACGAGCCAGACGCGCCGATGATCCTGGACTACTCGAAGGACGGTCGCGTCGTGAAGGGGCTCGTGCACCCGGCGCGCAACGGCTATCTCTACCGGCTGGAGCGCAGCGCCGACAAGATCACGTTCGTGTCGGCCACGCCGTACGTCAAGCAGAACGTGTTCAAGAGCATCGATCAGACGACCGGTCGTCCGGAGTACAACGCCGAGCACAAGCCGGCCACCGGCAAGCGCGCCGACTTCTGCCCGTCGCTCTGGGGCGGCAAGGACTGGCCGTTCGCCGCGTACAACCCGAAGAGCGGCATGCTGTTCATTCCCGCCAACGACAACCACTGCGGCTACATGCAGGGCAAGGTGCAGGAGTACGTGGCCGGCAAGTGGTGGACGGGCGTCGACATCCCCGACATCGGCTTCGCGGTCGAGAAGGGCGCGCGACACTTCGGCGAGGTCCAGGCGTGGGACGTCAACGGCAACCGCCGCGTCTGGAGCCACCTCTTCACCGACTCGATGAACTGGGGGCCGGTGCTCACCACGGGCGGCGGGCTCGTGTTCGGCGGCGGAACGAACGACCGTTATCTGCGCGCGTTCGACGCGGCCACCGGCGAGGTGCTCTGGCAGTTCCGCACCAACTCCGGTATCACCGCGCCGCCGGTGTCGTTTGCCGTCGACGGCGTGCAGTACATCGGTGTCGCCTCCGGCTGGGGCGTCGATCCGGCGTTCCAGCAGGGCCTGCTCAGCGACCTGCTCGGCTGGCAGAAGGACGTGCCGCAGGGCGGCGTCATCTGGGTGTTCGCGGTCCAGCAGTGAGGCTCGAGTAGTCGATCACGATCCGGGAGCCGGCGGCAACCCCGCCGGCTCCCGCGAGGAACGAACATGACGAGGCTCAGGCGTGGTGTGGCGGCTGCGCTCGGTGTCGCCGTCGTCCTGCTGACGACAACCGGTGCCGCACCGGTCGAGACACCGTTCGCCCTGCGGATCGACAATCCCACGGTGAAACTCGGCGAGCGGGCGCTCATCGTGGCCACGATCTCGCCCGCGGACGGCTACCGCATCACCGAGTCCTACCGGCATCGCATCGTCAACCTCGCCGCCACCGACGATGGCGTGGTGGTGGAGCGCCGCGTGGTGCGGGGCACCGTGCAGGACGGCCGCGTGGTCTTCCGCGTGGACGTCGTCCCGAAGGCCGCTGGCCCGCATCTGGTCGTCGGTGTATTCCGCTTCAGCGTCAACAACGGGCAGCAGCTCGATATCAAGGCGGCGCCCTTCGAAGCCACCGTGACCGCCACGGAGTAGCGCCGACCACCTATCGGCGTGGTCGGCACTCCCCTTGCAATCGCACAGTGCAGGGGGGATGGCATGGCGCGGCGATGGCGTGGACTGAAGATCGTGCTGCTCGCGGCAAGTGTCCTGGTCCGCTACGACACGATGGAGCTGCTCGTCTACGTCGAGCCGGGCGGCGAGAAGCAGACGGCCGCGGACTTCGTCGCGCACGCCTGCGAAGTGGCCCACTCGCTGGAGCTTGCACTGCCCACGCCCTACCGCATCCAGTGGCGCAAGGAGACGCCGACAGGAGCCGTGCTGCCGGACGAGGCGCACGTCGTGACCGGCATGCTGACCCCGGCCACCTGCGCGCGAACGTAGCGGGGCGCCTCCTCGGATTCATCGTTCGGCGCCCTGCGGCCGCGTCACGCTGACAACGCCCTGCCTCGCTGGCAAGCGATCCTGACCCGGCCGGAATTCATTGCCCTCCCGTAGCGGCCGGATTACGATGCCGCGACGTCGATGGCCCGCATGGTCCTGGCACTCCAGCTCCTCGTCGCACTGGCCAGTGCTTCCGTGGCGGTCGCGCAGGAGCCGTCCGAGCCGCCTCGCCTGCCGCCGGTTCGTGTGACCGCGCCCGCGCCGGTCGATCCGCTTGCCCGACCGATCATGCCGAGCCGGATCGATACGATCACCGAGGAGGAGCGCGCCAGCGCGCGGGCGCCCGTGCTGCCCGATGTCCTCGAGCGCCTGCCCGGCGTGAGTCTCCAAAGTGAGCAGGGAAATCCGTTTCAGCCGGATCTCACGCTGCGCGGCTTCACGGCGTCGCCGGTCAGCGGGCTGCCGCAGGGACTCAGCGTCTTCCTCGACGGCGTGCGGCTGAACGAGCCGACGGTGGAGGAGGTGAACTTCGACCTCATCCCGCTCGACGACGTCGAGCGCATCGACGTCATCCGCGGCCCGTCGGTGCTGTTCGGCCGCAACACGCTCGGCGGCGCTGTCAGCCTCGTGACCCGGCGCGGCGGCGAGGGACACGAGGTCACGCCCGAGATCGCGTTCGGCAGCTTCGGCCGCCGCGAGTACCGGCTGCGCATCGGCGGTGGCGTGCGGCCCTTCGACTACGCGGCCTCCCTGACCGAGCTCCTGGACGACGGCTACCGCGCCCACAGCGACTCGCG
This sequence comes from Candidatus Methylomirabilota bacterium, assembly GCA_036265915.1. Classification (GTDB taxonomy): domain Bacteria; phylum Methylomirabilota; class Methylomirabilia; order Rokubacteriales; family CSP1-6; genus AR12. Next base: position 57,124 of record DATAOC010000087.1, on the reverse strand, counting down.
TGTGTCCCGCGTCTTCACGAAGGTCGGCTTCGGTGCCGGCGGCACCGACGCCACGCTGTCGTACCAGTTCAGCGACGATCGCATCAAGCAGGCGGGCTCGCTGCCCGAGCTGGACGCGCAGCGGCATCGGCGACGGAACTTCACCGCCGGCGACTTCTTCGCGCCGGAGCTTCACCAGGCGATCCTGAACGTCGAGCAGGCCGTCGACGAGCAGCTGACGGTGCGGCTCAACGCGTTCGTGCGGGTGCTGCACAGCGAGCAGTTCAACGTGAACTTCATCGGCGAGAACACGCGCCTCTTCACCAACGCGCGCTCGGTCGGCGGCACCGTGCAGGCCACCCACCGGACGGAGCTCGCCGGCCACGCCAACGTCGTCATCGCGGGCTTCGAATTCGTGCGCAGTGACGTCACGAGCCGCACGTTCCTCGAGGTCGCCGATGAGCCGCGCGTCCCGGACGCCGACCTCGCCGACACGCAGGACTCGATCGGTGTCTACGCGCAGGACTCGTTCACGGTGCTGCGCGACGTTCCGATCGCGGGCTCGAGCGTCGTGCTCACGCTGGCCGGGCGCTGGGACTACGTGCGCCACGCGATCGAGGATCGGCTCGAGGACGTGAGCACCGGCACCCACACCTTCCAGCGTCTCAATCCGCGCGCCGGAATCACGCTGAACGTGAGCAAGGCGCTGGCCTTCTATGCGAGCTACTCGGAGGGCTTTCGCGCGCCGGCGTTCCTGGAGCTGACCTGCGCCGGGCCGGGCGCCGTCTGCCCCGGACTGCAGGCCGGCGTGGCTCCGGATCCGCCGCTGTCGGCCGTCACGGCCCGTAACTACGAGGTCGGCATGACGGCGCGCCCGCTCCGCTGGCTCGACCTCGAGGCGTCGGTGTTCCGGACGGACGTCAGCGACGACATCTTTGCGGTCGCCCCGACCGGCACCACCGGCGTCTTCTTCCAGAACATCGGGCGCACGCGGCGCGAGGGGCTCGAGGTCGGGCTACGCGCGCGCCCGCTGCCCTCGCTCGACGCCTACCTGAACTACGCGTACACGCGCGCGACGTTCCGGGACACGGCGGAGCTCGCGACCCCGCTGCCGCCGGGCGTCGAGACAGTGCGGCCCGGCGACTCGCTGCCGCTCGTGCCGCGCCACCGCCTCAACGCCGGCCTCGCCTGGCATCCGTGGCGCTGGGCGACGCTGTCGCTCGACGCGCGCTACGTCGGCCCGCAGTTCCTCCGCGGCGACGAGGTGAATCGCGAGCGCGAGCTGCCCGGCTACGTCGTGGTCGGTGCCGGCGGCTCGGTGAAGGTGCGCGCGCTGGAGGTCTTCGCGCGCGTGAACAACGTCTTCGACGAGCGCTACGAGACGTTCGGGACGTTTGCGGTGAACGGACGCGAGCCCGGCAGCCCCGTGCAGCGATTCCTCACACCGGCGCCGCCGATCAACGTGCTCGTCGGCGCGCAATACACCTTCTAGCGGCGCTCACACCAGCGCGCGAAGCCACCGTCGCCGCGCGGCCGCGCTGTACAGCCAGCCGTCCACGCCCCACGTGCGTCCCGCGCGCGTGAGCAGGAACAGGATCATCGAGGTGATCAGCAGTAGATGGAAGCCCTGCTGGCCGAAGCTCATCCATTGCGTGGCGAGTCCGAAGTTCACCGCGAGCAGCAGCCCGATCGCTGCGGCCAGGCCCGTGAGCAGCCCGAGCACGAGGCCGATGCCGACCACGACCTCGCCATAGGTCTGCAGCGTCGCGAACAGGGCGGCGTGGGGCAGCACGGTGTGGTCGAGGAAATCCTTGTACCAGCCGACCGGATTGCCGGCGGCGAACTCGGCCACGCGCTTGGGCTGGAAGGCGACGAAGCGCGGGGAGACGACGGGATAGGGGATGGCGCCGAACGCGGTCGCGACCGCAAGCTTCGTCCACACCGCCTTCAGGAACCAGGCGCCGACGACCACGCGGAGCGCGGCCACCGCGCGGTCGGGATGGATCATGGGGTGCGGTCCGGCGGCCGGTGCTCGACGCCGTAACGGGCGTAGATGCCCGCCACGGTGCCGTCCGCGATGAGGCGCTCGATGGCCGCGTCGATCGCCTCGTGGAGGGCGGGGTCGGCACGGCGCATCCCGACCGCGAGGTTCCAGCGCAGCTCGGGCTCGGCGTCATACGCGTGGACGAAGCGCACCGGCGCGTCGGGATGGCGGAGGCGGTAGTAGCCGACCGTGGCCGGCGAGACGGCGGCGGCGTCGACCTCACCGTGCGCGACCGCGTCGACCATCTCCTCCTCGTAGCCAAAGAAGGTGAGGCGGGCGCCGCGCTGCTCGAGCAGCATCGCGGCCAGCGAGTGGCCCTGCACGGCGACGCGCCGCCCGGCGAGGTCGCCAAAGCCGTCGAGATTGTGCGCGTCGCTTCGCACGACCAGGCCGACGCCGCTGCGCTGGTACGGCTTCGACAGCTCGAGGCGCCGCTCGGCCTGCGCTTCGGGCACGGCGATGGTGTCGAGCACGATGTCGCAGTCCGCGGCACGGAACTGGATGCCGCTGACGACCCACTCGACGTGCAGAGAGACGCCGAGCGCGCGCGCCAGCGCGCGCGCCAGCTCGATCTGGAAGCCCGGCGGATTGCTGGTCTTGCTGGCGAACGGCAGCGAGTTGGCGTGCGCGCACAGCGAGAGCACGCCGCGGTCCCGGATCGCCGACAGCGGGCGGGCGGCCGCGTGGGAGAACGGCAGCGCGGCGATGAGCAGCGCCGTCAGCGCCGTGACGGACCGGCGCCGGGTCACTGCGCGTCGTCCTTGAGACTCCGGATGTAGGAGACGAGCGCGTGCAGCTGCTTGTCGGTGAACGCGCGTCCGTAGGCGGGCATCGCGCCCTCCTTGCCGACGCGAATCCGGTTCAGGATGAACTCGTCCGAGCGCTGGGTGCCGGCCAGCTTGGGGCCGCGGCCGGGCGCCCGCCCTCCGGCCTGATGGCAGAAGCCACAGGTGCTGCCGAAGATCCTGGCGCCGTCGAGCGACTCGTCGCTCGCTGCCGGCGGCGACTGGGCGGCCACCGGAGCCGGCCGGCCAGCCGCGGCCAGCAGGCCCAGCGCCAGTCCGAGACGAACGCTGAAGAGCCGCATGGCGATATGCTACCGCGGCGGGGACGGGCCTGCGCGCCCATCCCCGCCGCACGACCGATTACTCCAGCGTGAAGACCACGATGGCGCCGGCGTCCTTCGGCATGCTCTTGAAGGGCTCGCCGAACAGCGCGCCGAACTCGTCGCCGACCAGCGATCCCCAGCCGGTGGCCACGGCGATGTACTGCTTGCCCTTGGCCGAGTAGCTGATGATGCCGCCGTTGTGGCCGATGCCGTTGTTGTGCGACCACACCTCCTGGCCCGTCTCCGCGTTGTAGGCGCGCAGCATGCCACGCGGATCCGGCACGAACACCAGGTTGCCGCCGGTGGCGAGCAGGCTCGCGAGCGGGGGCTCGGGGAATCGCACTTCCCACTTCTTCTGACCGGTGACGGGGTCACGGCCGGACAGATGGCCGTAGGCCTTGCCGCCCTCGGGGTTGCGCAGCGTGAAGTTGGCGCCGATGTCGAGCTGCGCCTGCGGCTCCAGGACCGGCGTGGTCTTGATGACCTCGAGGTCCATGCACCATTCCTGGCCGATCTTGTAGTACAGGCCGGTCTTCGGGCTGTAGGCGCCCGAGTTCCAGCTCATGCCACCCGCGATGGCCGGGCAGAGGTTGCTGTGCTTGCCGAGCGGCAGGTCGCGCCGGCCGATCAGCGCGCCGGTCTTCGGATCGATGCTCTTCACGAAGTTGATGTTGTTCACGAGCTGCCAGACGTTCACCACGCTCGCGTCCTTGCGATCGTAGACGAAGACGTGGCCGCCCTTGTTGGGATGCACCACGAGCTTCTTGCCGTCACGGTCCAGCATCACGAACTCGCCGACGGCGCTGTCGAAGTCCCACGCGTCGTGCGGCAGCTCCTGATGGTAGAACTTCAGCTTGCCGGTGTCGGGATCGAGGGCGATGACGGAGGTGGTGTAGAGGTTGTCACCCGGGCGCGGCCCGGAGTTCTTCCAGTCACCGCCCGACCAGTCGTAGAGCGGGGCCGGATTGCCGGTGCCCCACCACACCGTGTTCGTCTCGGCGTCGTAGGCGCCGGCCATCCAGCCGCCACCGCCGCCGGTCTTCCACGACTCGCCGCCCCACGTCTTCATGGCCTCGTCGGTGCCGGCCACGGTGAGGAACTCCCAGACCTTCTTGCCGCTGCTGGCGTCGACGCCGAAGATCGGCCCGCGGCCCGGCCACTCGCCACCCTGCGCGCCGATGATGACCTTGTCCTTGACGAGCAGCGGCGCGCCCGTGAAGCCGACCGTCAGCTTCTCGGAGTTGACGAGCTTGGTATCCCACGCGGGCTGGCCCGTCTTCATGTCGAGGGCGATGAGCCGGCCGTCGACAGTGCCGACGTAGATTTTGCCCATGCCGAGCGCGATGCCGCGCGTGTACGGCGAGTGCGTCTGCGCGGCCACGAGGTCGTCATTGAGCTTCGGGAAGTACGACCAGATCGGCTGGCCGGTGGCCGCGTCGAGCGCCCACACGCGACTGTAGGAGCCGGTGTAGTACAGGACGCCGTCGGCGACGAGCGGCATCGACTGCAGCCCGCGCGTGGAGCGTCCGGGGTGGTGCACCCACGCCACCTGCAGCTTCTTGACGTTGTCGGTGTTGATCTGCGTGAGCGGGCTGTAGTGCCACGACTGATAGCTGCCGTGATACGTGGTCCAGTCGTTTCCCGCCCCGCCCGCGTCGCTCATCGACGCTGCGCGCGGGCCGCTCATGCCGCCTCCGCTGTCCGACGTCGACATCGAGCAGGCGCCGGTCACGAGCATTACCGTGACCAGGCCCGCCAGGTACAGCGCTCTGCGTTGCTTCATGCCAACCTCCGTGTGCTGCATCAGTGGCGCGCGATGCCGGTGGCCTGTCCGTCGATCGGGCCGGTCGCCTGGATGCGCTCGCCGGGGTTGAGGTCGTCGAGCCGAGGACCGTCGCTTGGCACGTGAAACGCGTGGATGCGGCCGGTGTCGTCCTCGGCCGAGACGATACGGCGCCGGGGGTCGACGCGACGCACGACGCCGGTGAGCGTGAACGGCGAGGCCGACGCGGCGCACCGCTCGCTCGTGGGCTCGACGCGCGCGCCGCCGAGCGGCGACCGCCGACCCTGACAGTCGACGAAGGCCAGCTCGTCGCCGACGGCCACCACCCATCCCAGCGTCCGTCCCATGCCTTCCACCCTCTTCTGCTCGCCGTCGGCCGTGGAGCCACCGACGAGGGCGAATAGCGCTCCCGACAGCGTGATCGTCGACCACCAGGACGCGGACCTATATAAGAGCACGAGGCCGGAAAGTCAACGCTGCGCGTCGGGCCGACGCTTGCGCGCCACCAGTGCCTGATTGACCATGAGCGGGGCGACGACGCCCCGGGCGACCCGTCGCTCCACGAGCCGGGCCGCGCGGTGCAGGCCGAGCTGGAAGGGCCACGGGTGGAGACCGACGTGATCGAGCACGTCGAGGCCGGCCGCGATGCACGCGCGCTCCAGCTCACGCCAGCCGAGGAAGTTCTCGAGCCCGCGGAACGGCCGCAGGCGCAGCCGGCTGGCGGCGCGCACCGCCGGCTGCCACACGCGGTTGGGTGTCGTGAGCACGAGGAGACCGCCGGTGCGAAGCACGCGCGCCAGCTCGGCCACCGCGCGCGCCGGCGCTGTCGTGTGCTCGACCATCTCGCTCGCGATCACCACGTCGAAGCTGCCATCGCGAAGCCCGAGCGCCGTCGCATCGGCGACGACGCCGCGGCTGCCGGCGCGGGCCGCCGCGCGCGCCACGAGCCGCGGGCCCAGGTCCACGCTGACGACCTCGGCGCCGCGCGCGGCGGCCGCCGCCGAGAAGGCGCCGTAGCCGCAGCCGGCGTCCAGCGTCCGGGCGCCGACGAGCGTGGTCGGTGAGAGGCATTCGTCGAACACGACGGCGAGCCGGCGACGGACATCGGCCGGATGGTCGAGGCCCTCGAAGCGATCCGCGATCTCCTCGTAGAAGCGCTCCGTCGAGTCGCGCATCACGCGTCGCCGCCGCCCCGCTCGGGCGGGCCGCCCGCGCCATGCACCGCGCGGACGACGTACACCGGGCGACGCTTCACCTCCTGGAAGATGTAGCCGACGTAGATGCCGACGAGCCCGACCGCGATCATGAGCGAGGCGCCGACGATGAGGATCATGAACATCAGCGAGCTCCAGCCCGGCACGAGCAGGTGCTGGCGTCCGGTGGCCCAGAAGCTGAGGACGTACACCGCCTCCGCGGCCGCCAGAAGCAGGAAGCCGACGCCGACCGCGAGCGCGATGGCGACCGGGACGAGCGAGAAGGAGAACGTCGCGTCGGCCGCGAATCGCAGCATCCGGGCCGGCGAGTACTTCGCGCGGCCGCCGAGCCGCGGCGGCTGCGTGTACGGCAGCACGACCGTCCGGAATCCCGCCCACGCCACCATCCCGCGCAGGAACCGGTGGTACTCTCGCATCCCGCGCAGCGCGTCGAGCACCGGCCGGGACACGAGCCGGTAGTCCGCGGAGCCCGGCGTGATGCGCGTGTCGCCGATCAGCGCGAGCAGCCGGTAGAAGGCCGCGGACGTCCAGCGCTTCAGACGCGGCAGCTCGGCGGCGACGCGCTGGGTGAGCACGACCTCCCAGCCGGCGCGATGGAGGTCGATCATGTCGCGGATCAGCGCGGGCGGATGCTGACCGTCGCCGTCCAGCATGATCACGGCGTCACCCTCGGCACGATCGAGGCCGGCCGTCAGCGCGGCCTGGTGGCCGAAGTTGCGACTGAGCTCGAGCACGGTGACGCCGGCGTCGTCGGCGGCGAGCTTGGCCAGCTCGTCGGCCGTGTGATCGCGGGAGCCGTCGTCCACGTAGCAGATGCGGACGTCGTGCTCGCGCCGCAGCGGCCGCACCACGTCCATGAGCCGGCGATGGAATTCGGCCACCACCGCCTCCTCGTTGAAGACGGGGACGACGATGTCGATCGCGAGCCGCCGCGCGGCCGGGCTCACGTCGGGCGCTTGCGGCCGGCCTGGTCGTGCCCGAGGCGGTGCACCTGCCAGCCGTAGGTGAACGTCCGCCGGTCCAGCACGCCGCGCTGGGCCGGACAGTACGTGGGGTCGAGCAGCGGACGGACGGCCAGCGGGCACAGCAGCCGCTGCCAGCCGATCTCGAGCAGGCGCGTGCGGCGCGCCGAGGCGTAGACGCGCTCGCCCGGACCGCCGGCGATGGCGTCGAGCCGCGCGTTGTCCCCGCGCACGCCGGGCTCGTGCAGCGCGATGCGGACGGTGGGGACCGGCTGGCCGTCCAGCCGGGCCGTGACCACGAAAGCCTCGCCATCGACCGCGCGCGCGCCGTCGGGCGCGAGCCGGCGCTCGACGACGAGGTCCGAGCGGCCCGCGATCTCGGCCAGGTGCATGGGCAGCTCGAAATGATACTCGTTCACGGGCGTCATGTTGGCGACGATGCGGCTGCGCGGCGGCAGGCGCCCGAGGAAGCGCACGAGATCGGCATTGGCACGGTCGACCGTCAGCTGGACCCGGCCGTCGGTCGCGGCGTTCACGACGCCGGTGCTCAGCAGCAGCAGCGCCACCGCGAGCACGCCGTCGATGAGACGGCGGCGCGCGGGCGAGACCGTGCGGCGGCGGTGCCAGGCATCGCCGGCGACGAGGGCCGCGAACGCCGAGGCGCCGAGCGCGAACGGGAGCAGGTAATACTCGAACGTCGCCGGCCACGGGACGTAGATCGCGAGCCAGCCCAGCATCCACACGAGCGCGTACGCGAGCGGGCGCCGCCGATCGGCGTCGCGCAGGACGCCGCTGATCATGGCCAGCGCGATGACGGGCAGCAGCACGGCGAAGTCGCGCGCGAGCCAGGCCACGATCCGGAAGAGCGCAGGACCGGCGGTGTCGGCGTGGAGCGCGTAGGCGCGCGTGTAGCTGCCGTCGCCGAGCGCGAGGGCGGCGTAGCGCCACCGGACCGCCGCGTAGGCCGCGGCGCCGAGCACGCTCACGACGAGCGAGCCCACGGCAAAGCGCTCCCACCGCGTCGCGCGCGCACCCGACGCGCGCGCGACCAGCAGCCAGCCGAGCGAGATCGGGACCAGCACGACGCTGGTCTCCTTGGTCGCGTGCGCCAGAAACGACGCGACGACGCCGAGCACGAGCAGCGCCGCCCGTCCCGCGGAGGCGGCCGCCGTGGCGCCGGCGGCGGCGAGCAGCGCGACGCCGATCCAGAGCAGCTGCAGCGGCTCCGCCTTCGAGAGCGTGTAGAACGCCTCGACGGCAGGGCCGCACACCGCGAAGAGCACGCTTGCGAGCATCGCCTGCAGCCCGCTGCCGCCGGCCAGACGCACGAGGCGCGCGAGGATGGCGAGCAGAGCGGCGAGCAGCAGCACGTTGACGGCGAAGAAGGCCAGCGGCCGGGCACCGGCGACGACGGCGATGCCGGAGTAGGCGAGCCAGTAGGCGGGGAAGAACCGGCCCGTCTCCGGAATCAGGTCGAGCACGCCGGCCCACCGGCCCTGCAGCTCGCGGCCGGTCTGCAGCGTCAGGCCATCGTCGAGCAGCCCGAACTGCGGCGAGGCCAGCCGCGGCAGCATCACGACCGCGGCCAGCGCGAGCGGCGCGAGCGCGCGCGCCATCGCTCTCGCCTAGCCCTTCACCGAGCCCGCGGCGAGGCCTTCGACCATCCAGCGGTGGATGAACATGTAGAGCGCCACCACGGGGAGCGTCGTGATCACCGAGGCGGCCATGAGCTCGCCCCAGTGAAACACGTCACCGTAGATCAGCAAGTTCAGGCCGACGGGCACGGTGATCGTGGTCTCGTCCTGGATGAAGATGAGCGCGTAGAGGAACTCGTTCCACGACAGCGTGAAGGCGAAGATGGCGGAGGCCACGATGCCCGGCGCGGCCAGCGGAAGCAGCACGCGCCAGAGCGCCTGCGGTCGGGTGGCGCCGTCCACGAGCGCGGCCTCCTCGAGCTCCATCGGCAGCGCCTTGAAGAATCCGATGAGCAGCCACGTGCAGAAGGGGACGGTGAAGGTCGGGTAGGCGAGGAACAGGGCCACCAGGGAGTTGGTCGCGCCGAGCTCGGCCAGCACCCGGTAGAGGGGAATGAACAGCAGCGCGGGGGGGACGAGGTAGAGCACGAGCACGAGCGTGGCCACGAGCTGGCGCCCGGGGAAGCGCAGCCGGGCCACCGCGTAGCCGCCGAGAGTGCCGACGACGGTGGTGATCAGCGTGACCACGACGGCGGTGATCACGCTGTTGCGCAGCCACAGCGGAAAGCGCGTGTCCAGCCAGAGTCCCGTGTAGTTCTCCCAGGTGAACGGGCGCGGCACGTAGATCGACTGGGCGAACTGGATCTGCTCGTACGTCTTGAACGACATGCTGGCGATCCACCAGAAGGGAACCAGCACGAGCAGCGCGAAGGCGACGAGGCCGACGCGGGCCGCCGTCCGGCCGAGCCTCATGTCGCGCGCTCGCGGAGCAGGTAGCGGCTGACGAGCGCGATGCCCGCGATGAGCAGCGGCACCGCGAACATCGAGATGGTCACGCCGCGGCCCCAGCGGAGCTGGTTGAACGCCACCTCGTAGGAGTACGTCGCGAAGACCTGGGTGGCCGTGCCCGGACCGCCGCGCGTCATCACGTACACGATGTTGAAGTCGTTCAGCGTGAAGATGAACGTCAGCAGCGTGGTCACGATGATGACGTGCTCGAGGCCGGGCAGCGTCACGTGCACGAACCGCCGCCACGCGCTGGCGCCGTCCACCGCCGCCGCCTCGTAGAGCTCGCCCGGGATCGCCTGCATGCCGGCCAGGTAGGACACGCCGAAGAACGGGAACCCGCGCCACCAGTTGGCGACGATCACGGCCGCCATGGCGCCCTCGGGCGTGGCCATGAAGGCGATCGGCCGGCTCAGCACGCCCGCGTCGATCAGGACGCTGTTGAAGAACCCCCGCCCGGGAAAGGCGTCGAACATCCAGCGCCACGTCAGCGCGATGATCACGGTCGACGTGATCCACGGCAGCAGCATGAGTCCGCGGAAGAAGTTCCGCCACTGGTGTGTGGCCTGCAGCACGAGGGCCATGGCCAGGCCGGTGAGGATCTTCAGCGCCACGGAGACGACGGTGAAGACGAGGCTGTTGCGGACCACCGTGTGAAAGCTGTCGTCACCGGCGAGATAGACGTAGTTGCGCAGCCCGACGAAGCGCTCGGGATAGCCGACGAGCTTGTCCGTGAAGGACAGCCACACCGCGCGGTAGATCGGGTAGATGATCAGGCCGACGACGAGAACGAGCAGTGGCAGCAGCAGGAGCACCGCGGTGCGGGTGTCCCGCTGCCGCCGCCGCACCGTGCTACGCCAGGCTCTCGTAGATCTCCTTGATCTTCTTGTCTTCCCACTCGACCGCCTGGTCGACCGTCCACTTGTCCACGATGACCTTGGCGGGCGCGTCCGTCAGCACGTTGCTGGCCTGCACCTCGGCGGCGGCGGCCGTCACCGGACCCGGCCAGCCGGTGGCCACGAACCACTCGGTGGCCCGGCCGAATGTCCGATAGTTCTCGTTCTTGTTGAAGTACTCCTTGGAGGCGGCGCGCGCCTTGTCGAGCACGGGCGTGAACTGGCCGTAGGAGTCGTTCATCACGCGGACGGTTTCCTCGGGCGACAGCAGGTGCGCGATGAGGCTCATGGCCGCCTCGGGATCCTTGGCCGTCTTGAACACGCCGAAGCTCATGCAGATCGCGTGCATGCGGCGGCCGTCGGGTCCCGCCGGGTGCGGCAGCGCCAGGTGGTTGGCCAGCGCCTCCTCCCGCGCCTTGCGCTCCTTGGCGTCGGTCGCTTTCGCCACCGCGTTCTCCATGGCGAACGTGATCGACGGGCCGTTCGACGTCTGCGCGATGTTCTTGGCGATGAAGTTCTCGTTGTTGCCGGAGCCCGTCCACGTCAGCGTGTCGGCGGGCTGCACGCCTTCCTTGTAGATGTCGGTGGCCCACTTCATGACCTGCTGCATCTTCGGCGTGCGGATCGACTGGTACTTGCCGTCCCTGGTGGCCCAGCCCACGCCATGCGAGTACATCAGGCTTTGCATGACGCCGTAGCCGTCGGCCGTGCGGTTCCAGCTCTGGCCCATGCCGTAGAAGTTGTCCTTGGGCCGGTTCAGCGCGGCGGCGGCGGCCTTGGCCTCGTCGAACGTGCCCGGCAGCTTCACCTTGCTCTTCTCGAACACGTCGCGCCAGACGTACCAGAAGGCCGGCATGATGTACCACGGCAGCGCGTATGTCTTGCCGCCGATGACGGTGACGGGCGCCACGTTCGCCGGCGCCTTGCCGACGTCCCCCTCGACCTGGTGGGCGAACGACGAGAGATCCAGCAGCTGGCCCATGCCGGCGAAGCGCGCGGGCGCGCCCGTCTCCAGCTGGCCGACGTCCGGCGTGTTCTTGTTCTCGATGGCGGCCACGTACTTGGTCTGCACGTCCTCGAAGGTGAAGTACTCGACGGTGACCTGGGCGCCGTGCTTCTGCGCCCAGCGCTGGGCGGCCGCCTCGATGGCCTTGTTCGTCGGCTCCACGTAGGTCTTCAGGATCCACAGCCGGAGGCTGGTGCCCTTCTTCACGGCGGGCGCGGCCACGCCGGGAAGCGCGAGCGCGGCCGACGCGCCGGCGGCGCCCGCCAGGAAATGACGTCGGGTGAGGCGTGCGTCGCGCATGCTCGCTCCTCCTGAAGGATTGGCTCGATTTCGGATCGCTCCGAGAGTGGCGGGAGTATCGGGCGCGGTGCCGGCGACTGTCAAGCCAGTCGCGTGGCCCGCGCGCGATCTCAGCGCATCATGCTCGGCAGCCAGAGAGCGAGCCAGGGGAAGGCGACGAGGATCGCGAGCCGGATGATGTCGGCGACCATGAACGGGATGACGCCGCTGAACACGGTGCTGGTGGTGACGTGCGGCAGCAGCGTGCGCAGCACGAACATGTTCATGCCGACCGGCGGGCTGATCAGGCCGATCTCCACCACGCACACGATGATGATGCCGAACCAGACGGGATCGAAGCCGAGGTGGACGATCACCGGGAAGAAGACGGGAATCGTGAGCAGGATCATCGAGAGCTCTTCCATCGCCGTCCCGAGCACGACGTAGATCGCACAGATGGCGGCCACGACCATGGTCGGGCTGAGGTTGAAGCGCGTGACCCAGGCCTTGAGGTCGTTGGGCATCGTCGTGATGTTGATGAACTCCGAGAAGATGAGCGCGCCGATGAGGATCATGAACAGCATGGCCGTGGTGCGCGCGCTCTCCAGCAGCGCGTCGTAGAGCGTGCGCCACGTGAGCGCACGCCGCGCCAGGGCGAAGACCATGGCGCCGAAGGCGCCCATGGCGGCGCCCTCGGTCGCGGTGAACATGCCGGCGTAGATGCCGCCCATGACGAAGAGGAACAGCGCCGCCACCGCCCAGACGTCCTTGAGCGCGCGCAGCCGCACCGCCCACGAGGACCGCTCGCCCGGCGGGCCGGAGGCGGGGTCGCGCCAGGTCATGTAGCGAACGGCCCCGCAGAGCAGGATGGCGCCGACGATGCCGGGCAGGATGCCGGCGGCGAACAGCTTGCCGATGTTCGTCTCGGTGAAGACGCCGTAGATGACCATGATCGTCGAGGGCGGGATCATGATGCCCAGCGTGCCGCCGCCGGCGATGACGCCGGCCGCCAGGCGGTCCGAGTACCGGAAGCGCTTCATCGACGGGTAGGCGACCTTGGCGAAGGTGGCCGCCGTCGCGATCGAGGATCCGCAGATCCCACCGAAGGCGGCCGACGCCCAGACGGTGGCCATGGCCAGGCCGCCCCGCAGGTGGCCGATGAACGCGTAGGCCGCATGGAACAGCTCCTGCGACATGCCGGCCCGCGTGACGAAGTTCCCCATGAGGATGAAGAGCGGCACCACCGACAGCGTGTAGTTGCGCCCCGTCTCGTAGAGCTTGGTCTGCGTCATCGCGAAGGCGACCGCCCAGTTCCAGTCGCGCATGTAGGCGTAGCCGACGAAGCCGACGATGGCCATGGCGAACGAGATGGGGATGCGAAGCGCGCACAGCACCATCATGAGCGTCAGGCCGACCAGGCCCTCGATCACCGGCGCTCCACCATCTTGTAGAGATGGATGACGCCGGCCAGCGCGAGCGCCAGCGCCATGAAGTACACGAACGGGCCGTACAGGATGCGCAGCACGTCGGTGGCGTCGCCGTACGCGCGAATGCGATCGGCCTTGAGCCAGGTCAGCCAGGCGAGCAGGAACATCAGCCCCGCGTTCACGAACTCCACGCCGCCCTCGAGCGCGCGCAGCGAGCGCCGGCCGAGGAGGCGGTCGATGAAGTCCATCACCGCGTGCTCGCCCGTGAACGACACGAGCGGCAGCCCGGCGAAGATGAGGACGAGCAGCATGAGCTCGGTCACCTCGAAGGCGCCGCGCAGCGGCCGGTTGAAGAGATACCGGGCGACCACGTCGACCGTGGTGAGGAGCATCATCGCGAGCAGGATCGCGGAGGCGGCGACGCCGAGGAGCGACTCGACGCGCCGCTTCCACCGCGCCTGGGGCACGCTCACTTGCCGGCGGCGACCTTCTTCAGCTCCTCACGGAACTCCGCCAGCACCCTGGCGCCGTCCACGCCCTTGGCGCTCGCCTTCTTGATCCAGTCGTCCACGATCGGCGCCGACCGCTTGCGCACCTCGGCCACGAACTCGGGGTTCGCGGTGACGATCTTCACGCCGGACTTCTTCAGCGCCTCCATGCCCTTCTGATCGGCGTCGTCCCACGACTTGCCGGCCAGGCGCGCGAGGTGCTCACCGGAGACCTTCTCGATCGCCTCCTGATCCTGCTTCGGCAGCTTGTTCCACTTGTCCTCGTTCATGAAGAAGCCGAAGGCGGAGCTGTACATGCCGCCCGGAAACAGCGTGGCCTGCTCCAGCACCGTCTCGAGCTTGAAGGAGATGATCGACTCGAGGGGAAAGAAGACGCCGTCGGCCACGCCCGAGCTGAGCAGCTCGTAGGACTCCGGCGCCGGCTTCACGAACGCGGAGGCGCCGAGCGCCTTGGCCACGGCCTCGGCGATGCCGCCGCCCGTGCGAATCTTCATCCCCTGCACGTCGGCGATGCCCGCCACCGGCCTCTTGGTGAACATGTGACCGGGGCCGTGGGTGAAGACGCCGAGCAGCTTGACCCCCTTGTACTCGCCGACCTGGTGGAAGTGCTTCCAGTAGATCCGCGAGTACGCCACCGAGTTGATCAGCGCCGTCTCGCCGCTGCCGGGCAGCTCCGGCATGAGCGGCAGCACGTGGCGCGCCGGCGTGTAGCTGGCGGTCACGAACGACACGTCGACGAGTCCGTCGCGCACGGCATCGAAGGTGCCAGGCGGCGCGGAGGGATGCTTGGGCAGCATCTGCAGCTTCACGCGGCCGCTCGTGGCCTTCTCGACCTCGGACGCCCAGCCCTGGAGCACCGTGCTCGTGAGATGGTGTTGCGGTGAGACCCACGACGACATCGTGAGCGTCGTCTGCGCGTGCGCGCTGGACGCCGCGGCGAGCAGCGCGGTCAGCACCGCCGCGAGCAGCGCGTGCTTCGGCTTGGACATGATGCCTCCCCGGCGAGAATCTGGATCGGTGCGGCGGAGTATAGCAGGCGGCGCTCAGCCGGCGTACGTCCGCGGGTCGAGCACGTCGCGCAGGGCGTCGCCGACGAGGTTCACCGAGAACACGACGACGAAGATGGCCACCCCGGGCAGCAGGACGACGTGCGGGCTGAGCACCACGAACTGGCGGCCGGTAGCCAGCATGCTGCCCCAGTCTGCCGTCGGCGGCTGCGTGCCGAGCCCGAGGAAGGACAGCCCGGCCGTGGCCAGGATCTTGGCGCCGATGTCGAGGCTGAAGGTGACGAGCACCGGCGACACGAACTGCGGCAGCACGTGACGCCGGAGGATGGTCGCGTCGCTGCTGCCGAGCGCGCGCGCCGCCTCCACGAACTCCAGCTGCTTGACCGACAGCACGACGCCGCGCACGAGCCGCGTGTAGAGGGGAAAGCCGACGACGGCGATGGCCAGCATCGCGTTGCGCAGTCCGGGCCCCAGCCCGGCCACGATGGCGATCGCCAGGAGGATGTAGGGGAACGCCATGAGCACGTCGGTGGCGCGCATGATCACCGTCTCGACGACGCCCGTGTAGTAGCCGCCGACCACGCCGAGCACGACCCCGAGCAGCATGGCGGCGGCGGCGGTGGCGACGCCGGCCAGCAACGACACGCGCGCGCCCCACACCAGGCGTGAGACGAGATCACGGCCGAACTCGTCGGTGCCGAGCAGATGCCCGGGCGTGAGCGGCGGCCGCAGCCGGCTCCGCGTGTCGACGGCGTCGGGATCGGTCAGCGGCAGGTGCGGCGCGAGCGCGGCGGTGCCCACGATGGCGATCAGCACCAGCGCGCCGGCGACCGCGAGCGGGTAGCGGCGCAGCCGCCTACTCATAGCGGATGCGCGGGTCGATCCACGCGTAGAGCAGGTCCACGGCGAGGTTGACGAGCACGAACGACACCGCGATGACGAGCACGCAGCCCTGCACGAGCGGGAAGTCGCGGGCGAGGATGCCCTGGACCATCAGCGTGCCGACCCCCGGCCAGGCGAACACCGCCTCCGTCAGCACCGCGCCGCCGAGCAGGTAGCCGGCCTGGACACCGACGACGGTCACGATCGGGATGAGCGCGTTGCGAAGACCGTGGCGCGCGATCACCAGCCGCTCGACGAGTCCCTTGGCGCGCGCGGTGCGGATGTAGTCCTGGCCGAGCACCTCGAGCATCGTGCTTCGCGTGAGCCGCGCGATGATCGTCACCGACGCAGCCGCCAGCGTGACCGCCGGCAGCGCCAGGTGCGCGAGCAGATCGCGCGCGTCGCCGCCGCCGTACGGCGCCCACATGCCGGACGCGGGCAGCCAGCCGAGCTGAAGGGAAAAGATCACCATCAGCACGATGCCGAGCCAGAAGACGGGCATGCTGGCGCCGAAGAGCGAGGCGACGGCGCTGAGCCGGTCGAGCCACGAGTGTGGCCGGCTGGCTGCCAGCACGCCGAGCAGCACGCCGCCGGTGGTGGAGATCACCAGGGCCGTGCCGGTCAGGAGCAGCGTGGCGCGGAATCGCTCCAGCACGTCGGGCAAGACGGCCCGGCGCATCCACAGCGAGCGCCCCAGGTCGCCGCGCGCGACGTGCCCGATCCAGCGGACGTACTGGACGGGCAGCGGCTGCGTGAGGCCCAGGTCGGCGCGCAGCCGAGCCAGGTCCTCGCTGGTCGCCGCCGAGCCGAGCATGATCTCGGCGGGATCGCCGGGAGACAGGTGGAGGACCATGAAGACGACGACCGAGACGCCGACGAGGACGGGCACGGCGAGCAGTAGCCGGCGTGCGAGGTAGCGTCTCACGCGAGCATCTTACCCGCGAGGTAATTGCGCCGGTCCCGCCGGCGGTGCACAGTGACACGCATGCGGATCGGCTTCGCGGGCACCTTTGCGTCGAGCCTGGTCGAGCGCGTGCAGAGCCACCTGTCGATCGCGTGCGATGTCGTCGTCGCCGACGAGACGGGCATCGTGGCCAAGCTCGGCGACCTCGACGTGCTGATCACGCTCGGCTTCACGCGCGAGATGGGCGCCGCCGCGCGCCGTCTGCGGCTCGTCCAGGTGCCGGGCGCGGGGCTGGACCGCATCGACCGGGCGGCGATCCCGGCCGGCGCCTGGCTCGCCAACGCCTATGGCCACGAGGTCGGCATCGCCGAGTACGTCATGGGCGTCATGCTGGCGTGGACGCGCGACCTGGGCCGCCTGGATGAGGCGCTCCACCGCGGTGAGTGGCTGAGCCAGTGGGCGGTCGGCGCGCCGGCGCCGCCCGTGTGGCCGGAGCTCGCCGGCAAGACGCTCGGCATCCTCGGCTATGGCCGCATCGGTCGCGAGCTGGCGCGCCGGGCGCGCGCGTTCGACATGTCCGTGCTCGCCATCCGGCGCAACCTGGCCGAGCGGGATGGCATCGTCGAGCTCTTCGGCCCCGACGCGCTCCCCGCCGTCCTCGCCGCCGCGGACTATCTTGTCGTCACCCTGCCGCTCGACGCCCGGACGCGCGGGCTCCTCGGCGCGCGCGAGCTGGCGCTGATGAAGCGCACTGCGCTGCTGGTCAACGTGGCGCGCGCGGAGGTCGTCGACGAGGCCGCGCTCTACGCCGCGCTCGCGGCGCGGACGATCGCGGGCGCCGCGCTCGACGTCTGGTACCGGTATCCGACGGCGCCCGGGCCGACCTTCCCGGGACGGCGGGCGTTCCACGAGCTGCCGAACGTTTTGATGACCCCGCACGTCTCGGGCTGGACCGAGGGCATGCTGCAGGCGCGGGCGGCGCTCATCGCCGCCAACGTGGCGCGCGTCGCGCGCGGTGAGCCGCCGGTCAATCTCGTCGCGCCGGTCGGAGGACCGTCCTGACGTCGTTCACGATCAGCTCCGGCACGAGGAAGCCAGTGCTGTAGACGTTGCGAAGGCGACCGGCGGTGTCGACCAGGAAGACCTTCAGCACGTGCCGGTAGCGGCCCGTGAACCGGCCGTGCGCGTCGTATTCCGGGGTGCGGTCCTGGCCGTACGCGCGCAGCATGGCGTCGAGCACGCGCGGTGACGGCGCCGCCAGGAAGCGCCACATCGCCGGATCGGCGTCATGAGCGCGCGCGTACCGCGCCAGCTGCGCCGGCGTGTCGCGGGCGACGTCGAAGCTGATCGTGAGCAGCATCACGTGCCCCTCGAGTCCTTCCGCGCGCACCCGTTCCTGGACGCGTCGGAGCGCCGCGCTCGCGAGCGGGCAACCGAGCCGGTCGGCGCACGCCGTGTAGACGAAGCTCACGATGCCGACCTTCCCGCGCATGAGCGACGCGGTGCTGATCGTCCGGCCGTCGGCGTCGCGCAGCGCGAGCGCGGGCACGGTCCCGAGGACGGGCAGCTCGTAGGTGCCGGGCGCGGGCGGGACGAAGCTCGGCGCGAACGCCCCCTTGAGGAACTCGTCCTCGACGACGGGGGCGTCGTGGGCGGCCACCGGGCCGACGGCGGCGCACACGTACAGCAGAGCGAGCGGCAGGAGCCGCCCGCCCCGCCCCCCGCTCATCGCGTGTCGGCGGGCCGGCGCGCCAGGCGATCGACGGGCGCGCGCTCGGCACGCGGGCCGAAGGAGCGCGCGCCGAAGTTCATGATGTGAGCGCGGCCGACGCCGCTGAAGTCGGTGGTGAACTTCTCCACCAGCTGGCCGCCTTCCCACGCGAAGCCCTTCAGCCAGTGGTCGCCCGGCTTGTCCCAGTTCGACAGCAGCGAGCTCGTGGAGTACACGCGCTGGCCGTCCCACGACGTCGACACCATGTTCGCCTGCTCGCCGAGCTTCACCTGGTGGATCAGCTTGGCCTCGAACGGATTGGACACGTCGTAGACGCGAAGGACGCCGTCACCGTACGAGTTCACGTAGACCTTGCTGTCGTCGGGCGCGATGCTGATGTCGACCGGAATCGTGTTGCCGATCTCGGCCACGTTTTTGGTGGCCCAGGTGCCGTCGTCCTGACGGTGGATCAGCACGAGCTGGCCGGTCAGCGCCGTCGCGGTGAACGCGTAGTGGTGGTTGGGCTGGAGTGCCCAGCGCAGCTCGAGCGGCGCGCCCGGCACCCGCAGGATCTGCAGCGGCTTCCGCGCGTGGAAGTCCCAGACGACGACCGAGTCGCCGAACTGCTTCATGGCGTCGGCGTCCTTGAGGAGCTCGCCGATGTTGCGCATGTAATTCTTCTTGCCGGCGAACGAGGAGGTCAGCATCCGGTTCAGGTTGACGTTCACGCGCACGTCGTAGCCGTACGGCGCCTCGGCCGGCATCCAGATGGTGCGGATGAACTTGCCGTCGTTCGTGTACTCCGCCATGCCGGTGCGGCCGCCGAAATCCTTGTTGTTGGAGAGCGCCGTGATGAGCATGCGGCCGGGCAGGGGATAGAACGTGTGCGGGCCGACGAGACCGCCCGTGTCCTTCTCGAACGTCTTGAGCGTCTTCACCAGCTTCGGCTTGGCCGGATCGGCGGCGACGTCGAAGATGAAGATCTGGCTCGTGTCCAGGCCGCCTGCCCACAGCTGCCGCCGATCATCGGTGAACCCGGCGTGGTGCGCCTCGTGGCGTCCGGGCACCGGCGCGCGGTGGATGATCTTGCCATAGGTGGCCGACTTCGGATTCGTGTCGACGGTGACCAGGCTGTCATTGCCGTCGGCCACGCCCGGGACGCCGAGCGTCCACACGTAGATGAAGTCTTCCTGGCCGGTGATCTTCGGGATGAACGGCGACTGGCACGTCTCGTCGGCGGCGGCCGGAGCGGCAGCCAGCCATCCGAGAATGGTCAGGCCGAGCCAGAGGTGTCTCATGATCGTCCTCCTCGGGGCTGGGATGCTTACTTCACGGAGATGGTTTCCACCCGGAGGTCGAAGCTCGGGTGCAGCCTGAAGCCCTGGACGCGCCGGGCCAGCGCGGCGATCTGGATCTCGTGGTCCACGAAGATCCACGGGGCATCGTCGACCAGGATCCGCTGCGCCTCCTTATATAAGGATGCGCGACGTCCCTGGTCGGTGGTGAGCCGAGCCTGCTGGAGCAGGTCGTCGAACCGCGCGTTCTTGTACAGGGCGCGGTTCGGGCCGTTCGGCGTCCACTGGCTGGAGTGGAGCAGCGGGTAGAGGACCATGTCCGGATCCTCCGTGCCCGCCATCCACGACAGCGCGAACAGCTCCTGCTCCTTGCTGCGCAGCTTGGCGAGAAACGCGCCCCACTCCATGGTCTGCAGCGTCACGTTGACGCCGACGGCCTTGAGATTCGACTGCATCACCGTCGACATCGCCACCGGTGACTGCATGCCCGAGCCCGACTCGGGCACCCACAGCGTGGTCGCGAAGCCGTTCGGATATCCCGCCTCGGCCAGCAGCTTCTTCGCCCGCTCGGGGTCATGCGGATACGCCTTGAGGGCGGGATCGGCGGCCCAGGTGCTCGGCAGCACGGGACCGCGCGACGGCGCGCCGGTGCCCTTCAGCACGTCGCGGACGATGGCCTCCTTGTCGACGGCGTAGTTGAGCGCCTGTCGCACGCGCTTGTCGTCGAACGGCTTCTTCTGGTTGTTGATGCCCAGGTACCAGACGTGCGCGCCGGTCTGCTTGAGGACGGCGACCTTGCCGCCGCTCTCGAGCTGACCCACGTAGTCGGGCGGGACGCCGACGATGAGGTCGAGGCTGCCGGTGAGCAGCTCGGTGAGGCGCGCCTGGTCCTCCACGATGGGCCGGTAGATGACGCGGTCGAGCTTCACCGGAAACTTCCAGTACGCCGGGTTCTTCTCGAGGACGACGCGCTGGCCGCGGTCCCACGACACGAACTTGAACGGTCCGGTGCCCACCGGATGCAGCGGGAAGTCGGGACCCGCCTTCATCACGGCGGTGGGGCTCACGATGGAGGCCGCGCCGGCGGTGAGGATGGCGAGGAACGACGCGCGCGGCTCCTTCAGCAAGAAGGCCACGCGCTCGTCGCTCAGGGCTTCCACGGCCTTGACGTTGCCGAAGAAGAAGTTCGCGAACGGATACTTGCCGAGCTTGTACGCGGGATGGTCGGGATTGATCTGGCGCTCGATGGAGAACTTCACCGCCTGGGCGTTGAGCGGGGTGCCGTCGTGGAACGTCACGCCCGGGCGCAGCCGGAACGTGTACTGCAGACCGTCCTTCGAGATCGTCCACGACTCGGCCAGGCCGGGCACGAGCTGGGTGCTCTCCTCCGGGAAGGTGACGAGCGTCTCCACCACGCGGCGACCCACGCGCGCCGAGTTGAGATCGGTCACCTGGGCGGGATCGAGGTTCACCGGCTCGGCGACCAGGCCGACCACGAGCGTGCCCGGCGGCTGTGCCGCGGCGGGCCCGGCCAGCGCCAGGATCAGGACGAGCAGCAACGCCATCATCGTCGCCTCCGGAAAGGAAAGTCGGCCGCGTCGCCGGAGTATAGCAGCGCGGGTCAGCGCACGAGGCCGGCGCGGCGCGGCAGCAGCAGCGTGATCTCCGGAAACAGGATGAGCAGCAGCAGCCCGACCACGAGCGAGAGCAGATACGGCCAGTAGGCACGAAAGTGCTGGCCGGCCGTGATGTTGGCGAACCGCAGCGCCATGAGCAGCCCCACGCCGATGGGCGGCAGGAACAGGCCGATGCCGACGGCGGCGGTGAGCACGATGTTGAAGTGGATCGGATGAATCCCGATCTGCTTGGCAATCGGGAAGACGACCGGCACCAGGACGACCGCTGCCGGCAACCCCTCCAGCACCATGCCGAACAGGATGACGATCACCGACACCGCGAACAGGAACAGCCACGGCGTGCTCTCCAGCGGACGCAGCATCGCGCCGAGCAGCACCGGCACGCCGAGCATGCCCATCAGGAACTGGTAGACGCTGGCGACCGCGAGCAGGAAGACCACCGCGCCGGTCAGCAGGGCGCTCTCGTACACGAGCTTCACCATCTCGCGGAGCGAGACGTTGCGGTAATAGAGCAGCGCCGCCGCGACCGCATAGGCGGCGACGAGCGCCCCCGCTTCCGTCGCCGTGAACACGCCGAAGTAGAACCCGAGCACGATGACGATCGGCACCACGAGCGGCACCAGCGAGCCGCGGAGCGCGGCGCCGAAGCTGGCCCACGTCGGGCGCCGGTCCTTCGGCCACTGAAGGCGATGCGCCACGCCGAACACGACGGCCATCAGGCAGAGTGCCGTCACCGCGGCCGGCAGGAAGCCGCCGAGGAAGATGCCGACCACGGAGGTGTCGGTCACCTGGCCGAGCACGATCATGAAGATCGCGGGCGGGACCAGGATGCCCATGGCGCTGGCGGAGGCGACGAGCGAGACGGCGTGCTCGGGCTTGTAGCCCGCACGGAGCATCGGCGGCGTCAGCATGGACCCGATGGCCGAGACGTCGGCGATCGTCGAGCCGGAGATGCCGGAGAAGAAGTACTCCGCGAGCACTACCGACATGCCCAGGCCACCGCGCACCCAGCCGATGAGCGCGCGCGCCAGGTCGACCAGGGCGTACGACATCCCGCAGCGCTCCATCAGGTTGCCGGCGAACACGAAGGTCGGGATGGCCAGCAGCACCCAGCTCTGCGAGCCCGCGACCAGGCTCGAGGGCAGCTTCTGGAGCGAGAAGTCGCCGACGACGAGCCCCGCGAAGCCGGCGATGCCGAGCGCGAACACGATCGGCAGCGAGAGCACCGTGAGGACGATGAACGTGACGACGACGGTCGCGATCAGCATGCGATCACGCCAGGTGCCCGGGGGAGCGGCCGCCGTCGGCGCTGAGCGTCTCCGCCAGCGCGGCCAGACTGTAGACGACCATCAGCACGCCGCCGACGACGGCGGAGAGGTACAGCCAGCGGAGATTGAGGTTGAGCGCCGGCGAGTACGACTGGCTGTTCAGCTCGCTGACCTGCCAGCCATAGATCGCCAGCAGGCCGCCGAACGCGACCAGGAGCACGGAGTGCGCCGCGGTGATCGCGCGCCGCCACCGGGGCGACAGCCGCTCGGTCACGATGTGAACGGCGAAGTGCGTGCCGCGGCGGATGCCGATGGCGGCCGCGATGAACGTCAGCCAGGCCAGCGAGTACTCGCCGATCTCCTCCACCCAGAAGAACCGGATCGACGGCAGATCGAACGTGGCCGAGACCCAGGTCATCACGTAGCGGAGAAAGACGCCGGCCAGCATGTCGACCATGGCCACGAGCATCAGGACGGTGATCGCGACGTGCGGCAGCCAGGCGACGGCGCGGAGAGCGGGCTTCACCGCCCGGCAACGTAGCCGCTGCCCCGGATCTTGTCAAACCGCGCTTGACAAGTGTCGGCGATCACGGCAACGTCGCCCCCCAACGGGAGGCGTTCATGAGCCGAGTGAAGCGCAGCGCTGCGTGCATCGCCGTCGTCGCGTGTCTCGTCGTCGTCGCCAGCCGGGAGCCCGCGCCGGGGCAGTCCAAGCCCGCCGCGCGCAAGCTCGACCTCGCGCACATCCTGCCGCCGCCCGAGTCGGGCGCCATCGGCTTCAAGTACCTCGCGGAGGAGGTCACCAGGCGGTCGAACGGCACGCTCGACGTCCGCTTCCACGGCGGCACGCTGCTCGGCAAGGAGCTCGAGATCATGGACGCCGTGAAGTCCGGTAACATCGCGCTCGGCACGCCGGTGGGCGCCGCGTGCACGGTGTTTCCGGAGATGTGCGTGTTCCTGACGCCGTACCTCGTGCGCGACTACAACCACGCGTACTCGATGTTCAACGGCGAGATCGGCAAGAGCCTCGACGAGACGTTCCAGAAAAAGTACAAGGTCAAGATCGTCTACTTCTACGATTACGGGTTCCGCCACTTCTGGAACAACCGCAAGCCGATCAACACGCCGGAGGATCTCAAGGGCCTCAAGCTGCGCGTGCAGCAGGGTCGCGTGTTCGCCGACACCGTCAACGGTCTCGGCGCCAGCGCCGTCCCCATGCCGTGGGGTGAGGTGGTGGCGGCGGCGCAGCAGGGCGTCATCGACGGCGCCGATCTGCCGATCTACAACATCAACGCGCTGAAGGTGTACGAGGTCTCGAAGTACGTCTCCATGACGTTCCACAACTACGGGCCCACCCTGCTCGTCATGAACCTGAACATCTGGAACAGCCTCACGCCCGAGCAGCAGAAGCTCTTCATGGAGGTCGGCCGGGAGGCGCAGAAAAAGGTCCGCGAGGCCACCGAGAGCGTGGACAACCTCGCCAAGGCCAAGGAGATCCTCGAGGCGCGCGGCATGAAGGTCAACGCCGCCGACGTGGCCTCGTTCCGGAAGGTGGCCGAGGAGAAGATCTGGCCGGCGTACAAGCAGCAGTACGGCGAGCTGTGGGACAAGGTCGTCTCGGCCAAATAGGGCGGGAGGCGCCATGAAAATCGGCTTCATCGGCCTCGGGCTCATGGGCAGCAGCATGGCCCTCAACGCGCGCGCCGGCGGCCACGAGCTCGCCGTCCACGATCTGCGCCGCGAAGCGGCGGCGCCGCACCTGGCCGCCGGCGCCAAGTGGGCCGACACGCCGCGGCTCGCCGCCGAGGGCGCCGACGTCGTCTTCACGTCGCTGCCGGGTCCGCGCGAGGTCGAGAGCGTGGCCCTCGCGGAGGCCGGGCTGCTGGCCGGCATGCGATCCGGCGCGGCGTGGTTCGATCTCAGCACCAACTCGCCGTCGCTGATCCGGCGCCTGCACGAGCGCTTCACGGCGCGCGGCCTGCATCTGCTCGACGCGCCGGTGAGCGGCGGCCCGCAGGGCGCGCGCACCCGGAAGCTGGCGCTGTGGGTCGGCGGCGACCGCGCCGTCTTCGATCGCCACAAGCCCGTGCTCGACGCCATCGGCGACCAGGCCATGTACGTCGGGCCCATCGGCGCCGGCTCGGTCGCCAAGCTCGTCCACAACTGCGCCGGCTATGCGATCCAGACGGCGCTGGCGGAGGTGTTCTCGCTCGGCGTCAAGGGCGGCGTCGAGCCGCTCGCGTTGTGGCAGGCGGTTCGACAGGGCGCGCTCGGCCGCCGCCGGACGTTCGACCGCCTGGTCGACCAGTTCCTGCCGAACAGCTACGAGCCGCCGCAGTTCACGCTGCGGCTGGCGCACAAGGACGTCACGCTCGCCACCGAGCTCGGCCGCGAGCTCGGCGTGCCCATGCGCGTCGCCAACCTGGCGCTGGCCGAGATGACGGAGGCGCTGAACCGCGGCTGGGCGGAGCGCGACTCTCGCGTGTCGATGGTGCTGCAGAACGAGCGCGCCGGCGTGACGATCGAGGTCCCGAAGGACAGGCTGAAGGAGGCGCTCGAGCGCGAGCCCTGATCAGCGACCCATCATGTGCCGCGGCAGCCACAGCGCCAGGTCGGGCACCCAGAACAGCAGCGCGACGAGGACGATCATCAGCAGCACGTAGGGGGTCGTTCCGTAGGTCATGTCGCGCGCGGTCGCGCCGGGCGTCAAGCCCTGGATGACGAACAGGTTGAGGCCGACCGGTGGTGTGATCAGCCCGATCTCCAGCCAGACGATCATGATGATGCCGAACCAGATGGGATCGAACCCGAGGCCGGTGACCAGCGGGAACAGGATGGGCAGCAGGATGATCATCACCGACAGCTCCTCCAGCGCGTAGGCGATCACCAGCAGGAACGCGAAGACGGCGGTGAAGAACGCCCAGCGTGGCATGCCGAGCCCCACCACGACGTCGAACAGCGCCTTCGGCGCCCCGATGAGCGCGATGACGTGCGAGAACACCGACGCGAAGATGATGATCAGCATGACCATCGACGTCGTGCGCACGGTGGACAGAAACGCGTCGCGGAGCGTCGTCCACGTGAGCTTGCGGGCGAGCGCGGCCAGGATGAGGCTCACGAAGGAGCCGAGCGCGGCCGCCTCGGTCGGCGTGACGATGCCCACGTACATCGACCCCAGGACCACGATGATGAGCAGCGCCACCGGCGCCACCTCGTAGAACGAGCGCAGCTTCTCGCGCAGCGTGCCGCGATCCTCCGCCGCGCGCGGCGCCCGCTCGGGCCACAGCATCGCGTAGATCACCACGAACGCCGCGAACAGCACGGCCAGCACGACGCCGGGCACGATGCCGGCCATGTAGAGGTGGCCGATCGACGTCTCGGTCATGACGCCGTAGATGATCATCGGAATCGAGGGCGGGATGAGGATGCCGAGGGTGCCGCCCGCCGCCAGGGAGCCGCAGATCAGCGGGCGATAGTAGCCGCGGCGCTCCATCTCGGGGATCGCGATCATGCCGATGGTGGCTGCGGTGGCCACGCTCGACCCCGAGATGGCGGCGAAGATCGCGCACGAGAAGATCGACGCGACCGCAAGTCCGCCCGGCAGGAACGAGACCCAGCGCGCCACCGCCGTGTAGAGGCCACGGCCGATGCCGGAGTGCAGCAGCACGCCGCTCATGAAGACGAACAGCGGCACCGCGATGAACGAGAAGCTCGAGGCGTTCGTCCACGCGATGGAGCCGACCACGCCGAGGCCGGTCGTCCAGCCCTTGAGATACAGCAAGCCGGCCACGCCGACGACGCCGAGGGCCAGCGAGATCTCCACGCCGATGGCGAACAGCACGAACATGCCGACGATCAGCAGGGTGCCGAGGAGCGCCTCGCTCACTCGGCCGTCTCGGGCACGGGCACCTCGTCGGCCTCGGCCGAGCGGAGGGCACGCAGCTGGCGCGCCAGCGCGACGACCATGACCACCGCGAAGAGGGCGAGTCCGAGCGGAATGAGCAGCATGGGCAGCCACAGCGGGTACAGCATGACCGCCGACACGCGGCCATAGCGGAAGGCCGTGAGCGCAGACTGCGCGGTGGTCCAGATCACGATGCCCAGGAAGACGAGGCCGATGAGGAGTCCCACCGCGCGGAGCCGCGCGCGGGCACGCGGAGGCAGGTGGGTGGTGATCAGGTCGACGCGCACGTGAGCGCCGGTGCGGAACGCGAAGGCGAGCCCTCCGAAGATCACGAGGACCTCGAGGAAGCTCGCCGCCTCGTCGACGAAGAGCTGCGGCTGCTCGAACAGAAAGCGCATCAGGACGTCGTACGTGATCAGCAGCACGATGGCGAGCACGGCCAGCCCCGCCACCGTCGCCGCCAGCCGAGCGAGGCGTCCCGACACGCGTCCGGGACCGCTCAGCGACCGAGGGCCTTGAGGGCGAGGTCGAGGCCGCGCTTGCCGTCGGCGCCGGTGCGGGTGAGCCAGGTGTCCCAGGCCGCGCGGGCGATCTTGCGCGCCTTCTCGATCTCCTCGCGCGCCGGATCGACGATGGTCATGCCGAGCTCGGGCAGCCGCTTGCGCGTCCGCTCCTCGGCCGCGATGGCGTCCGCCCACTCCTTGTCCTCGAGGTTCGTCTCCTTGATGGCGTCGAGCACCACCTGCTGGAGATCCTTCGGCAGCGCGTCCCACGCCTTCTGGTTGGCCACCAGCCACTCCTGGGCGGCGCCCGCGATGTACCAGTAGTCGAGAAACTTCGCGACCTCGAAGAACTTCATCGGCTCGGCGTTGGTGGCCGAGGTCATGGCGCCGTCGACGGTCTTCTTCTCCAGCGCGGAGTACACCTCGCCGAACGCGATGTTGATCGGCGCGCCGCCCAGCAGCCGCGTGACGTTGGCGGAGTCGGCGCCGTAGACGCGGATCTTCTTGCCGCGCCAGTCGGCCACCGTGCGGATCGGCGCCACCGAGAAGATCTGCTGCGAGGGCCAGGTGTTGATCGACAGCAGCTTCAACCCCTTCTTCGCGAGCATCTCGGTATAGAACGGCCGCAGCTGCAGCGCGGCCTTCTTGTGCTCCTCGATGCCCGAGGTCATGAACGGCAGCTCGAGCGGTCCCATCTCCAGCAGCACGTCGGTCAGGTAGGACGCCAGGATCGTCCCGACCTCGGTGCGGCCGTCGAGCACGGCCGGGATCAGCTCGGGGCCGGGATAGAGCGACGAGGCCGGGTGCACGCGAATCTCCATGCGGCCGCCCGACTTCTCCTTCACCTTGGCGCCCCAGGCCTGGTAGTTGACCGTGTGGTAGTAGGTCGGCGCGGCGACCGTCGGCAGGTTCCAGACGATCGGCTTGGCCTGGGCGCCTGCGGGCACGATACCGAGGGCGCCGCCGCCGGCGACCAGGGCGGTCGCAGCCAGCAGCAGCGTGAGGCGCGTCAGCGTCTTCATCGGGTCTCCTTTGTGGTGAGCTGCCTCACGATGTCGGGGAGCACGGCCTCGGCCTTCCGTCGCTGGTCGTCGGCCGTCTCACCGCCCTTGCGATGCGGCACGATGGCGAGGGCCAGGTCGGGGCAGTCTTGCAGGCGCGCCTGGGTCAGCGCCGCGTTCCGGAAGTTGTCCCACACGATGGTGACGGTGTGGATGCCGCGCTTCTCCAGGGCGGCCGCGTCGAGCACACTGCCCGACGTGCACGATCCTCAGAGGCCGATGCCGACCACGGCCACGTCGCAGCCCGCGGCGTCGTCGATGAGCGCCGACGGCGACGGCGCCGTTCCGGACGGCTTCACGAGCCGGCGCACCGCGGCCCCCGCGCGCTCGGCGAGGAGCGTCTCCAGATGCGTCGTGAACGGAATGTCGAGATTGTCGTCGACCAGCGCGATGCGAGCACCGCGCAGCGTGAGCGGCCGTCTGGCGGCCGGTCGCGACGCGGACGCCGCCGGCCACACCGGGCTCAGGAGCTCCATGCGATCCTCCGGGTGACGGCGAAGCCGCCGAAGCCGCCCCAGCCGGGGAGCACGGCGGCGAAGTAGCTGCGTCCGCCCGCCACCACGATGTGAATGTCCTCCGGCGTCGCGGTGACGGGCACGCGGGTGGTCGGGTTGTCGACGTCGTAGCGTCGCGGATAGCGGCCGGCGTCGCGCTCCATCTCGCGGAACTGCTCGTGCACGATCCCGCACGCGCGCACGTCGCGCAGCGAGCGCCGCGCGTGCTCCCACAGATACTGGCGGACGTCGGCCTTCGACCAGCCGCGCCGCGCGAACTCCTCGGCATTGAGCGGGTTCAGCGTCACCAGCGTCTGCCCGAGCACGTGGACGTTGTTGTTGCCGAGCGCGCACATCGAGTCGGTGAGCACGTGCAGCATCTCCGCGGGGGTGCCGTAGCAGAAGACGCTGTGCGGGCCCTCGCAGGCGAAGACGGTGACGGCATCCGAGCCGTCCGGGCAGCCGCGCTCGACGTGCAGCGGGCGCCACGGATTGTCCTCTTCCTCCTCGGCGATGCAGAAGGCGTACTCGCCGGGGTGCGAGAGTGTCGACTTGTCGGTGTCCCAGGGAAACGCGCCGCCGAGATTCCACAGCGCCAGCCGCACTGCCCGGCCAACGGCGGCGTTGGCGCGATAGCCGTTGCCGAAGACGCCGTCGCGCGCGTTGAAGCCGAGCCGGCGCGCGGCGGGGCCGTTGACGATGATCAGCGAGACGCACATGTGCGTCGTCTGCAGCACGCCGTTGAGGTTGTGCACGGGGTCCATCATGGCTTCGAGCGCGGCAATGACCACGGGGAAGTGCTCGGGCAGACAGCCACCCATCACGGCGTTGATGGCGACCTTCTCGAGCGTGGCCGCGCCGCCCTTCGGCGGCACCGCCCCCAGGCTCTCCTGCGGGTCGCGCTTCACGGAGGCGAGCATCGCCTCGACGCGGCGCCGGGTGGGCAGCACGACCGGCAGCCCGTCCGTCCACCCGTTGCGGTAGAAGAGCTCGACCGCGTCGTCGTAGTCGTCGACGTTGAGCCGTTCCGAGACGAGATCCATTGGGATGCGGCGCGAGTGTAGACTACCGCCCGATCATGCGCCAGCCTCGACTCCTCGACGGCATTCGCGTCATCGACGCGGCGAGCTTCATCGCGGGGCCGGTGGCGACCACGGTGATGGCGGACTTCGGCGCCGACGTCATCAAGCTGGAGCCGCCGGGCGGCGACAGCTATCGGATCCGCAACGCCGGCTATCCGCCAAGCCCCTTCAATTTCCCGTGGATCGTCGACAACCGGAGCAAGCGCGGGATCGTGGTGGACCTGCGCACGGCGGACGGGCAGGCGGTGCTGCATCGCCTGGTCCAGCGCGTCGATGTCCTGGTGACGAACCTGCCGCTCGATGCGCGTGCGCGCCTGCGTCTGCGCTATGACGACCTGGCGCCGGTCAACGAGCGACTGATCTACGCGTCGGTGACCGCGTACGGCGAGAGCGGCGAGGAAGCGGGCCGGCCGGGCTTCGACAGCACCGCGCTGTGGGCGCGCACGGGACTGATGGACCTCGTGCGGCCGTCGCCGGAGGCGCCACCGTCACGCTCGCTGCCCGGCATGGGCGACCATCCGACGGGCATGGCGCTCTTCGGCGCCATCATGGCCGCGCTCTACCAGCGCGAGCGCACCGGCCGTGGCTCGATGGTCTCGACGTCGCTCATGGCCAACGGGCTCTGGTGGAACGCCATCCAGGTGCAGGGCATTCTCTGCGGAGCGCGGACGGTGGTCCGGCCGCCGCGCGAGGAGTCGGTGAGCGCGCTCGCCAATCTCTACCGCTGCCGCGACGGTCGGTGGTTTCTGCTGTCGCTCACCGCCGACGAGCGCCGATGGCCTGACCTGGCCGCCTGCGTCGGTCGCGCCGAGCTCACCGCGGACCCGCGCTTCGTGACCGCGTCGGCGCGGCGGGCGAACGCGCGAGACCTCATCGCGATCCTCGACGACGTCTTCGCGAAGAAGGACTGGAGCGAGTGGCGCGCGATTCTCGACCGCAGCGGCGTCGCCTTCGGCGTGGTCGGCACGCTGGACGATGTCCTGAGCGATCGTCAGATGATCGACAGCGGCGCGCTCGTGCCCATCGATGATCCACGCGCGGGGGCGGCGCGCACCGTGAGCAGCCCGATCCAGATCGGCGGCCAGGACAAGACGGCGGCGCGGATGGCCCCCGGTCTCGGCGAGCACACGGTCGAGGTGCTGCGCGAGGCCGGCTACGACGAGTCGGAGATCGCGCGCCTGCTCAGCAGTGGCGCCGTCGCGCAGGGCGACGGCGGCTGAGCCGCCCGCGCTGCCGCCGGCATTCGGTGCTAGCATCACCACGCGGCCGCGGCCAATGCGGCGGCAAAGGAGTGCCACGATGAAAGCAGCCGTCCTCTACAAGGCCAACATGGGACTCGAGGTGGTGGACGTCGAGCAGCAGGGGCCCCAGACCGGCGAAGCGCGCGTGCGCGTGAAGGCCGCCGGCGTCTGTCACAGCGACTGGCACATCATGAACGGCGACTGGCCGCTGCCGCTGCCTATGGTGCTGGGGCACGAGGCAGCGGGCATCGTGGAGACCGTCGGCGCCGGCGTGACCAACGTCAAGCCGGGCGATCACGTGATCTTCTCGTTCCGGCCGCACTGCGGCCGCTGCCTGTACTGCTCGATCGGGCGCAGCATCCTCTGCGACGGCCACAACGACACCCCGCGCTGGGTCATGTTCGACGGCACCGCACGCCTGAAGCGGGGCGGTGACGCGATCAACCAGATGGCGCGCATCGGCACCTTCGCCGAGCAGGTCGTGTGCCCGGCCGAGCAGCTGGTGCCGATCAAGAAGGAGATGCCCTGGCCGCAGGCGGCGCTGCTCGGCTGCTGCGTGCCGACCGGGGTGGGCGCCGTCACGCGCTGCGCCGAGGTCGCGCCGGGCGCCTCGGTGATGATCGTGGGCTGCGGCGGCGTCGGCCTCAACGTGGTGCAGGGGGCCCGGCTCGCGGGCGCGGGCGCCATCGTCGCCGTCGATCTTCTCGACAACAAGCTGGAGTTCGCGAAGAAGTTCGGCGCCACGCACACCGTGAACGCGTCGAAGAGCAACGCGGTCGAGTTCGTGCGCGGCCTCACCGGCGGCCGCGGTGTCGACTATGCCTTCGACGCCATTGGGGGCGAGGCGACGACGCTGCAGATCCTCGACGCCGTGCGGCCGGGCGGCACGGCCGTCATCGTCGGCATGGCGGCCATGAACGTGCGCGCGCCGATCACGCCCTACATGATGGCGCTCCAGGAGAAGTGCATCAAGGGAACGATGTACGGCTCCGTGCGTCCGAACCTCGACTTCCCGTGGCTCGTCGACCAGTACCTCGCCGGCAATCTCAAGGTCGACGAGCTCGTCAGTCGCACGTACAAGCTCGAGGAGATCAACGACGGCTTCGCCGCGCTGCGCTCGGGCCAGGTGGCGCGCGGGGTGGTCGTCTTCTGACCGTGGCCACGTCCGTCGCGCTCGACATCGTCGCCACGGGGTCGTTCGGCGCCGAGGTGCGCGGCGTCGACCTGGCCGCGGTCACGCCGGCCGAGGTGGCGGCGATCAAGACGGCGTGGTATCGCCACGACGTCCTGATCTTCCGCAACCAGCGGCTGGCCGACGAGGCGCTGCTCGCGTTCTCGCGGCACTTCGGTGCGCTCGACTCGCCGCCCAACCAGGGCACCGGACGCAACTCGCCGCCCGGCTATCCCGACGTCTACGTGGTCTCGAACGTTCTCGACGAGCGCGGGCAGCCGATCGGCGCGCTGGGTGACGGCGAAGCGGCCTGGCACACGGACATGAGCTACGCCGCGCAGCCGCCCGACGCCTCGATGCTGTACGCGCTCGAGATCCCGCCGCGCGGAGGCGACACGTGGTTCGCCAGCATGAAGGCCGCGCTCGCGCGCCTGCCGCGCGCGCTCCGCGCCCGCGTGCAGTCGCTCGACATCAAGCACGACGGCACCTACGACTCCGGCGGCTACCTCCGCAAGGGCATGACGCCTGCGACCGACCCGAGCACATCGACAGGCACGCCGCATCCCGTTGTCATCGAGCATCCGGTCTCGAGGGACTGCGCGCTCTACCTCGGCCGCCGGCTGAACGCGTACGTCATGGGGCTGCCGCTCCCGGAGTCGGAGCGGTTGCTCGACGAGCTGTGGTCGTACGTCGACGCGGTCGTGTACCGGCACGTCTGGGCCGTCGGCGATCTCGTGCTCTGGGACAACCGCACCACGATGCACCGGCGCGACGCCTTCGACCCCCGTGCGCGCCGCGTGATGCACCGCACGCAGATCACGGGCTCCGGCGCCCCTCGCCGCGCTCCCGCGGTCCCGGATTGACAGGCTCGGGGTTTGCTGGCACCATTCCCGGCACGATGTTGACGCTGTCCCTGGAGCTGCTACTGCGATAACGGCGAGCGCCGAGCGCGCGCGCTCGCCGAGACCTCCTGCGCCCGACCGGGCCGGGAGGTTTCGTGTTTTCAGGGACAGGAAGCCAAGAGGAGCCAGGAGATGACGCCACCGCCCGTGACACCGAAGCGCATGCCGTTCGACAAGTATCGTCCGTTCGTCCCGGTGGAGCTGCACGACCGGACGTGGCCGGACAAGAAGCTGACCAAGGTGCCGCGGTGGTGCTCGGTGGACCTGCGCGACGGCAACCAGGCCCTGATCGATCCCATGGATCCCGAGCGCAAGCGCCGCATGTTCGAGGCGCTGGTCCGCATGGGCTTCAAGGAGATCGAGGTCGGCTTTCCGTCGGCCTCGCAGCCGGACTTCGACTTCGTGCGTCTGCTCATCGACGAAGACCTCGTCCCCGAGGACGTCACCATCCAGGTCCTCACGCAATGCCGGCCGGAGCTGATCGAGCGGACGTACGAGTGCCTGCGCGGGGCGCGGCGCGCCATCGTGCACTTCTACAACTCGACGTCCATCCTGCAGCGTCGCGTGGTGTTCGGCCTCGACCGGCCGGGCATCGTCGACATCGCGGTGAACGCCGCCCGCCTCTGCAAGAAGCTCGAGGCGACGCTGCCCGAGACCGATGTCTTCTACGAGTACTCGCCGGAGAGCTACACGGGCACGGAGGTCGACTTCGCGGTGGAGATCTGCGAGGCCGTCATGGACGTGATCGAGCCCACGACCGACCGCAAGATCATCCTGAACCTCCCGGCCACCGTCGAGATGTACTCCCCGAACCTCTACGCGGATACCATCGAATGGTTCCTGCGGCACGTCTCGCGGCGCGATCGCGTGGTGCTCTCGCTGCATCCGCACAACGATCGGGGCTGCGCGGTGGCCGCCACCGAGCTCGGGGTGCTGGCCGGCGCCGACCGCGTCGAGGGCACGCTCTTCGGCAACGGCGAGCGCACCGGCAACGTCGACGTGGTGACCCTGGCCATGAACCTCTTCGCGCAGGGCGTCGATCCGAAGCTCGACATCACGGACATCGACGGGCTGCGCCGGATCGCCGAGCACTGCAACCGCCTGCCCGTGCACCCGCGCCATCCCTACGTCGGCGACCTCGTGTACACGGCCTTCTCGGGCTCGCATCAGGACGCGATCAAGAAGGGCATGGAGGCGCTGCCGAGGGACTACCAGGTCTGGGAGGTGCCGTACCTGCCGATCGATCCCAAGCACGTGGGCCGCAGCTACGAGGCGGTCATCCGCGTGAACAGCCAGTCGGGCAAGGGCGGCGTCGCGTACATCATGAAGGCCGAGCACGGCTTCGACCTCCCGCGCCGGCTGCAGATCGAGTTCTCGAAGACGATCCAGACCATCACGGAGGACAGCGGCACCGAGATCAGCCCCAAGGACATGTGGGAAGCGTTCGACAAGCAGTACCTGCGCGGCGGCTGGCAGCTGGACAGCCACGAGGAGGTCTCGGACAACGGCACGAGCCGCATCACCGCGAAGCTGAGCGTGGGCGGCAAGACGCACACGGTGAGCGGCAAGGGCAACGGCCCGATCGCCGCATTCGTGGACGGGCTGCGCCGGGATCTGGGCGTCGAGATCGACGTGGTCGACTATGCCGAGCACGCGCTCGGCCAGGGGGCGGATGCGGGCGCCGTCGCCTACGTGGAGACGATCGACGGCGAGGGAACGCCGCGCTGGGGCGTCGGTGTGCACTCGAACATCGTCACCGCGTCGCTGCGCGCGGTGCTGTCCGCGCTGGCGCGGCGGAAGCGGTAGGGCGCGCGGCGCCGGGCGTCGCGTCCGACGCGTGACGCTTTTGCGGAGCCGGCGGCGTTCGCGTACCATCGCGGCGCATGGGCGGCGGCGGCGAGCGGTGAGCTCGGCGGCCGCCGCCCCTCAGCGAAAGGAGCCGCGATGATTTACGAGATCCGGACGTACCAGATCGCGCCGGGCAGTCAGGCCGAGGTCGAGAAGCGGTACGGCGAGGCCTATCAGTACCGGAAGAAGTACTCCGAGCTGACGGGGTTCTTCCATACCGAGATCGGGCCGCTGAACGAGATCATCCACATCTGGCGCTACAGCGACCTCGCCGAGCGCGCGCGCATCCGCGCCGAGGCGGCCAAGGACGCGAACTGGCCCCCGAAGATCCAGGAGTTCATCCGCAAGATGAGCTCCGAGATCGTGGTGCCGTTCGGGTTCGTTCCGACGCCGCAGCCCGGGAAGATGGGCCCGATCTTCGAGCTGCGCTACTACACGCTGAAGGCCGGCAAGCTGCCCGAGCTGAGCAAGAGCTGGGAAGCGGCGCTGCCGGAGCGCATCAAGATCTCGCCGTGCGTGCTGGCGGGCGGCGTGGAGTTCGGCAAGGCCAACGCGTTCGTGCACATCTGGGCGTACTCGAGTCTCGACCAGCGCGGCCAGATCCGCGAAGACGCACGCAAGCGCGGCGTGTGGCCGCCGCCGGGCGGCGGAGACCGCCTGATCGAGATGAAGAACAAGATCATGCTGCCGTCGGCCTTCTCGCCGCTCCAGTAGCCGGGGAATGCGTGATCGGCGCGCGCGCGCCGATCACGCGATCTTCACGATCCCCTTGTCGACTTCCTTGAAGCGCTCGCTCACCTGAGGATCGTGGCCGGCCACGATCAGCTTCTCCTTGCCGGCCAGCTCGTGGATGGTCTCGAACGCGGTGAGCATCTCCGGCAGGCTGGTGATGATCTGCACCGGCTGCCGCGTCTCGACGTTGTGATAGAAATGCGCGGCGTCGGAGGTCAGCACGACGGGTCCGCGCGCGGTCTGCACGCTAACGATCTGCAGCCCGGCCGTGTGGCCGCCCACGCGATGCACGCGGATGCCGGGCAGCACGTCGCGGTCGCCGTGGATGATCTTGACGCGCTGACCGTAGTTCAGCGTGGTGAGCCGCGCGAGCGCGTCGACGTTGGCCGAGCCGCGGAAGGCGGGGGTGCTGCCGAACGGACCCGTCCAGAAGGCGACCTCGTCCTGCTGGATCCAGTACTCGGCCTTCGGAAACAGGCTGTGGCCGGCCCAGTGGTCGTAGTGCAGGTGGGTGATGAGCGCGGTCGGGATGTCGGCCGGCTTGACGCCCGCGCGCTCGACGACGGCGGCCGGGCTCACGTAGTTGCGGATCTGCCGGGCGCGCGCGTCGTCCTCGAGGAATCCGGTGTCCACCAGGATCGGGTGCGGGCCGCCGAGGATCAGCCACACGAAGTAGTGGAGCGTCAGCGTGTCGTGGGAGGACTCGCGATAGAAGAACTGGCACTTCGTCGTGTCCCGCTCGCCGTACTTCAGTGCGTAGACTTCGTACATGGGGTCACCTCGCTGTGGCGGGAGTGTACCGCACAACCCGAAAGGAGCCGTTCATGAGCATCCCGAAGACCGCATCCACGGCGCGCAGCGAGGTCCGGCAAGTGGCCCCGCGGCTCATCGAGCTGACGGAGTCCGTCGTGTACGGCGACATCTGGGAGCGGCCGGGGCTGTCCAAGCGGGATCGAAGCCTCATCACCGTCGCCGCGCTCGTCGCGATGTATCGCGGCGATCAGCTCACCGGTCACCTCGAGCGCGCGCTGGCCAACGGCGTGACGCGCGAGGAGATCGGCGAGTTGATCACGCACCTCGCGTTCTACGCCGGCTGGCCGGCGTCGATGACCGCGGGCCGCATCGCCAAGAAGGTGTTCGACGAGGTGAAGTGACGGACGGGCTCGTCGCGTATCTTCGCGGCGCGCTGGCGTGTCCCGACCTCGCCCTGGCCGAGGCACCGGTCGAGATCAGCGGCGGTTTCGACACGACGATCTACGCCGTGCGCCTCCGTGGCGCACCGGAGGCCTTCTCCGGCGCGCTCGTGCTGCGTCTGCTGCGCCCGCACCACGAGCCGGCGCGGGTCCTGCGCGAGCAGGCGACGCAGAACGCGGTCGCCGATCTCGGCTATCCCGCGCCGCGCGTGCTGCTCGCGTCCACCGATCCCGCGATCCTCGGCGCGCCGTTCCTGCTCATGCAGCGCCGGCCGGGGCGCCCGCTCGTCGCAACGCACAGCCTCGGCATGGGGCGCGTGCTCGCCGATGTCCAGGTTCGCCTGCACGCGCTGGACGCGGCGCCCCTTGCCCGTGTCCTCGGCCCGGCATTCGCGCTCGATGGCTATCTCGACACGCTGGCCGCACGCATCGAGCGCGCGGCGCTGGACGGCCTCGCGCCCGTGCTCGCGTGGCTTCGCGCGCATCGACCGAGGGACGGTCGGCTCGCGATCTGTCACGGCGACTTTCACCCGCAGAACGTCCTCGTCGAGCGCGGCACCGTGACCGCCGTGCTGGACTGGCCCAACGCGCTCATCGCCGATCCGGCGTTCGATGTCGCGTCGACGCTCGACATTCTGCGGTTCGTGCCGGCCGGGCTGACGTCGGTCCCACCGCCGCTGCGCGTGGTGGCGCGACTGTTCCAGCCGCTCGTTGCGCGGAGCTACCTCGCGCGGTATCGGCGCCAGCGGGCGGTCGACGACGCGCGCCTGGCGTACTACGAGGCCGCGGCCGCGCTGCGGGCGCTCGTGCGCGCCGGCGAGCACCGGCGCGGCTTCACCGGGGCGCCGACCGCGCTCGATGCCTCACCGTACGCGCAGCGGCTGCTCGACCGTGTCCGCCGGGTCACCGGCACCGACGCGGCGCTGCCCAGCGAGCCCGGAATGAGCGGCGCTCGCCGCGTCTAGATGCGGCGGGCGTTGGGCCAGAAGCGGATGCCGGCCCGCGCGTAGCCGCCGCCCAGGCCGACCGGCGTGCCGTCGGCGCGCCAGCAGGCGGCGCCGGTGAGCATGCCGTCGGCCGCGAGTGCGATCGCCGCCATCCCGCCCGCGACGTGTGGCACCGGTACCACCCGGTGGCCGCGCGCGGCGAGCGCGGCGCGGACGGTCTCCGGCACGGCGTCCTCGACTTCCAGCTCCTGGCCCTGCGTCCACACGCGGGGCGCCTCGACCGCTTCCTGCAGCGTCATGCCGTGGTCGATGAGGTTCACGAGGGCCTGGAGCACGGAGGTGAAGATGCGCACTCCGCCCGGCAGGCCGAGGGCCAGGATGGGGCGGCCGTCGTCGAACACGATGGTCGGCGCCATCGAGCTCGTCATGCGCTTGCCGGGTGCAATCGACAGCGCGTGGCCGGGATGCGGGTCGAAGATCTGCATCGTGTTGTTGAGCAGCACGCCGGTCAGGGGCGCCATCGTCCGCGCGCCGAAGAGCGCGTGGATCGTCTGCGTGGCGGCGATCACGTTGCCGTCGGCGTCGGCGACGCTGACGTGCGTCGTGTGCGGCGAGCCCGCGACCGGGACGCCGGCGCCGAACTCGCGCGCCTTGCCGGGATCGATCTCGCCCCGCCGGGACGCCGCGTACGACGCGGCGAGGAGGCGATCCACCGGCACCGCGACGAAGTCGGGATCGCCGGTGGCGGCCGCGCGGTCGGCGAACGCGATCTTCATCGCCTCGGCCAGCAGATGGATGCTGTCCGCGGTGCCGAAGCCGAGCCGGCGGACGTCGTAGGCCTCCAGGAGCTTGAGCATCTGGATCAGGTGCACGCCGCCGCCCGTGGGCGGCGGACAGCCGGCCACGTCGAGGCCGCGATAGCGTCCGACCACCGGCGCGCGCTGGATGGTTCGATACCGCGTCAGGTCGTCCACGGCGACGTAGCCGCCGCCCCGCGCGATGTGCTCGACGATGCGCCGTCCGAGCGCGCCGCCGTAGAGCGCGGCCGGGCCGTCGTCGGCAATCGTGCGAAGCGTGCGCGCGTAGTCGCCGCGGACCAGCCGGTCGCCCTTGCGCAGCGCGCGGCCGCCGGGCAGGAACACTCGCGCGCTCTCCGGATCGGCCGCGAGGTCCGAGGCCGCTTCCTCGATGCACTCGGCGAGGTAGCCCGTGACCTGGAAGCCGGTCTCCGCATGGCGGATGGCGGGCGCCATGGCCGCCGGCAGCGGCATGGTGCCGAAGCGCGCGAGCATCTCGCACCACGCGGCGAGGGTCCCGGGCACGCCGACGGCGCGGACGCCCACCGTGTTCTCGCGGCCGTGCGTGTCCATGTAGTCGGGCCAGCGGTCGGATACGGGGCGGTACATGTCCGCCCGCGCGGCGGCCGGCGCGGTCGTGTAGCCGTCGATCACGAGGTGGCGGCCGTCGGCGAGCCGGAGCTGCGCGTGCCCGGCGCCGAAGATGCCGACCATCATCGGCTCGACCACCGAGAGCGCGAACAGCGCGGCCACCGCGGCATCGATCGCGTTCCCGCCGCCGGCGAGCATCTCGACCCCGGCCGCCGACGCGAGCGGATGGTTGGTGACGACCATGCCGCGCGCGGCCGTCACCGCGCGCTTCTGCACCTCGAACGGCGTGCCGGCGACGGCGCGCCAGTCGCGCGGCGTCAGCGCGCCAGCCACGAGTTCCAGAAGTAGAGCCGCGGCGCCGTGCGGAAGTCGCCGCGAAGCTCCCGGCGCGCCATGTCGAGCGTGAAGTAGTCGCCGAGCTTCACGTGGCCGACGTCCTCGTAGAAGACGGCCTGGAGGCGGTCGACGATCGCCTTGCGCTTCTTCGGATCGCCCTCCGCACGCAGGTCGGCGAGCAGGCGCTCCTTCTCCTCGTTGCACCAGCTGCCCCAGAACGTGCAGCGCAGCGCCACGTGGCTGGCCGGATCGGCGGAGAAGACGAAGCCGGTGGAGGCCACGTCCCACTGCTCCGGCTTCTCGGCGCGCGCGTTGAGCGCGGCCCAGTCCAGTACCTGCAGGTCGACGGCGAAGCCGACCTCCTCCAGCTGCTGCTTGGCCACCAGCGCGGTCTTGTACATGAACTCGTATTCCTTCGTCGTGGCCCAGCGAAGCTTCTGGCCCGCATAGCCCGCTTCCTTCAGCAGCCGGCGCGCCTTGTCCCGGTCGCGCTGGTTGTAGAGGCTCGCGCTCACCGTGGAGTGCCACGGCTGCTCGGGGAAGAACAGCGCGGGATCGAGCCGGTAGAAGTCCTTGTGGCCCATGGCGCCCGCCATGATCGGCTCCATGTCGAGCGCGGCCTGGAACGCCTGGCGGAGGCGCTTGGCGCTCATGAGCCCGGATTTGTGGTTCATCACGGCGACCGCCCAGCCACGCGGCTTGACGATGCGCGGCTCGAGGGCGGGCAGCGTCTTCGTGCGCTCGTACGCGTCCTGCTTGATGAAGATCGCGTGGTGGTACTCGCCGGTCTCCACGCCGGCCAGCCGCACGGCCGTGTCCGGCACCGAGAGGAAATGAATCTCGTCGAGATACGCGGTGCGCTTGCCGCCGAAGCCGTTGGCCGGCTCGGCGCGGGCGGCGTAGTCCTTGAATCGCGCGAGCTTCACGTGGCGATCCGGACGGTGCTCCACGAACCGGTAGGGCCCGGTGCCGATGAACTCCTTGAGCGGCCCGTCGCCGGCCGCCTCGATGGATTCCTTCGGATAGATGGCGGCGTGCGGCTCGGACAGCCCGAAGATGAACGAGGCGGACGGCTGCTTGAGCGAGACGACGACGGTGTAGGGATCCTTCGCCTCGATGGCCTCGACGTTCTTCCAGAGGCCCTTGCCGACGGAGGCCAGCTGGCCCCAGCGCTTCAGCGACGGGACGACGTCGGCGGACGTCATCTCCTTGCCGTTGTGAAACTTCACGCCGCGCCGTAGCGCGAGCGTGTGGCGCAGGCCTTTGTCGCTCACGACGTCCGACTCCGCCAGCAGCGGCGTCGGCGAGAAGGTGCGATCGTAGGTGAACAGCGATTCGTTGACGTGCCACATGATCTCGTACACGATCGTCGCCGTCGACATCGGGATGTCGAGCGTGGGCGGCTCACCGATGGACGCCACCTTCAGCACGCCGCCCATGCGCGGCGTGTCCTGGGCGAGAGCCGGCCGTGCGGCGAGCACGAGGCCAAGGCCGATCAGCACGGCGAGCGCGCGCGTCGTCATCGAGATCTCCTGTCAGCGCAGCACGGCGGTCTTGTGCCGGTCGATCAGCGCGAAGTCGATGGCGGCGCCGAGGCCGGGCCCGTCGAAGGCATGCACGTAGCCCTCGCGGTCGATCTCGATGTCCTGCTCGAGCCCGTACTTCTGCGCCCCGGCCGGCAGCAGCACCTCGAACATCTCCGTGTTCTTGATGGCCATGATCACGTGCAGGTTCGCCACGTTGTTCAGCGAGTTGCCGCCGTGATGGACCTCGTAGTTCAGGTGGAACGCCTCCGCCAGGTGGGCGGTCTTCACCAGGGCGGTGATGCCGCCCTTCACGGCCACGTCGCCGCGCAGGTAGTCGGTGGCCTGCGCGGTGAGCCACGGCGCGTAGGCCGTGAATCCGCCCGGGCTGTACTCGGTGGCCAGGATCGGAATGTCGAGGTGCTGCTTGAGCTTCACGTAGTTGTACAGGTCGTCGTCCGCGAGCGGGTCCTCGTACCAGTGATAGTCGAGATCCTCGATGGCCCGGCCGACGCGCAGCGCCTCCGGGTACTGATACGACCACGTGGAGTCGAGCATCAGGCGGAAGCCGTCGCCCACCGCGCGGCGCACGGCGCGGCAGATCTCGATGTCGCGCTCGGGCACCGTCGGCGGATGAATCTTGTACGCCGTCCAGCCCTCGGCCTTGAACCGCAGCGCTTCCTCCGCGTACGCCTCCTTCGAAGCCAGCACGGAGGAGCTCGCGTAGGCGTGGATGCGATGACGGTACGTGCCGAGGAGCCGATGAATCGGCTGGCCCGTCGCCTTGCCGGCCAGGTCCCACAGCGCGATGTCGACGGCCCCGATGGCCCGCATGGTCGTGTTGCGGTTGCGCTTCGATGCCTCCTGGTACAGCCGCTCCCGCTCCAGCGGATCCTGGCCCATCAGCACGGGCTTGAGAAACTGGATGAGCGACTGACCGTCGAGGTGCGCGCCGCGCATGGCCGAGCCGAGGAAAGCGTGGCCGCGCAGCCCCTGGTCGGTGTCGATGCTGAGCAGACCCAGCTGGCTCGTGCCGGCGGCCCGGCTCATCTGCCCGTACGTCGTCGGCGGAATGTCGCGCCACTCGAACAGCGTGAGGCTGACGTCGGTGATCTTCATGGGGCGGTAGTCCACCACGTCCAGGCTCGCCCGGCAAGGTGAGTTAGAATCCCTGCCACCTTGACGGGAGGGCCCATGAACGCGACCGACCTCTGCTACACCCCGGCCACCGAGCTCGCGCGTCTCATTCGCACCCGGGCCGTGTCGCCCGTCGAGGTGACGCGCGCGGTGCTCGAGCGCATCGAGCGCATCAATCCGACGCTCAACGCCTACTGCACCGTCACCGCCGACGCGGCCATGGCCACCGCGCGAGCGGCCGAGGAGGCCGTCATGCGCGGCGACGCCCTCGGCCCGCTGCACGGTGTGCCGTACTCGGTGAAGGATCTGAACTTCACG
The DNA here is from genome assembly GCA_036265915.1 of Candidatus Methylomirabilota bacterium. Classification (GTDB taxonomy): domain Bacteria; phylum Methylomirabilota; class Methylomirabilia; order Rokubacteriales; family CSP1-6; genus AR12. The sequence continues at coordinate 14,953 of DATAOC010000087.1, read as the reverse complement.
AAGGGCGTGCGCACGATGGGCGGCTCCTACATCTTCGAACACCGCGTGCCGACGCTCGACGCGCCGCTCGTGCGGCGGCTCAAGGCGGCCGGCGGCGTCATGCTCGGCAAGACGACGAGCCCGGAGTTCGGCTGGAAGGCGCTGGGGGATTGCCCGCTCACCGGCATCACCCGCAATCCGTGGAATCCGGGGATGACGACGGGCGGCTCCAGCGCCGGCGCCGGTGCGGCGGCGGCGGCCGGTCTCGGCCCGCTCGCCCAGGGCTCCGACGGTGCGGGCTCGATCCGCATTCCGTCCTCCTTCTGCGGGATCTACGGGTTCAAGCCCTCGTTCGGGCGGGTGCCGAACTGGCCGCTGTCGAACAACGACAACAGCTCGCACAACGGCCCGATGACGCGGACGGTGGCCGACGCAGCGCTGATGCTGTCGGTCATGGCCGGGCCCGACGACTGGGATCGCACGGCGCTCGACGCCCCGCCCGAGGACTATCTCGGCCGCCTCGCGCGCGACCTGCGCGGCGCGCGCGTCGCCTTCAGCCCGAGCCTCGACGTTCTCGAGGTCGATCGCGACATCGCCGATGCGGTGCGGAGCGCGGTGCGCGCGTTCGAGGAGCTCGGCTGCGTGGTGGACGAGGTGAAGACGGGCTTCGCCGACACGCGCGACCTGATCCGCATCATGTGGTCGGCGCACGAGGCCGGCAACCGCGGGGCGTTCGTGCCCGAGTGGCGCGAGCGCATGGATCCCGGCCTCGTCGCGTGCATCGAGGCCGGCAGCCGCTACAGCGTCGTGGACTACATCCAGGCCCGCGACCGGAAGATCGCGTTCTGGGACACGGTGCGCCCGCTCTTCGAGCGCTACGAATTTCTCGTGACGCCGAGCGTCTCCGTGGCCGCGTTCGAGGTGGGCCGGCTCAATCCCACGCACTTCCGCCAGCACGCGTGGGACTGGTTCGACTGGGCGTCGTTCTCCTACCCGTTCAACTTCACCGGCCAGCCGGCCGCGTCGCTGCCCGCCGGCTTCACGAGTGCCGGCCTGCCCGTCGGCCTGCAGATCGTCGGACGGCGATGCGCGGACCTCAGCGTGCTGCAGGCCTCGGCGGCCTTCGAGTCCGCGCGACCGTGGGCCGCGCGCCGACCGCCGGTGTCGTGAGCGCCGGCTCCGCGGCGCAGGATCTCGTGGCGATGGCGCCGCCGATGGCGGCGCGCGCGCGCTGGGGCCGGCAGTGGCGGCGGGCGGGTCGGAGCGGCCTCGTGGTGTTCGGGCTCGTGTGCGCCGTGCTCATCGTCCTCGGCGCGATCTTCGCGGACGCGCTGGCTCCGCACGCGCCCGACGAGCAGAACTTTGATCTCATCGAGGCGCGGCCGAGCGCGGCGGCCGTGCTCGGCACCGACCGCTTCGGACGCGACGTGCTGAGCCGCGTGATCCACGGCGCCCGGATCTCGCTCTACGTTGCGCTCACCTCGATCGTCGCCGCCATGGCCGTCGGCGGCGCGCTGGGCCTGGTCGCCGGCTACGTCGGCGGCACGTGGGACAACGTGATCAACCGCGTGCTGGACGTCTTCTTCAGCGTGCCGGGGCTGCTGCTGGCGGTTGGCATCGCGGCCATGCGCGGTCCCGGGGTCAACAGCGCCGTGCTCGCCATCGCCATCCTCTACGTGCCGATCTTTGCGCGCGTGATGCGCGGGCCGGTGCTGGCCGAGCGCGCCAAGGAATACGTCGAGGCCGTGCGCGCGCTCGGCGCCTCGCGGCTCTCGGTCGCGCTCAAGCACGTACTCCCCAACGTCGTGTCGCCGTTCGTGGTGCAGGGGACGGTGGCGCTGTCGCAGGCGATCCTCATCGAGGCCTCGCTGAGCTACCTCGGCCTCTCGGCGCAGCCGCCCACGCCGTCGTGGGGCAACATGCTGAACGAGGGGCGCACGTACCTCGAAACCGCCCCCTGGATCTCGGTGTTCCCCGGGATCGCGATCATGCTCACCGTCCTGGCCTTCAACCTGATCGGCGACGGGCTGCGCGACGTCCTCGATCCCAGCGCCCACTAGCGCGGCAAGGAGAGCGTATGGTCCCCGAGCTGAATCGTCGCGAGTTCATGAAGACCGGCGCCGTCACGGTCGGCGCCCTCGGTGTGCGCGGCGGCCGCGCGTGGGCGCAGACGGCAGGCACGCCGAAGGCCGGCGGCTCGCTCGTCTCCGCGCAGACGACGGAGGCTACCGGGCTGGACCCCCAGCTCGTGCCCGCGCTGTCGCGCAGCCGCCGCTCGCCGATGATGTACAGCCAGCTCGTCCGCTTCGACCCCGACATGACGCCGCGGCCGGAGCTGGCGGAGTCGTGGCAGGTGAGCCCCGACACGCTGACGTGGACGTTCAAGCTGCGCGAGGGCGTGAAGTTCCACGACGGCCAGGAGCTCACCTCGGCCGACGTGAAGTTCACGTTCGACCGGCTGTTCGAGAAGTCGCCGGGGAAGTCGGATTTCGTCGCCGTCGACAAGGTGGAGCCCGCGGGCAAGTACGCGGTCAAGTTCGTGACCAAGGAGCCGTTCGCCGGGCTGCTGGCCGCCCTCGGCGGCTTCTGGGGCTTCATCATCAGCGAGGCCGGCATCAAGAAGCACGGCGACCTCAACAAGGCGGCCCTGGGCACCGGGCCGTTCATGCTCGAGGACTGGAAGGTCGAGCAGCAGATGGTCCTCAAGCGCCACAAGGATTACTTCAAGAAGGGGCAGCCGTACCTCGACGAGCTCGTGCTCCGGGTCATCCCGGACGAGGCGAACATCGTCGCCGCGCTCCGGACCGGTCAGGTGCAGCACGCCTTCATCGAGGACAACAAGAACTACAACCTGCTGAAGGACGAGAAGAGCCTCACCGGCTACCGCAGCTCGCGGCTGGGCTACGACTATCTCAACATCAACGCCTCGCGCGGCCCGCTGAAGGACGTGCGCGTCCGGCAGGCGATCAGCTGGGCGGTCGACCGCGCCCAGGTGCTGCGCGTGGCCGCCTCCGGCTTCGGCCGACTCACCGCGCCGGCCACCGCCCCCATGAAGCAGTGGCAGCTCCCCGAAGAGCAGTGGATGCGCTACTACAAGCCGGACGTCGAGAAGGCGAAGAAGCTGCTGGCGGACGCCGGCCAGGCCAAAGGGTTCACCGTCAAGCTCTGCGTGATCCCGACCTTTCCCACCATGGTGTCCGGCGCGCCGGTCGTCGCCGCCCAGCTCAAGCGCATCGGCATCACGGCCGAGATCGAGAACGTCGAGTACGCGGTGTGGATCAAGCGCTGGCTGGCCCACGACTTCGACATGACGATGAACACCACGCCGGGTTACGCCGACCCGGACACGGCGTTCTTCCGGGCGCTGCACTCCACCAAGGGCCAGAACTGGAACAGCTGGAGCGTGCCGGAGCTGGACGCGCTGCTGGAGGACGGCCGCCGCACGATGGATCAGAAGAAGCGGAAGGAGATCTACGACCGCGTGCAGCTGATGATCCTCGAGAACGTGCCGCACCTGTGGCTGTTCTCGGCGGACACCATCGACTTCACCCACGGCTCCGTGAAGGGCTTTCGCCAGCACCCGACCACGATGCTGTACGGCTTCGAGGGAGCGTGGGTGGAGAAGGCCTGAGGCGTGGGACGCTACGTCGCCGTCCGCCTGTACTCGATGGGCCTGACCCTGCTCGGGCTGACGGTGCTCGTCTTTTTGATGCTGCGGCTGATTCCGGGAACCGTGGTCGAGCAGATGATCGGCGCCGACGCCGTCGTCAGCACGGCCATGGTCGACCAGCTCAAGGCGTTCTTCGGGCTCGACCAGCCGTGGTACGTGCAGTACGGCCGCTGGATGGCCCGCCTCGTCCACGGCGATCTCGGCACCTCGTGGCGCACCGGCAAGCCGGTCATCGCGCTCATCGTGGAGCGGCTGCCGGTCACGATCGAGCTGACGCTGATGGCCGTGGCCTTCGCGGTCGTGCTGGGCATTGCGACCGGCATCGTGTCGGCCATCCGGCGCGACGGGGCCGTCGACAACGTGACGCGGGTGGGCGCGCTGCTGGGCCTGTCGGTGCCGGTCTTCTGGCAGGGCACCATGCTGATCCTCTTCCTGTCCATCTATCTGCGCTGGATGCCGCCGGTGGTGTGGGTCGACTTCATCCGCGACCCGGTGCGCAACCTCACGATCATGCTCCTGCCGGCGCTCTGTCTCGGCACCGCGAGCGCGGCCAGCATCGCGCGCACCACGCGGGCGTGCATGCTGGACGTGCTGGGCTCCGAGTACATCCGGACGGCCGCCGCCAAGGGCCTCGTGCCGCGGCTGGTGGTGCTCAAGCACGCGCTGAAGAACGCGCTGATCCCGATCGTCACCGTGGTCGGTCTGCAGATGGGGATCCTGCTCGGTGGCAGCGTCGTCGTCGAAGAGGTCTTCACGCTGCCCGGCGTTGGCCGCCTCGTGCTGTGGTCGATCTACCAGCGCGACTATCCGCTGACGCAATCCACGATCCTGTTCGTGGCCGTGATGTTCATGGTCATCAATCTCATCGTCGACATGCTCTACGCCTACCTGGATCCCCGGATCCGGTACGGCGCCTGAGCGAGGCGGGAGGACGCGCATGCGCGCATCGGTGCTGTTCGAGCCACGTACGCCGCTGAAGGTCGAGGAGCTCGAGCTCGAGCCGCCCCGCGAGGGTGAGGTGCTCGTGCGCATGGTCGCCAGCGGCGTCTGTCATTCCTGCCTGCACGCCGCCGACGGCTCCTGGAAGGGCGTGCCGATGCCGATCGTGCTCGGCGACGAGGGGGCCGGCGTCGTGGAGAGCGTCGGGCCCGGCGTGCGGAGCCTGGCGCCGGGCGACCACGTCATCCTGTCGTGGGCCCCGACGTGCGGGCGCTGCCACTACTGCGTGATCGGTCGTCCGAACCTGTGCGAGACGCGCCAGGCCGGCCGCGGCGTGCTGCCCGACGGCACCACACGGATGTCGCTCGGCGGGACGCGCGTGCACCACTACGGCCACGTCGCGACCTACGCCTCGCGAACGGTCGTCCACGAGTCGTCCGCCATCGCCATCGACGCCGCCATGCCGCTCGATCGAGCCGCGCTGATCGGCTGCTCGGTCATGACCGGGGTCGGCGCGGTGATCAACACGGCGGCGGTGCCGCCGGGCGCGGCCATGGCCGTCTTCGGGGCCGGTGGGATCGGGCTCAACGTGGTGCAGGGCGGCACCATGGTGGCCGCGCACCCGATCATCGCCGTCGACGTCAAGACGGCCAAGCTCGAGCAGGCGCGCGCGCTCGGCGCCACTCACGCCGTCGACGCGACGAAGAACGATCCCGTGGCCGAGATCCGCCGCATCACCAGGCGCGGGGCCGACTTCGCGTTCGTGGCGGTGGGCGACGCGCCGGCGGTGGCGCAGGCGGCCGAGGCGCTGGCGCCCGGCGGCACCTGCATCGTGATCGGTGTCCCCGCCACCGGTCAGATGGTGCCGCTCGACGTGCGGCCGCTCGTGACCGGTGAGCGCGTCATCCGCGGCTCGAGCTACGGCAGCGCGCGCACGCGCGAAGACCTGCCACGAATGGTGGCGCTCTACCAGGCCGGCAAGCTGAAGATCGACGAGCTGATCACCCGGCGCTACGGACTCGAGGAGGCGAACGAGGCGTTCCGCGCGCTCGCGGCCGGCGAGCTCGCGCGCGGGCTGATCGTGTTCTGATGCGCGAGCTCGTGTTCGCGCTCGAGTTCCGCGGCGCCGCCGGCGCCGGTGCTGATGGCAAGCGGCGCGCGCGCAGCACGGCGCCGAGCCAGACGCTCACCACCGTGCTGGCGGCCGACGGCATCCATGCCGTCATCAAGCCGCTCGACGGCGAGCAGGCCGTGCTCGAGTCGTCGGTGGAGCGCTTCCCGGACGGCAGCTTCACCGAGGACGGCACCATCACGTACGGGCGAGCCGGCAGCGTCACGTTCCAGACCGTCGGCCGCGGCACCGTGGCGCCGGCGCCGGTCGAGGGGTGGACGAGCGGCGCCGTCATGTGGTCCGTCATCGCCGGGACCGGCCGCTTCGGCGGCGCGCGCGGGCTCATCACGTCGAACTTCACCGTCAGCGCACGCGGCGAGGTGATCGATCACCACGTCGCGCGCCTGTATCTCGCGTAGGAGGGGTCATGCTGGATCTCATCATCCGGGGCGGCGAGGTGGTCACGCCGGGCGGCGTCGGCCGCTGGGACGTCGGCGTGCAGGGCGAGCGCATCGTGGCCGTCGGCGAGGCGCTCGGTCAGGCGGGGCGCGTCATCGATGCCACCGGCAAGATCGTGGTACCCGGCGGCGTCGAGCCGCACACGCACCTGGCGCACTTCATCTCCATGCATCCGGACGAAAATCTCATGACGCTCGGCCCCGAGGACGACACGCGCGGGATGGTCTTCGGCGGCACCACCACCCACGTGGACTTCTGCTTCGTGCGCCCCGGCACGTCGATCGCGCAGGCCATCGAGCAGCGCGCGGCGCGGTGGAAGGGCAACTCGTATACCGACTACTCGTTCCACGTCTGCCTGCAGGGCGCGCTGCCGATCGGGCTCTTCGATCAGATCGAGGACGCGATCGCCGAGGGATTTCCGTCCTTCAAGGTGTTCACCGTGGACGTGCTGCCGCCCCATCCGAAGCGCCCGGGCTACCGGCTGGACTTCGGACGGATCCAGCTCGCCATGGAGAAGGTCGCCGCTCGCGGCGGCATCATGGTCGTGCACGCCGAGGACCACGACATCGTGCAGTTCATGTACGAGAAGCTGACCGAGGAGAAGCGCACCGAGGGCTGGAACCTGCCGCTCGTGCACAACAAGCTGTCCGAGGCGCTCGCGTTCCGCCGGACGATCTATCTCGCCAACGCGATGGGCGCGGCCGTGTACTTCGTCCACACCTCGGCCCTCGAGGGCGTCGAGGCGGTGGTGGAGGCGCGCCAGAAGGGCCAGCCGGTCTACGCCGAGACGCTGCACCACTATGCGTGCTTCACCGCCGACGACTACAGGACGCCGCGGGGCTTCTGCTATCACACCTACCCGTCGCTGAAGTACAAGGACGACCAGGCCGCGCTGTGGGAAGGCCTCGTGCGCGACGGCGTGTCGACCACGGCCACCGACGAGTATCCGACCTCGCTCGACCAGAAGCTGCGCGGCAAGGACCTCGACAATGTCACCGGCGGCAACCTCGGCGCCGAGGCGCGCATGGGAATCATCTTCACGGAGGGCGTGAAGAAGCGGAAGATGTCGCTGCAGCGCTTCGTCGAGGTGACGTCGGCCAACGCCGCGCGGCTGCTGGGGCTCTATCCAAAGAAAGGCGCGCTCGCGGTGGGCAGCGACGCCGACATCGTCCTCATCGACCCGGCCATCCACAAGACGCTCGCCAAGGCCGACTTTCACGTGAGTGACTACAGCCCGTGGGAGGGCTGGCCGATCCAGGGCTGGCCGGTGACCACGATCCTGCGCGGCAAGGTGATGGTGGAGGGCGGCCGGCTGCTGGGCGACACCCGCGACGGGCGGCTCGTGCCCCGTCGCATCTCGGGCGACGTTTTGACCCGGCCTGTTTGCTAGGAGAGCACGTTCATGGCGATGTACTGGAAGGAAATCACGGTCAACTGGGGTGAGTCCGATCCGTTCGGGCTCGTCTATTACCCGCGGATCGTCGCCTGGTTCAACGACACGGAGCACGAGCTGTTCCGCATCATCGGCTATCCGATCGAGCAGATGATCAAGAACGATCGCACGACGTTCGTGATGGGCGAGATCCACTTCCGGTTCATCGGACCCGCCGCCTACGGCGATCGCATCCTGACGACGATCACCCTCGCCGAGATCCGCGAGCACACCCTGCACTGGAACTGCAAGGCCAAGAACGCGGTCAGCGGCGCTGCGGTGAGCGAGGGGCGCGCCACCCGGGTCTACGCGCGCATCATGGAAGACGGGTCGCTCAAGGCCCAGGCGATTCCCGCCGAGATGGTCAACGCCCTGCGAGAGCTCGGGGACCTCAAGCACCTCGGCGGCAATAGCGGGCCGAAATCCGTACCGATGTAAAGACTACGTTCGGCGTTGTAAGAAGTGCCCACCCCGCAGTGAACGGCGGTTCTCCTTTGCGAATATTCTGAGAATTCGGCTGCATTTTGTGCGCGCGCATTTGGCCCAACAGGTGCATTTGCAGCCTCGTCGTCATCACAAACGCTGCCGAAAGGATCGAATCGATGAACGAGCTGGACCGCTGCACGAGCCCCGGGATGCGCGCCGTCCGGGACATGGTTGCGAAGGTTGCGACGACGAACGCCGCCGTCCTCCTCACCGGAGAGAGCGGCGTCGGCAAAGAAATCGTCGCGCATGCGATCCATCGCGCCTCGCCCCGGTCGTCCCGCCAGTTCCTGAAGGTCAACTGCGCCGCGCTGCCGGGCGAGCTGCTGGAGTCAGAGCTGTTCGGCCACCAGCGGGGGGCCTTCACGGGCGCCTATCGTGACAAGCCGGGCAAGTTCGAGCTGGCCGAGAAGGGCACGCTGATGCTGGACGAGATCGGCGAGGTCCCGCTGCGGCTGCAGGCCAAGCTGCTCCACGTGCTGCAGGACGGCGAGTTCGCCCGCGTCGGCGGCGAGCGCGTGCTCTCCACCGACGTGCGGGTGGTTGCGGCCACCAATCGCGACCTGGCGGCCGAGATCGCGGCCGGGCGGTTCCGCGAGGACCTCTACTACCGGCTCAACGTCATCGAGATCCGGATCCCGCCGCTCCGTGAGCGTCGCGAGGAGATTCCCGTCCTGACCGAGCACTTCCTCCGGATGGCCAACGCGGCCTATGGTCGCAATGTCGAGATCCCCGCCGCCACCCGCCGGCTGCTGCTCGAGTGCGCCTGGCCGGGGAACATCCGGCAGCTGGAAAACGTCATCAAGCGCATCGTCGTGCTCGGCTCGACGGCCGGCGTGGAGCGCGAGCTGGCGGCCGCCGGAGTGCCGGCCACGACCGCCGTATCGGCGGTGACGGCCGTGGTCGCCGACGGCGACGGACGGATGGACCTGAAGGCCATCGCCCGGCGCGCGGCGCGCGACGCCGAGCGGATCGCCATCGCCGACATGCTCGAGCGCACGCACTGGAACCGTGCCAAGGCCGCGCGCGTGCTCGGCATCAGCTACAAGGCGCTGCTCTACAAGATCGTCGACTGTGGTCTCGCGAGCAAGGACGACGCCGCCGCCGAGCCGGCGGGCGCCGACGAGCTCCAGACCGCCGCCGCCTGACCGGGCACGCCATGAGCCGCCAGGACTCGCCCGACTACATCCGGTCGCTGGAGCTGGCCGACGCGCTCGGCAAGAACGAGAAGCTCACGCGCGCGCTGGCGGAGGCGCGCGAGCAGCTCGTCGCCCTGCGCGAGGAGGTGGAGAAGCTTTCGGCGCCGCCGTCGACCTACGGCGTGTTCCTGGCGGCCAACGACGACGATACGGTCGACGTCCTGGCGCAGGGTCGGAAGGTGAAGGTCCGGGCGCATTCGTCCATCGCGATCGACACGCTCAAGCCCGGCCAGGAAGTGATCTTGAACGAGGCGCTGAACGTGGTGGCCCTCGCCGGCTACGAGATCCAGGGCGACGTCGTCATCGTGAAGGAGCGTCTGGCTGCCGACCGCGCGCTCGTGACCGTGCGCGCCGACGAGGATCGCGTGGCCGTGGTGGCCGAGCCGCTGCGCGAGCTGCCGCTCCGCATCGGCGATCACGTGCTGATGGACGCGAAGTCGGGCTACCTGCTCGAGAAGCTCCCCAAGAGCGAGGTCGAGGATCTCTCCCTCGAGGAAGTCCCGGACATCGGCTACGAGCAGATCGGCGGGCTGGGCGCCCAGATCGAGACCATCAAGGATGCGGTCGAGCTGCCGTATCTCTACGCCGACTACTTCAAGGAGCACAAGCTGGCGCCACCGAAGGGCGTGCTGCTCTACGGTCCTCCCGGCTGCGGCAAGACCATGATCGCCAAGGCGGTGGCGAACAATCTCGCCGAGAAGATCTCGGAGAAGCGCGGCGAGAAGATCAAGGGCTTCTTCCTGAATATCAAAGGCCCCGAGCTGCTGAACAAGTACGTCGGCGAGACCGAGCGCAAGATCCGCGAGATCTTCGTCAAGGCCAAGGAGAAGGCGAGCGAGGACGTGCCGGTCGTGGTCTTCTTCGACGAGATGGACGCGCTGTTCCGCACGCGGGGGACCGGGATCTCGTCGGACATGGAGAGCACCATCGTGCCGCAGCTTCTGGCCGAGATCGACGGCGTGGAGGGCCTCAAGAACGTCATCGTCATCGGCGCCTCGAACCGCCAGGACCTCATCGACCCGGCCGTGCTGCGGCCGGGCCGGCTCGACGTCAAGATCAAGGTCGAGCGTCCCGATCGCGGCGCCGCCGCCGAGATCTTCGGCAAGTACCTCACCACGGAGCTGCCGATCGCCCGCGCCGAGCTGGCGACCGCGGGCGGCACGGTCGACGACGCGGCCCGCGCGCTCATCGCCACCGCCGTGGATGCGATGTACGACGTCGGCGAGCAGAACCGCTTCCTCGAGGTGACGTACGCCAACGGCGAGAAGGAGACGCTCTACTTCAAGGACTTCGCCTCGGGGGCCATGATCGAGTCCATCGTGCGGCGGGCCAAGAAGCTGGCGCTCAAGCGGTACATCGGCACGGGAGAGAAGGGCATCACCGGTGAAGACCTCGTGAGCGCCGTCCGCGAGGAGTTCCGGGAAAACGAGGACCTGCCGAACACCAGCAACCCCGACGACTGGGCGAAGATCGCCGGCCGCAAGCGCGAGCGCATCGTGGCCATCAAGCTGGTGGCGAGCGACGCGGCGGCCCCGAAAGCCGCCGACGTCGAGCGCGTGGTGACGACCGGGCAGTACCTGTAGCGGGCGGCCGCCTCGGTGCGGCGCGCGGAGTGGCACGCCGGCCTGACGCGCGCGGTGTCATCACGCGTCTCGGTCATGGCCGTGTTCCGCGATAGCATCCGACCATGGGCATTCGACTCCTCGGTGCGCTGCTGGTCGTGCTGGCGGCGGCGGGGTGCGCCTCCGGCCCGCGGCTGCCACGCCCGGCGGCCGAGGTGCCGTCGCCGGCGCGGTCACGAATCGTGTCGATCGCCATGGCCTACGTCGGCACGCCGTACGCGCGCGGGGGCGCCACGCCGGCGGGCTTCGACTGCTCGGGCTTCGTGATGTTCGTGTACGGCCGGGCGGGCGTGGCGCTTCCTCACAACGCCGAGCAGCAGTATCGGCTCGGGTCCCGCGTCGCTCGCGACGAGCTGGAGCCGGGCGACATCGTGTTCTTCGATCGCCTCGGGCACAGTGGCATCTACGTCGGCGGGCTGCAGTTCGTGCACGCCACCAAGCCCGGCGACGTGGTGAAGGTCTCGCGACTCGACGAGGCGTGGTACCGGCAGCGCTGGGTCGGCGCCCGCCGGCTGCTGTAGCGGCTAGCGCGCCTCGAACCGCACGCCACCGAACACCACGGCCGTGCGGCTATGCGTGTCATTCGAATGGCTCTCCAGCCCGATCCACTTGATGGCGCGCGGCTCGCTCTCGAACAGCCGCCGGTAATCGGCGTAGACGTTGTGGCGCTGTCGATCCCACTGACCGGCCCTCGGCTCGCCGGAGCGCACGACCACGAGCGCGCGCTGGAACATCTCGAAGCCGTCCGGCCGTGATTCCGTGCCCACCGGCGCCGTCGTGTCCCAGACGTAGAGCACGCCCTTCAGCCCCTCGAACATCACCATGACCCGACCGGCCTGGTCGTTGCGCTTGGGATCGCGGACGTCGCCGCCCTCGGGCAGCACGAGCGCCTTCCACTCCCACGTCAGCCACGGCGTCTGGCGCGGATCGACCTTCACGGCCCGGCCGATGCGCATCGCCTCGTTCTCGGTTTTGAGCATCAGCGCCTGGCGTCCGCCATCGAGCACCACGGCTGGCGCGAACTTGAACTTCGGTCCCGCCGGATACGCGCTCCAGACGCTGCCGAGGACGGACGCGCCCGGCGCATACGCGTCCCAGTCGTCGAGGCGTACGACGCCGCCGGCGGCCGCGCCGAGCGTGACCGCCGCGGCGAACAGCAGACCCACGGACCGAAGACGCCGCATCATACAGCTCTGGCTGGGAGAGTAGGCACGCCGCGCGCCCGGGTCAAGCGCCGGCCAGGCGGCGGGAGGCCGCCTCCGTCGCCTCGTCGGCGGGGAAGAAGGCTTCGATGCGCAGCTCCTGGGCGGTGATGTCGTGCGGCGTTCCGAGCGTCGTGAGCGTCGTGAAATATCGCAGCGCGAGCTCGCCCTTGCGGAACTCGATCGGCAGGAACGGCGCGGTCGACGCATCGAGGTCGAGCGTGCGCCACTGGCGCGGCACCTCCGGATACGAGAGCAGCTCGTCCAGCAGCCGGCGGGTCTCGAGCCCGCCGATCCCGCTCGCGGCGTCGCGGTGCAGCCACTGGATGAGCGAGGCGGCGGTCGCCTCCCAGTTCACGATGTGCGGACGGAAGCCGTCGGGATGGAACATCAGCCGCATCGCGTTCGGCGGCCCGAGCGTGGCCACGCGAGAAAGGTCGAGGAACGCGGCCTGCACGCGCGCGCTGCCCTCGTTCACCGCCAGTACGTTCCAGTGGCGATCGAGCACGAGCGCGGGGTAGGGCTCCTGCTGGCGCAGGATGAAGTCGAGCGCGCGCCGCACCTGCGCCATCGCGGGTGCGGCCAGCGGCGTCTCGCGGTAGATGGGCGCGTAGCCGGCGGCGGTGAGCAGCGCGTTGCGATCGCGGAAGGGGACGTCGAGCGCGCGCGCCAGCAGCAGCACCATCTCCCGGCTCGGCTGCGCGCGGCCGGTCTCGACGAAGCTGAGATGCCGTGACGAGACGCCGGCCTCGACCGCGAGGTCGAGCTGGCTCAGCCGTCGTCGGGCCCGCCACTGGCGAAGCAGCGGGCCGGGGCCGGTTTCCGTCGCCGCGGTGCGTGCGCGCTCCATGGCGCGGACTCTACACCGTTGCCCGCGCGGCGCGCATTACGTGGCAGGTAATTGAATTTCGCCGCCAGCGGGCGCACTCTCCGCGCATGGACGCAGCGGAGCTCCAGGCGGTGCACGCGGGAACCCTCGGCGAGACGCTCGGCATCCGGTTCGTCGAGGCGACGAAGGATCGCGTCGTGGCGGAGATCACACATCGCCCACCGCTGACGACCGTCGGCGGCGCGATGCACGGAGGCGCGCTCATGGCGCTCGCCGATACGGCCGGCGCGGCCGCCACGTTCCTGAACCTGCCGCCGGGCGCCACCACCACGACGCTGGAGTCGAAGACGAACTTCTTCGCCGCCGGCCGCGCCGGGGTGGTCCGCGCGGAGACGACGCCGCTTCACCGCGGACGCCGCACGATGGTGTGGCAGACGCGGGTGACCGACGACAGCGGGCGCCTGCTCTCGCTCACCATCCAGACACAGATGGTGCTCGCCTAGCGTCGCGTCCGCGCTCGGCGATACCGCGACGGCCGGGACGGCGTGAGGTCACCGCGCGGGCTGCTCTGACGCGCGCTATCATGGCCGCTGATGCTCGACGAAGACAACGTCATCGCCAGGCTCACGCCCGACCGCGGCCCGCACTACGAGCCGTTCGGGTGGCATCACTGGCCCGAGCAGCCGTGGTTCTCGTATCAGTTCCGGCGCGGTCTCGGCGAGACGCAGGAGGGCGGCGGCAGCGTCAGCGAGTGCTTTCGCACGGCCGCGCGCATCGTGCCCGGCGACCGCGAGAGCTGGCACCGCGAGTGGCTCGCCGTCGCCGAGCGCAACGCCCGGCGCGCCATCGAGGAGGAAGCACGCGGCCACCTGCGCACGGCGATGAACGGCTGGCTGCGCGCGGTCGACTATTACCGTCAGGCCGAGTTCTTCCTGGAGCCGCACGACCCGCGCCGGCTCGACACGTTCACGCGGATGGAGCGCTCGAGTCACCGGTTCCTCGCGCATCTCCGGCCACCCGGGGAGGTGCTGGAGATCCCGTACGAGCGCGGCGCCGTGCTCTACGCCTACTTCGTGCGGGCGCCGTCGGCGGCCGGCCGCGCGCCGTGCCTGATCTCGATGGGCGGCCTCGACTCGATCAAGGACGAGATGTGGTTCATGCAGGCGCATGGCGCGCTTCAGCGCGGCATCTCCGTGCTGATGATCGACGGACCCGGCCAGGGCGGCACGCTGCGTCGCGAGGGCATCACGACGCGTCCCGACTACGAGGTGCCGATTGGCCGGTGCGTCGACTATCTGCTGACCCGCGCTGACGTCGATCCCTCGCGCATCGCGGTGTGCGGCTCCAGCCTCGGCGGCTACTACGCCGCGCGCGCGGCCGCGCGCGAGCCGCGGCTGGCGGCGTGCGTGTCGCACGGCGCGCTGTGGTCGATCCACGACTTCTGGAAGGACGCCGACGAGTCGCACGGGCTGGCCACGCACATCAAGTGGGTGTTCGGCGTGGCGACGATGAAGGAGGCGGTCGAGCGCTTCCGCGCGTTCACGCTCGAGGGCGTGCTGGGCGGCATGCGCGGCCCGTATCTCGTGCTGCACGGCGGCCACGACGTGCTCGGCATGTCGCAGGCCACCCGGGTGTACGAGGACGCGAAGGCGCACGGCGTGGACGTCACGCTGCGGTTCGTCTCGCCGGAGGAGACGGGCGCCGAGCACTGTCAGCACGACAACCCGACCATCGGCCAGGAGCTGCTGGGCGACTGGCTCGCCGACGTCTTCGGGATCGACCAGCGCGCGCTCGGCGCGCCGGCATCGTGACGTGAGACTGCCGTGGAAGACGCTTCTGCTGCAGGTGCCGACGCTCGTGGAGGCGGCGCGCCAGCTCTACGGCATGACGCGCCAGCCGCGCGGCGATGTCGAGGCGGAGGATCGCTCGGCCGACGACCTGGCTGTGCTCGAGCGTCGGCAGGAGGAGCAGGCCAAGCTCGTGGCCGACCTCGCCACCCAGATGGAACAGCTGGCGGCGGCGCTCGTG
>DATAOC010000086.1:0-18917 GCA_036265915.1 Candidatus Methylomirabilota bacterium | reverse complement strand
GGCAAGCCGCTGGTGAACAGCCTCCTCACGCTGGGCATCGCGGTCGGGGTGTCGGTCGGTGAGACGACCCTCGGCACCACCGTCGGCAACCTCGGCTTCGACAAGGTCGAGTTTCCCAAGCCGGTCTTCCACGGCGACACGATCTACGCGGAGACGGAGATCGTCGACAAGCGCGAGTCCAAGTCGCGCCCGCAGTGGGGCATCGTGACGTTCGAGCACCGCGCCAAGAACCAGCATGGCGACGTCGTGATGCGCGCGCGACGGCAGGCCATGATGCGCAGGAAGGCGGCCTGATGCCGCGCCGCTCGATCCACTTCGTGCCGGGCGGCCAGCAGAAAATGCTCGAGAAGGCGCTGACGCTCCCGGCCGACGGCCTGATCCTCGATCTCGAGGACGCCGTGCCGCCCGAGCGGAAGGCAGAGACACGCCCCATCGTTCGCGGCTGGCTCGAGCGCGACTTCGGCGGCCGCGAGCGGTGGATCCGGATGAACCCCATCGCCACGCCGCTCGCGCGCGCGGATCTCGAGGAGACGATCGCCGGGCACCCCGACGGCTATGTGGTGCCGAAGCCACGCCACGCCGGCGACGTGCGCGAGATCGCGCAGCTGCTCGACGTGCTCGAGCATCGCCACGGCATTCCTGCCGGCCGGACGCGCCTGTTGCCGATCGCCACCGAGACGCCGGAGGGGTTGCTCAACATCCGCGACGTCGCCACCGCGAGCCCGCGCATCGTCGGCATCTCGTGGGGCATCGAGGATCTCGGCGCGGCCATGGGGCTGCCGCGGGTGCGCGATGCGCGCGGGCAGTACCTCGACATCCCGCGCTACGCGCGCACGATGTGCGCGGTGGCGGCGTCCGCGGCCGGCGTGGAGTGGATCGACACCGTCTACACCGATATCGCCGACCTCGACGGCCTCCGCCGCGAGTGCGAGGACGGCGTGGCCATGGGCTTCAGCGGCAAGATCTCCATTCACCCGAGCCAGATCGCCGTGATCAACGACGTGTTCACGCCGGACGCGGCGCTGGTGGCCGAGGCGCGGGAGCTGGTGGCGCTGTTCGACGAGCACCGGGCGCGCGGCGCCTACGCGTTTCGCTTCAAGGGCCAGATGGTCGACGCGCCGCACCTGGCGCGCGCGCGTCGCCTGCTCGAGCGCGCCGGCGCATGACGTCTGGTATCATGACGCACCCTTCTCGCCCTCCAGGAGTCGAACATGAGTGATCAGAAGAGCCTGCTCGAGCGCGCCGCGCGCGTGCTGCCGGGCGGCGTGCTGGGCAGCCACCGCAGTGGTCCGGGCCTGGAGTTCGTCGTGCGCGAGGGCCGCGGCGCGTACCTGTACGACGTGAGCGGCCGGCGCTATCTCGACTACCTGCTCGGCTCCGGACCGATGCTGCTGGGCCATGCGCATCCGGCCGTCGTGGATGCCGTGCGCCGGCAGATGGAGCGCGGGACGTCGTACATGCTGCTGAACGAGCCGTCGATCGAGCTGGCCGAGGAGATCGTGCGCGCGGTGCCGTGCGCCGAGCAGGTGCGGTACACCTCGAGTGGCAGCGAGGCGACGTTCTTCGCGCTGCGGGTCGCCCGCGCGTTCCGGAAGCGCGAGAAGGTGATGAAGTTCGAGGGCGGCTTCCACGGCTCGCACGACTACGCGCTGATGAGCGTGGTCCCCCGGTCGCCGAAGGCGTTCCCGGCGCCGATGTCGGATTCCGCCGGTATCCCGCACGTGATCGAGGGCGAGGTGCTGGTTGCGCCGTACAACGATCTCGCGACCACCGAGGCGCTCATCGCCGCGCATCACGAGGAGCTGGCCGCGGTCCTCATCGAGCCGTACCAGCGGACGATCGTGCCGGCCCCCGGATTCCTGGAAGGCCTGCGCAAGGTGACGCGCCGCTACGAGGTGCCGCTCGTCTTCGACGAGATCGTCACCGGTTTCCGCTTCGCGTACGGCGGCGCCCAGGAGTACTACGGCGTGGTGCCCGACATCGCCGCCTTCGGCAAGGTCGTCGCGGGCGGCTTCCCGCTCGCGTGCGTGGCCGGGACGCGGCCGATCATGCACCACTTCGACGCCGCGCTGGAGGGCACGCCGGAGTACGTGTGGCAGGCCGGGACCTTCAACGGCAACGCGATCTCGTGCGCCGCCGGCCTGGCGACGCTCGCCGAGCTGCGCAAGCCGGGCACGTACGAGCGGCTGTTCCGGACCGGGACGCGGCTACGCGACGGCCTCGCCGCCGCCGCCCGCAAGCACGGGCTGGCCGCGCAGGTCAGCGGCGAGCCGCCCGTGTTCGACATCTTCTTCACGGACCACCCGATCCTCGACTATCGTGCCACGCTCACCGCCGACCGCGACCGCATCAAGCGCTTCAACCAGGAGCTGGTGCGCCGCGGCGTCGTGAAGGCGGTGAACAAGGTCTACGTCTCGCTCGCGCACAGCGAGGCGGACGTGGACGAGACGCTCGCCATCTTCGACGAGGTGCTGGCCGTCCTCGCGTAGTCGGCTGCCGGCACCCACGCGCCACGACCTCGGAGGCCCAACGATGAGCCTGTCCCGTCGCGAGATGCTCGCCGTGTCCGGTACCGCCCTCGTCGCCGCGGCGCTCGCGCCCGCCCCCGCGCGCGCCCAGACGCCCCGCCGTGGCGGCACGCTGTCGCTGCGGCTCTGGGACCCGCCCGGGTTCGATCACATGCTGACCGTCTCCTACAAGACGAACATCCCGCTCTCCTTCACCCACAGCCGGCTCGTGAAGCCGAAGGCCGGGCCGGCCATCCAGCCCGGCACGTTTCCGCTCGAGGGCGACCTCGCGGAGTCGTGGAGCCAGCCGAACGAGACGACGTACGTGTTCAAGCTCCGCCGTGGGGTGCGCTGGCACAACAAGCCGCCGGTGAACGGGCGGGAGCTGACGGCCGAGGACGTCAAGTACACCATCGAGCGCTTCATGACCGTGAAGGGCAACGCGAATGCCTACATGCTGCGCGCGGTCGACCGCGTGGACACGCCCGACAAGTACACGGTGAAGCTGACGCTCAAGGAGCCCAACGCCTGGTTCCTCGACATCCTGGCCTCGCCGATGGCGGTGGCCATCGTCGCGCGCGAGGCGGTCGAGAAGTTCGGCGATCTCAAGAAGCCGGAGGCGGTCATCGGCACCGGCCCGTGGATGCTCGACGGCTACCGGCCCAACGTCGGCTACACGTTCGTTCGCCACCCGGCCTACTTCGTGCCCGGGCTGCCGTACATCGATCGCGTGGACGTGACCGTCGACGAGGACAACGCGTCGCGGATCGCGTCGTTCCTGGCCGGCAAGTACGACCTAGGCTGGGAGAATCCGGGGATCATCAACCGCACCGACTGGGTCCAGATCAAGGACTCGCTCAGGCAGAAGCGGCCAAACCTCAAGACGGCCGAGTTCGCCGCCAACGTCATGAGCCACATCTCGATGCGCACCGATCAGAAGCCCTTCAGCGACGTCCGTGTGCGGCAGGCAATGTCGTACGCGATCGACCGCCAGGGCATCCTCGACGCCACCGCGGAGGGCGTGGGCATCTTCAACCCGCCCGGGGTGCCGGCCGCGCTCAAGGAGTGGTCGCTGCCGGTCGCGCAGCTCGGCGAGGGGGCGAAGTACTACAAGTACGATCCGAAGGAGGCCAAGCGGCTCCTGGCCGCCGCCGGCTACCGCAACGGGTTTCCGGCCACGATGTGCTTCACGACGTACGGCTCGACCATCCTCGTCGACTCGATGGAGCTGGTCGTCAAGCAGCTCAAGGACGTCGGCATCGACACGAAGGTCGACCAGAAGGAGTACGGCGCCTACGCGGCCAGCTGCCTCATCGGGAAGTTCGACTCGATGACGTACGGGCCGCAGACGCCGTTCCTGGACCCCGACAACTTCATCAATCAGTACGTGCCCGGCGAGCCGAAGAACCAGAGTCAGATCAACGACCCGGTGGCGACCGACCTCATCGTCCGCCAGCGTCGCACGTTCGACCCGGCGAAGCGTCGCGAGGTCATCCACGAGCTGCAGCGTCATCTGGCCAAGCAGCAGTACTACATCCAGATCCCGTCCGGGATCTACGTCGCCGTCTGGGACGGGGCGCTCAAGAACTACGGACCCAACGTCGGCTACGACTACGGCGGACGACTCGTGGCGGCCTGGCTCGATCGCTGACGCGGTGCTGAAGCGGTACCTCGCGCGGCGGCTCGTGATCGCGATCCCGTCGCTGCTGATCGCGTCGGTGATCGTCTTCACGCTGCCGCGCTTGATCCCGGGCGACGCCGTGCAGCTCATGCTCGCGGAGACGTCCTATGCGAAGGACATCGACGAGCTGCGCGCCAAGCTGGGGCTCGATCGCGCGCTGCCCGTGCAGTACGCGGAGTGGGTGGCCCACGTCATGCGCGGCGATCTCGGCGAGTCGCTGTGGACGCGCCGGCCCGTCCTCGACGAGCTCGCGCACCGGCTGCCCGTCAGCGCGGAGCTCGCGCTCTACGCCACCGTCATCGCCCTCGCCATCGCGCTTCCGATCGGTGTGCTGGCAGCCGCGCGGCAGGACAGCCTCGCCGACTACGTCGCGCGAAGCGTGGCCATCCTCGGTCTGTCGCTGCCGTCGTTCTGGCTGGCCACCCTGCTCATCGTGATGCCGGCGATCTGGTGGGGCTGGCGCCCGGTCACCGGCTTCACCGACCTCAGGCAGGACCCGGTGGGCCACGTCGTCCAGCTGCTCCTGCCCGCCGCGATCCTGGGCATTGCGTCCGCCGCCGCGCTCATGCGCCTCACCCGGGGCATGCTCCTGGAGGCGCTGCGCCAGGACTACGTCCGGACGGCGCAGGCGAAGGGACTCGCCCAGAGCGTCGTCGTGGTGAAGCACGGTCTGCGCAACGCCGTGATCCCTGTCATCACGCTGCTCGGCACGCAGCTGCCGCTCATCCTGGGCGGCACGGTGGTGATCGAGACGATCTTCGGGCTGCCGGGCGTCGGGCGGTTCCTCTTCGATGCCATCAACCAGCGCGACTATCCCGTGATCCAGGGCGTGAACCTCCTCGTCGTGTCGACAGTGGTGCTGGTGAACCTCGGCGTCGACGTGCTGTACGGCGTCCTCGACCCGCGGATCCGCTATTGAGCACGACGGCGACCATCGACCTCAACGGCGCGGCACCGTCGCCGACGCTCGTCCGGCGCGGCGGCGGCGCGAAGCGCTGGGCCCGCGCGCTGGCACGGTTCGCCGTCCGTAAGCCGCTTGGCGCCATCGGCGGCGTGATCGTGGTCGCGATGCTGGTGATGGCGCTGTTCGCCGAGCACATCGCCCCCTACGCGTACGACGAAACCATCCGCGGCGCCCGCATGAAGCCGCCGAGCGCGGCTCACTGGCTCGGCACCGACAACCTGAGTCGCGATCTCTGGAGCCGCGTCGTCTACGGCGCGCGCGTATCGGTCACCGTCGGCTTCGCCACCATCGCGCTCGGCATCGCGGTGGCCACGGCCATCGGCGTGTCGAGCGCCTATTTCGGCGGCGCGTACGATCTCGTCCTCCAGCGGGTGGTCGACGCGTGGCTGTCGTTTCCCTACCTCGTCATCATCCTGTCGGTGATGGCGGTGCTCGGGCCCGGACGCCTGAACCTGATCATCTCCGTCGCCATCATCGCGGCCGCCACCAACTCCCGGGTGATCCGCGGCGCCGCGCTCACCGTCATGCAGAGCCAGTTCGTGGAGGCGGCGCGCGCGATGGGCTGCGGTCACGCGCGCATCATCCTGCGCCACGTGCTGCCCAACGTGACCGCGACCGTCATCATCCTGGCCACCATCGGCCTCGGCGCGGTGATCCTCGCGGAGTCGGCGCTGTCGTTCCTCGGCTTCGGCGTGCCGCCGCCGTATCCGTCGTGGGGGGCGATGCTCTCCGGCTCCGGCCGCACGTACATGTTCCGTGCGCCGTGGATGGCCGTCTGGCCCGGCGTCGCCATCTCGCTCGCCGTCTTCGGCTTCAACATGCTCGGCGACGCGCTTCGCGACGTCCTCGATCCCCGGCTTCGCGGCACACGCTGACGAGGCGACGCGGACGCTTGACGAGCGGCGCGCGGGGGAGTAGACGGGAAGTACGGCGCCCTCGAGCGCGGCTCGGGACGCCGTGGCAACTCCAATCCAGGAGGTGTGGATGGAGAACGCGCCACCGGACTCGTTGACTGCGCCGCGCGCGGCCTGCTAGCGGTCGCGTCGCGGCGCCTCGCGTGCTGCACCCATTCTCCGGCGTACGCCGGAGCGCGCGGCGAAGGCGCCGCGCATGATGACCAAGGGGTCTGCCGCGGACGGCACCGACCGTCCGCGGCCCCCGACATCCCCCTCGGACGGCTCAGTTCTGCCCGTCCAGCCTCACGCGGGCCAGCGCCGCCTGCAACAGCCCCGAGTACCAGTCGCACGTCTCGATCACGAGCGCCACGGCCATGCCGCGCAGCACGGTGAACTGATGGACGACCGGCCCCGGGGGGATCGGCGGGGAGGATTCGGGCTGGGAGGGCTCGGGCTCGGTCGACATGCCGGTGTCAGGGTGCAACGCGGGTGCCACGCCGGTGCGCGCGGAATCCGGCCGTTTTGGAACCCGCGCAACCTTTCGCGGCGCAACTCCGTGCACGATGCCGGGAACGAAATGCTCGTGACGGGGTCAGGCGGCCCGCGCCGCCGCGCAGCGCGGACAGCGGCTTCGCTCGACCTCGGTGCGATTGCGCAGCGGGCCGGCGCACATCGAGCAGCGCGCCTCACGGATCCGCTGGTGGTGGGCGCGACACGCGCCGGTGGTGGGCTTCTCGGCGTGACGGGTGCAACCGTCCCAGACACATTTGCCGAAGGTCATGCGGGCTCCTCTCGTAGTGGTGGTGCGAACGTCGCCTGCGCTCGTGCAAGCGCTGTGCCCTCGTCGTGACGTCGGATCTGTTCGTCGGCGCCGCCGGCTTCGACCGTGCGGACCTGGCGCGCGTGGTGCCGCCCACCTGTCTACGAGAGGTGGATCTCGGGATGCGCGCGACCACCGATGGCGGCGACACGATTCTGGACTGCGGCATATGGTCGCCGCGGCGGGCCGCCTCGCATCTCGTTCCCTCGTTCTCCGCGCCGGCTGACGTCGTCCCGGCCTCCCGGGTCGAGCTCAGCGCGCGCGCGGACGGCGCCTGGTCACCGTGGCTGGCGACGGTGACGCTCGGTGACGCGATCTTCCCCGAGCTGCCGACGGAAGCGGGCGGCCTCCGCGTCGATGTCGACGAGCTTCGCGCGACGCGTCCCGTGGACGCCGTTCGGCTGCGCGTGCGGCTCCGTGGCGCGCTGCCGCGCGCATGGCTGGCCACGCTGTCCGCGACCGACGACGCGGCGCCGGACCTGGCGCCGCCGCCGGGGACGGCGCGGCTCGCGGTGCCGCCGCTGAGCCAGCTCGACGAGGATCCCGAGATCGCGCTGCGTATCTGCTCGCCGACCAGCGTGGCCATGGTTCTCGGCTACTGGGGTCGCGCGGTCACGACGGCTGCCGTGGCCGCCGACGTCCTGCACGCGGGCACCGATCGGTATGGCGTGTGGCCGGCCGCCATCCGGGCGGCCGCCGCGCGCGGCGTCGCGGGCTACCTGCTGCGCTTCCCCGACTGGGCCTCGGCGGCGTGGTGCCTGGCGCGCGCGCTGCCCATCGTCGCGTCCCTGCGGTACGCCGCCGGCGAGCTCGACGGCGCTGCCATCGCGGCCACCACCGG
This sequence comes from Candidatus Methylomirabilota bacterium, assembly GCA_036265915.1. Classification (GTDB taxonomy): domain Bacteria; phylum Methylomirabilota; class Methylomirabilia; order Rokubacteriales; family CSP1-6; genus AR12. Next base: position 11,208 of record DATAOC010000086.1, on the reverse strand, counting down.
CCATCTCATCGTGCTGACCGGGTACGACGATGGCATGGTGCTCGTGAACGATCCGGCGGCGCCGACGGCGGCGACCGTGCCGCGTCGGTATCGAGGCAGCGAGCTTTCGCAGGCGTGGCTGGGTCGCAGCGGCGTGGGCTACGTCCTGTTCGATCCCGACCGCCTCTGACGCGGCCGGCGCTCAGAAGTGGGTCAGATGCTCCTGCGGAGGCGGAGTCTCGCGACGCAGCCGGCGGGCAAGGACGTCCGCGGCGATGTCGCGGCCGCCCAGGCCGAAGGCCAGGGCCAGCGCGAGCACGAGGCCGCCGAACGTGATGCCGAATGCCACGAGCACCATCTCCTTGCCGATGCCGAGATGGGTGAGGGCAGTGGCGACCGCGAAGAGCAGCACCGCCCAGTGCGCGGCCCGCGCGAGCAGCCGCGCCTCCGGCAGCCGCGCGTTGACGGCGGCGATCAGGATGGTGCGGCTCAGGAAGTTGGCGACGAGCCAGCCGACCACGACGATCAGCACCGCCGCGAACAACGGCGGCAAGAACGCCAGCAGCAGGGCGGTGGCGCTGCCCCCGCCGGCGGGGGCGACCGCGTCAACGGCCGCGCTCGCGAACAGCACGAACACCGACCAGAAGGCGATCAGCCCGAGCACCTCCGACGCCGACCGCAGCACGCCCGAGCGTCGCAAGGAGGCGGTCAGTCCAGAGCGCTCCATCAAGCGATCGAAGCCGATCGCGTGCGCGCCGCGGCTCAGGAGGAGGCGCACCAGCCAGGCGCACAGCAGGCCGACGAGCAGGAGCGTGAAGAAGACGAAGAAGCCCGGCAGGATGGCGGCGAGGCGTTCCCGGGTCTCGCCGAGTGCCGACCACACGCCGTCGCTCCAAGCATCGCCCATCGGGGTTCCCATCTAGACCATACACCCGCTACAATGCGACGCAATGCTGCGGATTGTCGTGCTCCTGAGCGTCGTCTCGGCCGTGTTCGCCGGCTGTGTGCACAGCGAGACGCAATGGATGAAGGTCAACGAGCCGTACACGACGGCGGAGTTCCAGCGTGACCATGCCGCCTGCTCCAAGCGCCTCTCGGGTGAGCTCGACGAGGACTGCATGCGCGGCAAGGGCTGGGTCGCGGTGAATCCGTCGCGCGCCGACCGCGCCACCGACACGCCGCCACCGCCACCGGTCGACTACCGCCACAAACGCTGAGCCGCCTCGCGGAGGACTGACACGATGCGCTTTGCCATCTTCACCGGCCTCGGTCTCACCACCTGGGACGCCGTGCGCGACCTGTGGGTTCACGCCGACAAGGCCGGCTGGGACGCCGCGTGCGTCACCGACCACTTCATGCCGAACACGCCGGACAAGGTGGGCGACGTGATGGAGTGCTGGACGACGCTCGCCGCGCTGGCGCCGCTGACGTCGCGTCTGCGCATCGGCACCATCGTGGCCGGCAACACGTACCGGCATCCCGCGGTCCTGGCGAAGATGGCCGCGCAGGTCGACATCATCTCCGGCGGGCGGCTCATCTGCGGCCTCGGCGCCGCGTGGCAGCAGAACGAGCACGAGGCGTACGGCATCCCGTTCTACACGGTCCCGGAGCGGCTCGCGCGGCTGGACGAAGCGTGCCAGGTGCTGAAGGCGCTGTGGACGCAGGACCGCAGCAACTTCAAGGGCCGGTACTACCAGCTCACCGACGCGCCACTGTCGCCGAAGCCGGTGCAGCGGCCGCATCCCGAGCTGATGATCGGCGGTGGCGGGGAGAAGGTGACGCTCAAGATCGTCGCGCGGCACGCCGACCACTGGAACGTGTGGGGGGGCCCCGAGGTGCTGGCGCGCAAGGGCGCGCTGCTCGACGGCTACTGCAAGGCGGCCGGGCGCGATCCGAAGTCGATCACCCGCTCGGCCAACATGGCGCTCCTCTTCAGCGAGGATCGCGCGGAGATCGACAAGCTGTTCGTGGCGCTCACCAAGCGCTTCGGCATGGCCGACACCGTCGCGCGCGACACGATGCTGGCCGGCTCCGCCGGCGAGATCCGCGACAAGCTCGGCCGGCTGCGCGAGGCCGGCGTGGGGACGCTCTTCATCCCAACGCTCTTCATGAAGGACGCGCGGCCCGCGCTGGACCGGTTCATGAAGGAGATCGCGCCGCAGTTCCGCTGAGCGCTACGCTTTTCCCTCGAGCGCCCGGCGCAGCTGGTCCAGATGGTTGTCGTCGTGCCAGGCCATCAGGGTCAGGAAGTCGTCGATGGTGAAGCGGCCGCGGACCGGGTGCACGCCGCCGCGCTTCCACTGCTCGGGCTCGAGCTTGCCGAAGAACGTCAGCGACTCCTCGCGACGGCGGCGGAACGCCGCCAGCGCCTCGCCCGTGTCGTTGGCCAAGTACTGACGGTCGCGCGCCCAGCGGTCGGGATCGAGGCCGGCGAGCTGCGGCTCCTCGGCGCCGAGAATCGTCTGGAAGCGGATCATGAAGAGCTCCTCGGCGTCACGGAGGTGGCAGACGACTTCCTTCGGCGCCCAGTTCGTCCGATCGGGCCGCCGGGACAGCGTCGCATCGTCCTTGGAACGGATAGCGGCCGCGAGCTCGTCGGCCGTGCGCTGAAGCCGCTGCAGGCGCTGCTCGCGGGGCTGCCGGGCGTAGTCCTCCATGGTCGGCATCGTGGACCTCCTGTCGGTGACCAGCTGGTGAAAGAGGCTCGATTCTCGCTTGTAGAAGCCCTCGGTGTGATACGAATCGGCCAGCCGCAGGCCCGTGTAGTCGACGTGGTGTCCGACCTCGTGCAGCAGCGTCCGGAGATAGGTGCGGAAGGCGACCACGCGCTTCTGCTTCGCGGTGCGCATCCAGAGCTGGATCTTCGGCGTCCGTCCGCGCTCGGCGGTGTACAGCCCGTGCAGCTCGCCCCAGCGCGCGTGCGGCCGCGCGGCGAGGACTTCCACGCGCACCGGCGGCAGGCCGAGCATGGTCACCAGGCCGCCGACGAGCTCGGCGGTCGCCGCCTGGGTGGCGCTCCGGTCCTCCCGGGAGAGCGCCGCCTCGAGCGCGTCGACGGCGGGATAGAGCTGTGCGGGCCGGGACAGCCGGACCTCGGTGACGGCGTCGCTCTTCCGATAGACGGCCTGCTGGGCGCGCGACAGTCGCGCGTAATACGAGAACGGCAGCGCTATCTCCCGGTCCAGCGCGGCGCGCGCTTCTCGAGAAACGCTTTGGCGCCCTCCACGCGGTCCTCGGTCGTCCGGAGCAGCGCGGAGAGGTCGCCCTCGAGCCGCAGGCCGTCGGCGAGCGGCAGCTCGAGGCCCTTCACCACCGCCTCCTTTGCGTAGCGCAGCGCCGTTGGCGCCTTGGCGGCGATCGTGCGTGCCAGCTCCCTCGCCACCTCGAGCGCCGCGCCGGCCGGCACGACGCGCTCGACGAGTCCGATGCGCAGCGCCTCGTCGGCCGGGATGCGCGCGCCGGTGAGGATCATCTCCAGCGCCTTGCCGCGGCCGACGAGCCGCGGCAATCGCTGCGTGCCGCCCCCGCCGGGGATGATCGCCAGGTTCACCTCGGTCAGGCCCAGCGTCGCGCCGGCGGCCGCCACCCGGATGTCGCACGCGAGCGCCAGCTCCAGCCCGCCGCCGAGCGCGAAGCCGTTGATGGCGGCGAGGATCGGCTGCGGGCAGCGATCCATCGCCTGACGGAAATCGAGGCGCCGGCGCTGCTCGCGAAAGCGCACCGGCACCAGCGGCTCCACGAACTCCCTGATGTCGGCGCCCGCCGAGAACGCGCGCTCGCCGGCGCCCGTCACGACGACCACCTTGACCGCCTCGTCGACGGCGAGCCCGTCGAAGCAGCGCGTCAGCTCGCGGCGCATCGTCTCGTTCATGGCGTTGTGAACGTCGGGGCGGTTGAGGGTGACCGTCGCCACGCCGTCCTCGGCGGCGTACGTGATCGCCTGATAGTCGGTCATCGGATCACCTTGCGCTCGCGCAGCGCCGCCAGCGACGCGGCGTCGTAACCGGCCGCGCGCAGCACCTCGTCGGTGTGCTGTCCGAGCGTCGGCGCCGGGCCCACGTCCTGGGTCGGCGTTTGCGTGAAGAGCAGCGAGGAGCCCGGCAGCGTCAGCGTCCCGAGCTCGGGGTGCGGGTAGGTCCGCGTCATGCCGTGGTGCTGCGTGAGCGGGTGGCGGCGGAACTCGTCGATCGTGTGCACGGGCCCGGCCGGGATGTCGTGCTGCAGCAGCGTGGCCAGCCATGCGTCGCGCGGGCGCGAGCGAAAGCGCGCCTCCATGATCGGCAGCAGGACCTCGCGATTGTCGAGGCGGAGCATCCACGACGCGAACCGGGGGTCGTCCGAGAGCTCGCTCATGTCCAGCGCCTGGCAGAGCTTCCGCCAGAACGACTGGTTGCCGCACGCGAGGAAGAGCCACTCGCCGTCCTGCGCCTGGTAGAGCCGATACGTCGGGTTGTCGCGGAACACGGACTGCTTGCCCGGATAGTCGACGAAGTTGCCGGCCTGCAGCGCGGCCACGGCGTGGAACAGCGACGTCTCGACTTTCTGGGCCACGCCGGTGCGCTCGCGCACCAGCAGCGCGGCCAGCACGGCCTGCGTCGTCAACGCCGCCGCGTAGTAGTCCACGACGGCGATGCGCAGATACTGCGGCGCTCCGCCGAAGCCCTGGAGCGCCATGATGCCCGACATCCCCTGCAGCACCGGATCGAAGCCGGGGCGATCGACGTAGGGCCCCGTGGAGCCGAACGCCGTCGTCGAGCAGTAGATCAGGCGCGGGTTGACGGCCCGCAGCGCGCCCTCTCCGACCCCGAGCCGCTCGGCGACGCCGGGTCGCATGTTCTCCATGACCACGTCGGCCTGCGCGGCCAGCCGCTGCACGACGGCGACGCCTTCCGGCGATTTGAGATTCACGCACACCGAGCGCTTGCCGCGGTTCCACGCGTGAAATCCCGGCAGCTCGCGGAACGAGTCGCCCTCGAGCGACTCGAGCTTCATGACATCGGCTCCCATGTCCGCCAGCATCGTCGCCGCGTAGGAGCCGGCGATGTAGCTGGTCAGGTCGACGACGCGGATGCCGTCGAGCGGGGGGCGGAGGTCAGCCACGGCGCCTCAGCGGGCGACGCGCCGCACGATCAGCTCGCGATGGAAGTCGGCGTCGCCGTACATCGGCTCCAGCGCCTTCGCGCGCTTGAAGTACAGGTGAAGGTCGTACTCCCAGGTGAAGCCGATGCCGCCGTGGACCTGGATGGCATCGCCGCACACCTTGCGCGAGGCGTCGCTGACGTACGCCTTCGCCACCGAGGCCGACAGAGGACCGTCGTCGGCCCCGTGCTCGAGCGACCACGACGCGTAGTACACGGCGGCGTGCGAGTTCTCGACGTCGAGCAGCATCTCCGCACACTTGTGGCGGATGGCCTGGAAGGAGCCGATGGGCTGGCCGAACTGCTCGCGCACCTTCGCGTAGTCGACGGCCATGTCGAGGCAGCGCCGGGCGGCGCCGAGCATCTCGGCGGCGGCGCCGATCGCGCCGCGCTGCAGCAGGAAGTCGACGGCGCCATTCGACGGCAGGCGCGCCTCGGCCGCCACCGTCGCGCCGTCGAGCGTCACCGTGGCCATCCGCGTGCCCGGATCCATGCTGGTGATCGGCGCAACGGTGACGCCCGGTGCCGCGGCCTCGACCGCGAACACGGCGACCGAGCCGCCGGCCCGCGCGGGAACGAGGATCACGTCAGCAACGTGCGCCCACGGCACGAACTGCTTCACGCCCGTGAGGACGACCTTGCCGCCGCGCTCGTCGGCCCGTGTCTGCACGGCGTCCGCGCTCCAGTCGAGCTCGCGCTCCATCAGCGCGACCGTCGCCCGCGCGCTTCCGCCGGCGACCGCCGGCAGCCAGCGGTGCTTCTGTGCCGCGCTGCCGAAGCGATCGATGGCCGTGGCCGCGAGCACCGTCGGCAAGTAGGGCGACGGACAGGCGGCGCGCCCGAGCTCCTCCTGGAGGATCGACGTCTCCACCAGCCCCAGCGCGCTGCCGCCGGCGTCCTCGGGCAGCGCCAGTCCGAGCCAGCCCAGCTGCGCCATCTCCTTCCACAGCGCCTCGCTCTCGCCGCGGGGGTCCTCCCAGAGCGCCCGCACGTGTGTCGGCTTCATGTGCTCGTCCAGGAACGCGCGCGCGGAGTTCTTCAGGAGCTGCTGGTCGGAGCTGAACGCGAAGTCCACGGCGCTCTCCTAGACCTTGACGCGATCCGCGCGGATCTCCTTGGGGAGACCGAGCACGCGCTCGCCGATGACGTTTTTCTGGATTTCCGAGGACCCCGAGTAGATGGTGCCCGCGCGCGCCCACAGGAATGCGTACGCCCAGCTCGAGCGCACGCCGGAGGACGAGTCGACGTCGAGGGTCGACTCCTCGAGGCCGCCGTCGGTGACCTGCCCGTACGGGCCGAGGATCTCGAGGCACAGCTCGTAGTAGCGCTTCTCGAACTCGCTGTACGAGAGCTTCGTGATCGAGGAGGCGGCGCCGGGCGAGTCGCCCTTCTGCAGCGCCGACAGGATACGGAGGGCGGCGTACCGCTGTACCTCCATCTCGGCGTAGACGCGTCCGAGCTTGGCGCGAACGACCGGGTCCTCGAGCAGCGGCCTGCCGCCGCGCTTCAGCTTCTTCGCCGCGTCCACGAGACGCTCGAAGGCGGAGGCGTAGCGGGTGACGCGCGCCATGGAATTGCCGCCGCGCTCGAAGCCGAGCGTCGTCTGCGCGATCTCCCAGCCCTGGCCGAGGCGGCCGATCAGATCGGCCTTCTCGGCGCGCGCGTTGGTCATGAACACTTCGTTGAACTCGGCGCTGCCGGTGATCTGCTTGAGCGGTCGCACCTCGACGCCGGGCTGCCGCATGTTCAGCAGGAAGCACGAGATGCCCTTGTGCTTGGCAACGCCGGCGTCGGTGCGAGCCAGCAGGATGCCCCAGTCGGAGATGTGGCCGCCGCTCGTCCAGATCTTCTGGCCGTTGACGAGGAAGTGATCGACCTTGTCCTCGGCGCGGGTGCGAAGACTCGCCAGATCCGAGCCGGAGTTCGGCTCCGAATAGAGCTGGCACCAGATCTCTTCCGCGGAGAGGATCTTCTTGAGATAGCGCTGCTTCTGCCAGTCCGTGCCGTGCACGATGATCGTGGGCCCGATGAATCCGATGCCGAGGCCGTTGATGGGCGCCGGCGCGTTGGCGCGGGCCATCTCGTCGGCGACGATGGCCATCTTCATCGGCGAGGCGCCCTGACCGCCGTACTCCTTCGGCCAGCCCATGCCCACGTAGCCGGCGTCGAACATCGTGCGATGCCACGCCCGGCGCTCCTCCAGCGTCTTGAGCTCGGTGCGGGGAACGTGGGCCTGGAACCAGCGCCGCGTCTCGTCGCGGAAGGCGCGGTCCTCGGGCGAGAGATTCAGATCCATCGAAGCCTCCTCGGAATGCCCGGTTCTAACATGCGGCCGGGAGCGGCGCAAACCGCGGGTCAGGGCGCCGGCAGCCGATAGATGGCGGTATGCAGGATGTGGGCGACCGGCCGCGGCGACTCCCCGGCGACGATGACGAGGTCGAGCTCGACGAACTCGCGCCCGTTCCGCTCGAACAGCGATCGGATCTTTCCGCGGGTCGTCAGCTCGGCGCCGACGCGCGCGGCGCCCAGGTGGCGCACCACGCTGCCGACGTGGATCCACGGCCCCATCTGCACGTTGCGGTCGAGCGCGCGATTGGCCTGCTCCAGGTAGAACCCGGGATGCACGGCGGCCGCCGGCCCGCGATAGACGGCCAGCGCGTCCTCCACCTTCGCGAGATACTCGGCGGCCCGCGCGGCGTCATAGAGTGCGCGGGGCGTGCCGAGCGCCGACAGCGACGCGAGGTGGGCCCGCGACGCTGCGGGTCGCACGTCGGGCAGCGGCGCCGCCGGATACATGGCCATGTTGACCGGTGTCGGCTGTCCAGCGGGCACGGTGGCCGTGAGCGTCGCGCACTCCGGCGTGGCCGGCGTGCCTGCGGTCAGGCGCGCGGTGATGCCGCCGGCATCCCGCGCGGTGACGGTGCCGCGCACCGTGAGCTCCTCGCCGTCGAGAGCCGGCTTGACGAAGCGGACGCTGGCCGTGCCGCGCGTGAGCCAGGCGTGACCGAACGCGCTGGCCAGCGGCTGCGTCAGGTAGGCGTAGACCATGACGCCCGGCACGAGGCCGCCCGCAAAACCGTAGCGGCGCGCGGTGGCGTCGTCGTGGATGGCGTTCTCGCCCGTCGACGACGTGTTGCGCGCTTTCACGCGGTACGTGGGCAGACTGTCCGTCACGCGCGGCAGTGTACGCGGCGGCCGCGGAGACGGTCAATGCGGGTATAATCGCGATCGTGCGCGCGCTCGTGGTGGCCCTCGTCGTGGTGGCCGTGGTCGTGGTCGGCCTCGTCGTCTGGGCTGTGGGCGTCAACAACCAGCTCGTCCGCCTGGACCAGAACGTCAACGAGAAATGGGCCCAGGTGCAGAACGTCTACCAGCGGCGCGCGGACCTGATCCCGAACCTGGTCGAGACGGTGAAGGGCTTTGCGGCGCAGGAGCGCACGGTGCTCACCGAGGTCACGCAGGCGCGCGCAAGCGCGACCGGGATCCGGCTCACCCCGGAGGCGCTGAGCGATCCGCAGGCGGTGCAGCGGTTCCAGGCGGCGCAGAACCAGCTCTCCGGCGCGCTCAGCCGTCTGCTGGTGACGGTCGAGCGCTATCCCGAGCTCAAGTCGAACCAGAACTTTCTCGCCCTGCAGACGCAGCTCGAGGGCACCGAGAACCGGATCACCGTCGAGCGCCAGCGCTACAACGAGGCGGTGCGCGAGTACAACACGCGGCTGCGGCTCTTCCCCGGCAGTCTCGTGGCCGGCGTCACCGGATTCCGACCCAAGGCATTCTTCGAGGCCACGCCCGAGAGCGCGACGCCGCCCAAAGTGAAGTTCTAGTCTGCTCCTCGCGGTCGTTCTCGCGCTCGCGCTGGCCATTCCGGCGGCGCCCACCGGCCGCGTGAACGACTATGCCGGCCTCCTGCGCCCGGACGAGCGCGCGCGGCTGGAATCGCGCCTCGCGGAGGGCGAACGCGCCACCGGCGCGCAGGTGGTGGTCGCCATCTTCCGATCGCTCGAGGGCGAGAGTCTCGAGGACTACTCGATCCGGCTCGCGCAGCGCTGGCGCATCGGTCAGAAGTCGCTCGACAACGGCGTGATCATGCTGATCTTCGTCGACGACCGGAAGATCCGGCTGGAGGTCGGCTACGGTCTCGAGTCGGTCATTCCCGACATCGTGGCCGGCGGCCTCATCCGCGACACGCTCGCGCCGAGATTCCGGGAGCAACGCTACGCGGCCGGCATCGAGGCGGCGACGGACGCTATCTACGCGCGCATCCGGGGCGAGGGCGGTCCCGCGCAGCGCACACCGGCGCGCGCGGAGGGCCGGCCGCTGTCGCCGTCGACGCTGCTGCTGCTGTTCCTGATCTTCGGCGTCTTCGGCGTGGCCATCGTGAGCGCCATCCGCAACGCCTCGCGTCGCGCGTACACGGCCGGTCGCGGCGGCTGGCGCTCGCACCCACCGATCTTCTACGGCGGCGGATGGCCCGGAGGCTGGTCCGGCGGAGGGGGTGGCGGCGGCGGCTTCTCGGGCGGCGGCGGTAGCTTCGGCGGCGGTGGCGCGAGCGGGAACTGGTGATGTTGCGCCATCCGCGCTGGGCGAGCCGGGTCTTCAGCCGGGCTGACCTCGACGCCATCGTGGCCGCTGTCCGGGCGGCCGAACGTCGCACGGCGGCGGAGATCCGCGTCCACGTGGAGCGCCGGGTGGGCCACGGCGCCCGCACGCAATCGACGGATGCGCTGGCGCGGGCGCGGGAAGTGTTCGTCGCGCTGAAGATGCACGAGACGGCGGCGCGCTCCGGTGTGCTCATATACCTGGCCATGGAGGACCGCACGCTGGCCATCGTCGGCGACGACGGCATCCACAGCCGCGTCGGCGACGCGTACTGGCACGGCGTCCGCGACCGGATGGTGGAGCGCCTGCGCGCGGGAGCGGCGCGGGACGCGATCGTCGACGCCGTGGCCGAGGTCGGCGCGGTGCTGGCGCGCGAGTTCCCGCGCCGTCCCGACGACGTCGACGAGCTGCCCGACGACGTCAGCCTTGGCCGGTAGGCTCGCCGGCACAGGGCGTGCAGCGCACCTGAATTCCATGATCAACCGTGATGGCATCCTGCGCGGTCTCACGGCGGGCGTGGTTGCGGCGGGCGTGATGTCCGCGGCGAGGCTTCTGGCTCACCGCGCGGGGCTGCTGAGGCAGACCGTCCCGCAGGTCGTCCACGAGCGTGTTGCCGGAGAGACCGGCTTCTCCGTCCTTGGCCGCACGCCGGGTCATCAGCTTGCGGCGGAGCTGATGCACCACGGTGTCGGCGCCGTTGCCGGCGGCGCGCTGGGCGCCGTCGCGCCGCGACCCGGTGCCGTCACTGGTCTCGGCTACGGCTTTCTGGTGTGGCTGGCCGACCATTACGTCGTGCTTCCCGCGCTCGCTGTCAAGCGCGGCCGCGGGCGGGCGGTTGACGTGGCGGCTCACCTCGTCTTCGGCGCCGTCCTGGCATTTGCGATGCGCGAGCTGGCGCGGCAGCCGCGACTGCAGCCGACGCCGACCGAGATCCCGCTGCTGCGGCACGTCGGATGAAGCTTCTTCTTCTGGTTGTGCTTCTTCTCGTTCCCGCGAGCGTGCTGGCGCAAGCGGCGAGCCCGAAGCCGGACGGGAAGGTCGAGATGTCGACGCAGCAGCGCCGCATCGTCGTGCGCCCCGGCACGCCGGCCGACACGGTGGAGCACGACGCGGAGGCGGCCGCCGCGGAGGTCCAGGAGCAGCGAAGCCACGCCCGTGCGCGAGCGCTGACCCGGCCGGCGCCGCGCCGGCCCGATCTCGATTACGACGTCAAGAGCGGTATCCAGTCGCAGCGCCTGAACGACGCTCTGCGCGCCCGCTGAGTCAGGTCGCGCCGGGCGCGCCGCCAGCCCGCCCCTCGTGCTAGGCTGCCACCTCGATGACGCGTGACGAGATCCCGACCCCCGCCCTGCTGCTCGACCTCGATCGCTTCGAACGCAACATCGCTCGCATGGCCGCGCACGTCCGGAGCGCGGGCAAGGCCCTGCGGCCGCACGCCAAGACGCATCGCTGTCCCGAGATCGCACGGCGTCAGGTGGCGGCCGGCGCCCTC
>DATAOC010000085.1:0-6150 GCA_036265915.1 Candidatus Methylomirabilota bacterium | reverse complement strand
CGGTGTGTCGGGAGGAAGGCGTGGTGCTGCCGCGCGATCCGGATGACATGGTCCGCGCCGCGCACTTTCTGGTCCGGCATCGAGCGCCGCGCCGGGGCGGTGTCGGCATCCTGTCGGGATCCGGCGGCGGCGCCGGGATCGCGGCTGACCGCATCAGCGAGCTCGGCCTCAGGCTCGCCACGCTGTCGTCCGCCACACGCGCGCAGCTCGACCCGCTGCTGCTCGCGCCGCAGGCCATCAACCCGATCGATCTCGGCGGCCGCAAGCCGCCCGAGGAGGTGGAGATCGCCGGCGACGTGACGCGGATCCTGTTCGCCGATCCGGATGTCGCGTACGGCCTGGCCATCCTGACCTCGATGCCGTTCTTCGCCACCCGCGCCAGGCTCATCGCCGAGGCCGCGCAGTCGACGGACAAGCCCGTGATGCTGGCCTTCACGCCCGGCGCGGCCGCCAACGGCCCGCGCCAGGCCCTGCGCGACATCGGCCAGTTCTATTTCGACCGGGTCGAGGACGCGGTGCGCGTCATCGCCCTGATCGCCGAGCACGACGCGCTGCGGGCGGCACCGGCCGCGCGCGCGGAGCGGCCGCCGGGATTGCCGCAGCGGGCGGCTGGCACGGTGCCGGAGCTGCTCGCCGCCTACGGCATTCCGCTCGCGCGTGAGATGACGGTGGCCACACCGGACCGCGCCGCCGACGCGGCCGCCAAGCTCGGCTATCCCGTGGTCCTCAAGGCCGTGTCGCGCGCGATCGTGCACAAGAGCGACGTCGGCGCCGTGCGCCTGGGCCTCGCCTCGCGCGAGATGGTCGAGGCTGCGGCGCGCGAGATGGCCAGCCGGCTCGGGCCGCTCGACGGGTTCACCGTGCAGGAGACGGTGGCCGGCGAGGCCGAGGTGATCGTCGGCGCCCGCCGTGATCCGCAGTTCGGGGCGGTCGTGCTGGTCGGTCTGGGCGGCATCGCGGTCGAGATTCTCAAGGACGTGGCCCTGGCTCCCGCGCCGGTGAGCGCGATCCGCGCGCGTGGCCTGCTCGACTCGCTCGCGGCCGCGCCGCTGCTGCACGGCGCGCGCGGCCGGCCGCCGCTCGACGTGGACGCCATCGTCGACGCCGTCGTCCGCGTCTCGTGGCTGGCGGCCGATCTCGGCCCGCGGCTGATCGATCTCGAAGTGAATCCGCTCATCGTGCGGCGCGCCGGCGGGGGAGCCGTGGCCGTCGACGCGCGCGGTCGCCTGGAGGAGACATGAACGTGACCCGGATCCTGACCGCGCTGCTCGCGAGCCTGCTGCTCGCGGCCACGCCGGCCCACGCCGAGAGCGTGCTGCGCATCGGCCTCAACGACGATCCCGACGCGCTCGACCCGACCATCAGCCGCGCCTACGTCGGCCGGCTCGTGTTCGCCGCGCTGTGTGACAAGCTCTTCGACGTCACGCCGGACCTCAAGATCGTGCCGCAGCTGGCCACGGGCTACGAGTGGGCCGCGGACAATCGCGCGGTCACGCTGAGGCTGCGGCCGAACGTGAAGTTCCACGACGGCGAGCCGTTCAACGCCGAGGCCGTCCGCTTCAATATCGAGCGGCACCTCACCACGCCGGGATCGTTCCGCAAGTCGGAGATCGGCGAGATCAAGAGCGTGGACGTCGTCAACGACCTCACCGTGCGCCTGAATCTCTCGCAGCCGCTGGTCCCGCTGCTGGCGGCCCTGACCGACCGCGCCGGCATGATGATCTCGCCGAAGGCGGCGAAGGAGCTGGGCGACCGGTTCGGCACGCGGCCGGTGTGCGCGGGGCCGTTCAAGTTCGTCGAGCGCGTCGCGCAGGGCAAGATCGTCCTCCAGCGCTTCGCCGAGTACTGGGACAAGGGCAACGTGCACCTCGACCGCGTGGAGTTCGTGCCCATCACCGACTCCACGGCGCGCCTGGCCAGCCTCCGATCGGGCGACCTGCAGATGATCGAGCGCGTGTCGCCGACGGACCTGGCGCAGATTCGCGGCGACAGCAAGCTCAAGGTGGTCGGCGTCCCCGAGCTCGGCTTCCAGGTGATCCGGCTCAACGTGGCCAACGGGCCCAGGTCGAAGGCGCTCGCGGACGTCCGCGTGCGGCAGGCCATCGATGCCGCCATCGATCGCGAGGCGCTCGTGAAGTCCGTGTTCAACGACGAGTACATCGCGGGCAACCAGTTCGTGAGCCCGTCGAGCGCGTACTACAACAAGAAGCTCCCGGTGAAGCCGCGCGACGTCGCGCGCGCCCGGCAGCTCTTGAAAGACGCGGGCCAGGCGAATCCCTCGTTCACGCTCATCCTGCCGCCGGAGCGGGACCGCCAGGAAGCGGCACAGGTCATCCAGGCCATGCTGGCCGAGGCCGGCATCACGATGCAGCTGCAGAGCCAGGAGAACGTGACGATGCTCGAGGCCGGCAAGCGCGGCGACTTCGAGGCGTACTTCACCTTCTGGAGCGGCCGGCCCGATCCCGACGGCAACATCTTCACCCACTACACGTGCAAGGGCGCGCAGAACGACAGCCACTACTGCAACGCCGAGTTCGACGCGCTGGTCACCAAGGCCCGCCAGGTGGCCGACCCCGCGCAGCGCAAGCAGCTCTACGACAAGGCGACGGAGCTCCTGCTGCGCGACGTGCCGGCGATCCATCTCTGGCACCGCCGCGTGTTCACCGGGCTGAGCGCGCGCGTGCAGGGCTTCACGCCGCATCCCGACGGCATCATCCGGGTCAAGGGGCTCAAGTTCTGAGACTCTGGCTCTACATCGTGCGGCGCCTGGCCGTGCTGGTGCCGACGCTCGCCATCGTGTCCGTGCTGATCTTCTCGCTGCAGAAGCTGCTCCCCGGCGATGCCGCCACCGCGCTGGCCGGCGAGGAGGGCGATCCCGCGGTGGTCGCCGCCATCCGGGCCAAGTACTTCCTGGATCGGCCGGTGGCCGTGCAGTACGGCCTCTGGCTCGGGCGTGTGCTGCGCGGCGATTTCGGCGACTCGCTGCGCAGTCGCATCCCGGTCGCCGATCTCATCGTCTCCAAGCTGCCGGTGACGGTGGAGCTGGCCGCGTGCTCCATGCTCATCGCGCTCGCCATCGGCGTGCCCGCCGGCGTGCTGTCGGCGACGCGGCAGGGCCGCCCGCTCGACGTGGCCGCGAACTTCGTCGCGCTCTCGGGGCTGTCCGTCCCGCACTTCTGGCTCGGCATCATGCTGATCCTGCTCTTCGCCGTGCAGCTCGGCTGGCTGCCCGCCTCCGGCTACGTGGCGCCCTGGGACGACTGGCGCCGGAATCTCACGACCATCCTGCTGCCGTCGGTCGTGCTCGGCACCGGGGTGGCCGGCGTCATGATGCGCCACGCGCGCAGCGCGATGCTGCAGACGCTGCGCGCCGACTACGTGCGCACCGCGCGGGCCAAGAGCGTTCCGGAAAGCCGGGTCGTGCTGAAGCACGCGCTGCGGAACGCCCTCATCCCCGTCGTCACCCTCGGCGCCATCGAGTTCGGGCGACTGCTGTCGGGTGCCGTCCTCACCGAGCAGATCTTCGCGATCCCCGGCTTCGGCAAGCTGCTCGTCGACGGCGTGTTCAATCGCGACTACGCCGTCGTGCAGGCGGTCGTGCTGGTCTCCGCCATCTTCTACCTGCTGCTGAACCTTCTCGCCGACATCCTGTACTTCGTCGTTGACCCGCGGCTGCGCGGCTCATGACCGACGCGCGGGCGCTACGCAAGCTGGTGCGCCGGCCGATGGTGCTGGCGGCCGCGACCGTGGTCGCCGGCTTCGTGCTGGTGGCGCTGGCCGCGCCGCAGCTGGCGCCGTTCGACCCCGTCGCGCCGAACCTGCTCTCCATGCGGAAGCCGCCGTCGGCGGTCCACCGGCTCGGCACCGACGAGGTCGGGCGCGACGTGCTGTCGCGGCTCATCTGGGGCGCGCGCGCCTCGCTGCTGGCCGGCGTGATCCCGGTCACGCTCGCCGTCGCGCTCAGCGTTCCGCTCGGTCTGCTGTCCGGCTACGCCGGCGGCTGGCTGGACAGCGTGATCATGCGCGTCACCGATGCCATGCTCTCGATCCCGTTCCTGATCGTCGCCATCGCGCTGGCCGCGTTCCTCGGCCCGAGCCTCCGCAACGCCATGCTCGCCATCGGGATCGCCGCCTTGCCCACATTCCTGCGCCTGGCGCGCGGCACCGTGCTGGCCATCAAGACGGAGGACTACGTCGAGGCGGCGCGCGCGCTCGGCTGCTCGCGGCCGCGCGTGGCGGGGCGTCACATCCTGCCCAACATGCTGGCGCCGCTCCTCGTGCAGTCCAGCATCACGGTGGCGGCCGCGATCATCGCCGAGGCCAGTCTGTCGTTCCTGGGCCTGGGCCAGCAGCCGCCCGCGCCATCGTGGGGCAGCATGCTCAACGCCGCCCAGCGCTACCTGTCGCAGGCGCCGTGGATGGCACTCTACCCAGGACTGGCGATCTTCTGTATCGTCATGGCTGTGAACGTGCTGGGCGACGGGCTGCGCGACGCCCTGGACCCGCGACAGCAATAGTGAGGGAGGACAGTCCGATGAGCTCCGTGTGGATGAAGCCGGTCACCAGCGCGAAGGCGTGGCGGGGCGACGTGCTGTCGCGCGATGAGTCGAGCTGGATCGTGACGCTCAGCGCCGCGGAGCTCGCGGACATCGACCGCGCGCTCGGCGCCGCCAGGGCGACGGGCAAGGCCATGCTGGACGTCCAGCGCGACGACTTCCCGCTCACGGTGGCGCGCCCGCGCATCGAGCAGATCGGCGCCGAGCTGTACGACGGCCGCGGCTTCGTCGTGGTCCGCGGCCTGCCGGTCGAGCGCTACCGCGACGAGGACGTGGAGCTGATCTACTGGGGGCTTGGTCGCTATCTCGGCACGCCGCTCTACCAGAATCCGCAGGGTGAGCTGCTCGGCCACGTCTACGATCACGGCCGGACCTACGGCAACATCGACGTGCGCGGCTACGAGACGAACGCCTACCTGCCGTACCACACGGACGCGGGCGACGTGGTGGGCCTGCTGTGCCTGCGGCGCTCGCTGTCGGGTGGGCTGAGCAGCATCGTCAGCTCCGTCACCGTGCACAACGAGATTCTCGCCCGGCACCCCGAGTACCTCGGCCTGCTCTACAACGGCTTCTACTACATCCGGCGCGAGGCGGCGCTGACCGATCGCGGCGTCTCCGATCGGCCGATTCCGGTGTTCGGTCACAAGGACGGCGTGGTGAGCTGCCGGCTCATCCGCAACCAGATCAACGCCGGCGCCGTGAAGCGCGGTGTGCCGCTGATGACGCTGGAGAAGGAAGCCCTCGATTTTCTCGACGAGCAGACGCGCCGTCCCGATCTGCGCCTGGACATGGATCTCCAGCGCGGTGACATCCAGTTCATCAACAACTACACGATCCTGCATTCGCGCACCGGCTTCGTGGACGGCCCCGAGCCGCACCAGAAGCGCCACATGCTGCGCCTGTGGCTGAAGTTCCCGAAGCCGTGGCCGCTCGGCCCCGACTTCCCGTCGCACATGGGCTACAAGCCGGCGCAGGACACCCCGGTGCTCATCGAGGCGGAGGCGTAGCCGTCGTGCCGAAGGTCCTGACCGACGCGCAGGTGCGCGCGTTCGACGAGCAGGGCTTCCTGTCTCCCGTGCGCGCCTTCGGTCCCGAGCGCGCACGCGAGTACCGCGCGCGTCTGGAGGCGCTGGAGGCGCGCTGCCCCGGCGACATCAAGAAGCTGAAGACGAAGTCGCATCTGCTCTGTCCGTGGGTGCTCGAGATCGCCGAGGACCCGCACGTGCTCGACATCTTCGAAGACTTGATCGGGCCCGACCTCCGCTGCTGGAGCATGGCGTGGCGGGTGAAGAAGCCCGACGGCGAGACCTTCGCCGGCTGGCATCAGGACTCCGCGTATGGCTCGCCGGTTCCCGTGGTGCTGGGCGGCCTGGCCCTCTCACCGTGCGGCGTCGAGCAGGGCTGCCTGCGCGGCATCCCCGGCTCGCACAAGTGGGGCGCGCTCCGTCACGAGGACAGCGACGACCGGAAGAGCATCCTGGCGCGCGGCCAGTACATCGTGGACGAGTTCGACGAGTCGACCGCCGTCGACTTCGTGCTGGAGCCGGGCGAGATGGTGATGTTCCACAACTCCATCGTCCACGGCTCGGCCACC
>DATAOC010000084.1:0-54915 GCA_036265915.1 Candidatus Methylomirabilota bacterium | reverse complement strand
TGACCGCCCAGCACGAACGCAGTGACGTTCTCGACCGAGACCTGCAGCTCCTGGGCGATGAACGTCCGAAAGCGCGCGGAGTCGAGCACGCCGGCCATGCCGACCACGCGCTTGGTCGGGAACCCGGATTTCTTCCAGGCGAGCTGCACCATCGCGTCGAGCGGGTTCGTCACCAGCACGAGGATGGCGTTCTTGCTGCGGGCCACCACCTGCTCGACCACCGAGCCCACGATCTCGGCGTTCTTGAACAGCAGATCGTCGCGCGTCATCCCGGGCTTGCGCGCGAGACCGGCCGTGATGACGACGATGTCGGAGTCGCGCGTCTCGTCGTAGCCGTTGCTGCCCACGAGCGAGGCGTCGTAGCGGTGAATCGGTCCGGCCTGGGCGAGGTCGAGCGCCTTGCCCTGCGGGATGCCCTCGACCACGTCGACCAGCACGACGTCCCCCAGCTCCTTCTCGACGACGTACTGGGCGACCGAGGCGCCCACGTTCCCGGCGCCGACGACGGTGATCTTTGGCCGCGCCGCCATCACAGCTTCGCCATGCTCTGGATGATGGCGGTGCCGAACTCCGAGCACTTCACTTCCTTGGCGCCCTCCATCAGCCGCGCGAAGTCGTAGGTCACCACCTTGGACTTGATCGTCGTCTCCAGTCCCGCGATGATGCGGTCCGCCGCGTCCGTCCATCCCATGTAGCGCAGCATCATCTCGCCCGACAAGATGACCGAGCCGGGGTTGACCTTGTCCTGCCCGGCGTACTTCGGCGCCGTGCCGTGTGTCGCCTCGAACAGCGCGTGGCCCGTGTCGTAGTTGATGTTGGCGCCGGGCGCGATGCCGATGCCACCCACCTGCGCGGCCAGCGCGTCGGAGAGGAGGTCGCCGGTCAGGTTGCAGCACGGGATCACGTCGAACTCGTCGGGCCGGGTGAGGATCTGCTGCAGGAACGCGTCGGTGATGGCGTCCTTGATCAGCATCTTTCCGGCCGGCGGCTTGCCGCCGCACTCGTCCCACGCGATCGTCTTGTCGCCGAACTCCTTCTTCGCCAGCGCGTAGCCCCACTTCATGAACATGCCCTCGGTGTACTTCTGGATGTTGCCCTTGTGGACGAGGGTCACGTTCTTCCGGTTGTTCTCGATCGCATATCGGATGGCCGCCCGGATCAGCCGCTCCGAGCCTTCCTTCGACACCGGCTTGATGCCGATGGACGACGAGCTCGGGAAGCGGATCTTGTTGACCTTCATCTCCTTCTGGAGGAAGTCGACGACCTTCTTCGCCTCCGGCGTCCCCTGCTCCCACTCGATGCCGGCGTAGATGTCCTCCGTGTTCTCGCGGAAGATCACCATGTCGACCTTGTCCGGGCGCTTCACCGGCGAGGGAACGCCCTGGAAGTACTTCACGGGACGCAGGCACACGTACAGATCGAGCACCTGGCGCAGCGTCACGTTGAGCGAGCGGAATCCTTCACCCACGGGCGTCGTGAGCGGCCCCTTGATGGCCACCAGGTACTCGCGGATGACGTCGAGCGTCTCGTCGGGCAGGAGGTTCGGCGGGCAGTCCTTGCCGTAGACCGCCTGCGCCTTCTCGCCCGCGTAGACCTCCGCCCACGCGATCTTCTTCTTTCCCCGATAGGCCTGCTCGACGGCGGCGTCGAGCACTCGCACGGCGGCCGCCCAGATGTCGGGGCCGGTGCCGTCACCCTCGATGAACGCGATGATCGGATTGTCGGGCACGCGCAGCTTCCCGTGGTCGATGGTGACTTTCTCGCCCTTCGGGATCTTCACCTTGCCTGGCATTAGACGTCCTTTCCTGGCTTCGCCTTGGTGTCGCGCGGATCGAGCTGGAGCTGATCCGGATTGGCCGCGCCTCCGCTCGTCACGTCGACGGGCTGCCCCGCGTTGAGCGCGGACCCGGCCTTGAACCACGCGATCTGCTCGCGCGTCATCGTGTGGCGCGCCTGGATGGTGAGCGTGCGGCCGTCCGGCTTCTTGATCAGGACGGTGACCGGCTTGCCGGGCTCGAGCGTATAGAGGCCGGTGATGCTGACCCGGTCGTTCTGCTCGAACCGGTCGTAGTCGGCGGGGTCCACGAACGTGAGCGGCAGCACGCCCTGCTTCTTGAGGTTCGTCTCGTGGATGCGGGCAAAGCTGCGGACGATGACGGCGACGCATCCCAGATACCGGGGCGACATGGCGGCATGCTCGCGCGACGAGCCCTCGCCATAGTTCTCGTCGCCGACCACCATCCACTCCACACCCTGCGCTTTCAGCTCGCGCGCGATCTTTGCGAACGGCTGGTTGGCCGCGCCGGTCACCGGGTTGGCGCCCTTGCCGGTCTCGCCGGTGAAGGCGTTCACGGCGCCCATGAACATGTTGTCGCTGATGCGGTCGAGATGCCCGCGAAAGCGCAGCCATGGACCGGCGGGCGAGATGTGATCGGTCGTCGTCTTGCCCTTCGTCTTCACGAGGATCGGCAGGTCGATGAAGTCGCCGCCATCCCAGGCCACGAACGGCCCGAGAACCTGCAAGCGCTCGCTGTTCGCCGGCAGCTCGATGCGCACGGAATCACCGTTCTCGGCCGGCGCCTCGTAGCCTTCCGCACCTTTCGCGAAGCCGTCGCGCGGCAGCTCCTCCCCCTCCGGGGCTGTGAAGCGCAGCTGCTTGCCGTCGGCCGTCGTCAGCGTGCCGTGCACGGGATCGAAGTCCAGCGTGCCGGCGATGGCGAGCGCGGTGACGATGTCGGGGCTCGTGATGAAGGACAGCGTGGACGCGCTGCCGTCGTTGCGGCCGGGGAAATTCCGGTTGAACGACGACACGATCGTGTTCGTCTGGTTGGCGCCCACGTCCGAGCGCTTCCACTGGCCGATGCACGGTCCGCACGCGTTCGCCAGAACGGTCCCGCCCAGCTTCTCGAAGGTGTCCATGATGCCGTCGCGCTTGATCGTCTGGAACACGCGCTCGGAGCCCGGCGTGATGAGGAACTTGCTCTTGGCTTTCACACCGGCCTTCAGCGCCTGGGTCGCGATGTGCGCGGCGCGCCGCATGTCCTCGTACGACGAGTTGGTGCACGAGCCGATCAGCGCGTTCGTGATCGTGGTGGGCCAGCCGTTCTTCCGGGCGTCGGCGCCGAGCCGGCTGATCGGCCGCCCGAGATCGGGCGAGTGCGGACCTACCACCTGCGGCTCCAGGGTGTCGAGATTGATCTCGACGATCTCGTCGTAGTACGTCTCGGGCTTCGCCTCCACCTCCGGGTCGGCCACCAGGTGCGCGCGGAACTCCTCGGCCAGCTGGGCGACGTCGCTGCGGTCGGTGGCTCTCAAGTAGGCGCCCATCCGCGGGTCGTACGGGAACACGGAGGTCGTCGCGCCGAGCTCCGCCCCCATGTTGCAGATGGTGCCTTTGCCGGTCGCGCTGATCGACTCGGCGCCGGGCCCGAAGTACTCGATGATCTTGTTGGTGCCGCCCTTCACGGTCAGCACGGAGCACAGGTAGGTGATGACGTCCTTCGGCGCCGTCCAGCCCGCGAGCTTGCCCGTGAGGTGCACGCCGACCAGCCGGGGATGCAGGACCTCCCACGCGAGACCGGCCATCACCTCCGCACAATCCGCGCCGCCGACGCCGATGGCCAGCATGCCGAGGCCGCCGCCCATCGGCGTGTGCGAATCGGCACCGATCATGAGGCCGCCGGGAAACGCGTAGTTCTCGAGAACGACCTGATGGATGATGCCCGCGCCCGGGCGCCAGAAGCCCATCCCGTACTTGCGCGCGGCCGACCTCAGGAAATCGTAGACCTCGCGGTTCTCGCTGATGGCGCGCGCAAGATCCTCGGTGGAGCCGGACTCGGCGCGGATCAGATGATCGCAGTGCACCGTCGTCGGCACCGCCACGCGCTTGCGACCCGACATCATGAACTGCAGGATCGCCATCTGCGCCGTGGCGTCCTGCAGCCCGACGCGATCGACGCGCAGTCGCAGGATCGCCTTGCCGCGCTCCCACTTCTGCGCCTCGAAGTCGTCGCAGTGCGCGACGAGGATCTTCTCGGACAGCGTGAGGGGGCGACCGAAGACGGTACGAGCGCGAGCAAGACGGTCCGGCATGGAGGCGTACAGGGCTCGGATCTGCGCGGACATCGGGGCCTCCCTATGGTGAGACGGCACGTGCTAAACGACGAATAACCTTAGCGCAGCGTGCTCTACCGGTCAAGGTTACGGACCGCCTCGCCGTCACGCCGCGCATCGCGCCACGATGAACAGCCGCCGGAATGGAAACAGCGTGGTGCCGTCGGCGCGCGGCTCATAGGCGCGCACCACCTTCGCGCGATACGCGGCCTCGAACGCACCGCGCTCGGACGGCTCCAGGGCGTCCAGGAACTGTTTCAGCCATGAGCCCTTGACGAAGTCCGCCACGGGATTGTCGCCGGTGAGCGCCTGCTGGTAGACCGTCTCCCAGATGTCGAGCGCGGCGGCGCGCGGCGCCAGGAGATCCCAGTAGTACGCGGGCGCTCGGCACGGCTCGCGGCGGCAGAGCGGCGCCAGCCGATCGCGCCACGCACCTTCCTGCACGACGTCCACGATCGTCGTGTGCGACGGCTCGCCGAAGTTTCGCGGCATCTGCACCGCCAGCACGCCGCCCGGCGCCACGATGTCCAGCAAGCGCGGCAGCAGCGTGCCGTGATCGTCCAGCCAGTGAAGCGCGGCGTTCGAGAACAGCACGTCCACGGGCGCGTCCGGCTCCCAGCGCGCGATGTCGGCCTGCTGCCAGTCGACGCCGGCGTCCGAGACGCGCGCCCGCTCCAGCATGGCCGGGGAGCCGTCCACACCGGTCACGCGCGCCTGGGGCCACATGCGGCGCAGGAGCGCGGTGACGTTCCCGGTCCCGCAGCCGAGGTCCACGACGTGGCGCGGGTCCGTGAGCGGCACGCGCTGGAGCAGGTCCACGGCCGGCCGCAGCCGGTGCTCGCTCCAGCGGAGGTACTGCCCGGGATCCCAGGTCGCTCGCGTCGCCACATCCCTACGTGTACGCCGGAGGGCACCCCAACTCCAATGCATAGTTCTACTGAGCCGTTATAATCAAAAGGCATGGACAGCCGATGGAGCTGAGGCACCTGCGGTACTTCGTCGCCGTGGCCGACGCGGGCAGCGTCTCGCGCGCCGCCACCCAGCTGCACGTCACGCAGCCCGCGCTGTCGCGGCAGGTTCGCGACCTCGAGTCCGAGCTGGGCCTGCCGCTCTTCGATCGCGTGGGCCGCCGGCTGCAGCTGACCGCCTCCGGCGACACGCTGCTGCAGCGCACGCGCGACATCCTCCGCTCGGCCGAGGCGCTCCGGGAGCAGGCGAGTGCGCTGGCCGGCGGCACGGCGGGGACGCTGCGGCTCGGCGCCACCGCGCAGACGCTCGAGAGCCTCATCAGCGGGTTCCTGGTCGGCTTCCGCCGGCAGTGGCCGGGCATCGACGTTCGGCTGATCGAGGACGGCGGCATGCGGCTCAAGACGCGGGTGCAGCGCGGCGAGCTGCATCTGGCCCTGGGGGCAGTGCCGGCGGGCGACGAGCTGCGTGCCCGCCCGCTGTTCCCGGTGTGGGTGCTGGCGGTGATGCCGATGAGGTCGCCGCTGGCGCGACGCCGCACGCTGGAGGTGGCCGAGCTGGACCGCGAGCCGGTGCTCCTGCTGCGGCGGGATTTCGCCTCGCGCCTGCGGTTCGACGATGCGTGCGAGGCGGCCCGCGTGAGCCCCCGCGTGCTGCTCGAAGCGGGCGACCCGCACTCGCTCGTGAGCCTCGCGCGCGGCGGCCACGGGATCGCGGTGGTGCCGTCCACCACGCTGTTCAGCCGGGCCGGCCTCCACGTCGCTCCGCTCGTGCGCGGCGGACGCGCCGTCGGCGGCGCCACGGCCGCCGTCTGGGACGCGCGCCGCCATCTGCCCGTCTACGCGCAGGCGTTCGTCGACGCGCTGTTCGCGTACACGCGCCGCTCGTATCCCGGCCGCGAGTTCTCGCGCCTGCTGCCACCGCGCCTGCTGCCGACCTGACCGGCGCCGGCGAGCGCCGACTACCCTCCCGTCTCCCGCCAGTCCCAGCTCGTGATCGTGACGCGATACCGTGGCGCCCGCTCGCGCACCGGGACCTCGAAGTAGACGCGCCCGCCGGCGGGCACGTCGGCGACGACTGTCGACGTCGTCCCGACCGTCTTGCCCGACGCGTCGAGCGACTCGATCAGCAGGCGGACGTTGCCCGCCCGCACGCGGTAGTTGTTGACGACGTAGCCCGTCACATTGGGATGACCGCGGCGCTCGCCGCCGGCCCACTCGAGGCCGAAGAAGCGGTCGGCGTCCCCGAACTGCGCGACCGCCTCCGTGGCGAGCAGCATCACCGACAGCAGCAGCACCGCGAGCGTTTTCGGCTTCATCTCGTCCCCGGCTCCGCTATCCTTTCGATGCCCCGGTCACGGCCGGGATTATGGACGACGTCTTCGCCTACGTCGAGTCGAACCGTGCGCGCTTCGTCGACGAGCTGTGCGTGCTCCTCCGCCAGCCGTCGATCTCCACCCAGGACATCGGCGTGCGGGAGTGCGCCGAGCTGGTGCGCGGCTTCATGGGCGAGGCCGGCGCCGACGCGCAGCTCATCGATACCGGCGGATACCCGGTGGTCTTTGGCGAGGTCCGCGCTCCCGGCGCCACGCGCACGGTCCTCGTCTACGGCCACTACGACGTCCAGCCGCCGGAGCCGCTCGAGCGCTGGGAGTCGCCCCCCTTCGAGCCGACGATCCGCAATGGACGCATCTACGCGCGCGGCGCCGGCGACAACAAGGGCCAGATGTTCGCCCACCTCAAGGCCGTGGAGGCGATCCTGCGCGTACGCGGTCGCCTTCCCGTCAACCTCAAGCTCTGCTACGAGGGCGAAGAGGAGATCGGCAGCCGCAACCTTCCCCGCTTCGTGGAGCAGCATCGCGCGCGACTCGCCGCCGACGTGGTCTACGCCTCCGACGGACCGATGCACCCGTCCGGCCCGCTCGTGTTCTTCGGCTGCCGCGGGGTGCTGACGCTGGAGCTACGGGCGCACGGCGCCCGGCGCGACCTCCACTCCGGCAACTACGGCGGCATCGCGCCCGCACCGGCGCGGCGGGTCGCCGAGGCCCTCGCCTCGCTGTGGGACCGGCGAGGTCGCGTCGCCATCGACGGCTTCTACGAGCGCGTCCGCGCGCCGTCGCCCGCCGATCGCCGCGCGCTACGCCGCACGCCGGTCGACTTCGCCGCTCTCGAGAAGGATCTCGGCACGGCGCCGGTGACCGGCCGCAGTGCCGCCGCGTACTATCGGCGTCTGCTCCTCGAGCCCAACGTCAACATCGCGGGGCTGACGTCCGGCTACCAGGGACCGGGATCGAAGACGATCATCCCGAGCACGGCGACCGCCAAGCTCGACGTGCGTCTGGTGATGGACCAGACGCCCGACGAGATCGAGGCCAAGCTGCGCGCCCACCTGCACGCCCGTGGCTTCAGCGACATCGAGATCGAGCACCACGGCGCGATGGCGCCGTCGCGCACGCCGGTCGACCACCCGCTGGGCCAGGCGGTCGTGCGCGCCGTCACGCGCGCCTGGGGGCGGGCACCCGTCGTCCTGCCGAACCTCGGTGGCTCGATCCCCGACTGGCTGTTCACGCAGGTGCTGGGTGTGCCGAGTGTGTGGGTCCCGTATGCGCCACACGACGAGGCCAACCACGCGCCGAACGAGTCCACGACGCTCGAGGGCTTCGTCAACGGCGTACGCTCGACCGCGGCGGCGCTGTTCGCGATCGCGGAGGCCTAGGAGCCGGGCTACAGACGGTTCACGACGATCCGGCCGTCGGCGATGACGAGGCGGACGTCGTCGAGCGCCTTGAGCGACTCCGCGGGATTGCCTTCGACGGCAAGCAGATCGGCGGCCAGGCCGGGCGCCACCCGCCCCGTCTCCGCCGCGAGGCCGGCCACATGGGCCGCGACCGACGTCGCCGCGGTGATCACGTCGAGCGGCGCCATGCCAGCGCCCGCCATCAGCATGAGCTCCGGAACGATCGTGCCGTGGGGGTTCAACGGCGTCCCGGCGTCGGTGCCGGCCGCGATGAGAACGCCGGCGCGCATGGCGAGCCGGAACGATTCGAGATGCCGCTCCCGGACGGTCGCGGACTTCTTCACGGCGAACTCCGGGATGCCGGCCGCGATGCCGCCCTCGACGATGGCGTGGGGCGCGACCAGGGTGGCGACGAGCGCGGTCCCGGCCGCCGCCATGCGCGCGGCCAACGCCTCGGTGAGGAAGATGCCGTGCTCGATGGTGTCGATGCCGGCCTGCAGGCAGAGCGCGATGCCCTCCTCGGCCTGCGCGTGCGCCGCCGCCTTCCGCCGCGCCTTGTGCGCCTCCTCCACACCGGCGGTCAGCTCGGCGAGTGTGAGCTGGGCTGCGCGCGGATCCACGCCCGGCGTCATCACGCCGCCCGTGGCCAGAAGTTTGATGACGTCCGCGCCCGCACGCAGCTGCTCGCGCACCGCCTTGCGGACCTCGTCGGCGCCGTCGGCCTGCCGCGCGAGCAGCTGCCAGCCGTGTCCGCCCGTCATGCAGATGCCCCGGCCGGCGGCCAGGATCCGCGGCCCGGGAATCAGGCCACCGGCAACCGCGTTGCGCACCGCGACCTCCGCGTAGTCGCGACCGCCGAGGTCCCGGATCGTGGTCACCCCGGCCTCCACCGTGCGCCGCGCGCGCAGCGTGGCCTGGATGACGGTCATGGCGTACGGCTCGTCGAGCAGGACGCGCGCGGGATCGGCGGCGCCGGACAGCGCCAGGTGGGTGTGGCAGTTGATCAGACCGGGCAGCAGCGTGAGGCCGCCGAGGTCCAGCACCTCGCCGTCGCGCGCGTGCGCGTCGTCGACCACGGCCGCGATGCGTCCCGCTTCGAGGACCACGGCGCGATCGCGCACCGGTGGGGCGCCCGTACCGTCGACGATCGATGCGCCGCGCAGGATCCGGCGCACGCTCACATGCGGCCCTTGCGATACGACCGCTTGGCCGCGATCATCCCGTCCCGCACGGTCAGGATGTCGCAGCCCTCGACCTCGTACCGCGTGCCGCCCTTCGGGGTTCCGGTGGTGAGCCATTCGACGATGACGCACTCCGGCCTCGCGAACCGTCGGATCTCGTCCCAGCGGACGTCGGGGATGCGCTGGAACATCTCGATCAGGAACTCGCGGACGGCGGGCTTGCTCGTCACGCGCGTCCCCCAGGGATCCTTGCCGAAGGACGCCTCGAAGACCACGTCGTCGGTCATCATCGCGAGGATTCCGTCGATGTCGTGGCCGTTCCACACACGGTTGAATCGGTCGACGAATGCGTTGCCGTCGAATGCCATCGGGTCTCCCTCCTCAGAGCTCCATTCCGTCGCGGGCCACGACGATCTCGCCCGCGAAGTGTGCGCGCGCGGCGTCGATCCACATCCGGTCGGTGACGGCGGGATCGTCGGCGGGCACCAGGTGCGAGATCACGAGCGTCTTCACGCCCGCTGCCGCCGCCACCCGCCCGACGTCCTCGATCGACGTGTGGCTGTCGATGATGTGCTTCTTCAGCGTGGCGGCATTCGGCACGCGCGCGACGAGCCGGTCGACGGCCGGCACGTAGAGCGCCTCGTGCACCAGCACGTCGGCGCCCCGCGCGAGGCGCACGAGGTTGTCCGACCGGTTGGTGTCGCCGGAGAAGACGATCGAGCGATCCGGGGTGTCGAACCGGAACGCGAAGGCGGGGATCACCGGCGGGTGGTCGACGAGCGTCGCGCTGATCTTCACCCGCTCGTCCTGCATGACGGGGCCGATCCCGGTGAGCTCGTGCACGGTGATCAGCGGTGCGAGCGGGATGCGCCCCTCGTCCGCGATGCGGATGTCGATGTCGACCGCGTTCATCTCGAAGAAGAGGCGCGTCATCTTCGCCAGCGGCGGAGGTCCCCAGGTGTCGACCGGCGTGCGCAGACCGCTCGCCCACGCCAGCAGCAAGAGGTTGCCGTAGTCGGCGTTGTGATCGGAGTGATGGTGCGTGACGAGGACGTGCCGCAGGGCGGTGAGCGGCACGCCCGCGGTGGCGAGCTGACGCGCCACTCCGTTGCCGCAGTCGACGACGTACAGCACGCCGTCCACGATGACGGCGTGCGCGGTCGACCCGCGTTCCTTGCGCGGGCGCGGCCCACCGCCGCTCGCGAGGACGATGAGCCGCGTGCGCGGGGTCACCGCGGCTCGCGCGAGCCCGCGCGCCGGTCGGACGGCCGCCGCCAGCACGGCCCCGGCGACGAAGCTCCGACGGGACAGCGATGACATGCGGCCTCCTTCACTGCGCCAGCAGCGCCTCGATGAGCGCGCGCCCCTCGGGAGAGGTCCACGGGCGCGTGCCGATCCCCCGCGCCACCAGCCGCCCCTCGCGATCGATCACGAACATCGCCGGCGTGGCGGTCACGCCCCAGTCGCGGGTCGCGACCCCCGGCGGATCGAGCAGGACGTCGAGGGTGAGCCGCTTAGCCCGGATCCAGGAGGCCACCGCGTCGGGCTCCTCTTCCATGTTGACGGCCAGCACGGCGAGGCCGCGCGCCCGGTACTCGCGGTGGAGCGTCTCGATGGTGGAGGGCAACTCCCTCCCGCAGTACGGTCACCAGGTCGCCCAGAAGTAGAGCAGCACGGGGCGCCCTCGCAGCTGCTGGAGCGTCAGCGTGCGGCCGTCGTCGAGGCGGCGCAGGGCCAGCGGCGGCGGCGGCGCCTCGGCCACGCGCATGAGGTCGAGGCCCTGGACGAGCCGGCCGTCCACCGCGCCGCCGGCGTGCGCGACGAGCGCGCCCGCGAGCAGCACGGCAATGGCGACGAGCGCGCGCGTACGCATGGCGGGTATCGTACTACGCGGGCGCCGAGCGCGGACGCTCGCCGCGCGGCGCCGCTACGGCAGCCGGTAGGCCGACGCGTCGGGCTTGAACGCGCGCGGCAGCCACAGCGGGCGGCGGAGGTTTCCCGGACCCGGCGCCGGACGCGCGAGCGCCAGCCATTGCCGGTAGACCTCGAAGGACTTTTCGGTGTCCACGACGATGTCGCCGTAGCGGTCCTCGGCGCCGGCGCGCGCGACGGTCACCTTCTGATGCCAGCAGTGCTGGCCGCTGACCGGATCCGGCTGGACGGGAAACGTCAGGTTCTGGTGCACGCCGGCGTCGTCCCACCAGACGCGCGCGGAGTCCGGGTCGGCGCTCTCGAAGGGCCGCACGCCGTGAAGCTGTCGCATGCGCCACCGGCCGCCGGCCTCGTGCGTGAGGTCGACCAGCGCGGTCGACCAGCGCTCGCCGCCCGCGGTCTCCGCCAGACGCCAGCGACCGAGGTGATGCGAGCAGGCCACCACGCCGGGCCGGATCGACTCGGTCAC
The DNA here is from genome assembly GCA_036265915.1 of Candidatus Methylomirabilota bacterium. Lineage (GTDB taxonomy): Bacteria > Methylomirabilota > Methylomirabilia > Rokubacteriales > CSP1-6 > AR12. The sequence goes on along the minus strand of DATAOC010000084.1, from coordinate 43,518 downwards.
CCACACCTTGTCCACGAAGTGGCCGATGGCGGTGGCGACCTTCAGCAGATCGCCCGTCGCCACACCGAGGCGCCGGGCGTCTTCCGGATGAAGCCACAGCGGATTCGTGTGCGAGATCTCGTAGAGCCACTTCGCGTTGCCGGATCGCGTGTGGATCAGCGTCGGCAGGCGGAAGGTGGGCAGCAGCACCATCTCGTTGCGCGCGCGGTCGATCAGAGACCAGTGCACGTGACTGCGAACGTACGCGGGTACTGCGTGCTCGGGCCACTTCCAGTCCTTGAGCGTCTTCGAGAAGAACTCCAGCTTGCGCGACGGTGTCGGGAAGCCGCGGCGCGCCACGCCGTCGACGACCACGCCGCCGGTCTCGGGCTGCTCGTGCGTGCGGTAGACATGGTCCTCGACGAGGAACGCGCCGTACTTTCGCATGTAGGCGAGCGGCGTCAGATTCTCCGCCCGCGCTGCCTCCGGCAGCCCCGGCACGCTGTTCTCGAAGATCCACCGATACTGCTCCTCGATGCGCAGCTTCTCGCCCGGCCGGTACGGCGACTCGAAGTACTTGCGGATGCCGAGGGCGCCGTCCGGATCGATCCGCCACGAGAGCTCGATCCAGAACTCGTCTTCCTCCCAGACCTGGCCGAGCCCGGCCGCCTCGTGCGCCTGCCACGTGAGGTCGAACGTGCGTCCGCGCCGCTCGAGCGCGACGCGCAGCACTGGCTGCCGGAAGCCGATCCAGCGGGCGGCGTGCGTCTCCTGTGACATGAGATCGTGGCGCTCGGAGGCGTGGCCCATCGGCAACACGTAGTCGGCGAACCACGCCGTCTCGCTCCAGACGGGCGTGAGGCACGCGTGGCGCTCGACCTTCGCCTCGTCGGTCAGCATCTCGATCCACGACATCCCATCCGGGTTCGTCCACACGGGGTTGTAGACCCGGGTGAAGTACATCGCCAGCTTGCCGCGCCCCTCGCGCAGGAAGTGGGGCAGCAGGAACGACATCTCGAAGAACGCGAGCGGATACTCCTTCGGCATCAGGAGCTCGCTCCACACCTTGCCCGGCGGCGGCATCATCGGCGGCGCCGGGATGGCCTTGTTCCACGCGCTCGGCGCCGTCCCGCCCGGCGTCGACACGGCGCCCATGAGCACGACCAGCAGCTCGAGCGCGCGCGCCACCTGCCAGCCGCCGAGGTTGCCGGCTGCGGTGTTGCGCCAGATGTGCGTGGCGAGGGCGCCGCCGGCGCCGCCGATGGCGCGCGCCACCTCGACGATGGTGGCCGCCGGCACGCCGCTCTCCCGCTCGGCGAACTCCGGCGTGTACGCCGCATAGAGCTCTTCGAGCGCGGTGTGGAAGGCGTCGAAGGTCACCGGAAGATCGGGCCGCTCCTCGCGCAGGTACTCGTCCCAGTTGACCCACTTCTCGACGAAGCCGCGGTCGTAGAGCCGCTCGGTCACGAGCACGCGCGCCATGGCGAGAAGAATGGCCGCCTCGGTGCCGGGCCAGGGCGACAGCCAGAAGTCGGCCATCGACGCCGTGTTCGACAGCCGCGAGTCGATCACGGCCACGCGCGCGCCGCGCATCTTCGCCTCGATGATGCGCTGCGCGTGCGGGTTGAAGTAGTGACCGGTCTCCAGGTGCGAGGACAGCAGCAGGATGAAGCGCGCGTTGGCGTGATCGGGCGACGGCCGGTCCATGCCGTGCCAGAACGCGTAGCCCGCGCGCGCGCTCGCCGAGCAGACGTTGGTGTGACTGTTGTGGCCGTCGATGCCCCACGCGTGGAAGACGCGCTGCAGGTACACGAGCTCGTGCCCCGGGCGGCCGAGGTGGTACATGATCTCCTTCTGCCGGCCCTCGACGAGCGCGCGCCGGATCCGGCCGGCGATGTCGTCGAGCACCGCGTCCCACGTCACCCGCTCCCACTGTCCCTCGCCGCGCTTGCCGACCCGCCGCAGCGGATAGAGGATGCGCTCGGGATCCTGGACCTGGTTCAGCGTGGCCGGCCCCTTGGCACAGTTGCGCCCGCGGCTGCCGGGGTGCAGCGGGTTGCCCTCGAACTTCTTGATCGCGAGGGTCTCGTGGTCCACGTAGGCAAGCAGCCCGCAGGCCGCCTCGCAGTTGAAGCAGATGGTCGGGATGAGCGAGTAGCGGCGCTTGACCTTGCGGGGCCAGGCCACGGCGTCGTAGTCCTCCCAGTCGTCCCAGCGCGCCACCGGCGGGTAGGCGGCGAGACCGCCGTCGCGCTCGGACATCTCGCGCGCGACCGGGTGGAGCGGCTCGGGCAGCGGCGGCGTGGTCATCAGCTGAGCGGGATCGACTGCCCGGCCTTCACCCAGACGTCCTCGTACATCCATAGGCCCGCCAGCGCGAGCACGGAGCCGAGCACCAGCGCGCCCGGCAGCAGCAGGATCGCCACCAGCGGCACCGCGATACCGACCAGGACAGCGCCACCCCAGAAGCGCGCGCGGTAGCCGCCGCGGGTGATGAGCCGGGCCGCCAGCGCCACGTCGGCGTTGGCGTGCGTGACGCCGAGCTCCGCGAAGAGCAGCACCGCGTGGAGGATCAGCGAGACGGCGAGCAGCCCGCCCATGCCGAGCAGCGCGCTCTCGCTCGCTCCCATCGCGGTGCCCACGATGAGCAGGGCCGCCGCGCCGGCCAGCAGCGCGGCCACCATGAGATGCGGCAGCAGCAGCGGGCTCTGCCAGAAGTCGCGGCCCTCGGCCTGGCCGAACAGGAACGCGCTGTAGCCGGCGGCGGCGAAACCGGTCAGCAGCGCCGGCCAGAGGAGCGCGCGATGCCAGGCGCCAGCGTCCGGGCTGCGCCCGGTCGCGAGCCAGAGCGCGGCGACGACACCGAAGGCGAGCAGGATCCACGCACCCCACACCAGCCAGGACCGATAGTTGCTCTTCAGCAGCACGTAGTGGAATCGCGCCGGGCGCTTGAGATCGAGCACCAGCAGCGCCATGGTGATCGCGAGGAACACGAGGGCCACCATCGGCGCCGCCGTGTCGAAGAGCGCGTCACCGCGCGTGAGCGACATCAGCCGGTCGAGGGCCGCCATCACGAGCGCGCCGGCGGCGATCGACTTCGTCCACAGGTATGCGCTCACCTTGCCGCCCCACGGCCGCGTCAGGTGCGGCGCGTCGTACACCGGCCGGCTGAGGGCGGTCTCGGTCCCACGCTCGCGCGCCGCGGCGGACGCGACCAGCTGCACCAGATCGACCTCCGCCGCCGGCCGCTGGCCCCAGAGATAGCTGGTGGCCGGCGCCTGCAGGGCCGGCGTCAAGCCCGACGAGTCCGCGCCGACGTAGTACACCTTCGGTCGCGTGCCCTGCTCCGGCTTGCGGACCTCGACCTTCTCACGCGCGACGAGCCGCGCGATCCGCGACGACGGCGCGTCGAGGTCCCCGGCGATGATGGCCTCCTCGGGGCACACGATCACGCACGCCGGCTCCAGACCGACCTCCAGACGATGAGCGCAGTAGTTGCACTTGGCGGCCGTCTGCGTGTTCGGGTCGATGTACAGCGCGTCGTACGGGCACGCCTGCATGCACGACTTGCAGCCGATGCAGCGCTCGCCGTCGAAGTCGACGACGCCGTCCGGCCGGCGGTAGAGCGCGACGGTGGGACAGATGGTGACGCACGGCGCGTTGTCGCAGTGGTTGCAGCGCAGCACCGAGAAGTACCGGCGGGTGTGCGGAAACGTCCCGCGCTCGACGTACTTCACCCAGGTCCGGAAGGCGCCGAGCGGGACCTGGTTTTCCTCTTTGCAGGCCACCGTGCACGCGTGACAGCCGATGCAGCGGCGGTGATCGATCACGAAACCGTAGCGCACAGTGCGGGGAGGCTACCTCCTGACCGCCGGTACGTTACAGAAGTTCACCGCAGCTCGCTGACCTTTCTCGGCGGCGCGCGCGGCGCCTGGAGGCTCGCCCTCCGCCCGGCGCCTCACTGGCTCGTCGTCGGCGCCGGGCGCCGCACGCCGTACCCCGCTTTCGACCACGCGCTCATGCCGCCGGTGACGTTGAGCCACGGGCCCCGCAGGTGCCGCTTGAGCGCGCTGATCGTCGTGCTCGACCGCAGGCCACCGGCGCACACCGCCGCCTTGGGCCGGTCGGCGGGCAGCTCGGCGGCCCGCCGGACCGCCTCGAACATCGGAAGGTGCGTGGCGCCGGGGATGTGACCCTCGAGCCACTCGAACGGCTCGCGCACGTCGACCACGACGACGTCCGCGTGCTGCTCGAGCCACGCCGCGAGCTCGTGCACCGTCGCCTGGGCCACCGTGTCGGTGGGCAGCCCGGCGTCGCGCCAGTCGATCATGCCCCACTGCAGATAGCCGGCCACGTCGTCGATGCCGACACGCGACAGCGTCTGCACCGCTCGCTCCACGTCCGAGGGCGCCGACGGCGTGAGGAGCAGTCGCGCGCCGGCAGGCACGAAGCCGGCCACGCGCTCGGCGAACTGCGGGCTGTCGATCCACACGTTGAGCGCGCCCGTCGCATGCAGCTCGCCATAGACGGCCGGCTCGCGCAGATCGAGCATGAGCGCGCCCGCCTGCATCGCGTCCCACGCCTCGCGGGCGGCGTACGGTCGCGGCTTGGCGGCGACGAGGGGCAAGAGGCCGCGGTTCTTGGCGACGATGGTCTCGAACGCCGCCGGCTTGGGCGGCACCCCGGCCATCAAGAACTCGACGAACGCGGCCTTCGAGTCGTAGCGCAGGGCCGGGTTGAATCGCCGCTCGAAGCCGATGGTCGAGGCGGACTTGGCCGACATCGCCCGGCCGCACGCGGAGCCGGCGCCGTGGCCCGGATACACCTCCACGCCGTCGTCGAGCGGGAGGATGACGCGCCGCAACGTCTCGTAGATGTCCTCGGCCGCCCGGGCGCCGCCAAGATCCGGGCGGCCCACCGAGCCGACGAAGAGCGTGTCGCCGGTGAGGACGAACCACGGCTCGCCGCCACGCGCGTGGTCGGTGACGAGCACGCAGATCGAGTCCGGCGTATGACCGGGCGCGTGACGGATGGCGAGCTCGACGTCGCCGAGGCGGAGCGTGTCACCGTCCGCCAGCGGCGCATGCTCGAACGCCGCCTCGGCCGCGCGGTGGATGCGGATGCTGGCGCCGGTGGCGGCGGCCAGGTCTCGGTTCCCCGAGATGTGGTCGGCGTGCGTGTGCGTCTCGACGACGTCGGTGATCGTGAGGCCCTTGCGGCGGGCGATGCGCAGGTAGTCGTGTACGCGGTCGCGCCCGGGGTCGACGATGACGGCGCGGCCGGCCTGCGCGCAGCCGATGAGGTACGACAGGCAGCCCGATTCCTCGTTGAGCAGCTGCTGGAAGATCAATGCTTCTCCGCGCGCTCCTTCTCCGTCTTGGCTTCCTTGACCACCTTATCAGCGATGAAGCTTGGAACCTCTTCGTAATGCGAGAACTCCATCGAGTAGCCGCCACGGCCGCCCGTCATCGAGCGCAGGCTCGGCTCGTACGTGAGCATCTCGGCCATCGGCACCGCGGCCCGCACGACCGCCGTCTCGCCGGCGGGCTCCATGCCGACGATGCGGCCGCGCCGCGAGTTCAGGTCGCCGATCACGTCGCCGGCGTGCTCGGCCGGCGTCGTGACTTCCACGTTCATGACCGGCTCCAGCAGGATGGGGTGGGCGTCCATGAAGACCTTCTGCAGCCCCATGGACGCGGCGATCTGGAACGCCATGTCCGAGGAGTCGACGTCGTGATAGGAGCCGTCGTAGAGCGTCACCTTCACATCGACCACGGGATAGCCGGCGAAGATGCCCTTCTTCATGCAGTCGCGGACGCCCTTCTCGACGGACGGGATGAAGTTGCGTGGCACCGCGCCCCCGAAGATGTCGTCCACGAACTCGAAGCCGCCCCCGCGCGTCAGCGGCTCCACCCGCAGCCACGTATCGCCGTACTGGCCACGGCCGCCTGTCTGCTTCTTGTACTTGCCCTGCCCCTCCGCGCGCCCCTTGACCGTTTCCTTGTAGGGAATGCGCGGCGGCAGCAGCGTCACGTCGACGTTGTACTTGCGCTTCATCCGCTCGACGGTCATCTCGACGTGGAGGTTGCCGACGCCGGAGATCAGCAGCTGCTTGGTCTCCGGGTCGAAATGATGGTGAACGGTCGGATCCTCCTCGGCGATGCGGGCCAGCGCGTTGGAGATCTTGTCCTCGTCGCCGCGGCTCTTCGGCTGAACCGCGAAGGAGATGGCCGGCTCGGGAAAGACGATGCGCGGCAGCTCGAACGGCTGCCCCTCGTCGCAGAGCGTGTCGCCGGTCTGCGTTTCCTTCAGCTTCTGGGCAACGCCGATCTCGCCCGGGCCGAGCTCGGGCACCGCCTTCTGCGTCTTGCCCTGCAGCCAGGCGACGTGGCCCATGCGCTCGCGGGCGCCGCGCCCGGCGTTCATCAGTGTCGAGTCGGCCTTCACGGTGCCGGTCAGGACCCGGAAGAGTGAGAGCTTGCCGATGTGCGGATCCTGCAGCGTCTTGAAGACCAGCGCCACCGGCGCTGCCTTGGCGTCGACGGCGCGCGTGGCCGCCTGCTTGGCCTTCAGGTCAGTGCCGGCAATCTCGCTGCGTTCGGCCGGCGACGGGAACTCCTGCACGATCATGTCGAGCAGCGGATGGCTCCCGATGCCCCGCGTGGCGCATGCGCACAGCACGGGGACGATCTTGCCCTCCGCGATGCCCGTCTTCAGCGCCTTCAGCGTCGAGGCCTCGTCGAGCGCGCCTTCCTCCAGGTACTTCGCGAGAAGGTCGTCGTCCGTCTCGGCCGCCGCCTCCACCAGCTTCTCGCGCCACTCGCGGGCCGTGTCCGCAAGGTCGGCGGGCACCTCGGTCTCCATCGACTTGCCGTCGGCGTAGACGAAGGCCTTCATCTTCGCGAGGTCGACGTATCCCTTGAAGCCGGCCTCCTCGCCCACCGGCACGTGCAGCGGCACGATGCGGCCCTTCAGCCGCCGGGTGAGCGACTCCAGCGTGCGAAAGAAATCGGCGCGCTCGCGGTCGAGGCGGTTCACGACGATGGCGCGCGGGAGCTCGTACTCGGCGGCGAACTTCCAGACCTTCTCGGTCTGCACCTGCACGCCGGCCACCGCATCGACCACGACGATGGCGGCCTCGACCACGCGCAGCGCCGCGCGGGCATCGGCGATGAAGTCGCCGTACCCGGGAGTGTCGACCAGGTTGACGCGGTGTCCCTTCCAGTCGCCGTACGCCACCGCGGTGTTGATCGAGATCTTGCGCTTGATCTCGTCGGGGTCGAAGTCGGTGGTGGTGCTGCCGTCGTCGACCTTGCCGAGCCGCGACAGCGCGCCCGCAGTGAAGAGCAAGGATTCGACGAGGGACGTCTTGCCAACGCCGCCGTGCCCGACGACGCCGACGTTCCGGAGCTTTCCGATCTCGATCGCCATTGACCGGCCTCCTGGGGCGAGCGATGCGGTAGAGGGCCGATGCTACCACACGCCCCGGAGGCGGTCAGGCGGCGGTCAGGCGCCGACGGCTCGACGCACCGCGGCGACGATCTCGTCGTCCGATCCGGTGAGGTCGACGGGCGGCGGCAGCGGCGGCGGCTCGTACTTGATCCCCGCACCGGTCAGCATGAGCACCACCCGCGTGTCGGCGGTGACGCTGCCGCGCGCCTTCATGATCTCGAGCGCGGCCACCAGCGCCGCGCCCTCCGGCGAGGTCCACACGCCCTCGAGCCGCGCGAGCAGGCGCTGCGCGTCGCGGATGGCGTCCTCGCTCACGGCGATGGCGTCGCCGTGCGTCTGCCTCAGGATCTTCAGCATCTGGCGGCCCGCGAACGGCGAGGGTACCCGGAGGCCGGCGGCGTGCGTGGTGGGATTCGCCCACGGCGTCGTCGTCTCCGCACCCTCATGGAAGGCCTTCACCATCGGTGCGCACGTCTCGGCCTGCACGCACACGAAGCGCGGCAGCGCGCCGGAAAGCCAGCCCATGTCCCGCAGCTCCTCGTAGCCTTTCGGAATGCCGACCAGCCCGGTGCCGCCGCCGGTGGGATAGAGCAGCACGTCGGGCATGCTCCAGCCCAGCTGCTCCGCGAGCTCGAGCCCCATGGTCTTCTTGCCCTCGAGACGGTACGGCTCCTTGAGCGTCGAGAGATCGAACCAGCCGAGCTGCGGCGCGGCCTTCGCGACGATCCTGCCGGCGGTCGCGATGGACCCCTCGAGCGTGAACACCGCGGCGCCCGCGATGGCCGCCTCCGCGATCGCCGCCGGCGGCGTGCCGCGCGGCACGATGACCGCGCAGGGCAGCCCGCAGTGCGCCGCGTAGACGGCGGCGGCGCCTCCGGCGTTGCCCGCCGACGGAATGATGAATCCGCGCGCGCCGAGCGTCCGCGCGCGGGTGATGGCCATGCCGAGCCCGCGCGCCTTGAACGAGCCGGTGGGATTCTGCCCCTCGTCCTTGCCCCAGACGTGCCGGAGACCGAAGTGAGCGGCCAGCCGCGGCAGCGGCAGCAGCGGCGTGCCGCCCTCGCCCAGCGTCACCGGCTCCTCGTCGTCCGCCAGCGGCGTCAGCTCGCGAAACCGGTACATCCCGGGCGGACGCGACCGCAGCGCCTCCTTGGTGACGCTGCCCTTCACGCGCGAGAGGTCATAGCGGACCGCGAGCATCTGGCCGCACCGCTCGCAGACCGACAGCACGCGCTTGGGATCGTGCTGCTGGCCGCAGATGGTGCACTCGACGTGGGTGACGAAGCTCATCGCGCCCGCCTCACGGCCTGGCCACGCGGTTGGCGAGCACACCGATGCGCTCGACCTCGGCTTCCATGCGATCCCCCGCCTTGAGGAACTTGCCGAGGGCGGCGCCCACGCCCTCGGGCGTCCCGGTGGCGATCACGTCGCCGGGCAGGATCGTGAAGCCCTGTGAGAGGACGGCGATGCATTCGTCGACGGGGAAGATCATCTTCGACGTGTGGCTCGACTGCCGGGTCTCGCCGTTGATCCGCATGGTGACCGCCAGCGTCTGCGGATCCGGAATCTCGTCCGCGGTGACCAGCACCGGACCCATCGGGCAGAAGGTGTCCATCGACTTGCCGTGGAACCACTGCTGGTGCCGCTTCTGCACGTCGCGCGCGGTGACGTCGTTCACGATCGTGTAGCCGAACACGTGCTCGAGCGCGCGCTCGCGCGGGATGTCCTTGCCCGCCGCACCGATGACCACCGCGAGCTCCACCTCGTAGTCGAGCTCCTTGGTGGCCGCATGGTGAATGACCTTCGCACCCGGCCCCACGACCGTCTCCGGCGCCTTGGTGAAGTACACCGGATGCGAGGGCGCCTCGGCGCCGCGCTCGGCCGCGTGCTCCTTGTAGTTGCGTCCCAGACAGAAGACGTTCCGCGCCGGGCGCGGGATCGGCGCCTCCAGTCGCACGCGGTCGACGGGCGCGCCGAGCTTGCGCTCGGTCAGCGCGCTGACGCCGTCGCGCTTGAGAATCGCCTCGCCGTGGGCCAGCGCCTCGCGCGCCGTCGACAGCGCCTCGGCGCCGCCGCGCACCAGCTCCAGCATCGTCTTGGGAAATCCGCCGCGGCCGCGGCGGACGGTCCCGCGCTCGCGCGCGAGGTCGGCGGCGAGGGCGCCGAGATCGAGCACGGCCTCGGCCACCAGCGTCCCGACCCGCGGCTTCGACGAGCCCTTGCGAAACGTGACGAGTCGCATCACGATCTCTCCTTCAGCAGCACGACCAGCACCCGCGCCGGCTTCGTGCTCTCGTTCAGTGACTGGTGGATCGTCCCCTTGCTGGCGTACTCGACCTCACCGCTGCGCACCACCTGCTTGCCGCGGCCACGGGTGACGACGGCGAACTGGCCTTCCAGCACGTACGCGAACTCGTCGGCCGCCGCCGCGTGCTCCTCGCCCCGAAACCCCGCCGGAAACACGAACTCGTACACCGCGACCCGCTCATTATCGAGCACCCGCCTCTCCCCGACCTCTCCGCTGCCACCCGCCCCTGTCACCCCGCTCGCCATCGCGACAACCACGATCGCCAGCCCAACCCTCGCCAGCACACGACCTCGCATCGGATCCTCCATGGAGTGTGAGCCGAGCCGACGTGGCCGGTGTCTGAGCGCCGGCTTCGCCGGCGCCATCCGCGGTCTTCCCGGGGAGGCACGGAGGGCGCGACCGAGGCCCCTCCGAGATCGGAGGCCCCTCCTAGATCGTCTGTCGCATTCCCGTGCGCTCCGGCAGCGTCAGCCCGCGCTCGTCGGCCAGGCGCTCCAGCTCCTGCGGCAGCGCGAACCGCACGTCCTCTTCGACCACGTGCACCTCGCGCACCGATACGCCCTGACCGCGAAGCCGCTCCACGGCCTCGGAGACGAGCACCTCGGGGGTCGACGCCCCGGCGGTGATTCCGACGCGTCGCACGTCGGCGAGCCACTCCGGCTTGATGTCGTTCACGTCGTTGATCAGATGTGCGCGCGTCCCGGCCATGCGCGAGACCTCGACCAGCCGGTTGGCGTTCGAGCTGTTCGCAGCGCCGATGACGAGCAGCACGTCGACGTCGCCGGCCAGGCGCTTCACCGCCGCCTGCCGGTTCTGCGTCGCGTAGCAGATGTCGTCGCGCGACGGCCCGACGATGCGTGGGAACTTGCGGCGCAGCGCCTCGATCACGTCACGCGTGTCGTCGACGGAGAGCGTGGTCTGGGTCAGATACGCGATCTTCTCCGGATTCGGAACCTCGAGCCGGTCCACCTCGCGCGCGCTGTCGATGACGACGATGCGCTCGGGGGCCTCGCCGAGGGTGCCGATGACCTCGTCGTGATCCTCGTGGCCGATCAGGACGATCGTGTAGCCCTCGCGCGCGTAGCGCACGGCCTCCAGGTGGACCTTGGTCACGAGCGGACAGGTGGCGTCGACGACGCGCAGCCCGCGGCGGCCGGCCTCTTCGCGCACCGCCGGCGAGATCCCGTGAGCGCTGAAGATCACGGTGGCGTCGTCGGGCACCTCGTCCAGCTCGTCGACGAAGATGGCGCCCTTGGCCCGCAGCGATTCGACGACGTGCCGGTTGTGGACGATCTCGCGGCGGACGTACACCGGCGGCGCGCAGACCGACAGCGCGAGCTCGACGATGTCGATGGCGCGCTCCACGCCCGCGCAGAAGCCGCGTGGACCGGCGAGCAGGATCTCGGCGATCGGTTGTGTCAACGCACGCTCCTCGTCAGAAGAAGTAGGACAGGCCGAGCACGGCCACGTTGGACTCGAACCCGCGGTTCGGCTTGCTCGTGTTGCCGTTGGAGACATGCTGCAGCCGGTACCCGGCGTACACCGCGATATGGTCGTCGAGGAAGACCGACATCCCCACGCCCCCGAAGATCAGGAAGGCGAAGGTGGACCGGATCTCCGGCAGCTTGAGATCCGTGCCGCCGGCCGAGCCCGCGACTTCGACGTACGGCACGACGCGGCCGAGCCCCAGGAAATGGTAGCGGATGACGGCCGAGAGCCCGGCCCAGAACCGGTGGTCCGGCTCGGTGTACCGCTGATAGAGCGGCTCGAGCCCGACCTCGAGCGCGCCGTAGAGCGGCGCGTCGCGACCGACCGGATCGAGCGGAAGCAGGCCGAACCGCACTCCCGCGTCCCAGAACTGCAGGCGGCTGAACCGCGAGTCGGGCTCGAAGTTTCGGAACTGCCAGCCATACGAGCCCTCTCCGGACAGCACAAACGTGCCCTTGTGAAAGGTCACTTCGGGATCGAACGCGCGCGCGGGCGCGACGGTCGCGAGCAGAACGAAGATCACTGCGAGTATCCGGGCGGCGCCGCCGGTCATGGCTCGATCAGGACCTTCAGCGCCTCGCCCTTCGCCATCAGATCGAGTGCCTCGCGGACGCCGTCGAGGCGCATCGTCTGCGTGATGAGCCCATCCGGGTTCACCACACCCGACTCGAGCGCCTCGACCGCCTGGCGGATGAGCTCGGGCGTGTGGTGGAACGCGCCGGCGAGCGTCAATTCCTCGTAATGCGCCCGGCGCGTGTCCACCGTCACCGTCGTTCCGGGCGCGCAGCCACCAAAGAATACCACGCTTCCTCCGCGGCCCACCGCAGCCATGGCCTGTTCCCACACCTCCGGGCGCCCGGTCGCATCGATGGTGACGTCGGCGCCGCGGCCGCCGGTGAGCGCGCGCAGCTGGCCGAGCACGTCCACGCGCGCGCCGCCGTCCAGGCACTCGGCGACTCGCAGCGCCCGCACGCGCTCGAGCCGCCAGCCCGCCTTGCCGACGACGACCACGCGGCACTTGCGCGAGGCGGCCACCATGGCCAGCAGGCAGCCGAGCGGCCCATGGCCGAACACGACGACGGTCTGGCCGGTCTCCAGCCCGGCGCGCTCGATGCCGAGCATCGCGCACGCGAGCGGCTCGGCGAACGCCGCGCGCGCGGCGGGCGTCGCGTGATCGAGCCGCACCACGTTGCGCGCGACGAGTCGCGGCGGCAGCGCGATGTACTCGCCGTAGGCGCCGTTGACGAACAGCAGGTCCTCGCAGAGGTTCGGACGGCCGGCCAGACAGAGCGCGCACTCGCCGCACGGCGCCGAGTTGGCGGCGGCCAGGCGGTCGCCGGCTCGCACTCCGTGCACGCCGGCGCCGACGGCGGTCACCGTCCCGGCGAACTCGTGGCCGAACACGGTCGGGACGCGCGGGATCATCACGGGATGGCCGCGGCGCAGCGTCTTGACATCGGTGCCGCACGTCAGCGCCGCGTCCACGCGCAACACCACCTCACCGGCGGCCGGCGTCGGCACCGCGATCTCCTCGAAGCGCAGATCGCCCGGCCCATGGAAGACGACGGCGCGCATCGTCTCGCTCACGGCGTCACGTAGACCTTCAGCGCCACCCGCGAGCGCATGAGCTCCACCGCCTCGGCCAGTCGCTCGAGCGGCAGACGGTGGCTGACGAGGCCGTCGACATCCACCTTGCCGGCCGCGATGAGCCAGAATGCGCGCGCGAGCGTCGCCGGTGACGACGAATACGTCGAGGCGATGGTGATCTCCCGGTGGTACAGCGTGCCGAGTGACACCGGAAGGCTGTCGCCGTCACCGCCGGCGAAGTAGTGAAGCGCGCCGCCGTCGCGCAGCGCCTCCACGGCCCATGGCAGCACCGCCACCCCGCCGCCGGTCACCACGACATGGTCGGCGCCACGGTCCTCGGACAGCCGGCGGACGACCGCCGCCGCCTCCTCGGGGCGCGCTGCGTCGACGCCCAGGCTCGTGGCCCGCGCCACCCGCGCGGCGTCGCGGTCGACGCCGACCACGGCGGCGCCGGCGCGGCGCAGCAGCTGCACGAACAGGCAGCCGATCGAGCCGAGGCCCACCACGACAGCCGTGTCGGCCGGCTGCACGCGCGCTCGCTCGACCGCGCGCAGGCAGCACGCCAGCGGCTCGACGAAGGACGCTTCCTCGTCGCCGAGGTGATCGGGAACGCGGAACGTCGCCGCCCGCACGTTCGGCGGCGGCACGCGGACATATTCCGCGAAGCCGCCGGGATCGAGCCGGCTGCGCTTGAACTCGCGACACATCGACTCGCTGCCCCGGGCGCAGTAGTGACACTCGCCGCACGGCACGTGATGCGCGACCACGACCCGGTCGCCGGCGCCAAAGGCGGCGACGCCGTCGCCGACCTCCACCACATCGCCGACGATCTCGTGGCCGAATACCGCCGGCTGCGGCGTGGCCGGGTCGACGATCTTCGCGATGTCGGAGCCGCACAGCCCGCAGCCGCGTACCTTGACGAGCAGCTCGCCGGCGCCGATGCGCGGCCGCGGCCAGTCCGCGGCCTCCAGCCGGCCGCGTCCGCGGAAGACAGCGGCCTTCATCCCGCGAGCCGGGCGCCCGCCCAGCAGCGCAGCGCGATGGTGGCCTTGCGGCGGGCCGGCAACGTCACCCGGCCGTCGAACACGCGGAACCGCCGCGCCTCGATGGCCTGCAGCAGCGCGTAGTAGATGCGCCCCATGATCTCCGCCGGCACGAGCGAGCGGGCGTCGATGGTCGGAAACGCCGCGCGCGCCTCGGCGTAGAAGCGCCGCGCCCGCGTGGCCTGGTGTTCCATCAGCGCCACGAACGGCGCCCCATACCGGCCCGCGCGCAGATCGTCGCCGGTCACGCCGAAGGCGCGCAGATCGGCCTGGGGAACGTAGACCCGTCCGAGCCGCGCGTCGGCGCCGACATCGCGGATGATGTTGGTCAGCTGCAGCGCCATGCCGAGGCTCACCGCGTACTGGCGCGCTCGCGGATCGGTGTAGCCGAAGATCTCGATGCAGCAGAGCCCCACCGCGGACGCCACGCGGTAGCAGTAGGGCAGCAGCTCCTCCTCCGTCTCGTACGTCGCCTGCGTGAGGTCCATCTCGCACCCCTCGATGATGGCCTCGAGCGCGGCGCGCGGCAGCCCGAACTCGCGCACGGCCGTGGCGAGCTGACGGGCGATCGGATGCTCGGGCAGGCCGCCGTCGTAGCAGCGCGCGATGTCGGCGCGCCACTGTCTGAGTCCCGCCCGCTGCGCGCCGGCGTCGCTGCCGACGTCGGCGATGTCGTCGACCGTGCGGCAGAACGCGTACACCGCATAGAGCGCGTCGCGCCGGCGCCGGGGCAGCGCGAGAAAGGCGAAGAAGAAGTTCGACCGGCTCCGCCGGGTCACGCGCGAGCTCAGGCTGGCGAGGCTCATCGGGCAGTCGCCGTGCGGGCGGCGCCGTAGCCGTGGGCGGCGAACCACGCCACCGCGTCCCGCAGCGCCACGCGGATGTCCGTCTGCGGCAGACCCAGCTCGCGCACGGCCTTCGCGGGACTGAAGTACATGCGCTTGCGCGCCATGCGCACGGCGGTCAGCGGCACCTGCGGGACGCCGCCGGTGAGTCGGGCGACGCTCTCCATGCACGCCGCACCGCACCAGGCGAGCGCGTACGGGACCCGCAGCCGGGGCGGACGCCGGCCGGTGATCTCGGAGAGCAGCCGGCCAATCTCCGCCAGCGAGACGTTGCCGTTCACGGCGCCGAGAATGTAGCGCTCGCCGACCTTGCCACGCGCGGCGGCCAATAAGTGGCCGCGCGCAACGTCGCGCACGTGGACGAGATTGAGGCCGGTGTCGAGGGTCGCGAACATCTTGCCGCGCATGAAGTCGAGCACCATCTGACCCGTCGGTGTCGGCTTGACGTCCCAGGGCCCGATCGGCGCGGAGGGATTCACGACGATGACGGGCAGCCCGCGGCGCGCAAAGTCGAGCGCCACCTGCTCGGCCACGAACTTCGAGCGCTTGTAGGCGCCGACCATGTCGTGGATGGACACCGGCGTGTCCTCCGTGCCGGGCGAGCCGTCCCGCGGGATGCCGAGCGCGCCGACGGTGGACGTGTAGACGATCCGGCGTGCGCCGGCGGCGCCGGCCGCCTCCAGCATGGCGCGCGTGCCGTCGACGTTCACGCGGTGGAGCACGGCCGGGTCGGGCGCCCACAGCCGGTAGTCCGCGGCCGCGTGATACACGGTCTGCACACCGGCGCAGGCACGGCCGAGCGAGGCCGGATCGAGCAGGTCGCCCTCCACGATCTCGACGGCCAGGCCATCGAGGGCGCGACGGTCGCTGCCACGGCGGGCGAGCACGCGCACGCTCCCGCCGGCGGCCAGCAGCTCGCGCACGAGGTTGGCGCCGACGAAGCCGGTGCCGCCGGTGACGAGCGCGTCCATCAGGCCTCGCGGGCGAGGGTGGCGAGCGCCGCCGC
This sequence comes from Candidatus Methylomirabilota bacterium, assembly GCA_036265915.1. Taxonomy (GTDB): domain Bacteria; phylum Methylomirabilota; class Methylomirabilia; order Rokubacteriales; family CSP1-6; genus AR12. Next base: position 27,810 of record DATAOC010000084.1, on the reverse strand, counting down.
CACGCGCTTCAGCGCCGTCTCCGTCCCGGCGCGCAGCTCCATGAGCGCGCCGAGCGTCGTTGCGCGGGACAGGGCCACGCTGACCGCGCGCAACGGCCGCACGCGGCCGTCGTCAGCGACGGTGGCGGCCAGCGCGGCCGGAATGCCGCGGTCCGCGGTGTCCGAGACGGCGCGCACGACGGCAGCCCGCGCCCCGCGCTCGGCGGCCCAGGCGAGGATTGCCGCCGACTCCATGTCGATGGCGCGCGCGCCGCGCTCCAGCCACAAACGCGCCTTCTCGGCCGCTGTCTCCACGACCGCCGATACGGTGAGGAGCGTGCCGCGTGCAGACAGGACGGCGATCCGGCCGGTGAGCCACCGGCCGCCGCCCTCGTCGACAACGACGTCGGGGACGACGAGATCGCCGGGCGCGAGCTCCGGTGCGAGGGCGCCGCACACGCCGGCGGAGATCACGAGGTCGAACGGCCGGAAGGCGTGCTGCCGGTCCCGCAGCCGACACGCGCGCACGCCGACGCATGCCAGCTCCAGCGCGCCCGAGGTGAAGTGCGGCCACGGCGTGCGTGCCACGCGGCCGAGGCCCAAGTGTCGGGCCAGCGTGCGCGCCTCGAAATCGATCGCGGTGAGGACGAGGACCCGCGTCACATGCCCGACGCGGGCTTGAAGCTCTTCGCCGCTTCCCGGCTGCGCAGCCAGGCCGCGTACGAATTGCCCGCGGCGGTATCCCGGCCGGTGAACCGGATGGAGCCGAGCTGCGCGTACGGAATCGTGATCGGCGCACCGCCGTCGCGCGGAAAGACCTCCAGGAAGGGGTCGCGCACGTCGGTGTTGCGATTGAACACGTAGCCGACGAGCTCGCTGCCGTCGCGCCGCACGAGCGTCACGTCTCCGCGATAGTCGAAGGCGCGCTCGACGACCTCGGCCAGCGCCTCGCCGTCGACGGCGCCGGGGTCCCAGCCCTCGAGACTGCGGTCCTGCTCCACGAAGGTCACAGCTTGCCGGTGACCGTGGCGGCGACGGTCGCCTTCAGTCCCTTGAGTGAGCTGAAGGTGTAGTTGACGGCCGTCGGCTCGTAGCCGCAGTGAACCATGCAGTCCTTGCATTTCTCGTTTCCGCTCTTGTGGCCGTAATTCTCCCAGCGGGTCGTCTCCATCAGCTCCTTGAACGATCGCGCGTAGCCTTCCTGGAGCAGGTAGCAGGGCCGCTGCCAGCCGAACATGTTGTACGTCGGGTTGCCCCACGGCGTGCATTCGAAGTCGTGCTTGCCCATGAGGAACTGCAGGAAGAGCGGCGACTGATTGAACTTCCAGCGCCGCTTGGGATTCGACAGGATCTTGCTGAAGAGCTCGTGCGTCTTCTGTCGGCGCAGGAAGTGCTCCTGATCCGGCGCCTTGGAGTAGCTGTACCCCGGCGAGAGCATCATGCCCTCCACGCCGAGGTCCATCATCTCGTCGAAGAACATTTGCATCCGGATCGCCGAGGCGCCGTCGAACAGCGTCGTGTTGGTGGTGACCCGGAAACCGCGCCGCAGCGCCTCGCGGATGCCCTCGACGGCATCGTCGAACACACCCTCGCGGCACACCGCCTCGTCATGCTCCTCCCGCAGGCCATCCATGTGCACGCTGAAGGAGAGGTACTTGGACGGCTCGAAGAGCCCGGCCTCGAGCTTCTCCTTCAACAGGATGGCGTTCGTGCACAGATAGACGTACTTCCGTCGGGCGACCAGCTCCTTCACCAGACGGCCGATGTCCGGGTACATCAGCGGCTCGCCGCCCGGGATCGACACCATCGGCGCGCCGCACTCGTCGACGGCGGCCAGGCATTGCTCGACGCTCAAATGCTTCTTGAGGATGTGGGCCGGATACTGGATCTTGCCGCAGCCGGCGCAGGCGAGGTTGCAGCGGAAAAGGGGCTCGAGCATGAGCACCAGCGGATAGCGACGGCGGCGCTTCAGCTTCTGCTTGAGGACGTAGGTGGCGACCGTCCACATCTGCGACACCGGAACGCTCATGCCTTCTGACTCTCCATGTCCGCCCAGGCCAGCGGCCGGCGTCGGATCAGCACCAGCAGCCCGGCCGCCGTGGCGTGCACCGCGAGGCCGCAGGCGAACAGCGTCCACTCACCGATCCAGGCCGTCACCGCAAGGTTGAACGCAATCACTGCGTAGTATAACGCCACTCCACCGGCCGTTTTCCGGCCAAACCCGCCCGGGGACGCCGACCGGCCCCCACTCCAATATATATAGCCACCGATAGCGACCATGCCGACGACCAGCCACCCCAGGAAGTTACTCAGCGGCACCCCGAAATAGACGCCGCCGTCGGGATACCGGAAGATCAGCCCGAGGAACCATCGGTCGCCGCGTACGGCGGCGGGGTCGATGACGACGTCGAGCAGCATCATCAGCGCGCCGCCCAGGACCGTGACGCGCGCGCGGGTCGCGCCGAGGCCGAGCGCCTGGCGCGCGAGGCAGAACGCCGCGTATGCGAGGAACGTGAACGACAGCGAGTCCATGAGCGGCACGTCGGCGATGAAGAGCTCGTGGCCGCGCGTCGAGCCGGTGTAGGCGTAAAAGCCGAACGGCACGCCGATCCGCGTGGAGCAGAACTCCGCGAGCCACGCGATCGGCCACACCCAGGCGCCGAACACGAGCGTGCGGCGCCATCCGAGGTCGCCAGCGCCGATGGAGACGTAGGCGAGGAGGAACGCAAAGACGTACGGACGGAGCACCAGGGTGCCGAGTAGCAGGTCCATGTGTCGGTAAGACGCTGTACATGCTACCATTTGCCGTCGTGACGGCTCTCGACGAGGCGGTTGCTCGCGCACAGAACTATCTCGTCACCCACCAGGCCGCCGACGGGCACTGGGTTGGCGAGCTCGAAGCCGACCGGGCGCTCACCGCAGAAGTCCTGTTGCTCCGGCACTTCATCGATCGCGTCGACCTCGGGGTCGAGGAGCGCGCGGTCCGCTACCTGCGGCGCCGGCAGAACGCCGACGGGGGCTGGAGCCTGTTCGAGGGTGGCGCCTCCGACCTGTCGGCCACCATCAAGATCTACTTCGCCATGAAGATGGCCGGCGTCGCCGTCGACGATCCCACGATGACGCGGGCTCGCGAGCGCATCCTCGCCATGGGAGGTCCGGCCCGCGCGAGCGTCTTCACCAAGATCCAGCTGGCCCTGTTCGGCGAGTACGACTGGAACGGCGTGCCGACGATGCCGGTCGAGATCATGCTGCTGCCGCCGCCGTTCTTCCTGTTCAACATCTACGAGGTCTCCTACTGGTCGCGGACGGTGATCGTGCCGCTGCTGATCATCATGGATCGCAAGCCGATCAAGTGGCTGCCGGCTCACCACACGCTCGACGAGCTGTGGCCGATTCCGCGCGAGCAGACGAGTCTGCGCTTCCCACGCGTACCGGAGCCGTTCACGTGGCGGGGCCTCTTCTGGAAGTCGTTCTTCATCGCCGTCGACGACGGGCTGAAGATCTGGGAGCGCTTCTCGCCACGGCCGCTGCGCAAGCGCGCCATCAACGCCGCGCGCGCGTGGCTCGAGGAGCGGACGGCCGTGCCGGGCGGTCTCGGTGGCATCTACCCCGCCATGGCCAACTCCATCCTGGCCTTGCGGCTGCTCGGGCTGCCCGAGGACCACCCGCTCATCCTGGGTCAGCTGAAGGAGATCGAGGCGCTGGCCGTGGACGACGGCAACGAGCTCTACTACCAGCCGTGCCCGTCCCCCATCTGGGACACCTCGCTGGCGGCGAACGCGCTGATCGAGAGCGGCCTGCCGGCCGACCACCCCGCGCTGCTTCGCGCCGGCGAATGGATGCTGAGCAAGCAGGTGCTCGTGCCCGGTGACTGGCAGGTGAAGCGGCCGCACGTGCAGCCCGGCGGCTGGGCGTTCCAGTACGACAACGACTTCTACCCGGATCTCGACGACACGGCCATGGTGCTCATGGCGCTCGAGAAGATCCATGGCCTCGATCCCGATCGCACGCGGCTGGCCAAGGAGCGCGGCGTCGGCTGGTTCCTCGGCATGCAGAACGCCGACGGCGGCTGGGGATCGTTCGACGCCGACAATGACCGGATCTACCTCAACAACATTCCCTTCGCCGATCACGGCGCGCTCCTCGATCCGTCGACGGAGGACCTCACCGGCCGCGGGCTCGAGCTGCTCGGCACCCTCGGCTATCCACGCGAGCTGGAGGCGGTGGAGCGCGCGATCCACTTCATCCGCCACACGCAGCGCCACGACGGTCCGTGGTGGGGCCGGTGGGGCGTGAACTACATCTACGGCACCTGGTCCGTGCTGCGCGGCCTCGGCGCCATCGGCGTGGACCCGCGGCACGAGTACGTGCAGCGCGCGGTGCGCTGGCTGCAGCGTAGCCAGAACGAGGACGGCGGCTGGGGCGAGACGTGCGAGTCATACGTCAAGCCGGAGCTGGCCGGCGCCGGCGCCTCGCTGCCGAGCCAGACGGCATGGGCGCTGCTGGGGCTCTTCGCCGCCGGCGTGACGAGCGGCCCCGCCGTCGAGCGCGGCATCCAGTACCTGCTGCACACCCAGCGCCCGGACGGCGCCTGGGACGATCCGCTCTGGAACGGCACCGGCTTTCCGCGCGTGTTCTATCTGAAGTACAACCTGTATGCGAAGTACTTCCCGCTCTGGGCTCTCGGCGTCTATCGGCGCGCTCAGAAGAAATGACGGGGTCCTCGGCTCCCCCTCTCCTGCGCCCCTTCGACATTCTCGGCGGCTGGGCGATCGGGATCGTCGCCTCGCTCGGGCGCTTCGGCAGCTTCCTCGGCGACGCGCTCGCCATCATGGTGACGCCGCCCGTGAAGCTGTGGGCCATCGTCGATCGCATCGACTTCGTCGGCTTCCGGTCGCTGCTGATCATCCTGCTGACGGGCGCCTTCACCGGCATGGTCCTGGGCCTGCAGATCTTCCTGGTGCTCTCGCGCTTCGGCTCGGAGGCATTCCTCGGGCCCGCGGTGGCGCTGTCGATCATCCGGGAGCTCGGGCCGGTGCTCGCCGCGCTCATGGTCACCGGCCGCGCCGGCTCGGCGCTCACGGCCGAGATCGGCATCATGCGCATCACCGAGCAGATCGACGCGCTCACGGTCATGGCGCTGAACCCGATGCGCTATCTCGTGGCACCGTCGATCTTCGCGGGCATTCTCACCTTCCCGCTCATGACGGCGCTGTTCGACGTGATCGGCATCTTCGGCGGCTACCTGGTCGGCGTGGAGCTGCTCGGCCTGTCGCCCGGAACGTACTTCGGCGAGATGCAATCGTTCGTCGACATGGGCGACGTCCTGCTCGGCTTCTGGAAGTCGATCTCCTTCGGCATCATCGTGACCTGGGTGTGCACGTACAAGGGCTTTCACGTCGGCCACGGCGCCGAGGGCGTGGCCCGCGCGACCACCCAGGCGGTCGTGATGTCCTCGGTGCTGATCCTCGTCTGGGACTACTTCCTCGGCACGGTGCTGCCGTGATCCGCGTGGAGGGGCTGCGCAAGGCGTTCGGCAGCAACCAGGTCCTGCGTGGCATCGACCTCGAGGTGCCGACGGGGTCGATCACGATCATCATCGGCCGCAGCGGTGGCGGCAAGTCGGTGCTGCTTCGACATCTGGTCGGCCTCGTGCGTCCCGATGCCGGCCGCATCGTCGTCGACGGCGTCGATGTCGCGCGGCTCGGCGGCCGCGCCCTCGACGACGTGCGCCGTCGCTACGGGGTGGTGTTCCAGGGCGGCGCGCTCTTCGACTCGATGACGTGCGGCGAGAACATCGCGTTCCCGCTCCGCGAAAAGCTGCGGCTGCCGCGCCCGGAGATCGCCAAGCGCGTGGACGCGGCGCTGGCCCAGGTGGGCCTGGAAGGCGTCGGGCCGAAGTACCCGGCCGAGGTCTCGGGCGGCATGCGCAAGCGCGTCGCCATCGCGCGCGCGCTGGTGACCGAGCCCGAGATCGTCTTCTTCGACGAGCCGACCACCGGTCTCGATCCCGTGCTGGTGAACACGATCCACCAGCTCATCGTCGACCTGCACCGGCGTCACCGCTTCACCGCCGTCATGGTGAGCCACGAGATCCCCGAGATCTTCGAGATCGCCGACCTCGTGGCCATGCTCTACCAGGGGCGCATCGTGGAGGCCGGAGCGCCGGCGGCCATCCAGGCGTCGGACAATCGCGTCGTGCGCCAGTTCATTCGCGGCGAGCCGGAGGCCGCGCAGTGATCGAGGGGGATCGTTGATGGAGCGAACGCGCGTCAACATCGCGGTGGGGCTCTTCCTGGTGCTCGGTATCTTGGCGCTCGGATACCTTTCCATTAAACTCGGGAAGGTCTCCTTGTTCGGCGGCGGCGGGTATCTCGTCACCGTCGACTTCCCGTCCGTCGGCGGGCTGAAGTCGGGCTCCTCGGTGGAGATCGCGGGCGTGGAGATCGGCCGGGTCGAAAAGATCGGGCTGGCCGATTACCAGGCGCGGGTCACGCTCCGCGTGAACCAGGGCGTGAAGCTGCAGGAAGACGCCATCGCGTCGATCAAGACCAAGGGCCTGATCGGCGAGAAATACGTGCGGGTCAGCCCGGGCGGCTCCGACAAGCTGATCCCGCCCGGCGGTCGGATCCGCGAGGTCGAGGCGCCGGTTGACTTCGAGGAGCTGCTGTCGAAATACATCTTCGGCAAGGTCTAGGAGGTTCGACATGAGGCCGCTGCTCCGCACCGCGCTCGCGTGCACGCTGCTCGTCCTCCTCGCCGCCACGCGGCAGGCGCTCGCGGGAGTTCCGACGGATCAGCTGCGGATGCAGGTCGACCGCGTGCTCAAGCTGCTCGATGATCCGGCGCTGAAGGCGCCGGACAAGGCCAACGAGCGCCGTGTCGCCGTCCGCAAGGTGGCCGAGGACATCTTCGACTTCGGCGAGACCGCGAAGCGCTCGCTCGGCCGCCACTGGGCGGCGCGGACGCCACAGGAGCGTGACGAGTTCACCAAGCTGTTCGGCGATCTCCTCGAGCGCTCGTACATCTCCAAGATCGAGCTCTATGGCGGCGAGAAGATCCAGTACGTCGGCGACCGCATCGAGGGCGACACCGCCATCGTGCAGAGCAAGCTGTTGACGAAGAGCGGCGGCGAGGTCCCCATCGACTACCGGATGCTGCGCAAGGGCGATCGATGGCTGGTCTACGACGTGGTGATCGAAGGCGTGAGCCTGGTGTCGAATTACCGGACACAGTTCAACAAGATCATCCAGACGTCGTCGTACCAGGACCTCGTGAAGAAGATGAAGACCCGCAACGAAGAGCTGCGGTCGGCCGAGCTCTCCCATCACGGCTGACGGTCGGGCGTGAACGCCATCGTTCTCGTCGCCGGCGTGGCGCGGCGGCTGGCGCCGCTCACCGACAACACCCACAAGGCGCTGCTGCGCGTGGGTGGCCGGCCGGTGCTGGCGCGCATGCTCGACGCCCTCGCTGCCGTCGGCATCCGGCGCACGATCCTCGTCGTCGGTCACTGCGCCGACCAGGTGCGCGCGCTGGCGGGTGACCGCGTCGGCCGCATGGCCGTCGACTACGTCCACAACCCCGAGTACACCCGCGGCTCCGTGCTGTCGCTGTACGCGGCGCGTGCGTACCTGCGCGAGCCGGCGCTGATCATGGATGCCGATGTCCTCTTCCCCGTCGACATGCTGCGCCGGCTGCTGGCGGCGCCGGCACCCAGCGCGCTCCTGCTCGACCGCGGCTTCGCCGATACCGGTGAGGAGGTCAAGCTCTACACGCGCGGCCCGCGGGTCATCGCCCTCGGCAAGAAAGTGGTCCCCGAGTCATGGGACGCCGTGGGCGAGGGTGTCGGCTTCTTCAAGTGCGGCGTCGAGGCCGGGCCCCAGCTCGTGAAGTATCTCGAGCGGGTCATCGAAGAGAGCCAGGGGATGAGCGAGTACGAGGACGCCTTCCACATGCTGGTCGGCGCCCATCACGTCGGCTCGGTCGACATCACCGGTCTGCCGTGGACGGAGATCGACTTCGCCGAGGATCTGCGCCGCGCCGAGAGCGACGTGCTGCCGCACGTCGTCCGGCTGGACGGCGCGTGATCCGGCAGGCCGCCCTCTACCTCGCCACCGCCGACGACCTCGACGCCGCGCTGCGCTCCGTGGCCGGCCGACCCGTGGCGTTCCACGCGCTGCTCGCCGCCCTGCGGGCCGGCGTCTCCCGGATTGGCGTGCCCCGCGTCTTCCGCGGCACCGAGCTCGAGCCGGCGATTGCCGGCTCGCGGCGCGCCAGCGCCGCCACCGTCTGGCTCGATGCCGGGACGCTCGACGCGGCCCCGACCCTGCTCGTGCCGGCCGCCGCGCTCGCCGGCGCGCCTGGAGCCGCGGCCATCCTCGCCGCGTCGCCGGCGGCGGTTCTGGCGCCCTCGGTGCATGACGGCGCGCCGCTGCTCGGCGTCGACGCCGCCACGAGCACGGCGCTCGCGGAGCCGCTACGCCGCGGCGCGCCGCTGGCCGACTCCCTCGCGCGGCTGCTGAAATCGGCTGACGTCCAGAGCGTGGCGCCGGAGGCGTGGTACGTGCGGGTGCGGGACGCCCGCTCGGCCGCGGTCGCCGAGAACGCGCTGTTCAGGACGCTGGGCAGCCCGATCGACACGCAGCTCGACCGCGCCCTGCATCGCCGGCTGTCTCGCCACGTGACGCGCGCGGCCATCGCGCTCGGCGTCACACCGAACCAGATCAGCCTCGCGAGCCTCGCGGTCGGGCTCGGCGCGGCCGTCTGCTTCTGGAACGGCGGGACGACGCGGGCGGTGCTCGGCCTGCTGATGTACGTGGCCGCCGTCGTGCTGGACCACGCGGACGGCGAGGTCGCGCGCCTGCGGCTCGCCGAGTCCGCGCTCGGCGAGTGGCTCGACATCGTGGTCGACACGGTCGTCCACGCCGCGGTGGTGATGGCGCTCGGAGTCACCACCCAGACCCTCACCGGATCCGGCGCCGGCCTCGGCATCGCCAGCGCGGTTGGCTTCGTCGGCAGCGCGGCCGTCGCGAAGCTGTGGCCGGTGACGAGCGATGACGACACCGTCGGCTCCTTCCTGCAGGACCTCGGCTCGCGGGATGGCTTCTACGCGATGCTCGTGCTGTTCATCGTCGGCCGCGCGCTGGCGCCGGCGGCGCTGCCGTGGCTGATGATCGTGGTCGCGCTCGGCGCCCACGCGTACTGGGTCGCGCGCGGAGCGTACACGCTCCGCCGCGCCTGGCTCGCGCGCGGCGGCCGCGCGCGCTAGCGTCTCAGCGCGCGGCCGGCCGCGCGGGCGGGCGGAACACGGCGCGCAGTCCGAAGTACGCGAAGGCGTCCTTCAGATTCGAGAACAGCCGCTTGACGGGGTGCATCGAGGGATCGGTCACGTACTCGAGGGTGAGACTGACGCGTTCCTCGCCTTCCCCGAGCGGTGTGATCGAGTGCCACAGCCGGTCGCCGTTGAAGGCCACGAGCGTGCCGGGATGCGTGGCCAGCGCCAGCTCGACCACCGGGCGGCCGCCGGGGTCGTCCTTGAACAGCTGGCACACGAGCCGGCTCGACGAGCGCTCGACGAGCCCGACCAGCACCGTGTAGCGCGCGCCCTTGTAGTACGAGGTGTCGAAGTGAAACCCGATGTGATCGCCGGGCTCGGTGTAGAAATAGAGCGCGCACGAGTGCGGATCGGACTCCGGACACGGCTGCAGGGCGCGGCCGGTGAGCGCCGACAGGAAGCCGATGAAGGCCGGGGCACGATAGAGCGCCAGGATCGTGGGCGCCTGCTCCACCAGCGTGTAGTAGCTCACGCTGCCGCCCTTCTTGTGGCGCGGAATGTAGTTGCGGTGGATCTGCGGCCGCACGCGGTCGACCTCGGCCACCATGCGCGCCACCAGCGCGGCCGGGAGCCAGCGCTCGAGCACCATGAGCTCGTTCTGGGCCCAGTACGTCGCCCGCGCCTGCTCGAGGTCCAGGCTCTCCAGCGCGCGCGCCACCTCGGCTGCCACGGCGCTCGTCGTCGCCACGTCGCTCACACGGCGCTCCTCTCTGCGTTCGGTCGTCCTCGGCATCATACACGGTGTGCTACACTCAGCCCATCGCGTACCGCGCCGGTGCGGCGCCACGTTTTCGTCGGCATCGTCGGGGCTGAGGAGGCTCTCGTGGGATCTGTTCGAGTCGCGATCATCGGCGTCGGCAACTGCGCGTCGTCCCTCGTGCAAGGCGTCCAGTACTACCGCCACGCGCCCGACGACGCGTTCATTCCCGGGCTCATGCACGCGCGGCTCGGCGGCTATCACGTCGGCGACATCGAGTTCTCCGCCGCCTTCGACATCGACGAGCGCAAGGTCGGCCGCGATCTGTCCGAGGCCATCGTGCAGGCGCCCAACAACACGGTGAAGTTCGCCGAGGTGCCGGCGCTCGGCGTGCCCGTTCAGCGCGGGATGACCCATGACGGGCTCGGCACCTATCTGTCGCAGATGATCCGGAAGGCGCCGGGCTCCACCGCCGACATCGCCCAGATCCTCAAGGAGACGAAGACCGACGTCGTCGTCAACTACCTGCCGGTGGGCAGCGAGATGGCGACCAAGTGGTACGTCGAGCAGATCCTCGACGCCGGCTGCGCGTTCGTGAACTGTATCCCGGTCTTCATCGCCCGGGAGGCGTACTGGCGCCGGCGCTTCGAGGACCGCGGCCTGCCGGTGGTCGGAGACGACGTGAAGTCGCAGGTCGGAGCCACCATCGTGCACCGCGTGCTGACCCGGCTCTTCATGGACCGTGGCGTGCGCCTCGAGCGCACGAGCCAGCTGAACTTCGGCGGCAACACGGACTTCTACAACATGCTCGAGCGCGACCGCCTCGTCTCCAAGAAGATCTCGAAGACCGACGCCGTCCGCTCGCAGCTCGGCCACGAACTGCCCGCGGAGGCCGTGCACATCGGGCCCAGCGACTACGTGCCGTGGCTCGAGGATCGCAAGTGGGCGCACATCCGCCTCGAGGGGCGCGGGTTCGGCGATCAGCCGATCAACGTCGAGCTCAAGCTCGAGGTCTGGGACTCGCCGAACTCGGCCGGCGTCGTCATCGACGCCATCCGCTGCTGCAAGATCGCCCTCGACCGCGGCGTCAAGGGCGCGCTGCGGGCGCCGTCGGCCTATCTGATGAAGTCACCGCCCGAGCAGTGGCCCGACGACACGGCGCGCCAGCGCCTCGAGCGCTTCATCACCGGCGACGAGTAGTTGGCCACCTCGCGCACCGGACGGCTCCTACGCCGTCTCGTCGGGGCGGTGTGCGCCCGCCCCATCCTCACGCTGGTCGTCGCCGTCACGCTCACCGCCGTCTCGCTCGTGTACGCGGGCACCACCCTCACCTTCGCGACCTCCACGCGCGCTCTCCTCCCCCAGAACGCGCCGTACATCCACCGCTACGTCGAGTACGACAAGGAGTTCGGCGAGCTCGACGATCTGGTGATCGTCGTGCATGCCCCGTCACTGCCCGAGGCGACCATCTACGCGAACCGCCTCGTGCGCGAGCTGCACGCCAACCAGGTGCCGCTCAACCGCATCGCGTACCGCATCGACCCCAAGCAGTTCGAGGGCCGCGCCCTCCTCTATCTCTCGACGGAGCGCCTGGCCGAGATTCGCGAGCGGATCTTCGACTACCAGGACTTCATGGAGAAGTTCGCGGAGCGGCCGACGCTCGACCAGCTGGTGGACGGCATCGCCACCTCCATCGCACAGGAGTTCGTGACCGGACTGCTCGATCTCGGCCTGTCGTCGGATCGCGGTCCCTCGAAGGGCGCCCTCGACCTGCGCTTCGTCAACGACGTCGTGAGCCAGATCTCGACGCGCATCGACCGGCCGGCGCCGTACAAGTCGCCCTGGGGCGGCCTGTTCTCGGTCGGCGGCGAGGACACCGCCGGCGCCGGATACTTCCTGTCGGACAACCAGCAGCTGCTGTTCATCCTGGCCGATCCGAAGACGACCCAGCACAGCTCCTTCACCGGCGACCGCGACGCCATCGACGGCGTGCGCGCGACCGTCGCGTCGCTGAAGAGCGAGTTCCCGGAGGTGGAGGTCGGGGTGACCGGCAAGCCGGCGCTGGCCAACGACGAGATGGTGGCCGCCTTCCGCGACAGCGAGCGCGCCGGCGTGCTCGCCTTCGGTCTCACGCTGGTGCTCCTGCTGCTGGCGTTCATGCGCGTCGGCAAGCCGCTGCTCATGCTCCTCGTCCTCAGCATGAGCATGGCCTGGTCGCTCGGCGTGGCCACCCTCGTCATCGGGCATCTCTCGCTGTTCTCGGTGATGTTCATCTCGATCGTCATCGGCATCGGGATCGACTACGGGATCTACTATCTCTTCCGGTACGAGGAGGAGATCTTCCTCGGCCGCAATCTGCGCGAGGCGATCGAGATCACCGCCGCCCGTAGCGGCCCCGGCATGCTGCTGGCCGCCATCAGCGCCGCCGCCACCTTCTACGTGCTCATGCTGACCGACTTCCGCGGCCTCCAGGAGCTCGGCTTCATCTCCGGCACCGCGCTGCTGCTGGCGTGGGTGGCCATGATGTTCCTGTTCCCGGCCGTGATCGTTCTCGTCGACCGCCGCCACGCCGCGCGGCCGTCGGTGTCGATCCCGCGCGCGATTCGCCTCGAGCGCATGCACGTGCCGTTCGTCGAGCACATCACCGCGCATCCCAAGATCGTGCTCGGCACGGCGGCCGTGCTGGCCGCGGTCTCGGTGTTCGGCTTCGGCTGGGTGCAGTTCGACTACAACCTCCTCAATCTCCAGGCCAAGGGGACCGAGTCAGTGACGTGGGAGAAGCGCATCCTCGCCACCTCGGGGCGCTCCGGCTTCGCGGCGCTGTCGAGTGCCAACACGCTCGACGAGCTCCGCCGCAAGCAGGCCGCGTTCCGCAAGCTCGACACGGTGTCCGAGGTGGACTCCGCCCTGTTGCTCATTCCCGACGATCAGGAAGCGAAGCGCAAGATCATCGCCGACTTCGCCCCGATCGTGGCGCCCGTCCGCGTGAGCCGGCCGCGCGCCGTCGACATCGACCGGCTGATCGGCTCGCTCGAGACACTTCGACGGCGCTTCGACATCGCGGCCGGCGAGGCACCGCCCGGCGATACCCAACGACGGCTCGTGAGCCTCCGTGACGACATCGACCAGCTGCTCGAGAAGTTACGGACGACCGATCGCAGCACCAGCGAGCCGTCCCTCACGCTGCTCCAGCGGCAGGTGTACCGCGACTTCGTCACGTCGTTCCAGCGCCTGCAGGCCAACGTGAACCCGCGGCCGGTCGGTCTCGCCGACGTGCCGCCCGAGATCAAGCGAAAGTTCATCAGCGATCGCGGGCACTTCCTGCTGCAGATCCACCCGGCGGTGAACATCTGGGACCGTGACGGCGCCGAGCGCTTCGTTCGCGAGCTGCGCCAGGTCGACCCCGACATCACCGGCACCCCGGTCATCACGTACGAGGCGATCCGACTGATGGAGCGCGGCTACAAGCAGGGCACGCTCTATGCGGTCGTGCTGGTGGCCGGCCTGACCATGCTGACGCTGCGCCGGGTGCGCGAGACCGTGCTCGCGCTGCTGCCGCTGGCGCTCGGGATGATGTGGACGGCCGGGCTGATGTACGTCTTCGACGTCAAGCTGAACCTCGGCAACGTGTTCGGCATCCCGCTCATCCTGGGCGCCGCCGCGGAGTTCGGCGTCAACATCGTGCTGCGGTTCATCGAAGATCGCGAGCATGGCGGCGGGCCCCTCATCGCGCGCTCGACCATGATGGCGGTCTTCGTGAACGGACTCTCGACCATCGCCGGCTACGGCAGCCTGATGCTCGCGGCCCACCGGGGCATCTACGGTCTCGGCCTGCTCCTCACCCTCGGCACGACCGCCTCGCTGGTGGCCGCGCTCGTCGTGCTGCCCGTCCTGCTGCGGCTGTTCGGCGGTCGGCCGACGCGCCGGCCGGCCACCGCCGACGTCCGCGAGACCGCCGTCACCGCCATGCCCGGATAGCGCCCGCCTCTACGCGCGCGAGACCTCGACCAGGTTGGAGTGGAAGGTCGGTCCGCCGCCCATGTCGGCGGTGCGATCGTCGGTGAGGACGTTCACGCCGCGACCGCCCGGGTGGAAGCGGTGCCACCAGATCCCCTCGACGACCACCACGCCGGGGCGCGTGGCGTCGGTGACGCGCGCGGTGAAGCGCGCGGCCCCGCGTGCGCTCTCCACGGCGACGGTGTCGCCGTCCGCGATGCCGCGCGCGGCGGCGTCGTCCGCGGCCAGCATGACCGTCGGCGTCCCCTGTCGGCGCCTGAGCCGCTCCGACTGGCTGAAGGACGAGTTCAGGAAGAACCGGTTGGGCGGGACGATGCACTGCAGCGGATAGCGTGCAACGTCGCCGCGCTGCGGACCTTCGGCGAGCGGCGTCCACGTCGGCAGCGCGGGCAGCCCCTGCCGCGCCAGGTCGGCCGACACGAATTCGACCTTGCCCGAGGGAGTCGGTGCCCCGTTCGCGAACGGCAGGTACGGGCGCGGCAGCGCCAGCCGCACCGATTTCTCCGCGCGCAACCGCTCCCACGTGACCGGCCGCACGGACGGGCCACCGTTCGCCAGCGCCGTGCGGACGGCGGCCTCGGGACCGCGCGCGTAGTGTGTGGCCGCCTGCGTGAGATCGAGCGCCTTCGCGAGCGCGCCGCAGACGTCCCAGTTCGACCGCGCCTCGCCGACCGGCGCAATGACCGGCTCCGCGAGCTGCAGATAGAACTGCCCGAACGACCGATAGACATCGAGGTGCTCCATCGACGTCGTCGCGGGCAGGACGTAGTCCGCATAGTGCGTCGTGTCGGTGAGCACCTGCTCGTGCACCACCGTGAACAGATCTTCGCGGGCCAGACCGCGCAGCACGAGCTCCTGCTGCGGACACACGGCGGCGGGATTGGAGCTGTAGACGTAGAGCGCCTTCACCGGCGGCGCCAGGGCGGCGTCGGTCAGCGCGCGGCCGAGCTTGATCATGTTGATCACGCGCGTCGGCGCGGGCATGAGGTCCGGCCGCTCGAACGCCGTGAGGTCCAGCTCGAACGCGCCACCGGATGACAGCAGCGCGCCGCCGTGAGGATGGGCATAGGCGCCGGTGAGCGCGGGCAGGCACGCGACCGTCCGGCACGTCATGCCGCCGTTGTCGTGGCGGGACAGTCCGATGCCGACCCGGATGAACGCCGCACGCGTGCCGCCGTAGCGCCGTGCGAAGCGAACGATCGTCTCCGCCGGCAACCCGGTCACGCCGGCCACCTGCTCCGGGGCATAGCCTTTCACGTGCTCGGCCAGGTCGGCGAAGCCGAGGGTGGCGCGCTCGACGTAGTCGCGATCGATCAGGCCCTCGGTGACCAGCACGTGCATCACGGCCAGCGCGAGCGCGCCGTCCGTGCCCGGGCGGACCATCAGGTGCTCGTCGGCCTGCAGCGCGGTGGCCGTGCGGTACGGATCGATGACGACGACGTACGCGCCGCGCGCGCGCGCCTGCTTGACGAGCGTCATGACGTTGATCGTCGAGTACGCGGCGTTCACGCCCCACAGGACGACGAGGTCGGCGCCCACCATCTGCTCGGAGTCGTTGCCCGTCACCTGCCCGACGGTGGCGCGCCAGCCGGCGTACGCCGTCGTCACGCAGATCGTGCGGTCGAGGCGGCTGGCGCCGAGGGCGTGGAACAGCGGGTGGCCGGCCCAGAACTGCACCTGGCCCATGGAGCCGGCGTAGGAGTACGGCAGGATCGCCTCGCCGCCATGCTCGGCGACGATCGCTCGCCAGCGGGCCGCGATGTCCGCCACCGCGGCCTCCCACGTCACCGGCACGAAGCGCCCGGCGCCCTTGGGACCACTGCGACGCAGCGGGGTGAGCACACGGAGCGGCGAGTGCACGCGCTCGGCGTACTCGCGAACCTTGCCGCAGATCACGCCCTGCGTGAACGGATGGCCGGCCGTCCCGGTCACCGCCGCGATGCGCCCGTCGGTCACGGTGACGTCCAGGCTGCAGCAGGACGGACAGTCGTGCGGACACACGGAGTGCATCACAGCGATCTTAGACTATGATGGCCGCGGATGCGGGGCCTCGTCGCGCGCAACAATCCGTTCAAGACGCCGGCCGCCGCCCGGCTCGCCGTCCTGTTCGCCGTCGTGTACTTCTCGCAGGGCATGTACCACGTGGCCGACCAGGTCCTGACCCTGACCCTCAAGGAGCGGCTGGGATTGTCGGCTTCGCAGGTCGGCGCGTTCGGGACGATCACGCTGGTGCCGTGGGTCATCAAGCCGCTCTACGGCATCGTGTCCGACGCGTTCCCGCTGTTCGGCCGGCGTCGCAAGAGCTACTTCGTCATCACCTGCGCGCTGGCGACGGCCGCGTGTCTCGGCCTGGCCGCCGCGACGCCGACGTACGGCGCCCTCGCCGCGCTCCTGACGGTCATGGGGCTCGGCTTCGCCTTCACCGACGTGCTGACCGACGCGATGATGGTCGAGAACGGCAAGCCGCTGCGCCTGACCGGCGCCTTCCAGTCGGTGCAGTGGGCGGCCATCAACGGCGCCACCATTCTCGTCGGCCTCGTCGGCGGCTACCTCGCCGAGCGCCGCAATCTCGGCGGCGCCTTCCTGGTGGCCGCCTGCTTCCCGTTCATCGCGCTGGTGATGGGCGCCGCCTTCATCCACGAGCCGCCCGCGAAATCCCAGCGCGAGGAGTTCCGGGAAGCGTGGACCGGCATCAAGCGCGCGCTGCGCGATCGAAATCTCTGGGTGGTGGCGGGCTTCATCTTCTTCTGGACGTTCAGCCCGTCCATCGGCATCCCGCTCTTCTACTACCAGACCGACACGCTGAAGTTCAGCCAGCAGTTCATCGGTCTCCTCGGCTCGCTCACGGCCGGGGCCGCCATCGTCGGCGCCGCCGTCTACGCGCCGCTCTCGCGGCGCGCCTCGCTCCATCGGCTGATCCTGTTCTCGATCGCCGTGAGCGTGATCGGCACCCTCGCGTACCTCCTCTACAACGACTGGCGGTCGGCGCTCGTCATCGACACCGTGTTCGGCGGCGTCGGCATGATCACGCAGCTCGCGTTCCTCGACCTGGCGGCCAAGGCCTGTCCCAAGCACGCCGAGGGGACGTTCTTCGCACTGCTGATGTCCGTCTACAACCTCGGCGTGCAGGGCTCGCAGGTCACCGGCGGCTACCTGTTCGACGTCATCGGGTACACGCCGCTCGTGCTGATCTCGGCCATCATGACCGGCGTCACGTACCTGCTCCTGCCGCTCGTCAACATCCCCGAGATCGAGCGCCGGGCGCGCGCGGACGGCCCACCGCCGGAGCTGGCGCCGATCGCATCCTAGCCGCCGCCGGCGCGCGAATCGCGCGCGGCGGCGGCGAAGATCCCGCGCGTCATGAGCGCCGGCGCTGCCGCCGCTCGCGCCTCGTAGACGGCCGCGCGCACGGCGTGCGCGGCCGCGTCCGCCGGGGCCACCGCCACCGCCCAGTCGATCAGGTGACTGGCCAGCGCGAGGTCACCGGCGTCACGCAACGCGCGGGCACGGGCGACGAGCGCATCGACACCGCCCGCGAGGGCGGCCACCTCCGCGGCCAGCGCGCCCTGGGACGCCGGCTTGAGGTGGCTCGCGATCCCGTCCCACCAGCCGCCGTAGAGCCGCCACACGTTGCGCACGACGAACTCCGGCTCGTCGTAGACCGGTTGCAGGTACGGCCGGTCCGCCAGCCGTGCCGGCGGCCGCACCTCGGCCACGATCTGCTCGAGGGTGGCGCCCGCGTTCATGCGCGCCACCGTCTCGTGCACGAGCGCCTCCAGCCACTCGGCGGTCTCGGTGAGCGCGGTGCGGATGCGGTCCGCCCCGAAAATCGGCGCCCCGTGCCCGGGAACCAGCGTGTCGGCGCCGCGCGCGGCCATGGCGCGCAGCGCCACCGCCCACTCCGCCGCGTAGCGCTGCACCTTTTGCGGGTTGCCGGCGTTCGGCGCCACCCAGAAGAACAGGTCGCCCGTGAAGAGCATGCGGCGCGCCGGCCACCACAGCCACGTGTGATCGTCGGTCTCGCCACGCGCGTGCGTCAGCTCGAGCGTGACCTCGCCCACGGTCATGCGATGGGTCGCGTCGTACACCGTGTCGGGATAGTCGTAGTCGGTGGGCCACGCCGGCGGAATGGAGAACTGGCGCGCGTTGATCAGCGCGTTGTACGGCGCGGTGGCGCGATAGCGGTCGAAGCGCGCCGCCACCGCGCGATGCCCGACGATCCGCGGTCGCGGCCAGCCGCGCGCCGTCGCCTCGGCGAGGAACGGCGGCAGGCCGCACACGTGGTCGACATGGCCGTGCGTGTAGACGGCCGCCGCGAGCGGCGCCGGCTCCCAGTCGCGCACGGTCGCGAACGTCTTGTCGCGCGCGCGAAAGTTGCCGGTGTCGATCAGCACGAGCCCGGCCGCGGTGCGCAGCGCGGTGACGTTCGCGAATGCGTGCGCGAACAGCACGCCGGGGGCGATCTCCTCCGTCACGCCCGTCGCGCGCACGAGGTCGGCGCCCCTGACCTCGCCCCGCCAGAACCGCTCGGCCAGCGCGAGCACGTCCCCCACGTCAGGCGCTCCCGAGCGCTCGCTCACGCGTCGTCATCGCTGCTCCCCGCCTCGTGCGCGCGCCGCAGCCAACGCAGCGCACGCGGCACGTCGGTCGCCGTCTCCACGTCGAGCTCGATCCAGCCGCGCGCGGCGAACCGCCGATGCGGCCGCACGCCGGTTTCGCGCAGCGCCCGCGCCTGATCCGCCGGTGAGAGGTGGATCCACAGGTCGCGATCCTTCTCGCGGAGCGGAAAGCAGGCAAAGAGCCGCGCGCCGGCGAAGTAGCCCCACCGCCCGAACATCGGGGTGATGCGCACGCCCGGCCATTCGCCGAGCGTGCGATTGAGCCGCGCCGCGGGGCCGGCGCCGCCGTGCGCGAGCACCCGGCGTGTCTTCCGCCCCTTGCCGAGGCCGCGGAACCGGCGGCCGCCGCTCACGCGATCAACGCGGCTTCGGTACGCATCGGTGAGCCATTCTGCCATTGACAGCCGCTCCGCGGTCATGCGAAAACGGGCGGGCTTTCAACGCCGCCGCCGAGGAGATCCGCATTCCATGACGCCGACATCCCGGGTGCAGTTCGAGCCGGTGGAGGGCGCGGCCGCGCTGTTCACGCCGGCCTTCAACGATCTGCTGACGGCGCTGCACGACCGTCTGCACGCGCGTGCGCTCGCGCTGCGCGCCGCCCGCGCGCGGCTGCTCGAGGACGCGCTGAAGCACGGCAAGCCGCCGGCGCCGCGACCATCGAGCGCGGCCACCGGCGACTGGAAGGTGCCGCCGGTCCCCGACGACCTCCGAAAGCCTGGCATCGAGATCTCCGGCCCCTGCTCCATCACCTCCATGTTCATCAACGCGCTCAATCCCGGTCCGGAGGGCGAGCGCGCCGAGGGCGATCTCGACGACGACGAGGACTCGGGCGGCCATCGGCTGATCGATACCGTGCGGGCCGCGCACAATCGCCTGGCGGCCGTGAACCGCGAGCTGTCCTTCGAGGACACCGAGCGTGGCAAGGCGTACCGGATCGCGCCCGGCGAGCTCCCGTTCTTCATGCATCGCGAGCGCGGCCTGCACCTCGACGAGCCGGACGTCCGCGTGGACGGCACGCCGGTGAACGCGGCGATCCTCGGTACCGCGCTCACGCTGTTCTACGCCGGCCGCGCGCAGGCCGACCGCGGCCAGGGCATCTACTTCTACCTGCCGAAGCTCGAGACGGCCGAGGAGGCGGGCTTCTATCGCGAGCTGTTCGATGCCGCCCGCGCCCAGTTGCCCGTGCTCTCGCGCGCCACCATTCGCGCGATCATCCTGGTCGAGTCGCTGCCGTGCGTGTACCAGATGGAGGAGATGCTCCACGCGCTCGGGCCGTATGCGGCGGGGCTGAACGCGGCCCGCTGGGACCTGAAGGCATCGATCTTCGAGTACGTGATGACGGACCCGAAGTCGGTCTGGCCCGATCGCTTCGGCGTCGACATCAAGACCACGCCCTTCCTCGCCGATATCTTCCGCCGCCTGGTGGCCATCTGCCTGAAGCACGGCGCCGTCCCCATCGGCGGCATGGCGACGGCGCTGCCGAGCAGCGATCCCGAGGTCAACCGCGTCGCGGCCGAGGCCATCCGCAAGGACAAGGAGTGGGAGGCGGCGCAGGGCTTCCTGCGCGGCTGGGTTGCCCACATCTTCCACATGAAGACGGCCGCCGATCCGTTCCGCACGCTGATCCGCTCCGGCTGGAAGCCGACCCGGGAGATGGCGGATCCCGACCGCTATCCCGTGAGGATCGAGGTGCCGGCCGGCCCCATCACGATCGAGGGCACGCGTCGCAACGCGCGCATGCTGATCGAGTACGTCGAAGGCTGGCTGAACGGCCGCGGCGCCAAGGGCATCGACAGCCTGGAAGGCAAGCCGGGCGTTCACCCCGCGCTGATGGAGGACCTGGCCACCGGCCGCATGTCGGTCGCGCAGATCGCGCAGCGCGTGCGCCATCGCGCGACGACGACGGAGGGTCCCTCGGCCACGCACGACCTCCCGCTCGTGAAGCGGCTGCTGCAGGAAGAAGTCGAGGACATCCTGGGCCGCCGTCCGAAGGATGCGGCCACGCAGGCGCGCTACCGCAAGTCGGTCAAGATCGCCATGCGCTGGATCAAGAACTACACGGACCTCGACTTCCGCTCGCTCGGCTCCTACACGCGCGCGGACCTCGACCGCATCGGCGCCGAGCCAGAGGCCTTTTGATCGACATCGGAGGGGGCCAGCCGCGGCCCCTCCGCATCACGGAAAATTGTAGCGGCTGATGTGCAGGTGGACGCCGTGGCTGCCGGTCGGCTCCACGGTGACCTCTCCGGTGCCGTCGAGGCGCGGCGTGCCGGCGCGCCGGAGGGCGGCCGTGAGCGCGAAGAAGTCCTCGGCGACCAGCGAGAGCGCGACCATGCCCTCGGTGCCGCCGACTTCCGCCGCCGGGACCACGAGCAGCGCGCCGTGGCCGACGGCGAGCATCGTCCGCGGGCCACCGTTCATCGCCATCTCCGAGAGGCCGAAGAGTGCGCGGAAGCGGTCGGCCGTCTGCTTGACGTCGCTGGCGCCGATGACGAGCCGCTTGAGTCCGAGCGGCGAGGCGTGGCCGGCGGCCGTCTCTCCCGGCGGCGGCGTCGCGAGCTCGACGAGCACCCCCGCGCACGTGCGCGGATGCAGGAACGCGATCTGCCCGGCGAGGCCTGCGCGCGGCACCTGGTCGATGAGCTCCGCGTTTTTCTGCTTCAGCGCCGCCAGCGACTTGGCGACGTCTGGCGTCTCGAAGCACAGGTGATGCAGCCCCTCGCCGCGCGCGGCGAGGACGCGGCCGACACCGGTGTCGGGCGCGAGCGGCTCCAGCAGCTCGATCTCGGTGTCGCCGGCGGCCAGCAGCGCGGCCCGCACGCCCTGCTCCGGAATCGCGCGCTCGACGAGCAGCGGCAGGCCGAGCACGTCACGATAGAACCGGTAGGCGTCGGCGAGCCGCTTCACCACGACTCCCACGTGATGAATCCGTCGCATGAGCGGGTCGGCCTCCTTAGCGGACGAATGCGGCGACGCGCCGTGCGCGAGCGTCGCGGATGCGGATGCGATGGTTGGGCAGCAGGGTGGGCGGAAGCCGCCCGGCCGCGTACCAGCCGAGCGCGAGAGTCTCGTCGCAGGTCGTCAGCTCGCCACCGCGGACCGTGCACTCGAAGCAGGCGTTGACGTAATGCCACACGTTGCCGTTCGGGTAGCGGACCACCTGCAGCGCGGGATCGGAGTACACGCCGACGAGGCGCCGCGGCGCCACCGTGAGACCGGTCTCCTCGTGCACCTCACGCACGACTGCCGTCGTGAGCGACTCGCCGATCTCCACCGAGCCGCCAGGCAGCCCCCACTGCCCGCCGTCCGAGCGCTGCTGCAGCAGCAGGCGGCCGCGTCGGTCGAAGATCACGGCCGAGACGCTGGGCCGGACGCCGAGCGCCCGCTCGTGCTCGCGCTCGAGCGTGATCACGGGCACACGGTACCGGAGGGGCGGAGAGTGCGCAAGGTCAGGCGGCGGTGAACAGCCGCTGGAACTGCTCCCACGGCACCGGCGGTGCGGCCGCCACCGCGGTGTTCTCATCGACGTGTCCGAGCGATTTCATCCCCACCAGCGCGGTGCCGATCCCGGGCGTGGACCGCACGAACTGCAGCGCCCGCTGCGCATCGGTGGTGAGCCCGGGCAGCAGCTCGGCGATCAGCGGCGGCAGGTTCTGCGCGAGCTTGCCCTGGTACATCGGGGCGGACGCCGTCACGTAGATGCCGAGCTTGCGCGCGGCCTCGAGCGTCGGCACCAGCGCGTCGCCGAGGCGCTGGTTGCCCTTGGTGAACGCCTCCGGCATGGCGAGGTTGTACGGGAGCTGGATCACGCGGAAGTGATGACCGTCGCCGGCGATCCGCCGGGCAAGCGTGGTGAGATCCGCCAGCGATAGGTAGTCGGCCTCGGACGGGTCCTGACGGTAGCCGTTCCAGGTCGCCGTCCCGTACACGGCGATCCGCCCCCGGCGCGCGGCCTCCTCCAGCGCGGTGAACGCTTCATGCATCCGCGTCATGAACGCGTCGCGGTCGAGCTCGCCGAGCTCGCTCTCCGGGTTGTGCAGGTAGTAGACGTCGATCGTCTCGACGCCGAGGTTCCGGCGGCTGCGCTCGATCTGGTCCTCGAGGTAGCGCGGGGTCATGCAATGCGCGCCGCCCGCAATGTCGCCCGGCTTGACGATGCCGGTGCGGACGTACGTGTCGCTGAAATAGCCGCGCGGATCGGACGGCACGTCGCGATCGAACGGGATGAAGCCGCCCTTGGTCGCGATGAGGATCTCGTCGCGCGCGAACGCGCGGCGCGCGATGCCGGCCGCCAAGGCGCGCCCGATGGCGCGCTCGCTGCGCTGGTGCCGGTAGTTGACCGCGGTGTCGATGACATTGATCCCGCGCTCCAGCGCGCGGGTGATGGCCCGCTCGTAGGCCTGGTCGGTGGCGTCGTCCTCGCGCCCGAGATAGGTGCCGATGCCGAGGCTGGCCACGCGGAGGCCGCCGTGGAAGTCGCGAAAGTGATCCGCAGGCAGCCGGTTGGCGAAGCGCGTGACGTAGCGGGCGGTGCCCTCGCGTGTGGCCTGCCCGGCGATCATCGTCGCCATTATGGGCCGTCAGCCCTCCCGATAGAAGAGAAGTAGCAGCCCGACCCCGGCAAAGCAGGCGCGCCAGGTCCAGCCCGGCCAGCGACCGGCCTCCGGCAACCGGAGCTCGAGCCAGCGGCCCCAGCCGGCGAACGCGCCGAGGACGCCGAGCGGCGCGTGCGTCACCTCGGTGAGGAACTCGTCCTTCAGGCTGAACATCGCGTGCGAATGGGTCAGCAGCAGACCGCCGCCGACGGCGCACAGCACGGGGAACACGAACGCCGACGGCCGCTGCGGAAGGCGTCCGGTCCGTACCATCCACTCGAAGAAGGCGAACGCCACCACGAGGAGGACGAACGTCCGGTGCTGCAGGACGTCGGGCAGGGTCAAACTCTCCCAGAAGCCGGCGGGCCCGAGCGGCCACGCGCGCGGGTCGTTGCGCACGAAGAGGAACGTCGCCAGGCCGAGGAAGACGAGCGGCCAGTGGCGCGCCGCGCGCACGCCGAGGCGCTCCAGCATCGCCAGCGCGCCCATGGTGACGACGAAGAGCCCCGCCCAGTGATGGTTGTACTCCGACCACGCGCGCTCGACGGGCTTGCGCTCGAGCTGACGGCCCATCAGCGGGTCGGCGGAGTGCAGCAGCTCGGCGATCGGCGGGCTGGTGAGCCGCGGCGGCGCAGGCACGAAGCGAGCAGCCACCTCGGCCACGGAGGCACGATCGGTCGTCACGTCGATGGCGGGCGGCAGCGAGGTGAGTGACGCCGCCGCGAACAGAATGGTCACCGCGAGCCCGAGCTCGACCTCGACGAACCGGAACAGCCGCACGCCGGGCTCGCGAACGGCGGCGCGCACCGCGCGCATGTTGACGTACGCGAGGCAGAGGGCGGCCAGCAGGAGGATGACCTTGCTGACGATCATCACCCCGTACGCGGTGCCGACGAACGCCGCCGCGTCGCCGACGTAGAGCCACGTGAGCCCCAGCCCCGCCGCCACGATCACCGCCATCGACCAGAACGCGACGCTCGAGAACCGTCGCAGCAGCGGTCCCGAAGCGCGCGACGCCGCGTCGGGCCACGTCGCCAGCGCGGCGGCGTGGCGGCGACGCCAGGCCGCGTAGAGCGTGAGGTGTGCGAGGCCCCCGACCCACACGGCGGCCGCGACCTGGTGTGCTGCGTCCAGACCCACCAGCACCGCCCGCGAGTCGACGCGCGCCATGGCGTGGCTCAGCACCGCGGAGGAGGCGACGAGGACCGCGGCGCCGACGGCGAGCGCCAGCCACGCCAGGCGGCCGGCCGCGCGGCCAGCCATCGCCCAGGCGAGCGCGGCGACAGCGCCCGCCCAGGCGGCGCGGACGGCCGCCGCGCGGGCGAACGTCGTCGCGAAGAAGTCGCCGACCGGCCACGCCCCGTCAGGCGCGACGAGGGCGCCGAGACTGACGAGGAGCACCAGCGCCTGCGCGGCTGCGACGCCGGCCGCGGCCAGCGCGACCGCGCGGAGCGCGATCGCCGCCGGGCCGTCGGGCTTGGCGTGCGGCTCGGCGCGCAGCACTATCCGCAGCCACACGACGCCACCGAGAGCCAGGCTGCCCAGGACGAGGATCAGGCCGCGGAGGAGAATGTCGGCGAAGCCGGCCATCGCTCAGGGTGCCAGCCGGAACGCGTAGGCGCCGCTGACGACGTGGCCGTCCGTCGAGAACACCTGCCACTCGACCCGCCACACACCGGGGGCGAGGGGCGGCACCTGGGCCACGACGTTGTCCGCGGCGTCGCCCGCTCCCGTCGCGATCAGCGCAGCGGCCACCGCGCCGCGCTCGTCGACCAGCCGGACACGCGAGAGCCGCTTCTCGATGCGATTGTTGAACCGGAGCGTCACGGTCGGTGGCGAGGCGGTGACCACGGAGTTCGCGGCCGGGGTGGCGCCGAGGAGGAGCGAGTGCGCGGCCGACGGCGCGGCCGGCGCCAGCGCGGCCACGCTCGCCACCAGCGCGGCCAGCGGCATCAGCGCCAGTCGTCGAGGACGAGGTGGGTCGGGTCCTCGTAATCCTCCTGCTTGCCCTTCTGCATCCGGACCATCGTGAAGTCCGTCTGGTACCCGCACCTCATCAGAGTGCTGTAGGCGAGCCAGTAGCGCAAGTAGACCGGCAGGATCACCCGCTGCACGCCGAGATCGTGGCCGAAGTCCTCGACCGCGGCCACGAACTGCTCGAGGTGCTCCACCCGCTTCTGGGGCGGATCGATGGCGAGGTACTTGACGTAGAGCGCACCGGTCGGCGCCTCGCTCACGCCGGGCGTGTGCACGACGGCGAAGCCGATCAGATCGCGCCCGCGCTCGAGCAGCAGCGTGTCGCCGAGCGCGAGGCCGTCGACGATCTCGACCTCCTTGGCGACGTCCATGCCGCGGCAGATGGCGTTGGTGATCTTGTGAAAGCGGCCGAGCGAAGCCTTCTTCTTCGCCTCCTCCAGCGTGGAGTACCGCCGCACGGTCAGCGGCCCCTTGGCGAGCTTCGTGGCCGGCCGCGGCGCCCCGCGGTCGAGCGCGCGGCTCATGACCGCGGTGAGGTACTTCGGCTGGTAGCCGAACTTGTGATAGAGCGTGAGATGCTTCGGGCTCGTCGGATATGTCATCACGCCCTGCAGCGTCGTCTTGTTCTCGTCGAAGAACTCCTGCGTGGCGCGGATGAGCTGCTGGCCGATCGTCTGATTGTGATAGTTCGTGAGGACGGCCACCGGCCCGAGCAGGCCCACGGAGCCCCAGCACACCGCGAGCGCCGCGCCGACGATCTTGGCGTTGTCCTCTTCCGCCACGTAGCAGCCCCACGGCTCCATCAGCCAGCGGTGGTGCACGTACTGCGCGCCGCTGAACGCCTGCCGCGGGCGCGTGCCGAGCTGCCGCTCCAGGAAGTCGCCGAAGGTGTGCTCGAGGACGTCCTTCACCCGCGACAGATCACCCTTCCGGACGCGACGGATCTGGACCTTCGGCAAGCGCCCCTGCGGGTCCAGGCCGGCGCGGTCGACGGTGGCCCTCACGAGGCTCCTGCGAGATCCTCGAGCAGCGTGATGATGCCCGAGTGATCGAGGCCACCGCGGCCCTTCACGCGCATCGCGCTGAACAGCTCCTGCACGACCGCGGTCGCGGGCAGCGGTACGCCGAGCGCGCGCGCGGACTCCATGATCAGGCCGAGGTCCTTGAAGTGCAGATCGATCTTGAACCCGGGGTTGTACGTGTTGCTCACGTAGTTCGGCTTCTTCTGCTCGAGGCAGCGCGAGCCGGCCAGCCCGCCGCCGAGCGCGGTGAGAAGCAGCTCGCGGTCGAGGCCGGCCTTCTTGCCGAGCGTCAGCGCCTCCGCGAGCGCGGTGAGGTTGACGGCGACGATGATCTGGTTGGCGAGCTTGGTGAAGCCGCCGAAGCCCAGCGGACCGAGCAGCGTGATCGTCTTGCCCATCGCCTGGAAGATCGGCAGGACGGCGTCGAACGTTGGCTTGTCGCCGCCCACCATGATGGACAGCGCCCCGTCGATGGCGCCCTTCTCGCCGCCCGAGACGGGCGCGTCGAGCATCTTGACGCCGCGGGCGGCGAAGGCCTCACCCACCTTCTTCGATACGATGGGGGAAATCGTCGACATGTCGACGAAGATCAGCCCCGAGCGCGCGCCCTCGATGATGCCGTCCTTGCCGAGCGCCACCTGCTCGACGTCCGGGGAGTTCGGCAGCATGGTGATCAGGACGTCGCACTGCGCGGCGACCTCCTTTGCCGACGACGCAGCCTTGGCTCCCGCCTTGACCACTTCGTCCACGGGACTGCGGCTGCGGCTGTGGACGACGAGCGCATAGCCCGCCTTGAGCAAGTTCTTGGACATAGGTTTGCCCATGATGCCGAGGCCGATGAAGCCGATCGTCTGCGCCATGAGCCCCCCTTGAGAAGCACTACGCGGGTGCGTACCGGAAACGTGCGCGAGAAAAGAGGTTCCCCCGCCGCCGCGCCGGAGAGAAGTAACACGATAGGCGCTATAGGGTCAAGGCGCGCGATGGCTGGGATGCAGAACGCGAGCAAGTCCGAGGCTTTGGCGTCAGGCCACGGCGTCGATCACTCGCGTTCCGCGGCTCACGGGTCGGCGAGGCGGGCCAGTGATCGGCCGACGAGGACGGCGGATCGCATCTGGCCGATCCGGGCGCCGAGGCGGCGGTAAAACCGCATCGCCCGTACGTTCGTCCCCCGCACGCCCCAGCCGAGCCGCGGCAGCCGGCGCCGGACGGCCTCGCGCGCGACGGCGGCCACGAGGGCGTGGCCGACGCGGCGGCCGCGGGCGCGGGGCACGACGAAGAGGTCGTGCATCCACAGCTCGCGGCCCGCGATGTCGGTGTTGTACACGACCCCGAAGGCGGTGTAGCCGACCACCCGCCCGTCGAGCTCGGCCACGAGAGCGCGAAACGCCGGCCGCGGACCGAACACCGCGCGGCGAACGATGGCCGGCGTGAACGCGCTCGGCAGGGTCGCCTCCGTGCGGTTCAGCGCGTTCGCCATCCGCGCGATGACCGCCGCGTCGGCGGGCCGCGCGCGCCGGATGCGGAGGCTCGCTACGCCCTGGTGCCCCAGAGTTCCTTGGACAGCCAGTCG
>DATAOC010000083.1:0-6997 GCA_036265915.1 Candidatus Methylomirabilota bacterium | reverse complement strand
TCGATCGGCGTGCGACTCGTGTCCGTCATGGCTTTCGGAGGCCCATGAGCCTAGCACGTCGCCAATCGCCGCCGGCAATCGCTGCATCGCGTGGCAGCGTAGCGCCTCCCTGAGGGCCGCATCCTCGTATGCGCGCACACCTCGTATGCGCGCACACAACTCCAAGACTGAGCGAGGCCAGGTGGCGCCGGAACAGAAGCAGACGTGCTACCGTGTGGATCCGCGGATGCCATCCTCGGTGGTCGTGGAAGTCTGGGCTATCGTTTGCGCGGCGGTGCTCGTCGGCTGTTCTGGCGTCGGTCGCGCGGCCGACGTCGAGACCGGGGCGGCGATCCGGGAGCAGCTCCGCCGGTTCGGCACGACCGGCAGTGCGCTCTACGTTGCCGCTCATCCCGACGACGAGAACACGCAGGTCATCACGTATCTCGCGCGCGGCCGCGGCTACCGCACCGCCTACCTGTCGCTGACGCGCGGAGACGGCGGACAGAACCTGCTCGGCTCGCAGCTCAGCGACGCGCTCGGCGTGGCCCGTACGCAGGAGCTTCTCGCGGCGCGGCAGCTCGACGGAGGCCGGCAGTACTTCACGCGCGCGAAGGATTTCGGGTATTCGAAGACCGCCGAGGAGACACTCCGCGTCTGGGATCGCGAGGCCGTCCTTGCCGACATCGTCCGCGTCATCCGGGAATTCCGCCCCGACGTCATCATCACGCGGTTTTCCCCGAACGCGGCGCCGACCCATGGTCATCACACGGCCTCGGCGATCCTCGCGGTCGAAGCCTTCCGGCTGGCCGCCGATCCCGCCGCGTTTCCCGATCAGCTCGGTGAGCTCCAGCCCTGGCAGGCGCGGCGCATCGTGCACAACGTCGGCGTGGGCGCCGCGACGGCGAACCCGACCACCGGCATGGCGATCGCGGGCATGCCGGCCGAGGTGCCCGATGGTCCCGGGGTGGTGAAGCTCGAGGTCGGTGGCCGCGATGCGGCGTCCGGCGAGTCGTTCGCCGCCATCGCCGCTCGCAGCCGCAGCATGCACAAGACGCAGGGCTTCGGCGTCGAGCCGGCGCCCGTGAACGAAGGCTCGCGGATCGAGCCCTTCGTGCTGCTCGCGGGCGAGCCGGCAAGCCACGACCTTTTCGACGGCGTCGACACGACATGGGCTCGCATACCGGGTGGCGCTGACCTCGCGCGGTCCATCGGCGATGCCGTCGCGACCTTCAACGTGCACGACGTGGCGACGGCCTTGCCCGGGCTGCTCGCCATCCGTCGGCGGCTCCTCACCCTGCCCCTCGACCCGATGGTCAAGGACAAGCGGGCGCAGCTCGACAGGATCATCCAGGCGTGTCTCGGCCTGGAGGTCGACACGGTCGTCGATCGCGCCGAAATCGTTCCCGGCGAGACTGTGAAGCTGCAGCACCGGGCGGTCGTGCATGGAGGGATACCCGTTCGGTGGACCGCGGTGCGCTACGCCGGCCGCGCTGACCTCACCACCGACGTCGAGCTGCGCCGCAATCGGCCCGTCGTGCGCGAGGCGTCGTTCGCCGTTGCGCCCAGCACACCGCCGAGTCAGCCGTACTGGCTGCGCGGCGACGGCACAGCCGGGCTCTTCGCCGTCGACGATCCGTCGCTCATCGGCCGCGCCCAGGACCCACCGGTGATCCCGCTCGAGTACGTCTTCGACGTCGGCGGCGAGCCGCTGGTGATTGCTGGTGAGGCGGCGGCCGGTGCGGATCCCGCCCATCAGGGGACGCGGCGGCAGCCGAGCGTGATCGCCCCCGTTTCGCTACGCTTCACCGCGCCGGTGCAGCTCTTCGCGCCGGCGGCGGCGCAGCCGGTCACCGTCGAGGTGACGGCCGCGCGGGGACGGACAGTCGGCGCGGTGCATCTCGAGACGGGCCAAGGCTGGACGGCGACGCCGCCGTCCCAGCCATTCCGGCTGCGGATGCCGGGCGAGCAGGCGCGTGTGACCTTCACGGTCGTCGCGCCCCCGCACTCCACGACGGGATCCCTCGGCGCGACGGCGGAGGTCAATGGCCGGCGCTTCGACCAGCAGCGCGTCGAGGTGAGCTACGAGCACCTGCCGCTCCAGCTCTTGCAGCCGCGGGCGCGCGCCCGGGTGGTGTCCCTGGAGCTCGCCATTCGCGGCCACCATGTCGGCTACGTGCCCGGTGCCGGCGACGAGGTGCCGGCCGCGCTCGAGCAGATGGGGTATGCAGTGACGTTGCTCACCGGCTCCGAGCTCGCTCCCGAGCGGCTGCGCGGGCTCGACGCCGTCGTGCTCGGCGTCCGCGCATTCAACGTGAGAACCGATCTGGCGGCGCACCTGCCCGCACTCTTCGACTACGTGCACGCGGGAGGGACGGTCGTCGTGCAGTACAACACCGTGGACCGCCTCGCCGACGGATGGCTGGCGCCGTTTCGGGTGCATCTGTCACGCGACCGTGTGACGGACGAGAACGCGCCGGTCACCATTCTGGCGCCCGCGCATCCCGTGCTGACCGTCCCGAATCGCATCACGAGCGCGGACTTCGACGGCTGGGTCCAGGAGCGCGGCCTGTACTTTCCCGATCGGTGGGACGAGCGGTTCAGGCCCATTGTGGCCTGCAGCGACGCGGGCGAGGCGCCGCTCGCCGGCGGCCTGCTCGTGGCCCGACACGGCAGCGGCTACTTCGTGTACACCAGTCTCGCCTGGTTCCGACAGCTGCCGGCCGGAGTTGCCGGCGCGTACCGATTGTTCGCGAATCTCGTCTCGCTCGGCAGATGAGCTCCGCGCCGCGCGCTGGTCGGGCCGAGGACGCCGAGCCACCCGCCGTCCCCGGCCTTCGTACCTGGCGCGCCGTGTACGTGTTCGTCCTCGCGTGGTTCGCGCTCGTCGTCGCCGCGCTCACCGCGTTCACGGAGCTGTTCTCGTGAGCGGCATCGACTGGCTCGTGCTGGTCGGCACGATGGTCGGCATCGCGGCCTACGGCGTGTGGCGCACGCGCGGGGTACGCAATCTCACCACGTATCTGCGCGGCAACCCATCCACCGGCTGGGGCACGATCGGCCTGAGCGTGATGGCCACTCAGGCGAGCGCCATCACCTTCCTGTCCATTCCGGGTCAGGGCTTCGAAAGCGGCATCGGCTTCGTGCAGAACTACTTCGGCCTGCCGCTGGCGCTGATCATCGTGTGCGCCGTGTTCCTGCCGATGTACCGGCGGCTCGACGTCTATACGGCCTATCAGTTCCTCGGCGAGCGGTTCGACGACAAGACGCGCCTGCTGGGCGCGGGACTCTTCCTGCTGCAGCGCGGCCTCGCCGCGGGCGTCACGATCTACGCGCCCGCCATCATCGTGTCCACAGTCCTCGGCTGGCCGCTCGAGCCCGTGATCGTCGCCACGGGCCTGCTGGTCATCGTTTACACCGTGACCGGCGGCAGCGAGGCGGTCGCCGTCACGCACAAGTGGCAGATGGCGGTGATCTCCGTCGGCATGCTGACGGCGCTCGTCGTCCTCATCCTGCGGCTGCCCGACGGCCTCGGGCTGGCCGGCAGCGCGTCCGTGGCGGGTGCGCTCGGCAAGCTCCACGCGGTCGACTTCTCCCTCGATCCAAGCCGGCGGTACACCGTGTGGACGGGGCTGTTCGGGGGACTCTTTCTCTCACTCTCGTACTTCGGCACCGACCAGTCGCAAGTGCAGCGTTACATCGGCGGCGCCTCGCTCCGTGACGGCCGCCTGGGCCTGATGTTCAACGCCGTCCTGAAGATCCCCATGCAGTTCGTGATCTTGATGCTGGGCGCGCTGCTGTTCGTCTTCTATCAGTTTGCGCCGCACCCGGTCTTCTTCAACCAGGCGGAGTGGCGGCGCCACGCCCAGGACGGTCGCTTTCGCGCCATCGAGGCGGAGCACGCGGAGGCCGCCGCCGAGAGCCGGGCCGCGATCCGCGCCTGGGTAGGCGCGCGGGCCGCCGGCGAGCCGGCGCGGGAAGCGGTGACCCGGGCCGCCATGCTGGCCGCCCACGATCGCGCCGAGGCCGTCCGCGCCAAGGCGCGGGCTGCCCTCGCGGCAAGCGGCCCGCGCGTGAAGACGAAGGACTCCGACTACGTCTTCATCAGTTTCATCGTGAGCCAGCTGCCGCGCGGCGCCGTCGGTCTGCTGGTCGCGGTCATGTTCGCGGCCGCCCTGTCGTCGAAAGCCTCAGAGCTCGCGGCGCTCGGCACCACGACCGCCGTCGATATCTGGCGCCAGTTCCGCCCGGCGGCCGCTCGCGACGAGGCACAGGACCTGCGCGTGGCGCGGCGCTTCACCGCGTTCTGGGGCGTCGTCGCCGTCAGCTTCGCGCTGTTCGCCGGATTCGCCGAGAACCTGATCGAGGCCATCAACATCCTTGGCTCGATCTTCTACGGCGTGTTGCTCGGCCTCTTTCTGGTTGCCTTCTTCCTACGGCACGTCGCAGCCACGCCGGTATTCCTTGCGGCCCTCGCGGCCCAGGTGCTCGTGCTGGTGATGTACTTCTCGCTGAACATCGGCTACCTCTGGTACAACGTCATCGGCTGCGCGGCGTGCATCGTCATGAGCCTGGTGCTCCAGACGGTGCTGCCGTCCCGGCAGATCCGCGCCCGAGCAGCGCGATGAGCGGCGAGCCCGTGATCGCGTTCGGACAGCAGCCCTGTGGATTCTTTCCTCGCCGGTTCCTCGTCGCAAAGATCCGCACCGCGCGGCGCCTGCAGGCGCAGATCGGCGGCCGCGTCGTGTACTTCTGTCACGATAGCGATCACGACCCGCGCGAGACGCGCACCATCCTCCGGCATCGAGCGACCGGGCAACCGGCTCAGCTCAACTTCGCCTTCGTCAGCAAGCTGCAGCGCAAGTTCTCGCCGCTCTATGCCAAGCGTATCGCCGGCGACTGGCACGCGCGGACGCTGGCGCAGCTGCCGAACTACGTCGAGCGTCCTGTCATCGAGCTCTTTCGCGCGACATCGGCGCCGACGGTGGCCGCCTTCTGCCTTGCGATGTACCGCGCGATGGGGCTGCTCGACGGCGTGGAGGTGGTCGCTTCGAGCGATCCCGCGGTGCGTCGACGCGCGTGCGCCGTGGACGACTTCTTCGTCGACGTCGCCTACGAAGGCGAGATCGTGCGGGCCCGCCTCCGTGACGGCCGGCTCTGTCTGCACGAGGGCGGAGATTCGTACATCACGCTGCCCGGTCCGGCGTCCGCCTTCGCCAAGGAGCACATCAGCCCCTCGCGCGACACGCGGCTGCGATGGATGCAATCGGTGATTCAGTGCACGCATTACGTGGCGGGCGCGAGCGAGCAGGGGTATCTTCGCCGCGAAGAGACGCCGGACATCACCTATGTCGCGCGGG
Organism: Candidatus Methylomirabilota bacterium; assembly: GCA_036265915.1. Classification (GTDB taxonomy): domain Bacteria; phylum Methylomirabilota; class Methylomirabilia; order Rokubacteriales; family CSP1-6; genus AR12. Next base: position 1,658 of record DATAOC010000083.1, on the reverse strand, counting down.
AGGTCATCGAGCGCTCCGATGAAGCATTCACCGAGCTGCCGGGCTGAGCGTGTACGTGGGAGCCGCCTGACGTGACGGACGATCGCCTGCGGATCGGCATCACCTGCTACCCGTCCGTGGGAGGCAGCGGCGTGCTGGCGACGGCACTCGGGGAGCACCTGGCCGCCCGCGGGCACGACGTGCACGTGATCGCTTACGAGCGGCCGTTCCGCCTGCCGACGGATGCTCCGCGCCTGCATTTTCATCCCGTTGCGATCAACGAGTACAGCCTGTTTCGGTTTCCGGACTACACGCTGCCCCTGTCCGTGCGCATGGCCGAGGTGAGCCGTGAGCACGCGCTCGACGTGCTCCACGTCCACTACGCCGTCCCCCACGCCACCGCGGCGATCCTGGCGCGCGCGATGCTTGCGCCGGAGCGCTCGCCCCGCGTGGTCACGACGCTGCACGGCACCGATACGACCCTCCTCGGGCAGGACGCGGGATACGCGCCGGCCATCAAGCACGCGCTGACGTCCTCGGACGCGGTCACCGCCGTCTCCGAATCGCTCAGGCGCGAGACGCAGCGCGTGCTGGACTTCGCCGGGCCCATCGACGTCATCCACAACTTCTTCGCGCCGCGCCCGCCCGCCCGCACGCCGGAGACGGTACGCCGGGAGCTCGGGCTCGGCGACGAAGTCGTGGTCGTGCACTCGTCGAATCTCCGCCCCGGCAAGCGGGTGGACCGGCTGCTGGAGACGGTCGCGCGCGCCCGCCCGACTCGGGCCTTCAAGCTCCTCGTCCTGGCCGGCGAGGCGTTCGCCCCGTTCGCGGCCGACGTGCGTCGGCTGCATCTCTCCGATCGCGTGATCGTCCGCGAGAAGGTTCACGCGGTGGAGGATTACCTGCAGATCGCCGACGTCGGTCTGTACACGTCGGACGCCGAGAGCTTCTGCCTGAGCATCCTCGAAGCCATGTGCTTCGGCTGTCCGAGCGTGTCGACGGCGGTGGGCGGCATCCCGGAAGTGGTGGAGGACGGCCGCAGCGGCGTGCTCGTGCCGCCGGGCGATGTCGGCGCGCTCGCCAAGGCGCTCGAGGCGCTCGTCGACGACCAGCCGCGACGGACCGCGCTGGGACGCGCGGCCCGCGCGCGCGCCCGCGGACACTTCTCCGCCGACGTGATCGTGCCGCGCTACGAGGCTGTCTATCGGAGGTTGTGCAGGTGACCGCGCACGGCGGCGTCCGTGGCGCGACTCACCGATCTTGCGGTGAACGTATCGGCAGTCGTCTTGCGAGGGAAACCCCATGAGAGTCCGGACCTACGTCTGCCTAGCGCTCCTTGTCGCCGTCGCCGCCGCCGTGCCTGCGCCGCTCTTTGGCCAGACGCCGGCGCCAGGCCTGGCCAAGGAGCTCGTCGCGAGCTTCCAGCGTGCCACCACGGAGATCCTCGACATCGCGGAGGTGATGCCGGCCGACAAGTACGGTTACAAGCCCGTCGCCGACATATCGACATTCGGCGACCAGCTGGTCCACGTCGCCGGTATCGTGCAGCGCTTCGTCGACGTGTCGAAGAACGCGACGGCCGCGGCTCCGCATCATGGGTCGATGGCGAAGCCGGAGGTCATCGCGCTGCTGAAGAAGACGTTCGAGAGCGCCCAGGAACAGATGACGCCGCTCACGGA
>DATAOC010000082.1:0-23745 GCA_036265915.1 Candidatus Methylomirabilota bacterium | reverse complement strand
CAGGCGCACGGCGCCGGCAGCCTGGCCGCCGCACGCCTGGTGCTGGCGTACGAGCTGATCCTCGAGCGGGTCTACGGCATCGATCTGGCGACGGACGTTCCCATTATCTTCACCGCGGTCGATGCCGCCACCGGGCTCGATCAGCACTTCCGCCTGCAGTTCGACTGGCGCTTCGTGGACGTCGCCGTCACCGGGACCAAGCCGTCGCTGACCGAGGCAGCGCGGCAGCGGCTGCAGAGCGGTGTCGTCGACGCCGACTACCTGCGCGAGCTGCTGCCCCCCGAGCGCTTCCTGCTGCGCGGCTTCATGATCGTGAAGGCGGTGGACGTCACCGACCAGGAGGTGCTGTCCTCCCTCAAGCGCGACCTGATCGACAAGGACTCGATCGTGTCGCAGTCCCGGTTCGAGGGGCTCCAGGCCAAGCTCCGGACGTTCTTCCGGCGACCCGATCTGCGCCTGGGCCTCGCGGCCGTCGAAGGCGACCGGGTGCTCGTCCTCAACGACGCCTCGAGCCACGAGCAGGCGTGCATCTTCGCCGATTCCGCGCACCACACGACGGCCGAGTTCAAGGGCTCCGTCTACGAGCGGGCGGTGCTCCAGAACAGCCCGCTCATCGTCGAGGACCTCGCGACGTACCCGCTGCGCACGCCCATCGAGGAGGAGCTGCTCCGGGGCGGAGTGCGGACCTTCCTGTGCGCCCCGCTCCACTACCAGGACAACGTGATCGGCACCCTCGAGCTGGTGTCGCCGAAAGCCGGGGATCTGAACGCGACCCATCTGCCCCGGCTGCAGGAGGTGCTGCCGCTCTTCTCGATGGCGGTGCAGCGCAGCGTCGAGGAGCTGAACAGCCGCATCCAGACGGTGATCAACGAGCAGTGCACCGCCATCCATCCCACCGTCGAATGGCGCTTCCGGAAGGCGGTGCTCAACGGCTTCGAGCGCCAGCGACGAAGCGGCAGCGCGGTCACCGAGCTGGAGTCGATCGTCTTCGAGGGCGTGTATCCACTCTACGGCCTCGCGGACATCCGCGGGTCGTCGACGCAGCGCGCGCACGCGATCCAGTCGGACCTGCTGACCCAGCTGGGCCTCGCGAGAGCGGTGGTGCAGGCCGCGAGCGAGCTGCGCTCGATGCCCGCTCTCGACGAGCTGATCTACCGCATCGACAGCCGCGCCGCCAGGATCCAGCACTCGCTCAGCTCGAGTGACGAGGTCGGGGTCGTGTCGTTCTTGCGGACAGAGGTCGAGTCTCTGCTGGACCATCTGGCCACGTTCGGGACCGGCGTCCGCGAGCGCGCGGCGGCGTACCGCGAGCGTCTGGACCCGCGTCTCGGCTCCGTGTACCACCGCCGCCGGCTGTTCGAGGAGAGCGTCAATCGCCTCGCCGAGTGCGTCTCGTCCTACCTGGACCTCGAGGAGCAGGCGGCGCAAGGCATCTTCCCGCATTACTTCGAGAAGCAGAAGACCGACGGCGTCGACTACCAGATGTACGTCGGTGCCGCCCTCCTGGAGGAGGGCCGCTTCGATCCGCTGTGTCTGAGGAACCTGCGCCTGTGGCAGCTCATGCTCACGTGCGGCATCGCGATGCGCGCGCACCGGCTCCGCGAGCGGCTGCCGATCCCGCTCGAGCTCACGCACCTCATCCTCGTGCAGCACGCCCCGCTCTCGATCCGGTTCCGCTTCGACGAGAAGCGCTTCGACGTCGACGGCGCCTACGACATCCGCTACGAGATCGTGAAGAAGCGCATCGACAAGGCGGTGGTGGAGGGGACGACCGAGCGCGTGACGCAGCCGGGCAAGATCGCCATCGTCTACAATCAGCCGGGCGAAGCGCTCGAGTACCGCGCGTACATCGAGTATCTGGAGAGCCTCGGCTATCTCAGCGGCCCCGTCGAGAGCCTCGAGCTCGGCGAGCTGCAGGGTGTGCAGGGCCTCCGGGCGCTGCGCGTCCAGATCGCGCTCGACAATCCGAAGCTCCAGGATCGGATCAGCATGGAGGGAATCGACGAATGGCCAGCGCGATCGTCGACGAGCTGAAGAAGAAGAGCGATGCGGCGGCGGCGAACGTCGCCCGACAGCTCCGGGACATGGAGCCGCACCTGGACAAGTCGGACGCCCCGGGCGAATGGACCACCCGACAGGTCCTCTGCCACCTGCTGTCGACTCCGAACGAGCAGCCGCTGGCCACGCTGAAGAGCTTCGCGACGTCGAACCTGCCGCTGATCGAGATCGGCCCCGGGCAGGCTGACGTGACCCCCGAGCGGCAGAAGATGACGCTCGCGCAGCTCCTGGATGCGCTGGAGGCGCAGCGCCGCGAGATCTTCGCTTATCTCGGCTCGCTCGGCGACGCCGACCTGGGGCGGAAGGCCAAGATTCCGCTGTTCAAGCAGTTCATGGGAACGGACGAGATCGCGCTGCCCGTGTACGTGGGCGCCATGTTCGACTACCACTGGAACGACCACGCCGGCCAGCTCGCGAAGATTCGCAAGGCCAACGGCCTGCCGGCCGTCTGACGCCGCCTCGTCCGCGGCACCGCGGCGACCGCCACCGACGCGCGCGCGCTGAGCGTCGACGCCGACGGGCACACTGGATCGTGCGCCGCCGTATCGTCGACGCCAACGGCTTCGCCTTGATCGCGCTGGAGTCGCGCAGTGGTGTGCGCGCGGAGTTCCTGCCGACCGGCGCCCTGTTCGCCCTCCGGCACGGCTCGACGCTCATCAACCAGCTGCTACCCGGTCCGGCCGAGGAGGGCCTCTCGCGCCTCCTCGTGCGCTGGGGCGCGCACGCCGGACGGGGCGTCGGCGGTGACGGAGGCTGGGCGCCGCTTGTCGGGCCTGGTCTCGCCTTCGCGCGAGCCGGACGGCACGCCGTCACGTGGGAGACCGCGTTGCCCGGACCGCTCGCCGCGCAGACCACGTTCATGCTGCACCCCCAGCTCGCTGGATGGAGATGGCGGGTTCGCCTCCGCAACGGGTCGCGATCCACGGTCCACGTCGACGTGCTGCACGCTCAGGATCTCGGTCTCGCAGACGAGGCGGCGGTGCGCAATAACGAGGCCTATGTCTCCCAGTACCTCGACCTGCTTCCGATTGCCGATCCGAGGCTCGGATGGATCATCCTGGCGCGGCAGAACGAGGCGATGAACGGCGGCCGTCATCCGTGGCTCGCGGTCGGCTGCGCGACCGGCGCCGCCGCCTTCTGCACCGACGGCTGGCAGTTCTTCGGCGATGATCATCGCCTCTCCGGCGAGCCGGGCGCGCTGCGAACCGCATCGTTGCCGTCCAGGCGCCTGCAATACGAGTGTGCCCTCGCGGGACTCCAGAGCCGCGGTCTGGAGCTGCCACCGGGTGCGGGGGCGGAGATCGCGTTCTTCGCCTCGTATGTCGCCGATCACCCCGCCGCCTCCGACGCGGACGACGCCAGGCGCGTCCACGAGCTGATCGGCGCGCGGTGGCGCGCGGCCTCACCTCGGACTCGCGAGTCGGCTGGTGGCTCGACGTCGGTCTTCACCCACGCGCGCTGGCTCCATGGCGCGGCGCCGACGGTGGCCGAGTGGGAGGCATGGTTTCCGGGCATCCGACGCCACGAGGAGCGAGCCGGCGACGGGACCCTGCTGGCGTTCTTCCATGGCGCCGACACGCACGTGGTCGCGAGAGCCAAGGAAGCCGCCGTGCTTCGCCCCCACGGTCACGTGCTCCGCAGCGGCGAGCCGCGCTGGGTCGATGCCGGTCATCTCGGCGTGACGTGCTACGCCGCCGGAATCTTCGCGGCCCAGGTGTACGTCGGGAATCCGAACCTCGCGCGCCTGCTGTCGGTCGTCCGCAACCAGCTCAACGTCGCGCGCGCCAGCGGCATGCGCGTCTTCGTGCGCGAGCGCGGCGAGTGGCGCCAGCTCGGCGTCCCCTCGGCGTTCGCGATGACGCCTCGGGATGTGCGCTGGATCTATCGTCTCGACGACGGGGTCGTCGAAGCGCGTGTGTGGTGTGCCGCGCGGCGGGCCTGCGCGTTCCTCGAGCTCCGCGTCACGGCCGGGTCACCGCGCGAGTTTCTCGTCACGCACGCCCTCGCGCTCGGCGGCAACGAATTCGATCGAGGCGGCGAGCTCGTCATCCACGACGCCGCCGCCTGGACCGAGTGCGGGCTCGCGCCGGACAGCGTCGCCGCGCAGCACCTTGCGGGCCTCTGCTTCGCCATCGCGGCCGCCGAGCCGGCGGCGGTCGCCGCGCTCGGCGGCGACGAGCTCGTCTATGCCGACGGCCTCGGTCGCGGCGGCCCGTACGCCGTGATGCAGACGAAGGTCACGAGCCGATGCGGCGTTGTGCTGGTCGGCTCGCTGGACGGTCCGACGGCGCTTTCGGCCGCCGTGACCGCTGCGCGTCGCGAGTACGCTGACGGGGCTCCGGAAGCCGGCGCGCTGGACCCGCCGATCCGTCTCGCGGGCACGACCGATCCGGCCGTGGACCGGGTCGACGAGATCCTTCCGTGGTTCACCCACAACGCGGGCATCCACTTCTCGGCTCCGCACGGGCTCGAGCAGTACGGCGGCGCGGCGTGGGGCGTGCGCGACGTCTGCCAGGGATCGATCGAATGGCTGCTGGCGGCGGGCGAGGTCGCCACAGCGCGCCGGCTGCTCGCAACCGTCTTCGCCCAGCAGTACCCGCACGGCGCATGGCCGCAGTGGTTCATGCACCGGCCGTTCCACGCCAGCCAGCAGCCGCACAGCCACGGTGACGTGTGTTTCTGGCCGGTCAAGGCGCTGGCGGACTACGTCGAGGCGACGAACGACCTGCAGTTCGTCGGCGAGGAGATCGGCTATACCGATCCCGAGCGCTTCGAGCCGACCGGCGTGCGGGAGTCGCTGTGGGCGCATTGCGACCGCGTGATCGAGCACTGCGCGGCTCGCTTCGCGCCCGGGACGTCGCTGGTGAACTACGGTGACGGAGACTGGGACGACACGCTCCAGCCGGCCGACCCGGCGATGCGCACACGCATGGTGAGCGCCTGGACCGTCGCGCTCGCGTATCAGACGTTCCGGCAGCTCGCTGACGTCTGCCGGCGCGGCGGTGAGGACGCGCGCGCCTCGCGGCTCGACGTGCTCCTCGACCGCATGCGCGCGGATTTTCACCGCCATCTGATGCCCGGCGGCACCGTCGCCGGCTTCGTCGTCCGCGAGGACGACGGCACCTTCCGCCCGCTCCTGCACCCGACCGACCGCGTGACCGGCATCCGCTATCGGCTGCTCCCGATGACGCGCGCCGTGCTGGCCGAGCTCTTCACGCCGGACGAAGCGCGGCACCACCTCGACATCGTCGCGCGCGAGCTGCGCTTCCCCGACGGCGTCCGGTTGATGAGCGAGCCGTCCGCGTACCACGGTGGCCGGCAGCGGCTCTTCAGACGCGCCGACACGGCCGCGAACGTGGGGCGCGAGATCGGCCTCATGTACGTCCATGCCCACCTGCGCTACGCCGAGGCGATGGCGAAGACCGGCGACGCCGACGCGCTCTGGTGGGCGCTGCAAGTGGCCAATCCCGTCGGACTGACGGCGACCGTGCCGCACGCGGCGCCGCGCCAGAGCAACGTGTACTTCTCGAGCTCGGACGCCGACTTTCCGGATCGCCTCGAAGCGGCCGCGCGCTGGAGCGAGCTGCGCACGGGCGACGTCGCCGTGCGCGGCGGCTGGCGGCTCTACTCGAGCGGCCCCGGTCTCTACCTGCACGCGATCCGCGCGGCCCTGCTCGGCGTGCGCGAGTCGTTCGGCGAGGTGGTCTTCGATCCGGTGCTGCCGCGCAGCCTGGACGGCCTGGCCGCGCGGGTGCGGGTGTACGGCCGGCCCGTCGAGATCCGGTATCGCGTGCGGGGCGGGGGGCAGGGGCCGTCGCGAATCACGGTGAACGGCGCGCGGATACCGCTCGAGACGCGGGAGGCGAACCCGTACCGTCCCGGCGGCTGGCGCGTGCCGGTGACGAGGCTGGCGCTCACCGACGCGACGACGGCGATCGAGATCGAGCTATGAGGGCTTGTCGCTGAGGATGCGCCCGTTGGACGCGATGACGTCGGCGTAGAAGCCGGCGCTGTCCTTGGGCGTGCGCGCCTGGGTCTCGAAGTCGACGTGCACGATCCCGAACCGCTTCCCGTACCCGGCGGACCACTCGAAGTTGTCGAGAAGCGACCACACGAAATAGCCGCGCACGTCGGCGCCGTCCGCGATGGCGGCGTGAACGGCGGCGAGATGCTTGCGGAGATAGTCCACGCGGAGCGGGTCGGCCACCCGATCACGATCCAGCGACGGCGGATCGAAGAACGCCGCGCCGTTCTCGGTGACGTAGACGGGCGGATTGCCGTAGCGCTCCTTCACCCAGGTCAGGACGCGCGTCAGCCCGGCCGGGAAGACCTCCCAGCCGGTCTCCGTGTGTGTCGCGCGCTTCTGGCGAACGGCCGCGGCGCGCAGCGGCCACGCCCGCGGATCGAACCGCGTCACGCTGCGCGTGTAGTAATTGATGCCGAGGAAGTCGATCGGCTGCCTGATCGGTGCCACGTCGTCGGCCGGCCAGCGGGGCCACGCCTCGCCGAACACCTCCGCCAGCTCCTCCGGGTAGTGGCCGAGGAACACGGGATCGAGGTACTGGCGGTTCATGTAGGCGTCGGCGCGCGTGGTGGCGGCGACATCTTCCGCGCTGTCCGAGGCCGCGTACTTCGGCTCGAGGTTCACCACGAGGCCGATGCGATGGCGACCCTGCGCCCGGTATGCGCGCACGGCCTCCGCGTGCGCGCGCAGCAGGTGATGCGCGGCGATCGTCGCCTCGAAGGCGCTCCGGTGGCCGGGCGCGTGCACGCCATGCAGATAGCCGGCATCCACGCTGACCCACGGCTCGTTGAGCGTCGTCCACAGCTTCACCCGATCATCGAGCGTACGGAACACGACCGCCGCGTACTCGGCGAACCACTTCACGATCTCGGGATTCAGCCACCCGCCGAGCTCGTCCAGCGCGGCCGGCAAGTCCCAGTGATAGAGCGTGATCATGGGCTCGATCCCGTTCGCCAGGAGCGCGTCGACGAGCCGCGCGTAGAAGTCGAGGCCGGCCGGATTCGTGGCACCTCTTCCGCGGGGTATCACGCGGCTCCACGAGATGCTGAACCGGTACGCGTTGATCCCGAGGCTGCGCATCAGCGCCACGTCGCCGGGGTAGCGCCGGTAGTGATCGCAGGCGACGTCGCCGGTCTCCCCGTCGTGTACGCGGTCGGGCGTGTGCGAGAAGCGGTGCCAGGTGCTGGGACCCGCGCCGTCGGCGAGCGGCGAGCCCTCCACCTGGTACGCCGAGGTCGCGGCGCCCCAGAGGAAGCCGCGCGGGAACTCGATCACTCGACGACGACCGTGGCCGGCAGCGTCTGGAAGCGCCGCTCCGCGCCCGGCCACGCGAACACGAAGCCGCCCGGCGGTGCCGCGTCCCCGGCGACGTGCAGCACCACGCGTGAGTGGTCGCGCTTGAGCGAGTAGGTGATGCGGCCGAACGGCGTCCTGAGATCCCGCACGGTCACGCCCGGTCCCTCGAGCCACGCGGCGGGAACCCCGGCCGCGAGGACGAGGGCGTCATCGCGCTCGCGCTCGTACACGAACAGGTCGAGCGCGGCGCGGATGTAGTCGGAGGCGATCCAGCCGTGCGGCATGTCGCCCACGAAGCGCGGCTGCTTCGCGTCGCGATAGACGACCTCCGGCCACTGGTTCCATGCCGCCGGCCGGCGGCCGGCCAGGAAGAAGGCGAGAAGCTCGTGCGCGCGCTCCCGCCAGCCCAGCCGCACGAAGGTGCCGACCGTCCGGATCTCGTAGGGCGTGTAGTCGTACCACGCCGTGCGGCCATCCCGGCGGTCGGTGAATTCACGCCAGTACCGCTCGTACGTCGCGTGGACGAGGTCGGCCGGCAGCCGGTGGAGCTCGCCGCGCGGCGAGATGGCGATGGTCGACGAGGCCGGGTCGAAGTCGCCGAGGTCGGCGGCGCCCGGAAGATACGTGATGCCATGCGCGGCGGTGGCGTGGCGGAGCGACGCGATGACGTCCTGCCGGAGCTCGTCGCCCGCCGCCGCGAAGCGTGCCGCGGCGTCCTGCCGGCCGAGCGCCCGGGCGATCGCGACCGCGCCCGTGTAGCCCTTCAGCGCCCAGAAATCGTCCCAGTACGAGTGCATCGGCTTGGCCGCGTAGCCCTCGTGGCTGATCGACGGCGGCAACAGACCGTAGAACGCACGCGTGGCCGGGGTGAGGTTCTTCTCGACGCGCCCGGACTGTCGCAGGGACTCCAGGTACGCCATCGTTCGCTCGACCTGCGGCCAGATATCCTCGAGCAGGCGGCGGTCACCCGTGTAGCGGTAGACCTCGGCGGCGAGGAAGACGAGCTCGCCCGGGCTGTCGTGCTCCGGCACGGGATCGCGGCCGCGCTCGTCGACGCAGCACGGCACCTTGCCCGTCGAGAACACGTGCTGCACGTACCAGCGGAGGTAGTCGGCGGCGACATCGGGATGGCCGAGGCGCAGCAGCGACTCCGCCATCATCGCGCCGTCGCGAATCCACGAGCGCGCGTACGCGCGGGCGCCCGGCCGGAGCACCGGTCCGTCGCGCGTGACGAGCACGTGCGCGAGCGCCGTGCGAAGCGTCGAGACGACCTGCTGGCCCGCCGCCGGCACCTCGATGGAGACGCGATCGAGGCGGTCGCGCCACGCGCCCGCGACGGCCGCTTGCTCGCGGTCCATCCACGTCCCCGGCTCGCTCGTGACTTCCGGCCGGGCGGTCGAGCCCGTGAGCGGCACGACGACCCCGACGGTCGCCGTCGCCCCCGGCTGCAGCGTCACCCGGTACGCCATCGCCGCCGACGCCCAGCCCGCCTCGTCGTGGAGCCGTGCTTCGCCGGACCACTGCGGTGCACCGATCAGGCGCGGCAGTGGACCCGCGTCGAAGGGAAAGGCCGCCACGCGATCAGGCGCGCGCAGCGGGTACACGACGCGGTCGTTGACGGACAGTGCGCCGGCATCCCAGGCGATATCCCGGATCGGGCTCGCGCCGCCGACCGTGTTGAGCGACTGCACCGGCGGATTCACCTGGAACGGCCGCACGCCGAGCACCAGCTCCACCGTCGTCGCATGGCGCATCAGGTTCTTCAGCTCGTAGCGCGCCACCAGGCGCGACGCTTCGCGCGAGCCGGAGGCCAACGCCGTCACGCGCAGCTCCCACGACGCGTGGCGCCAGGTCACGCCGGGGATCGGCAGCGAGCCGTCGACGAGGAACGGCCGCGCGTCGACGTCGGCCCAGCTCACGACGCGGGAATCCGCGACCACGAACGGCTCGATGGAGAAACCGCCCTTCGCCACCTCGAGCGCGCCATCCTCGGACAGCAGGCCGCTGTCAGCCCCGCCATCGACGCCGACGACGGTCCACGCCGTCTGCTCGCCGGACATGCCGCGCGGGTACGTCCCGCGCGGCGCCTCGCGCGCGAGCGCTTCGAACGCGGCGTTCGGGGAGGTCCCGAACCCGACGTCCTTGATCTCCAGCTCCGCGACCCCGTACGCGCCGGCCGGTCCATCGTGAAGGAGGAGACGCACGAACCGCGTCTGGGTGTCCGGCAGCCACACGACGTCGGGCCCACCGCGGCCGTCGAGCACGGTGCGGACCGTCCGCCACGCCGCACCGTCGTCCGAGACCTGGGCCTCGTAGCGCGAGGCGTGCGCGTCGGCGAGCCAGCGGATGATCAGGCCGCCGAGCTCGCGCGGGCGCTGCAAGTCGACGGTGAGCGTCTGGGCGGGGCCGGCGGCGCGGTCGCTCTTCCACGCGGTCGCGGCGCTGCCGTCGATGGCCAGCGAGGCCGCGGCGCCGGGCACGGCGGACGAGGCCTGCGCCGAGGGCGGCGCGACGGCCGTCTCCACGGGCATCTCGCGCAGCGCGAGCCGGCTCACGTAGACCGAGCCGCGTCCGCCGCCGCGCCCGGCGGCGACCACGAGCTCGACGGCCGCGGCCTGACGGAGCGTGCGATCGCTGGTCGGGCCCCACGCGAACTGGATCTGGCGCTTGTCGATCCGGACCAGCTGCCACTCGCGCGAGAAGGCGAAGTTCGGGCGGTTGACCCACCAGACGTTGTCGCCGCTGGCGTCGACGAGCTTCAGCTGGAACGTGTTCACGGGCGCCTCGGCGCGCACCCAGAAGCTGATCTCGTAGTTCTCGGGCAACACGAGCGGCAGCGTGCGGCGGGCGACGGCGTAGCCGGCGGTGCCCGCGAAGTCGAAGTCGAGGCGCAGCGCTGCGCCGTGGGCGCCCTGCGCGAGGTGGACGGAGGCCTGGACGTCGTCCGACGCGACGGCCGTCCACGGCGCGATGTCGTCGAAGCTGTCGAGCACGCGCTCGTCCGCGGCCACGGCGTGCGCCGGCATCACCGCCGTCCACAGGGCGACGATGACCGCCGCGAGACGTTTCGTCATTCCTTCACACTACCGCCCATGATTCCGTCGACATAGTAGCGCTGGAGCACCAGGAAGACGAAGAGCACGGGCAGCGTGGTCAGGACCGAGCCCGCCATCATGAGCTCGTTGTCCTGCACGTGCTCGCGCGAGAGGCTGGCCAGCGCGACGGGCAGGGTGTAGAGGTCGCTGTCGTTGAGGACGATCAGCGGCCACATGAAGTCGTTCCAGGTGCCGAGCGCCGTGAAGACGGCGAGGGTGACGATGATCGGCTTGAGCACCGGGACGATCACCGAGCGGAGGATGCGCAGCTCGCCCGCGCCGTCGATGCGCGCGGCTTCCAGCACCTGGTCCGGGATCGAGAGCGCGTACTGGCGCACCATGAAGATGCCGAAGATGCTCGCCATCGCCGGCACGATCACGCCGCCGTAGCTGTTCACGAGGCCCATCTGCTTGAGCAGCAGGAAGAGCGGAACCATGGCCACCTGCCCGGGGATGACGAGCGCGGCGAGGAGCGACTTGAAGATGCGGTCGCGGCCGCCGAACGGCAGCTTGGCGAACGCGTAGCCCGCGGCGACGTTGAACGAGAGCGAGAGAAGCGTCACGGCGAGCGTCAGCACGACGCTGTTCACGAGGTAGCGGCCCATCCCGGCGTGGCCGAAGAGCTCGCGGTAGTTCGCAAAGGTGGGCTGGCCGGGGACGAGCGGCGGCGGGAACGCGCTCGCCTCGCCCGGCGACATGAACGAGACGGACACCATCCACACCAGCGGGGCCACGGTGACCGCGGCGGCGCCGAGGAGCAGCCCGTTGACCACCGCGCCCGCCACGCTGAGCTTCAGGCGGGTTGCTGCCATCGCACGAGCCGCAGCTGCAGCGCCGTCAGCGCCAGGATGAAGACGAAGAGCATGAAGGCGACCGCCGACGCGGAGCCGAGATTCCACCACTTGAAGCCTTCCTCGTACATGAAGTACAGCACGCTCATGGTGCTCTGCAGCGGTCCGCCCTGCGTCATCACGTAGGGCTCGGCGAAGAGCTGGAAGTACCCGGCGATGGTGAGGACGTTCACCATGGCCAGCACGGGGCCGAGCATCGGCAGCGTCACGTGCCGGAATCGTTGCCAGTAGGACGCGCCGTCGATGCGCGCGGCCTCGTAGAGCTCCTCCGGAATGGCCTGCAGTCCGGCGAGCAGGATCAGCATGTTGTAGCCGAAGTTCTTCCACACCGCGAAGACGATGATGGCCGGCATGGCCCACGTCGGGTCGCCGAGCCAGTCGATCCGCGCCAGGCCGAGCCCGCCGAGGGCGTAGTTGATCAGCCCGTACTGGGTGTTGAACAGGTAGCGCCAGATCACGGCGACGGCGACCAGCGTCGTCACCACCGGCGCGAACAGCGCCGTGCGGAACAGGCCGCGAAACCGCACGAGCCGCGAGTGCAGCAGGAGCGCCAGCCCCAGCGACGTGCCCACCGACAGCGGCACGCCGACCACGACGAAGTACAGCGTGTTGCCAAAGGCTTGCCAGAACAACGGCGTCTGGAGCAGCCGCGCGTAGTTCTGCAGCCCCACCACACGCAGGTTGCCGAGGTTGGCCAGCGCGTAGATGTCGAAGTCCGTGAAGCTCACCGCCAGCGCCGCCACGACCGGCAGGAAGAAGAACACACCGATGACGAGCAGGGCGGGGGCGACGAAGAGCCGGCTGGCGGCCGCGGGGCTCACGCGCTGTTCTTCCGCGCGAGGAGCCAGCGGCGCTTCTCGAGGATCCGGGCCGTGCGCGCGTCGAGCACGCGCGCCGCTTCGTCCACCGACACCTCGCCGTGGGCGGCGCGCTCGGCCACCAGCCGCATCTCGGTCGCGATGCGCTCCCACTCGGGCACCTTGGGCGCCGGCTTCACGCGCTCGAGCTGCTCGCGGAACGCACGCGCGTGCACGTCGCTCGCCAGCGCCGGATCGTCCCACGTGGTCCGGCGGGGCGGCAGGTCGCCGGTCAGCCCGTGGAAGCGGCGCTGCACGGCCGGCTGCGAGAGGAACTCGACGAGGCGCCAGGCGGCAGCCTTGTGGCGCGAGGCGCGGAACACGACCAGGCTCGAGCCGCCCGCGATCGAGGCGCCCGGGCCGTCGGGGCCGGGCAGGGGCGCGGTCATCCACGTGTCTTGCTGGTCGCGGGGCAGCCGGCGCTCGAGCTCACCGATGTTCCAGGGGCCCGAGATGTAGAAGGCGAACCGACCGCGGCCGAACTCCGTCCACACGTTCGCGACGGCCGCCGTCGCGAGCATCGGCGCCCAGGCGCGCCGGAACATCTCGAGGTAGAACCCCAGCGCGCGCCGGAACCCGGCGCTCGTGAAGTTGCCCCAGCGCCCGCCGTCGCGGAGGAGCGGGTCGTCCTGCTGCAGCGCCAGCGCCAGCAGCGGCTCGACCTCGTTGAGCGGCAGCAGCATCGCGTACCGATCGCGCCCGCCTTCCTCGGCCAGCGCGGCCAGCGCGCGCTTCCACTGCGCCCACGACACCGGCGGCGCCGAGAACCCGGCGCGCGCCAGCCGGTCGCGGCGGTAGAACAGCAGCCGCGTGTCCACGTACCACGGAACGCCGTAGAGCGCGTCGTCGATCCGGTTGGTGTCCCAGATGCCGGCGAAGTAGTCGTCGGCGCGGACCACCGCGGAGGAGCGGACGTAGGCGTCGAGCGGCTCGAGCGCGTTCAGCGCGTTCAGCTCGGGGATCCACGTGTTACCGAGCTGGCAGACGTCGGGGGTGGCGTCGCCGGCGAACGCCGTGAGCAGCTTCTCGTGCGCGGCCGTCCACGGCAGCTGCTGCACCTTGACGCGAACACCCGGGTTGGCCCGCTCGAACTCCGGCAGCAGCGCCGTGACCACCTCGCCCTCGCGGCCCATCGCCCAGAACTTCAGGACAGTCTCTGCCGCGGCCGACCGCCCACACCCCGCGAGTGTCAGAACGATCAGCACGATAACCACGCTCGAGCGCGGGCTTCGCCCGCGCGATCCTGGTCTGGGGGAAGTTTCGAGGGGGGCCACCGAGGCCCCCCTCGACCTACTCACCTGGCTCGGCGAGCCAGCCGCCCGAGAAGCCGGCGCGCTGCAGGCCGCGGCGGAGATAGGTGTTCTTGCGCATCACGCGCCAGACGAGCGCGCTCCGGTGGTTTTCGAGCATCGTCAAGATCGCGCCCTGATCGATCCCGACGTAGTCGTCGGCGACCCAGCCGAAGTTGCGGATGACGCGGCCGTGCCGGAGCGGGATGTCGAAGGTGAACGTGCGGTTGAAGGCGTCGAGGAACCCGTACTTCGCGTAGATGTGCTCGCCGAAGCGGCGGTGCATCTCGACGGTGGCCGGAATGCCGAGCTCCGGCGCGAACGGGATCGACGCGATGGCCGCCGTCGGCGCCACCGTGCAATCGTCCTGCGTGCCGGTGGCGTCGATGCCGCGCGCCGAGTAGGTGAAGAACGTGCGGCCGTTGTCGGACAGCTCGACGTCGGCCGGCCCGTCGCTCGCCGTCAGGCCGAAGATCGTCGCGCCGTAATCGAGACAGTGCCGCGGGTTGGCGACGGCGTACGCCTGCTGCGCGTAGACGGCGCGGCGGCTGTTCTCGAAGTAATCGATGCCGCGCTGCTTCATGTACGCGTCGCGGATGCCGCGGAAGTCCGTCCACACGTGCGGGTACTGATGTCCGAACAGCGGCGCGAACCGCAGGAACTCCTGGCCGTACAGCTTGCCCCAGTGACTGTCGTACGTGCTGGTCCATTCGGTCCACGCGTCCGGACCGACGGGAAAGCTGGGCGAGCCGAGGGCGAGCAAGTAGACGAGCATCGCCTCGTTGTAGCCGCGCCAGTCGTACTTCAGAAACCCGTCCTCGGGAGACCAGCCGAGCGTGATCGCCGGCGGCTTCGGCTGCGCCCAGCGCCAGTCCACGCGGCGGTAGATCTCCTCGACCAGCTTGCGGATCTCGACTTCGTCCGGATGCGCGCCGTCGAAGTAGGACTGACAGAAGAGCGCGCCCGCGAGCAGGATGGCCGTGTCCACGGTCGACAGCTCGCTCTGCATCGCGCGCAGCCCGGTCTGCATGTCGAGGAAGTGATAGAAGAAGCCCTTGTAGCCGGCCGTTCCCTGTCCTTCCGGCCCCTGGGGCGCGCCGTGGAAGAACCGCAGCGTCGCGAGCGTCCGCTCACGCGCCTCCGCGCGGGTGATGTAGCCGCGCTCCACGCCGATGGGGTACGTGGTGAGGCCGAAGCCCACGGCGGCGACGCTCGATGCGGCATCGGCGGTCGGATAGCGGTCCGGGATCAAGCCGTTCTCACGGTTGGCCGTTTCCCAGAAGAAGCGGAACGTCCGCTCCTGCAGGTCGTTGACGACGACGACGGGATCGAGCTCCTGTGCGTCGGCGAGCATAGCCGCGCCCAGTATCGTCATCGCCATCACGGCAAGCAACGCGACGAGCTGGGTCAGATGTCGTCCGGACATTGTCACCTGCCAATGGCGCCTGGAAGCGCCAGCAAAGAGAGGCAAACGCCGGGGTGCCGGCATTCATGGGCCGAGGACAGATGGCAACAGGTGTGCCCGGTTCCACGATACCGGAAGTGTCTGAAATAGCCGGTGTTCTACTTATTATATCGGGTAGGCGCCCGGACAGATTCCCGGGCATTTCTCCGCCGGGGCGAGACTACCCGGCGGCGGTCGCGATCGGCTGTGGCTCGCGTGGCCTCTCGAGGGCGTCGGCCAGCTCCCGCAGCAGCTCCGGCCGGCGACTCTCTTCCGGCGTGACGAAGAGGCGCCGTCGGCGGAATGCCCGGCCGAGGGTGACCCGGCTCGAGTACACGGACACGGGGACCGAGAGCGCCAGGGCCAGCACGATCGGCAGCAGCCACCAGACAAGCGACCAGTGCAGCGCCGCGATCCCGCCGAGCCACGCGAGCGCCACGACCGTCGAGATGCCGTGCTGTCTCACCGCGTCGCGCCAGCGCGTCTCGGCATCGGTGCGGACCTGCGCGCTCCAGCCGATCTGGCGGCCGAGCAGGGTCAGCACCACGAACTTGGCGTGAAACCACATCCGGACCGGGGCCAGCAGCGTCGAGAAGACGACTTCGAGGAGCACGCTGGCGGCCAGGCGCGGGAGCGAGCCGAACTGCGCGCTGCGGCGCGCTCGCACGATCAGCAGCACGCTCAGCAGCTTCGGCAGCACGAGCAGCAGCGCGGTCGAGCCGGCGAGTGCCAGTGCGAGCTCCGGCCGCCACTGCGGCCAGAGCGGGAAGAGCGAGTGCCTGGCCGTGAAATACACCGGCACCGTGAGCCACTTCTCGGCGACCGCCAGCGTGCTGAGGACGAGGAAGGCGGCCCAGAGCAGCGACGACGTGTACGCGATGACCCCCATGGCCATGATCGCGCGGTGACCCGGCCGGATGCCGTCGGCGAAGAGCAGGCGCAGATGCTGGAGATTGCCCTGGCACCAGCGCCGGTCGCGCTTGAGCTCGTCGAGCAGCGTGGGCGGGGCCTCCTCGTAGCTGCCGTCCAGATCGCACGCCAGCCAGACCTCCCAGCCCGCGCGCCCCATCAGCGCCGCCTCGACGAAGTCGTGGCTCATGATCTCGCCGCCGAGCGGTGGCTCGCCCGGCAGCCGCGACAGGCCGCAGTGCTTCATGAACGGCGCGCACCGGATGATCGCGTTGTGTCCCCAGTAGTAACTCTCGCCGAGCTGCCAGAAGTGCAGCCCCGCGGCCAGCATCGGCCCGTACACGCGGCTCGCGAACTGGTGGACGCGCGCAAACAGCGTCTCGCGGTTCACCATGGCCGGGATGGTCTGGATGATCCCCGCGCGCGGATGGCGCTCCATCAGCCGCACGAGCTGCACCACGGTGGCGCCGGCGAGCACGCTGTCGGCGTCGCACACGATCATGTGGTCGTAGTTGCCGCCCCAGCGCCGCAGGAAGTCGGCGATGTTCCCGCTCTTGCGCTTGATGCGGTGCTTGCGCAGCCGGTAGAAGATCCGGCCGTAGCCGCTCACGGCGTCGCACACATCGGCCCACGCGAGCGCCTCCTCGCTCTGCGTCTCCGGATCCCGCGTGTCACTGAGGATGTAGACGTCGAACGCCTCGAGGTGTCCGGTGGCGGCCAGCGAGCGATAGGTCGCCTCGACGCCGGCGAAGACGCGGCGCACGTCCTCGCTGCAGATCGGAACGACGATGGCCGTGCGGGTGCGCAGGGGGCCGGTGGCCCGCCCGGCCGCGGTGGGCCCGTCGGCGCCCCAGATGCGGGTCGCGTTCCTCCATCTGACGACGAACCCGACGACGGCCGTCCAGAATCCGAACGACACCCACGCCCACAACACGGTGAACACGGCCAGCGTCGTGACCTCGAGACCCGTGAGCGAGGAATACGGGAATGTCCGGTCGAGCAGCCAGGCAGCGACCGTCGTCTGCATCACCACGAGCGCCGCGAGACCCAGACGGCGGCGGCGCGCCACGCGGCGCCAGCGCGCGTCGAACGCCGCCGCGGCGCCCGCGCCCTCGTGCGCGATACCGTTGCCGGCGATCCGCCGGCGCATCCACGCACCGAACCGCTTCAGTGGATGGCGCTCGAGGCGCGGCGGCACCATGCTGGCGCGGCGGATCTCCGGCATCGCGATGCGCCGCAGATCGGCACCGCTGTCGCGCCCGGGCGCGGAACGGCCGCCGCGCCGCGAGTCGCGCGTGCGATGCGCGCCGGTGCGCGTCGCGCCGTGCTCGGCGACGGTCAGCGCGGTCCTGTCGTTCATCGCAGCCGCTTTCTCATGGCAGGAGGAGGTAGCTCCAGGTCTCCGTGATCGTCTCTCCCTTGTGCTGCAGCGACGCGCGGAGCTCCACGGCCTTGCCCTTTTGCTGTTTCAGCTGGAACGCCAGCCGCCAGCCGCCGGTCACCGGGTTCTTGAACGCGTTCTGCTGCACCAGCTCGCCTTCGGAGGCGGTCCAGACGACCGGCTTCACGTCGGCGCCGGCACCGAGCTGCCTGAGCGCGCCGCCTTCGAAGTCGAGCACGACGCGTCGCACGCCGGCCGCGTCGCCATCGCCGATCCGCGTGGCCGTCGTGCGGCCGCGGCCGGCGGGGAGCGGGTCGTCGCTCTGGACGCTGATCCGATACGCGAGCTCGATCGGCTGACCCGCCGGCGGCAGCGCGGCGGGCAGCCAGTACGCGACGATGTTGTCGTTGTACTCGTTCTGCGTCGGGATCTGGACCAGCTTCACCTGGCCCTTGCCCCAGTCTCCGATGGGCGTGATCCAGGCACTCGGCCTGAGCTCGTAGTGCGCGCCCAGGTCCTCGTACGCGCTGAAGGAGCGGTCACGCTGCAGCAGACCGAAGCCGCGGAGACCGTCGACCTGAAAATAGTTCATGAGCAGCCGGTCGGGGTTCACGAGCGGGCGCCACAGCCACTCACCGTTGGCGCTGTTGACGAGCAGGCCGTCGGAGTCGTGCACCTCGGGCCGCCAGTGCCCGGAGGGTCGCCCCCGCTCCTCGCCATAGAAGAACATGCTCGTGAGCGGGGCGATGCCGAGCTCCGTGACCCGCTTCCGCTCGAAGAGCGTCGCCTTCACGTCGATCACCGTCTTCGGCGTGACCCGCAGGACGAACTGGTACGCGCCCGTCACCCGCGGGCTGTCGAGGAGCGCGAGGACCGTGACGCTCGTCGCATCCCGCGGCGGCCGTTCCAGCCAGAACTCCGTGAACGACGGGAACTCCTCGCCGGACGGCAACCCGGTGTCGATGGCCAGTCCGCGCCCGGAGAGGCCGAACACCTGGTTCTTTCCCACGGGCCTGAAGTAGCTGGCGCCCGCGAAGACGAGCACGTGATTCCACTCGGAGCTCCGGTACAGGGGATACGTGATCCGGAAGCCGGCGAAGCCGAAGTCCTTCGGCACCTTGTCTTGAAGACCGCTGCGTCCGTAGGTGAACATCGACGTCGAGAACGGCACCGGGCTGACACCCGCACGGTCGTACGTGTTGATCTTGACAGTGTGCTTGTAAACATTTCCCGGATGGATCAGCTCGATGCGGAAATTTCCGCCGTCCCTCCACAGTGCCTGGTTGCGGTCGAAGTCGATGTCCCGATGCTGGTCGTAGCCGACCTTCTGCCAGAATTCCGGGACCGCGGGCGGCGGCGTAAAGCCGCGCTGTGCAAGCGTCCGCGCCTGGTCGACGACGTGAGCAAAACCGAACGGCGCCTCGGCGGCCGTGGCGCGAGGCGCGGCATCGAGGAGGACGGTGCACGCCATCAACAACATGGCTGCGCACCGCATGGGTCCCATCATCCGAATCCTTTCGACGCCCCGGATCAATGCGGTATGCACTGCGGAGGACGCGACTTTGCACTCAGACGCAGGCAAGCCTCGTGCCGGCACACGCGTCGACGGTTCGTAAATCGAGCGCCTGATCCATATCCGGCAGGGCGAAGCCAGGCTATCGGTCGAAGTCCAGGACCATCATACGTGGAATGTCCAGCGGGCGTCGCCGCGTGTGCGGTCGAGGCGGCCGCGCGGCGTCCGCAGCACGACCATCCCGGCAGGCCGTCTCGTCGTCTGCGCCAGGCCCGGCGCGTAACCGAAAGGTGACTCGGCGCTCTCATGAGGTGGCGCGCCCGATTGGCATCGAGCCGGATATTTTCTCGCCGGCGGCGGGCCTCGTATCGATGGGTTTTGCGGTAAATCCGCGGTTCCTTCAGCATTTCGCCATGGTGGCGGATTGGTTCTGGGTTTGCAGCGGGTCGGGCCAATGCTCGACGGCCTGAGGATCCTGCTCGTGGAGGATGACCCGATCGTTCGGGGTCTCTACGTGTCCATCCTGCAGGACGCGGGTGCGGTGGTCGTCTCATCGGGCCTCGCCACCGAGGCCGTCGGGCTCATCGACCTGCAGACGCCCGACGCGGTCGTGACGGATCTTCAGATGCCGGAGCGGGACGGCATCTGGTTGCTGAAGGAACTGCAGGCACGGCTGCCCGGTGTGCCCGTGATCGCGGTATCGGGATATCTCCACGAGGCGGGGCTCGTGGATCTGCAGCGGCTCGGCTTCTTCGACGTGCTGGCCAAGCCCATACGTCTCTCTTTACTCAGCCAGACGGTAGCGCGAGCGGCTGGTCGGTGATCCCGGGGGCGCGTGTCGGCCCCCATCTCCGTGATGACCCCGCGGGCGACGCTTCGCCGTGGCGCTGAAACGTCACGACGTCCAGAAGCTGATCGACGCCAACGACGCGCTGCTGCGCCGGATGGCCGAGCTCGGCATCGAGGCGGCGAATGTCGCAGCCGCGCTGACCACCAGGGGCGCGCCGGCGCGGGATGCGTTCGTGCAGGAGCTCGCCGACCTCGGGCGCTTGTTCGCGGCGCTCCGCACCGAGGCGTTCGAGGCCGCCGCGTGCCTCCGCCTTCCGTTGCCACCGCCCGAGATGGTGAATTCGGCCGCCGATCTGAAGACGATGCTCGACGCTCTGCGGAGCAGCGTGGAGGCCAGCGAGCGGCATGCGGACGTGGTGGACGCGCGTGAATCGGCCTCGAGCATCCTCGACCGGATCGCCCTGCTCGCTCATGTCGACCAGCGACCCTTCGAGCCGCTCGAGACGTGCCAGGAACAGGCCCGCAAACTGCGCGCGGTGCTCGAGCAACAGAGCGATGCGCCCGATGCCCGGGCGATCGGGCCCTTTGCCGACCTCCTCAACTTCATCACCTCGTATCGTGTGCTGGACGACGAGACGTGGGGCGTGCTGCAGGACAGCATCACGGGTGCGTTTGGCGCGTCACTGGCGACGGCGGCGGGGCGTGGGCGTCTCGTCGTTCGAGACGTGCAGTGACAGGCGCCGCGCGCCCGCGCCATGACGGCGCCGCTCAGTTGTTGTTCCCGATGTCCGTCCCGCCCGTGTAGGGCACCGCGACGTTCACCGTGATGTTGTCCCGGTACTTGCCCCAGGTCGGCAGCGGCCCCACGCCGGCGATGCCGAAGCCGGCATCGGTGATCCGGTTGTTGACGACGACGGCTTCCCGCGCGCCGGCGATGTAGATCGCGTACGCGTCGCCGCTGCCGTGGTTCGGCCGCGTGTTGTGGATGTCGTTGTCCACGATGTGCGTGCCCCAGCCGCCCGCCCAGATCGCCCAGACGGTCGGCACGACACCCGGGTCCATCGAGCCGCCCGTGCCCGCGATGTAGTTGTGGCGGATCGTGCTGTCGTGGCCGACCACGAGGAACGCGCCGCTTCGGTTCCGAATGGCGCGGATCTCCTCCACGAGGTACTCCACGCTCGGCCGCGGATCGCGCTGCTCGCCGAGGAAGTTCAGCAGGTAGACGGCGTAGTTGAAGCCCTTGATGGTGCCGTTCCGCACGGTGATGTTCCGGCGATTGTAGGCGCGCACGCCGTACGAGAAGGCGCCGGTCACGTTCGGGCTCGGCGTGCCGTCCAGCGTGGCGCCGTTGAGATCGAGCACGACGTCGTCGGAGTTGATGCTGATGAGCGCGCCCTGCATGAGCGGGAAGTCGATGTGCTTGAAGCTCAGGCAGTAAACGCCGGGGCCGGTGATGACCGCGGGAAACGCGGTGATCTCGTGGCACGAGCCACCGCCCCATCCGGTCGGGCCGGCCGCCCGGCCGGGCGCGGCGACCAAAAGCGCCGCGACGCAGACAGCGGCCATCGCGTACCGGAGAGGACCGCTCATGGCGCCTCAGTGTACGGCACGCGCGATGACTCGGGGACGAGCATCGCGGGGCTGGCCGTCGAGGCTGCACCGACGGGCGGTCTTGGAACGCGGCGCACTGCGGGCTAATATGCGCGGCACAGCGATAGCCGCACCACGTGCGACCAGCGCGGCCACAAGGGGAACGTCGACGCTCGACCGGATCGGCTACGGCATCATCGGCGCAGGATGGATCCTGCCGAACCACGCGATCGCCGCGCGGTATCTGCGCGATCAGAACGTGGAGCTCACGGCGATCGCCGACATCGACGAGCGGCGCGCGCGGCGCGCGGCCGAGGAGTTCGGCGCGCGCCACTGGTACACGGATCACCGCGCGCTGCTCGCCCGGGACGACGTCCACGTCGTCTCGCTGTGCCTGCCGCATCATCTCCATCGTGATGTCGCGATCGCGGCCGCCCGCGCCGGCAAGCACGTGCTGTGCGAGAAGCCGCTGGCGCTCGACGTCGCCGAGGCGGATGCGATCATCGCGGCCGCGCGGGAGGCGGGCGTGCAGCTCGGCGTGGTCTTCCAGCACCGCTGGGACCCGCCGTTCCAGCGCCTGCGTCGGGCGGTGGAGCGGCGCGCCTTCGGACAGGTGCTGCTCGGGCACGTCTTCCACCGCTGCAAGAACCTCACGGCGCCGGAGTTCCGCGACGCGTGGCGCGAGCACGGCAAGACCGTGGGCGGCGGCGTGATGACGATGCAGACGATCCACTTCCTCGACATCCTCCTCTGGTGCCTCGGTCCGGTCGAGTCCGTCACGGCGCGGGTCGACGCGCTGGTGCTGAAGCGCGACGTCGAGGACACCGGCTCCGCCGTGCTGCGCTTCCGCAGCGGCGCGATCGGCAGCGTCGTGTCGACCGAGGCAAACGAGACCGAGCGGATCAGCCGGATCGAGATCCATGGCACCACGGGCACCGCGGTCTGGGAGAACAGCGCGTGGCTTCGCTGGGAGCCGGCGCCCGGCGATGCCGAGCCGGCGGCGCGGGACGATGAGCCGCGGCTGAGCGAGGCGGACCGGGCGCGCCTGCTGTTCGGCACGGGCCACGTGAAGCAGATCGTCGACTTCGTCGACCGCGTGCGACGCGGGCTGCCGCCGGCCGTCACGGGCGAGGACGGGCGACACGCGACTGCGGTTGTGCGCGCGATGTACGAATCGAGCGAGACGGGACGCACGGTCCTGGTGCGCTGAGCGGAGAGATCGATGACGGAGCTGGTGGTGGCGATCGTCGGGACGGGCATCGGCGGGACGGAGATGGCCGGCTATCTCGGGCTGCACGGCACGCGCGTGCGGGTGCACGACATCCGCAAGGACGCCGTCGGCGGCATCCGCGATCGCGGCGGGCTCGAAGTCTCCGGGATCGCGACCGGCTTCGCGCGCGTGGAGCGCGCGACGACCGATCTGGCCGAGGCGGTGGACGGCGCGACGCTGATCGCCGTGACGACGCTGAACAACGATCACCAGGCGGTGGCGCGCGCGCTGGCGCCGCTGCTCCGGGATGGGCAGATCGTATGCCTGATTCCCGGGTACATCGGCGGCTCGTTCGAGTTTCGCCGCGCGCTCGCGAGCGCGGGGTGTCGCGCCGCCGTCAAGCTCGGCGAGATGGACAACTTTCCGTTCACGGGCGCCGTGCTCGGACCCGCCGCCGTCCGCGTGGCCTCGCTGAAGCGCCAGCTGCAGGTGGCGGCGCTGCCGGCCGCCGACGGTCCCGCCGTGCTCGAGCAGGTGAAGCGCGCGCTGCCGCCGGCCACGCTGGCCCGCAACGTCGTTCAGACGGCGCTTTCGACGATGAACCCGATCCTTCACGTGCCCGGGATGCTCGGCAACCAGGGACGGCTCGACGCGGGCGAGCGCTTCCAGTTCTACGGCGCCGGCATCACGCCGAGCGTGGCGCGCGTCGTGGAGTCGCTCGACGCCGAGCGGGTGGCGCTGGCGCGCGCGTTCGGCGTCGAGGTGCCGACCGTGCGAGGCTGGCTGGCCCGCACGTACGGGCTCGAGGGACCGGAGCTCTATCCGCTGATCCAGCGGCTGCATCACGAAGTCTTCAAGGACTCGCCGGCGCCGGGTGCGCTCGACGCGCGCTACGTGACCGAGGACGTGCCGTACGGGCTGGTGCCGATCGCCGAGCTGGGCCGCCTGGCCGGCGTGCCGACGCCCGTGGCGCACGCGCTCACCGTGCTGGCCTCGGCGGCGCTCGGACGGGATTTCGTCAAGGAAGGTCGGACACTGACGCGCATGGGCCTCGAAGGCCGCACGCTCACCAATATCCAGGGAGACCTCTAGCCATGCGACACCTCACCGCGATCTTCATCGCGCTCCTCGCCGTCCTGGTCGCGCTGCCCGTCGGCGCGGCACCGGAAGGCCAGATCGTCATCGCGCAGGGCGGCGACCCGAGCACCATGGATCCGCACATGCACGCCGAGAACTTCACGTTCGCGGTCGTGCACAACGTCTTCGATCACCTGGTGCGGCGTTCGGTGAAGAACGGACAGCTCGCGCACGACCCCGGGCTGGCGACGTCGTGGACGAACGTCAATCCCACCACGTGGGAGTTCAAGCTCCGGCCGAACGTGAAGTTCCACAATGGCGAGGACTTCAACGCGGAGGCGGTGAAGTTCAGCATCGAGCGT
>DATAOC010000081.1:0-33778 GCA_036265915.1 Candidatus Methylomirabilota bacterium | reverse complement strand
GCCGGCGGCAGACGGGTGAGCCGTCATGACGATCGCCGGTACCGGCGGCGTCAGCTGTCGCGCGACGCGAACGAGGTCGAGACCGTCGCCGTCGGGTAACCGAACGTCGCAGACCAGGAGACGAGGGCGGCCGGCAGCAAGCGCGGTGAGGCCGGCGGCGCACGTCCCTGCCGTCACGACCTCGTGGCCGCTGCGTCGAAGCAATCGCTCGCACGTCTGCGCAAGATCCGCCTCGTCCTCGACAATGACCACCATCAGGCCACCCGCGCGCTGTCCGCGTCCCGCAGGCGGAGCGTGAGATGAACGACGCTGGCCACGGCCGACCACACGTCTTCGACGTCGGTGTGAATCGTGAGCTCGGCGCCGAGCGCATGCTCGTACGCCAGCGCGATGTCGGGGCCTCCTGACCGCACCCCGGAAAGGCTTCGATGCGGACAGCCGAGCAGCCGCCACCGCACGGCGCGTTCACGCGTCGCGCACACGCTCGCCGGGCAGATCAGCTGAATCTCGGCGAAGCGTCTGATGACACCCCGCGCGAGCTCCCTCCAAATTCGTGTCGGCGCCGTCGCATCAATGATGACTGCGACGCCCGCCTCGTTCAGGCGCTTGGCCGCGTACACGAGCGCGCGGTGCGCGATGTCGTCGGCCAGCGGACTCCACGGGCCACCGGTGATGAAGGCCCAGATGTCCGCAAGATCGAGGACGCGCACGGCGAGCTCGCGCTTCGTCAGCGCCTCCGCCACGTGGGACGCGATGGTCGTCTTGCCACTGCCGGGCAGTCCCGTGATCCAGACCGTCCATTGCGGTGTGGCCGCCTGCCGCGATCCGCGCGACCATGGTGCGACGAGCGCGGCGATCCGCGCCCCCGCGGCCGCGGGCGTCTCTCGAGTCGTATCGATGGTGAGCTCGGGTGACGCGGCGGACTCGTAGGCAACGTCGATGCCCGGCACATGGCCGCCAGGCTTGCCCGCCGCGGCGTACACACCGCGCGGGGCGTTGCCGCCGGTCCGCGTCTGCTCGCGCTCGCGGCAGACGTCGAGCGGGCACGTCACCTGGACCTCGGCGAACGCCGGGACAACGGCACGCGCGAGGTCCCGCCACGCCCGACGATGCGCCGTGGCATCGATGACCACCGGCACGCCGGCGTCGACGAGCGTCGACGCGACATAGACGAGGGCGCGGTAGACCAGGTCTCGCTCGGCATCGGTGTACGTCGCATGCGGCGTCACGAGCCGCCGCATGTCATCGAGCTCGAGCAGCTGTACGGGCTCGCCGGTGGCCGCGATCATCTCGACGGCCGCGCGCGCGATCGTCGACTTGCCGCTGCCCGGAAGCCCTGTGATCCAGATGGCCCAGCTCATCGGGCGTCCTGCCCACCGCGTACGTCGGTCGCGTGCATCGCGTCGCTGCGCATCGCTGCCTCCTGTCCCCGTCCCTGTGTTCGCGGGACACGAGGACGGGATCAGGGCAGAGCAACGGCGTTGCCACGGCCGCCGTCGTTAAAAAACGTGGACTTGCGAGACCCGTGCGCCGTCGCGACCGAGGCGCCGTGGCCGCGGCTGGGGCGCGGTTGCCCCTAGCGGACGCCGTGCTTCATCACGAGGCGGTGGAAGGTTTTTCGGTCCACACCGGCAGCCTTGGCGGCCGCCGTGATGTTTCCGTCGTGGCGCGCCAGCAGCTCGCGCAGATAGGACGCCTCGAGGACACCCATCCACTGCTCCTTGGCATCCTTGAGCGGCAGGTCACTCGCCGCCCCGGCGGCGTACACGTCGCTCAGCGCGCCGGTCGAGCGCTCCCCCGGCTGGCCACCGCGGACGACGTGATCCGGCAGATCCGCAGCCGTGATGCTGTCACCATCGGCCAGCGCGCAGGCGCGCTCGATGACGTTCTGAAGCTCGCGCACGTTTCCCGGCCAGCGGTAGCCTTCGAGCGCGGCCATCGCGTCCTCGGCGCACGCGGTGACCCGCCCCTGGCCATAGCGCCGGAGGAACGTGTGCACGAGCAGGCGCACGTCACCGGCGCGTTCGCGCAGCGGTGGAAGGCGGATCTCGATGACGTTGATGCGGTAATAGAGCTCTTCGCGGAACTGCCCCTTGGCCGCCTCCTGCCGGAGATCGCGATTGGTGGCCGAGACGACCCGCACGTCCACGTCGACGAGGGCGGTGCCGCCCACGCGCCGGATCTGCCGCTCCTGCAGGGCACGCAGCAGCTTGCTCTGCAGGGCCAGCGGCAACTCACCGATCTCGTCGAGGAAGATCGTGCCGCCGGCGGCGACTTCCATCAGCCCCGGCTTGGCGCGTACAGCCCCGGTGAACGCTCCCTTCTCATGGCCGAACAGCTCCGACTCCAGCAAGTTCTCCGGCATGGCGGCGCAATCGACCGGCACGAATGCGTGCGAGGCTCGCGGGCTGTTCGCGTGCACGGCCCGTGCGATGAGCTCCTTGCCCGTGCCCGACTCACCGAGCACGAGGATGTTCGCCTCCGACCGCGCGGCTTTCTTCAGGAGCTCGAACACCTGGGCCATGGCCGGGCTGCGGCCAACGATGTTCTCCAGGCCCAGGGCGGCCGCCAGCTGCTTCCGCAGATTCTCGTTCTCGACCCCGAGCGCGCGCTGGCGGAGTGCGCGCTCCACCGTCACGGTGAGCTGATCGACCGAGAAGTTCTTCGGGAGGTAATCGAAGGCCCCCTGCTTGATAGCGGCGACCGCGGATTCGATGGTGCCGAAGGCCGTGATCACCACGACGGGCAGGGCGGCGTCGAGCTCGCGCGCGCGACGCATCAGCTCCATCCCGTCGAGCCCGGGCATCTTGAGGTCCGTCAGCAGGACGTCGGGCCGCTCGGACTCGATCATCGAAAGCGCCCGCTCGGGATCGCCGGTGCCGAGAACGCGATAGCCCGCGCGGCGCAGAATGCGTGTGCAGTTCTCGACCATGTCCGGCTCGTCGTCGACGACGAGCACGCGCGCGTCATTCACCGGCACGGCTCCAGGCCGTCATCATCTCGCCCGATATCGTAGCTCATGTGGCGAGGTCCGAGCGCATTCGGCTAGACTCGCCACGATGGAGCGGTTGGACGACCTCGCCCGCGCAGTGTTCCAGTCGGCATCGGAGGGCATCCTCATCGCCGACCGGGCCGGGACCATCGTCATGGTGAATGCGCGGATGCAGGCGCTCTTCGGGTACACTCGCGCGGAGCTGCTCGGACAGCCGCTCGAGATGCTCGTCCCCGCCCGCGCCCGCGATGCGCACGTCGAGTACCGCGCGGCCTTTGCCGCCGCGCCCAGCATCCGCCCGATGGGGCACGGCCGCGACCTCGCGGGCCGCCGCAAGGACGGCACCGAGTTCCCGGTGGAGATCAGCCTCAGCTTCACGGAGACCGCCACCGGCACGCTCTTCATCGCGTTCGTCACGGACATCACCGAGCGCCAGCGCGCCATCGAGGCACTGCGACGCAGCGAAGCCAAGGCCCGGGCCATCCTCGAGAACGCCTCGGAAGGCATCGTCGTCGTCGATGCCGGCGGCCGGATCGTCTCGGTCAATGCCAAGACCGAGCAGATGTTTCGGTACGATCGCACGGCGCTCATCGGACAACCACTGGAGACGCTGCTTCCGGAACGTCTGCGGGGACGGCACGTTCATCACCGGGGAGATTTCATGGCGAGCCCGCGCACACGCCCGATGGGCCGCGGGCTCGATCTCACAGGCCGGCGGGCCGACGGCGAGGAGTTTCCCGTCGAGATCAGCCTCAGCTACATGGAGACCGAAGACGGCACGCATGCCCTCGCCTTCGTGTCGGACATCACGCAGCGGCTCGCCGTCGAGCGCGCGACGCGGCAGTCCGAGCGGCTGGCCGCCGTCGGGCAGCTGGCGGCCGGCATCGCGCATGAGATCAACAATCCGGTCGGCATCATGAGCTCGCGCATCGAGTTGATGCTCATCGAAGCACAGGAGCAGAGCCTGCCCGACTCGGTGGCCGCGGATCTGCGCGTGCTGCATCGACAGGCCATGCGCGTCACCGACATCGCCGCCAAGCTGCTGACCTTCGCCCGCGAGACGCCGGCCGACCGGCAGCCGGTAGACGTCAACGCCGTTGTGACGGATGCGCTCGCCCTGGTCGAAAAGCAGCTGCAGCGCAGCGGCATCCGCGTCGAGTCACGGCTCGCGTCTGACTTGTCGCCCGTACTCGGCCACGCGAACACGCTTCAGCAGGTGATCCTGAACCTGGTGTCGAACGCCGGCCAGGCGCTTGGCGACCACGGGACGATCTGCATCACCACCGCCGAGGACGGCGCCGGCCGTCTCGTCATCCAGGTGTCCGACGACGGGCCCGGCATTGCACGCGACGTGCTTACGCACGTGTTCGATCCGTTCTTCACGACCAAGCCGACGGGCACCGGACTCGGGCTGTCGGTGAGCTACGGCATCGTCCGTGACCACGGCGGCACGATCGAGGTGCAGTCGGCTGGCGACCGCGGCACCACCTTCACGGTCGCGCTACCCGTTCTCCGGACCCCGCGCTGAGGCCTCCACGA
Source organism: Candidatus Methylomirabilota bacterium (assembly GCA_036265915.1). Taxonomy (GTDB): domain Bacteria; phylum Methylomirabilota; class Methylomirabilia; order Rokubacteriales; family CSP1-6; genus AR12. Next base: position 29,247 of record DATAOC010000081.1, on the reverse strand, counting down.
CCGGGACGTCGCTGCGCGCCGCATCGGGCACGGTCAGTACCCGGCACGGCGCGCGGCGCACGACGGCTTCGGCGACGCTGCCGAGCAGGGCTCGTGACATTCCCGTCCGGCCGTGCGTTCCCATCACGATGACGTCGATCGCGTGACGCCGGGCATAGCGGACGATCTCGCGTGCGGGCAGTCCCGGCACAACGGCTGTGACCACGTCGAGTCCTGAGCCAAAGCCCGCGATGGCCTTCGGCAGCGCGTCAGCCGGCCCGGGATCGGTCACCGGTGGCACGACGTGCACGACGTGCAGGCGCGCGCCGGCCCGCCGCGCGAGCTGCGCGGCCGTCCGTCCCGCATTCACGGAGATGTCGGAGTAATCCGTCGGGAACAGAATCTCTCGTACCGCGAGGTCTTGCATCAGTCACTCCATCAGCGCGGGCCAGCCGGCCGCGCGTGCGATGCTCAGCCAGCGCCCAGCGCGCTGACCCCCCTGCAGCTTCATCACAACGGTCCCCGCCTCGACGTCGCGACGCAGATGAGCAGCCGCGGTGCCAGCTGCGACACATGAGATATCCGTGAGTTGCGAGAGCGTCGTTGCGGGGCGCCGGGACGACGGCGCCCCGTCTGGGGCACCGCTGCCTCGTGTGGAACACGGCGCTCGCCGCAACTCCGCGTTCTTGCGTCAGCTGCGGCTGGCACCACCGTTGCGATCCGATCCGCGCGGCGGCCGCGTCACACCGACGATGGCCGCGAGATCTGATCTGTGGGATGGGAGAACGTCATGTACAAGCGCGCGCTCGTTCCGCTGGACGGTTCACCGATGGGCGAGAGCATCATCCCCTTCCTCACGCGGATTGCAGGGCCGCTCGACATGACGATCACGCTCGTGCACGTCCTCGAGCCCGTGACACCTGTCGTTGCGGACGTCGATGGCTCCGTGATCGTAGACGACGTGCAGGCACGGGCACGCGACGCCGAGGAGTACCTGGCGCCGCTCGCCGCCACGCTGCGCGCGCGCGGAATCGACGCCACCTGGTGCGTCCGTCGCGGCCGCGTCGATGCGGAGATCCTGGCAGCCGCCCGCGACAACCGCGCCGATCTCATCGCGATGAGCACGCACGGCCGCAGCGGGGTCGGGCGCCTTCTCTTCGGCTCGGTGGCCGAGCAAGTGCTGCGGCGGGCCGACATCCCGGTGTTCCTGATCCGCGAGACGGAGTCCGGGCTGCGCAACGTCACGGCGGACAGCCCGGCCTCGGCGAAACGCGTCGGAGGCGCCGCGGTGGCCGCTTCATTGATCCGCGGCGGCTGATCCGCGTTACCTTCACAGCGTGCCGCCGCTCGTTCGTCGCTACATCAAGACAAGCCTGGTCTTCCTCGTGACCGGCTTGCTGCTCGGCGGTTATCTCATCGTGGCGGAATTCGCGATCGGACGTTATCCGCCCCGCCTGTTCGTCACCGCGCACGTCCATGTGCTGCTCGTGGGCTTCATGCTGATGATCGTGATGGGAGTGGCGACGTGGATGTTTCCTCGAGCCGCCCGCGACACCGGCCGGTACCGTCCGGGCCTGGCATCGGCCGTCTACTGGGTGATGACCGTCGCGACGGCAACCCGGGCCGTGGCCGAGGTCATCACCTCGTTCGTGGGCTTCGATGCCTTGCGGCTCGTGATCGTAGCGGCAGGACTCGGACAGATCGCGGGAGCCGCGCTCTTCGTCGTCAACATGTGGTCGCGGGTGCGGATGCCGGCAGCGGCGGCGCCGCCGGGTCGCTGAGCGTCCCGTGCCGGCGGGGCGTCACCGCGGCGGGACGCCGATCCTCTCCGGTGGACTCATCGTCCCTCCTGACAGCAGGATTGCGTCAGGCGGCCTGCCGGCGTCCGGGAGCCCCGGGATGCAGGCACGCCCGCCCGCACGTGATGGCGTCCGCGGGCTCGAACGCGGTGCAGGCCCGCACGGTGTCCGCGACGAACATCACGTTCACCGTGCGTCCCGCGGTGCCACACCAGAATTGCCGCGTGCGCGTCGCGCGCCGCCACTCCAGCAGCATCATGCCGACGAGGGCGACGAAGGCCGGCATGAACAGCCATGCGATGAAGAGCACGCGGCCAACCGCACTCGCATCGAACATCGGCTCTCGCCCTCCTTCAGCCGCCCGCAGTACGAGCAACGGCAGTGCCACGGCTCATTGCCGAGAAAACGCGCGGTTGTCGAAGAGCCATTTGCTGGGAGCGGGGCATGGCCGCCCCAGCGGGCGGCAATGACACCTCACCTCGACACGCGGCGGTGGGAACACACCGCCGGCGCCGTGCGCATTTCACCCGCGCAAGCACGCGGAAAGACGATGACTGGCATCGCGGCTGGCGCGGCGTCGTGCACGGCCGCGCTCGTGGCACGCCTCGCGCATTGCGCAATGACGGTATGGCCACCGAGATGTCGTGGAAGCAGACGTCCGTCACCGTCGATGGCAACGAAGCGGCCGCTCGTGTCGCATACAAGCTGAGCGATGTCATCGCGATCTACCCGATCACGCCGTCCTCGACGATGGGCGAGTGGGCCGATCAGTGGGCGGCCCAGGGCGTCTGCAGTCTCTGGTCGACAGTCCCGACCGTGATCGAGATGCAGAGCGAGGGCGGCGCCGCCGGCGCGCTCCACGGCGCGCTCCAGACCGGTGCGCTGGCCACCACGTTCACCGCCTCACAGGGCCTGCTGCTGATGATCCCGAACATGTACAAGATCGCCGGCGAGCTGACGCCCGCTGTGTTCCACGTGGCCGCACGCTCACTCGCCACGCAGGCGCTGTCGATCTTCGGCGACCACAGCGACGTGATGGCCGCGAGGGCGACGGGCTTCGCCATGCTGGCGTCGAGCTCCGTGCAGGAGGCGGGCGACCTGGCCGCCATCGCCCATGCCGCCACGCTCGCGTCGCGCGTTCCATTCCTCCACTTCTTCGACGGGTTCCGTACCTCGCACGAGGTCGCCAGGATCGAGGCGCTCGGCGATGACGTCCTGCGCGCCCTGATCGACGAGCGCACGGTGCTTGCGCATCGCGCGCGGGCGCTGTCGCCCGAGCATCCCGTCGTCCGCGGCACCGCGCAGAATCCCGACATCTATTTTCAGGCCCGCGAGGCGGCGAACGCCTACTACTTCCGGTGTCCCGACGTGGTGCAGGCCGTCATGCGCCGCTTCGCCGCACTGACCGGCCGTCGCTACGAGCTCGTGGACTACGTCGGCTCGGCGAAGGCGGAGCGCGTGGTGATCGTGATGGGATCCGGCGCCGAGACGGCCGCCGAGACCGCGGCGGCCCTCAATCTGGCCGGCGAGCGCGTCGGCGTGCTGAAGATCAGCCTGTTCCGACCGTTTCCAGCGGCCGCGCTGCTGGCCGCGCTCCCGCGGACGACGCAGGCCATCGCCGTGCTCGATCGCACGAAGGAGCCGGGGAGCGCCGGCGAGCCGCTCTATCTCGACGTGGTCGCGGCGCTGACCGAGGCGGTCGCGGCGGGCGAGCTGTCGGCGATGCCACGCGTCATCGGCGGCCGATACGGGCTTTCGTCGAAGGAGTTCACGCCGGCCATGGTCAAGGCCGTCTTCGACGAGCTCGCGGCGCCGCGGCCACGCAATCACTTCACCATCGGGATCGACGACGACGTGACCTTCACCAGCCTCGCCTGGGACCCCGGGTTCTCGATCGAATCCGCCGACGCCGTGCGCGCCGTCTTCTATGGTCTCGGCGCCGACGGCACCGTCGGCGCGAACAAGAACTCGATCAAGATCATCGGGGAGGAGACGGCCGCCTTCGCGCAGGGCTACTTCGTGTACGACAGCAAGAAGTCCGGCTCGGTCACCGTCTCGCACCTGCGCTTCGGCCCGCGGCCGATCCGGGCCCCGTACCTCATCACGCGTGCGACGTTCGTGGCCTGTCACCAGTTCTCGTTTCTCGAGCGCTTCGACGTGCTGGAGGCCGCAGAGCCGGGGGCCGTGTTCCTGCTCAACAGCCCCTACGATCCCGAACACGTCTGGGATCGGCTGCCGCGCACCGTGCAGGAACAGTTGATCGCCAAGCGCCTGCGCTTCTTCGTCATCGACGGCTCGCGGGTGGCGCGCGAGGCGGGCATGGCGGGCCGCGTGAACACCATCATGCAGACATGCTTCTTCGCCATCAGCGGCGTGCTGCCGGCGACGGAGGCGGTGGCGGCCATCAAGCGCGCCATCGAGAAGACATACGGCCGGCGTGGCGACACCGTCGTTCGCAGGAATTTCGCGGCGGTGGACGCCGCGCTCGACCAGCTTTTCGAGGTGAAGATGCCGCAGGCGGCGAGCGCGACGTCGGACATCCGGCCGGCCGTGGCCGCGAGCGCCCCGGACTTCGTGCGCGACGTCACCGCCCGGATCATCGCCGGCCGTGGCGACCGCCTGCCGGTGAGCGCGCTGCCCGCGGACGGCACCTATCCGAGCGGGACGACGCGCTGGGAGAAACGCAACATCGCCCTGGAGATCCCGGCCTGGGACGAGGCGCTCTGCATTCAATGTGGCAAGTGCGTCCTCGTCTGCCCGCACGCCGTCATCCGCGCCAAGGTGTACGAGCCGGCCGCGCTCGCGGGGGCGCCCGCCGCCTTCAAATCGGCCTCGGCGAAGTGGCGCGAGCTCGGCGACGCGCGCTACACGCTGCAAGTGTCGCCGGAGGATTGCACAGGGTGCGGATTGTGCGTGGAGATCTGCCCGGCCAAAAGCAAGAGCGAGGCGAAGCACAAGGCCATCGACATGACGCCGGTGCGACCGCTCCACGATGCCGAGGTCGCGAACTGGGACTTCTTCCTTGCGCTGCCGACGATCGACCGCGCATCCCTGAACGCCTCGCTCGTGAAGGACGTCCAGCTCTTCGAGCCGCTCTTCGAGTTCTCCGGTGCGTGCGCGGGCTGTGGCGAGACGCCATATTTGAAACTGCTTAGCCAGCTCTTCGGTGACCGGGCTCTCGTCGCCAATGCCACCGGCTGCTCGTCCATCTATGGTGGAAGCCAGCCGACCACCCCGTGGACGACGAATGCAGCCGGCCGCGGTCCGGCGTGGGCCAACTCGCTGTTCGAAGACAACGCCGAGTTCGGCCTCGGCATGCGGGTGGCACTGGACCGGCAGTCCGCGTATGCGCGCGAGCTGATCGCGCGCCTGGACGGCGCGCTCACCGAGCTCGGCCCGGCGCTGCTCGAGGCCGACCAGTCCACCGAGGCCGGCATCGCCGTCCAGCGCGAGCGGGTCGCGGCGCTGAAGCGACGGCTGGCGGAGATCGACTCGCCAGTGGCGAGCGAGCTCGCCAGCGTCGCTGACTCGCTGGTGAAGAAGAGCGTCTGGATCGTCGGCGGCGACGGCTGGGCCTACGACATCGGCTTCGGCGGCCTCGACCACGTGCTCGCTTCCGGTCGGAACGTCAACGTGCTCGTGCTCGACACGGAGGTGTACTCCAACACCGGAGGACAGGCGTCGAAGTCCACGCCGCGGGGCGCGGTGGCGAAGTTCGCCGCCGGCGGCAAGACGGCCGCCAAGAAGGATCTCGCGCTGATGGCCATGACCTATGGCCATGTCTACGTCGCGCGCGTCGCCATGGGCGCCAGCGACGCCCACGTGCTGCGGGTGCTGCGCGAGGCGGAGGCCTATGACGGTCCATCCCTCGTGATCGCGTACAGCCACTGCATCGCGCACGGCTACGATCTGCGGCACGGACTGGACCAGCAGAAAGCGGCGGTCCTCTCGGGCCACTGGCCGCTGCTGCGGTTCGATCCCCGGCTCGCGCACGAGGGCAAGAACCCGATGCAGCTCGACTCGAAGGCGCCGAGCGTGCCGCTCCAGAGCTACGCCTACAACGAGACGCGCTACACGATGCTCGTGCAGAGCGACGCGGAAGCGGCCAGGCGCCTGCTCGACCTCGCGCAGGCCGACGTGGCCGCACGCTGGCGCCTCTACGAATACCTGGCGGCCATGCCCGGCACGCCGGCGGAGACTGCGCATGATTGATCTCTCCACACGCTACCTCGGCCTGCCGCTCACCAGCCCGCTCGTCGCATCGGCCTCGCCGCTCTGCGAGAGCCTCGACAACCTGCGCGCCATGGAGGATGCGGGCGCGGGCGCGGTGGTGTTGCACTCGCTGTTCGAGGAGCAGATCGACGTCGACAGCTCGCACCTGGACCGCTATCTCACCCACGGCGCCGAAAGCTCGCCCGAGGCCCTCAACTACTTCCCGGACCTCGCCGGATACAACCTCGGCCCTGACGGCTATGTCGAGCACGTCCGCCGTGCCAAGGAGGCCCTCGCCATCCCCGTCATCGGCAGCCTCAACGGCGTCTCGACGGGCGGCTGGATCGAGTTCGCGAAGAAGATCGAGCAGGCGGGCGCCGACGCGCTGGAGCTCAATGTCTACTACGTGCCCACCGATCCGGCGCTGACCGGCGTGCAGGTCGAGCAGATGTACACCGACCTGGTGCGCGACGTGAAGGCGAGCGTGCGCATCCCCGTCGCCGTCAAGCTCGGCCACGCCTTCACCGCGCTCGCGAACTTCGCCCGCCATCTCGACGTGACCGGAGCGGACGGGCTCGTCCTCTTCAATCGCTTCTACCTGCCGGACTTCGATCTCGAGCGCCTGGAGGTCACCCCACGCCTGACGCTGTCGTCGCCGTATGAAATCCTCGTCCGTCTCCACTGGGTGGCCATCCTGTACGGTCACATCAAGGCCGACCTCGCGGTCACCGGCGGCGTGCACGGCTCCTCGCAGGTGCTGAAGGCCATGATGGCGGGCGCTCGCGTGGCCATGATGACGTCCGCGCTGATCCAGCATGGCATCGCGCACCTGGCCCGGGTGCGGGCCGATGTCGTCGAGTGGATGGAAACCCACGAGTACGCCTCGATCAATCAGATGCAGGGCAGCATGAGCTATCGATCGGTGGCGGAGCCGGCGGCCTTCGAGCGCGCGAACTACATGAAGGTCCTCAGCTCGTACGCGCTGCGGAGACGGTAGAGCGCGACCATGCGTTATCGCGGATCGCATCTGCTCAGCGAGCCCATGTACAACAAGGGCAGCGCCTTCACGGCCGACGAGCGGCGTGCCTTCGGGCTCGAAGGTCTCCTGCCCGCCGGCGTCAACACCATCGAGCAGCAGGCCGCGCGCGTCCTGGAGAACCTCGCGCGCAAGGGCGACCCGCTCGAGACCTACATCGGGCTCGCCTCCCTGCAGGATCGCAACGAGCATCTCTTCTACCGCGTGCTCTGCGATCATCTCGAGGAGTACCTCCCCATCGTTTACACCCCGACCGTCGGGCGCGCGTGTCAAGAGTTCAGCCACATCTTCCGGCACGCGCGTGGGCTGTGGATCACGCCAGAGCACCGGGGTCGTATCGATGCCGTGCTCGGGAACGCACCCTTCCCGGACGTCCGTCTCATCGTGGTGACCGACAACGAGCGGATCCTCGGCCTCGGCGATCAGGGCGCCGGTGGCATGGGCATCCCGATCGGGAAGTGCACGCTGTACAGCGCGGCGGCCGGTATCCATCCGGCGGCGACGCTGCCCGTGTCGCTCGATGTCGGCACCGACAATCGCGCGCTGCTGGCCGACGATCTCTATCTCGGCTGGCGCCGGCCGCGACTGCGCGGCGCCGCCTACGCCGAGATCGTCGACGAGTTCGTCACGGCCGTCCGCAAGCGCTTCCCGGGTGCGCTGCTGCAGTGGGAGGACTTCAAGAAGCAGAACGCCTTCGATCTCCTCGACCGCTACCGTCACGTGCTGCCGTCGTTCAACGACGACATCCAGGGCACGGGCGCCTGCGTGCTGGCCGGCGTGCTCGCGGCGGCCCGCGCGACGCGGCGGCCGCTGGCGCGCGAGCGCGTGCTCATCCTCGGCGCCGGCGCCGCCGGCATCGGCATCGCGCGCGTTCTGCGCGACGCCTTCGTCCGCGCCGGGCTCGGCGGCAGCGAGCTCGCGCGCGCCATCGCCATCGTCGACGTCGCCGGCCTCCTGGCCCACGACGGCCAGCCGCTCGACGTCTTCCAGCGCCCGTTTGCCTGGCCGACGGAGCTGGCCGCCGCCTCCGGCGTCAAGCCCGGCGACGGCCTCGAGACGATCGTGCGGGCGCTGCGGCCCACCGCACTCGTCGGTGTGTGCGGTCAGGGGGGCGCGTTCACGCGGGCGGTGGTCCACGCGCTGTGCGAGTCGGTCGAGCGGCCACTGGTCCTGCCGCTTTCGAATCCCACGAACCAGTGCGAGGCGACGCCTTCCGACGTGCTGGCGTGGAGCGCCGGACGCGCCCTCGTCGCCGCCGGCAGTCCGTTTCCGCCGGTGACGTGCGGCGACCGCACCGTGCGCGTCGGTCAGAGCAACAACGCCTTCATCTTCCCCGGCATCGGCCTCGGCGCGCTCGTGGCCGACGCCCGTGAGGTCACGGACGGCATGTGCCTCGCCGCGGCCGAGTGCCTGGCCGGCCTCGTGAGCGACGCGAGCGTCGCCGCGGGAAGCCTCTATCCGGCAATCCGCGATCTGCGACGCGTCGCCGGCCGTATCGCAGAGTCCGTGGTGCGCGCCGCGCGCGACGACGGCGTCGGACGAGCCCTCGACGACGCCGCTATCCCGGACGCCGTGGCCGCGGCGCGCTGGGAGCCGCGGTACGTCTGAGGCACGGCGCGATGATGACGCCGAAGGATCAATAGCGCCGGAACGCCGAGCGCCTCCAGCTCATACCTTGGCCGGCTCATCGATGGCCGACCTCGCCGCGAGCGTCGACAGCGGCGCGTTGCGATCGCGCAGCAGCAGGATCGGGGTTGTCGTGCCGCGCAATACCGTTTCGGCGACGCTGCCAAGGACGAGACGCCCGAGCCCGCTGCGGCCGTGCGAGCTCATCACGATGAGGTCGACGCCGGACACCCGAGCGGCATCGATGATCGATTCCGCGGGCGGCCCGTACCACACGGAGGTGTCGACCTTCTCGACGCCGGCCTTGCGGGCGCGGACGGCAACGCTCGCGAGATACCCTTCGGCCTCCCGAACCGCGGCGACCTGCGACTCAGTCGGGTCGGCCGCCGGCAGGCGCGTTCCCTCCGCCGCGCGCAGAAGCAACACGGCAGCGCCGCGGCGACCAAACTCGAACGCCTCAGGCAGCGCCACCTCCGCCAGCCGCGATCCATCGAGCGGGACCATGATCTTCCTCGGTGTCATGCGCTCCTCCTTCTGCCACATGGCGCTGCCGTCACGTGAGCAACGCGAGTGCCACGGCTGAGGCGAGTCACGACGAGGGCTTCCCCGGCGGTTCTCCGCCGGCGAGCGGGGCGCTGACGCCCCGGCCGTGGCGCACGGGCCTCGCTCATCGCCTCGCGCAGCATCACAACTATCGAGAAACGCTCAGCGGCGGTCTGGCACTCGCCCTGCTCTGAGGATCGGCAGCGAGAGGAGGCAGCCGTGAAAGTCCGCGAGCCGATGACCAGCGAGCTCCGTCAGCGGGAAACCCGAAAGGGTGAACGTCCGCGCAGCGTCATGACGGTGGCGAAGCGACCGCGCGCGGAACCGGGGCAGGGCGAGGTCGGCTCGATCGTCGGCTTGGCTTCCGACGTCGCCGCGCACGGTGAGAGCGGTCCGCGTCTCACCGGCGGCGACGTGGACGCCGACTGGCATGGCGCGTACGCCACCGGCGACGAGGCCGTGGGAGGAAGCACCGCCACGCCGGATCAGGACGTGGTGGACGAGCTCGGCGAGGCGCTCGGTGTTGCCCAGCGACCCGATGCGGAGGTGACGACGTCCGGCGAGATTCTCGCTGCGCGCGATCGCCATCGTTGGCACCTCGAGCGTGATGCGATGCTGCGAGAAGAGGCGAAGGTCACCGACGAGGAGGGCCGCTCATGAACGGATACGACGATGTCTGCGTGGTGTGCGGTGAGCTGTCGGCGGCGTTGATCTGCGACGAGTGTCAGAACCTGATCGGTGCCAAACCACTGCGCGCCGAGCCGAGCGAGCAGCCGCCGCTGGCCGCGCTGCTCGGCGGCGGCGACCGCGAATGAGACGACTCGTCAACGGCATACACATCAGGCCGTGGAGTCGCAGGAATGAGGATGTCATGAGACGAACATGGATCTCACCCGCTGCCGTTCTCCTGACGTTCCTGATGGGAGCGCTGCCGGTTCTGACGTGGACACCTTCGGCCGGGGCGCAGGGCCAGCAGAAGAACCAGCTCGTGTCCCGGAAGGCAGCGGCCTCACCAGCGACGGACGGCTCACTCGACGGGGGATGGAGTTCCGCTGCGCCGCTAACCATCCGGGCAGTGGGCGGCAAAAACTTCGCCGGCGGCTCGACCGACATCACGCTCCGTTCCATCGCGACGAGCGACATGATCTACATCCACATCCAGTACAAGGACGCGACGGAAAGTCTCCGGCGTAGCCCTTGGCAGAAGCAGGCGGACGGCTCGTGGACGAAGCTCGGCGATCCCGGGGACAAGGGCGGTGACAACAACGTCTACTACGAGGACAAGCTTGCTCTGATCTGGAACATCTCCTCACCCGCCTTCGAGCAGCGCGGATGCATGGCGGCGTGCCACACCGGTGAGGGTAAGCCGTATGGGAACAAGTATCTGCCCGGCACGGACGAGCGCGCAGACATCTGGCATCTCAAGGGCGTTCGCACCGGCGTCATCGGCCAGGTAGACGACCAGTATCTCGATGGCACGCGGTACGACAAGGACAAGGCACCGGAGGCCGGCCGCAAGAGTGATCCAAAGACCGGCGGCGGATACGTCGACAATGTCAGCGACGACAAGAAGCAGCCGAAGTTCGCGCTCCGCGGTAACAAGCCTGCACCGCCGTACTGGATCATCGACAGCGAGAAGGAGCCGTTTGATGATGCAAAGTACAAGGCGGGGGACGAGGTGCCGGGGATCATCGTGGCGCCCTTCACCGGTGACCGCGGCGACATCTCGGCGAGCGTCTCATGGAAGGACGGCGTCTACACCGTCGTCATGTGGCGGAAGCTCGTCACGGGTAGCGCCTACGACGTACAGTTCAACGACCCGAGGAAGCAGTATGCGTTCGGCGTGGCGGTCTTCGACAATGCGCAGGTGCGGCACGCCTACGTGCCCGCCGTCCTGAAGCTGGCCTTCGAGTGAGCAGACGGCAAACGGGGCGGCCGCCGCCGCTCCGTTTGCCGTCGCGGCCCCACCTCAGCCGCTTGACGTCCCGAACAGCCGACCAACCAGCCACGTCAGCGCCATGGCCGCAGCGCCCCAGAATGCGACGCGCACGCTTCCTTTCAGCCACGGCGCGCCGCCCAACCAGGCCGCCAGCGCCCCGAGGACGGCTAGCAGTACGAGCGTCGACGCGGTAATCGCCGGTACCAGCGCCGCCATCGGCAGCAGAAGCACGAGCAGCACCGGCGCCGCAGCCCCCAGTGAAAAGGCGGCCGCCGAGGCCGACGCCGCCTGAATAGGGCGTGCGCGCGTCGCCGGTGAGAGGCCGATCTCCTCGCGAGCGTGCACAGCGAGGGCGTCGTGGGCGGTCAGCTCTCGAGCCACTTGCGCCGCGAGCGGACGTGACAGTCCCCGCTGCACGTAGATAGCCTCGAGCTCCGCCAATTCAGCCTCGGGCTGCGTGGCAAGCGCCTGTCGCTCCTGCTCGAGATCTGCTCCTTCCGAGTCCGCCTGCGAGCTCACCGATACGTATTCGCCCGCCGCCATCGACAGGGCGCCGGACAGCAGCCCCGCGAGGCCGGTGATCAACAGCGCGCTCCCTCCCGCGTGGGCGGCGGCCACGCCGACCAGCAGGCTGCTCGTCGAGATCAATCCGTCGTTCGCACCCAGCACGGCGGCACGCAGCCAGCTGCTGCGACCGCTGCGATGCGGCTCGTGATGCCGCCACCGCGTGACCCGACCGCCCTTTTGTTCTCGCGTGCTGTGACGCTCGCTGGCCGGCATGCAGCGTTCCCCCCTTTCCTTCCTTCATCAGTCCGTGGACGGTGTGCACAGCCCCGTTCGGGGACCGGCCACCTCGCATCCGCTGAGCCGTCCGCAGCGATCAGAATTCGCATTCGGCGTGCCTTTGCTCGATCACAGCGGCGCCCGGTGCAAAACGGCCACGCGCGTCGAGCGCAAAGACCCCGGTTGGCCCGGCCAGCAGCGGATTGATCTCGAGTTCCGCGAGGGCCGGCGCCGCCACTGCGAGCGCCGCGAAGCGACAGATGACGTCGGCAAGTCGATCGAGATCGACGGCGGGACGATTGCGGGCGCCGCGAAGCAGAGGCGCCATCCGGAGGTCATCCACCATGCGCCGCGCCTCGGTCGGATCGAGCGGCGCCAGGCGTACCGCGGTGTCGTTCAGGACTTCGACGTAAATGCCCCCGAATCCCACCATCACGAGTGGCCCGAACTGCGCATCCCGGACGACGCCGAGCAGCAGCTCGTGGGCGTCCGCGTCCGCCGCCATCCGCTGCACGAGGAAGCCATCGATTCGCGCGTCGGGCCGTGCGTGTGCAACGCGGGCGAGCATGACCTTGGCGGCGTCGAGCACGTCCGAGGCGGTCGCGAGGTTCAGCGCGACGCCGCCGACATCCGTCTTGTGCCCGATGTCTGGCGAGAGCACCTTGAGCGCCACGGGCAGGCCCAGCGCGGCCGCCACGTCCGCCGCCTCGTCGGGCGACGCGGCGCGGCGAGCCGGCACGACCGGGATGCCGGCCGTCTCGAGCAGTGGCGCGGCATCGAGCAGCGACAGCCGGACGTCGGAGTTCACCCGGGCCAGCGCCGCGTCAACCGCGCCAGCGGCCAACGTCACGGCAGGCACGTGGCGACGATGGCGACGCTCGGCAAGCAGCGCCATGCGCGCGAGCGCATCGATGGCACGCTCGGGAAAGCTGTAGCACGGAACGCCCGCCTCCTCGAGCATGGTCGCACCAGGGCGTATGCGCGGGCCGCCGGCGAAGACGCCGAGCATCGGAGCCGGCCACTCTCGGGTGGCCGCCACCACGGAGCGCGCGACACCGGCAGCATCGGTGGCCGCTTGCGGCGCCAGCATCACCACGAGTGAACCGTCGACGCCGCGAAGCGCCTGCAGTGCGTCGGCATAGCGCTGCGGCGTGGCGTCCCCGATGAGGTCGAGAGGATTGCCGACAGCGGCCGGGAACGGCAGGGCGGCGGCCAGCCGGACACGCGCTTCGTCGTCGATGGTGGCGACCTCCAGGCCCGCCGCGCGCGCGGCGTCGGTGGCGAGGATGCCGAGACCACCGCCGTTGGTCACCAGCACGACCCGACGGTTCTTCGGCAGGCGACCCGCAACAAGCGCGCGGCCGACGTCGAACAGCGCCTCGAGGGTGTCCACCCGCAGCGCACCGGCCTGCCGGACGGCGGCGTCGAATGCGCGGTCCGAGCCGGCCAGCGCGCCGGTGTGCGAGCTGACCGCGCGAGCGCCTTCGGGCGAGCGGCCGGTCTTCAGCACGACGCACGGCTTGCGGCTGGCCGCCGCCGACAACGCCCGAAAGAACGCCGCACCGTCGGCCACGCCCTCCAGATAGCCGAGGATCACGCGGGTCTCCGGATCGTCGGCGAGGGCCTCGAGCAACGCGCTCTCGGCGACGTCGGCCTGGTTGCCGAGGCTCGCGAACAGCGAGAAGCCGATCGCGTGCTCTCGCGACCAGTCGAGGATCGCCGTGCAAAGCGCGCCCGAGTGCGAGAAGAAGCCGATGCCGCCCGCCCGCGGCATGCCCGGCGCAAACGACAAGTTCAGCCGCGCTGCCGGACGAATCCAGCCGAGACAGTTGGGGCCGATCACGCGGAGCGAAGTCGTTCGCAGCCACTCGCGGAGCTCCGCCTCACGCGCAACACCCTCGGCCCCGGCTTCGCGAAACCCGCCGCTGAGTACCACGGCGCCCTGCACACCCCGGACGGCGCACTGCCGCAGTGCCGGCAACACCGCGGGCGCGGGCACCGCGATGACGGCGAGATCGACGGGGTCCGCCTCGAGAATCGAGGGGACCGCGGTGAGCCCCTGCACCGTCCTGCGCGCGGCGTTCACGGGGACCAGCCGGCCGGTGAAGCCACCGGCGAGGAGGTTCGCCAGCACGCTGCCGCCCACCTTCGAGGGATCGGCGGAGGCGCCGATGACAGCGACAGCATGAGCGTCGAAGAACGGGCGCAGCGCTCCCAGTCCGATGCGGCTCACCCGCGCCGCGCCCGGTGATCCCGAACGAAACCCGTGATCCATGCCGCCCGGCTCATCGGTGGTCCCCACACAGCCACGAGAGGTCGGCCGGATCGAAGCGAGTGGAAACCGCCAGGCACCGCGCGAGGCCCAGCAACTCGGTGCGGACAGCGTCGGTGAGGGTCGGATACCAGCGCGGATGGGCGACAACGAGAAGCCGGAAGACGAGAAACGGCGGCAGAGCGTCCAGGAGATCGCTATCACCGCTCGCCGCGATGTACACGTTCAAGAAGCGATGGAACAACGAACGGAACGGCTCCGCCACCCCGCGCTCGCTCCGGGCCTGCGAGCTCCGGATACCGAAGAACAGATAGTTCACGGCGAGCGCCGCGATGTCGTCGGCCGGCTCACCCCACTCTCCGCGGCTGCGGTCGAGGACGGAGAAATCGACATCGGCGCGAAAGAGCAGATTCCAGGGATGAAAGTCGCCGTGCACGCGAGAGAGTCGCCGGCTCCGACCGCGAAGCCGCCAGCGCCACGTCACCAGATCACGCTCGAGCGCCTCGCACGCGGCCGGCGGGAGCAGCGAGTACGGATGCGGATAGCTGTCGATGATACCCATCACGCACTCACCGTGGCCGAGCAGCTCACGGATACGACGCTCGTAGAGCGTCGGCTCGTTGCGCTTGCTGGCGTGCACTTCGGCGAGGAAGCGGGCGAGCGCCTCGGTGCGCGCCTCGTCGCGGGCCTTCAGCGGGGCACCGTGGAACAGATGGTTGAGATCGTGCCAGTAGAGTGTTCCCTCCGCCTTCTCGACGAGCTGGAAGAACTCCGTGGCGTCAGCCGCCGACACCAGCTCGCCGGACGCTCGTACGAAGCCGACGTCGACGCTGCGGACGTGGCGCGGAAATGAGTTGTACGCCGCGTGGCCGTAGAGCGCCTGCCACGCACGATCGGCGGGATAGTCGTGTCCGAAGCCCTGCGCAGGTCGCGTCCGCGAGACGACGAATCGCCGCACCATCCCGGCCAGCCGGCACTCCACCTCGAATGGCACCCCGTAGCCGAATTGCTTCGGATCCGTCCTCGTGTCGGACTCGCCAAGCGGCCGGAGCGCGACGATGTCGACGGGCGCGCCGAGCGTGGCGGTGAGATAGTCCGCCAGCGCGGCGACGCCGACGGTTCCGGCCTCCAGGACTGCCATCGACGTATCCTACTTGCCCCGGACGGTGACGACGGGGCAGCGCGCACCGGCGACGATACGCGAGGCCACCGAACCGAGGATGAAGCGGGCGAGGCCGGTGCGGCCGTGAGTGCCGATGACGAGCAGCCCGGCGCCCCTCGCGGCGCGCAGAATCCGCTCGGCCGGCTGTCCCTCGAGCAGCAATCCCTGCGCCCGCACGCCGGCAGACTTGGCGCGGGCGACGAGTGCGTCGAGCTTTTTCTGGTTCATCTCGCGGTGGGCACGACTGATCTGGTCCCACGTCGACGGCGCAACATAGCCGTCGCCCATCATCATGAGCGGTGGCAGCATGACGTGCGTAATGGTGAGCGGCGCGCGGTCCCGCTTGGCCAGCTCGATGGCCTTTGTGAACGCGGCGCGCGAGGCGGGCGAAAAGTCCGTCGCATGCATGACCCGCCGGCTCATCGGGTCGTCTCCTTGGCTGCCCGGGCGGCAACATCCGCCTCGGTCTGGCGCATCAGGAATACCGGCACGTCGGCGTGCCGGAGGACCTGCTCCGCCACCGAGCCGAACAGCAGCCGACCGAAGCCGCTGCGTCCGTGCGTACTCATCGCAATCAGGTCGGCGCGGAACGACTTGGCGGCGGCGAGGATGGCCGTCGCGGCGGCTCCACGACAGACTTCCCAGGTCGCATCGATGCCGCGGCCACGAAGCTCGGCCGCCAGCGGGGCAAGGTACCTCTCCGCCTCGCGCTCGCGCGCGAGCGGATCGTCGATCGCCGTCGGAATCACGCCGTCGACGACCATCGCCGGTATGGGCTCGACGACATAGAGCAGACGCACCGCCATGTCGAGCGGACCCGCAATCTGCACGATGAATGGAATAATGCCGTCGGCCACCGGCGATCCGTCGAGCGGGATGAGGGCGCGCTTATACACGGCTGACCTCCGCAGGACGTGCGCCGCCGCCGCCGGGCTTCTCGACGGGGGCCCCATCCGGACGAATGAGCAGGATCGGCGTCCGCGTCCCTCTCAGTACGGTCTCGGCAACGCTACCGAAGACGACGCGGCCGAGCCCACTGCGGCCGTGCGAGCTCATGACGATCAGGTCGATGCCACGGGCGCGCGCGGTGTCGATGATCGCGTCGCCGGGCGGTCCGTACCAGACCGACGTTTCCACCTGGGCCACGCAAGCCTCGCGTGCTCGCTTCGCCACGCTCTCGAGATACGCTTCGGCCTCGCGAACGACCTCGACCTGTGCGTCGGTCGGATCGGTCAGGGGGCGGAGCGGCGCTTCAGCGGCCCGTAACAGCACCAGCGTGGCACCGGCCCCGGCGAGCTCGACCGCCTCGCCCAACGCCGCCTCCGCCAGCCGTGACCCGTCGAGCGGAACCAAGATCTTTCTGCGTTTCATTCGCGCCTCCACGGCCCCCGTCTTCGCGACGGCGGCCACGACTTGTAAGGCAACGGCAATGCCACACCTCGGCGCCAGTGAATTCACGATATTGAAGGGCCAGCGCTGTCACCGGCGTGGGGCACCGTCGCCACGATGGGGCGCCGGCACCACGTCGGCTGCCCCGCTCATATCGGCGGTCTGTTTCGTGCTGTCGGACTGCTCGGCGACTATCCATTCTCGAGGCTCTACGACGCTGCGGACGGCTCGTGGACGATGAGCACCGGACAGCTCGCGTGTCGAAGGACCCGCTCCGACACGCTGCCGAGCAACAGCCGCTTCACGGGCCCGAGTCCTCGCGCGCCGAGCACCATGAGGTCCACCTCTGACGAGACGTACTCCAGCGTCTCGGCCGGAAGCCCGACCGGTAGCTCCTGCGTCGCCCGAGCCGGGAACTGCTTGGCAACCCGGTCCAGCGCCGTCGCAAGCACTCGACGGCGGTCGTTCGTGATGCTCGTGATTGCGTCTTGCAGCGCCGCGATCACCGTTTTGGACACCGTTCGGGGTACGGGCGGCGGCTCCACGACGCCGACGAGCCGCATCGCGAGCGTCGCCGGCAGCGGGAATTGGGCGAGGAATCGGGCGGCATGGTCGCTTGCGGGCGAGCCGTCGACCGCCACGGCGACGGTGCGCAGGGGCCGAGGATCTGGACGTACGACGAGGACGGCGCAAGAGACGTGTCGCACGACAGCCAGCGAGACGCTCCCGAGCACGGCGGTCGCGATGGCCCCCAGGCCGCGAGCACCCACGACGACGAGATCGGCGCCCCACTCGTGCGCGAGTTGAACGATCTCCTGGCGGGGGTCTCCGGCCACCACGCGGCTCTCCACAGACGCGACATGTTTCCTGAGCGACGGCAGCAGCGTCTCGGCGTGTGCCCGCGCCTCGTCCATCAATGCGTCCTTGAATGCTCTCACCGTCTGAATATCGAGCGGCGACGCGGGCAGACTCACGACGCTCACGACGAGGACGCTCGTGTCCGCGGGCAGCGGAAACTCAGCCAGCCACTGCGCCGCCGTGCGGGCATCGTCCGACCCGTCGGTCGCCACAAGCACGCGCATCATGGGTACGACACCACGATGGTCTCGACGTCCGCGCAGCAGGCGTCTTCCCCGACGATGCGGCGGAGGATGTCGGTTTCGGTGAGGATACCGACGAGCCGCCCATGGTCGAGCACCAGGAGCGAGCCGATCTTCCGCTCGAGCATCAGCCGGGTGGCGTTCTCGAGCGGCTCAGAGGCCTCGATCGTGATCGGTGGAGTCGACATCATGCGCGCCACCGGCGCGCCCTTCAGGAGCGATTCAACCGTTATCGAGCCGATCTGCTTCAGCACGGTGGGCTCGAACAGGTAGTGCCTGAGATCCCGGTCCGTCACCATGCCGCGCAGCCCGCCGCGCTTGTCGACGACCGCCAGGTGGCGAACACGGCGGCGCATCATGCGCTCCACCGCGTCATGGGCCGTCGTGCCATCGTCGACCGTCGTCACACCCTCGGACATCAGTTCTCGAACTGTCATGACTCCTCCACTTCTCGCTCTCGGGGAGCGATCTCGTCATCTCGTCTGGGCGATGCGACGCCAGGTTGCAACGGCAGTGCCGAAGCGTCGACCGTCGAGAACGACGGATTCACGAGCAGTTATGCGAAGCGATTGGGGCGCAGGCCGGGGCATCGCCGGGACGCTGGGGCGCCCACGCCGCATTGATCACGGAGCACTCTTGACGGACACTCGGCCGATGGAGGCGATGACCCTCGCCGGCGACTTCGATCGGGAGATCGTCCTGAAGGACGGCGCGTGCATCAGGCTACGGCTCATTCGCCCGGGCGACGAGGCCGCTCTCACTGCGTTGCACGAACGGCTGAGTCAGCAGACCGCCTACCAACGCTTCTTCATGATCATGCCGCGGCTGCCGGTGAACTGGGCCCACCACCTCGCCAACGTCGACTATCGTCGCCGCCTGGCACTCGTGGCCGTGGACCCCACGACCGCGGACCTCGTCGCCGTCGCCCGCTACGAGATGACCTCGGACCCGACGACCGCCGAGGTCGCATTCGTCGTGCAGGACCGCTGGCAGAACCGCGGTCTCGGAAGTCTGCTCTTCGGGGAGCTCTTACGCGCCGCCAGCCTCAACGGTATCGCCCGCTTTCGCGCGTGGGTACTGGGCGATAACCGCCGCATGCTCGATATGATTGCGCGCTTTGGCGCCATCGTCGACCGCACGCTGGATCATGGCGTCGTCGACGTGGTTTTCGAGGCCCCCGGTCCTGTCAGTCGAGGTTGACGTAATCGCCGGCACTTGGGACCGCGACGCGCCAGCCGAGCTGACGAGCGATGGTTTCGGCAAACACGGAGGCGGGATCAGGCTCAGCATGAACGACGAAGACGACGCGGGGGGCCGCCCGCGCCGTCCGAAGCCAGCGGAGCAATTCGTTGCGATCCGCGTGTGCAGACAGGCCGTGGATCGTCACCACCTCGGCTCGCACGGGAACGTTCTCGCCGAAGATCCGGACCGTGGGCTGCCCGTCGGCCAGCGCGCGGCCGCGCGTGCCGAGCGCCTGATAGCCGACGATCAGCACGGTCGTACGCGGGTCAGGTAGTCGCGCGCGCAGATGATGAAGCACGCGACCGCCGGTCGCCATTCCGCTGCCGGCGATGATGATGATCGGCCCCGGCACGGCATGAATGCCGCGGGACTCCGCGACGGTCTCGGTGACCCGAAGCCGCTTGGAGTCCAGCACCTGCGCGTCGTCATCGAATTCGGGCCGGTGCGCGCGGTAGACCTCCGTGGCGCGCGTCGCCATCGGACTGTCGATGTAGCACGGGAGCGCGGGTATGCGTCCCGCCTGCTCGAGCTGCGCGAGGTGGTACATGATCTCCTGCGTCCGCCCGACGGCGAAGGCCGGGATCACAATGGCCCCGTCGCGGGCGGCCGTCCGCGTGATGACGCGAGCAAGCTGATCCGCGATGGGCACGGCATCGTGATCGCGATCTCCGTACGTCGCTTCGATGACGACATAGTCGGCGTCCCCGATCGGGGTCGGATCCGGCATGATCGGTATTGCATAGCGTCCGAGGTCGCCCGAGCACACCAGGCGTCGTCGCCCGCCTGTCGCCGGCACGTCGAACATCACCGTCGCGGCGCCCACGATGTGACCGGAGGGCGCGAACTCCGCGGCCAGACTCGCGCCGAGATCGAAGCGTTGATGGTAACTGTGCCTCGCCGTGCGCGCGGCCGCGTGCAGACCTTCGGAGGCTGTGTAGAGCGGCAGCGCCGGGTGGTGCTTCGACGTCCCGCGAAGGTTATGGTACTCGGCTTCCTCCTCTTGCAGGCGCCCCGAGTCGGCTAGCATGATGGGCAACAGGTCAGCCGTGCCATGAGTGGCATGCACGGGCCCCCGAAAGCCGTCCTTGCAGAGCCGCGGCAAGTAGCCCGCGTGATCGACGTGCGCGTGCGTGAGGACCACGTCGTCGATGGAGGCGGCCGTCACCGGCAGCGACTCCCAGTTCCGGAGCCGTAACTCCTTCGCCCCCTGGTACAGCCCGCAATCGAGCAGCGTGCGATGGCCGGCGACCTCCAGGAGGATCTTGGAGCCGGTGACGGTTCCGGCGCCACCGAGAAACTCCAGCCGGGCGATCATGCGAGCGGCAGCGCGCGGGACGAGGCCGGACGATCCGCTTCCGCATGCCCGCACATGCGGTACGCCATCAACGCGCTGCGCGCGTGTACGTCACGGCCGCAACGTCACGTACAGGCTCGTGGCACCGCGCTGCAGCAGAACAGGGACTCGCGACTCGACCGTCAGCGTCTTGAGCGCGTCATTGAAATCGTCAAGCGAGCGAATCATGAGGCCGTTCATCTCCCGGATCACGTCCAGCCGCCGGATGCCGGCGCGCTCAGCTGGACCACCGGGCTCGACGCCGGCAACGACCACACCGATGTCCGAGGTGATCGCCGCGACGTCGGCGCCGAGGAGCGCGTGACTCCGCCAGCCGAGCGATCCAATCGCCTCGTCGTCCGGCTCCTCGTCGACGCGCACGGGCGCTGTGAGGGCGCGGCCATCCCGCCACAGCGCGACGCTGACCGTTCGTCCGGGCGCCAGGGCGGCGACCGCACGCGCGAGGCGCGCGCTGGAGTCGACCTGGCGGCCGTCGATCGCGGAGATGATGTCGCCGGTCCGAAAGCCCGCGCGCGCGGCCGGACCGCCGTGCCGGACGTCGACGACGATGACACCTCGGATCGCCGACGCACCGAACGTCTCAGCGAGGTCCGCGTCGAGCGTCTGCCCTTTCACACCGAGCGACCCCCGCCGGACGCGCCCATCTTCGAGGATCGCGGAGACGATCCTTCGGACGGTGTTGGACGGCAGCACCATCCCCATACCAGCCTCGTTACGCACGACGAGCCCGACCATCGTCGGCGTGGTATCGACGACAGGTCCACCCGCGTAACCGCTCGTGACGGTCGGCCCGGTGTGGAGGAGTACTCCGAGTGCGTCGGCGTCATCGGTCGTCCGTCCGCTCACCACCGACGCCGTCGCGCTGTGCTCGAGCCCGAACGGGGCGCCGACGGCCACCACGCGGTCGCCGACCTTCACCGCGTCGGAATTTCCGAGCGCGATGGCGTGAAACGGACGCTGATCGCAGCACAGTGTGAGCACGGCGACGTTCGTCTCTTCGTCGCGCCCCACCACCATGGCGGAGACCCGCCGACCGTCAGCCGTCACCGCCTTGAGCAGCAGGGCCCGGCGGCCGAGCTGCGCCGTCGTCACCGCGATGCCGGAGCCCTCGATCATCACCGCCGAGCCGATGGTGACGTCGCCGGAATCGAGTCCATCGAGGAGCAGCTGCTCGAGCCGAACTTCCTCGTCCGGCCAGTCATCGACGAACAGTCCGTGGACGAAGGCCCGGCCGGGAAGCTTCAAGGTCACCACCGCGGCCTGGGCCTCTGCAGCCACGGGCGCAAGACTCGGCGGTACTTCGCCGATATCGGCGTCGGGCTCGGCGCCGACTCCGGCGGCGTAGACGGTCGCGAACGCAGCGGCGACGAAAAGAAACCAAAGGTATCGTCCTGCGCCGCGTGGCCGGGCGTCGTGACACCGCGATCGGTTCATGACCGGCCTTTTCGGTGCAGCTACCCTGCCAGGTTTCCTGCACATGAATTCGCGCCGTTGCAAGAAGGCCGGCACTCCGCCGGTGCGGCAGCGACGCCCCGGCCCGCGGCCTCTGTACCCCACAGCGCGCTATTCGGGCTGACGCGCGGGCCGCGCGGCGTGTAGCGCCCTCAGGCCGCGGCCGGGGGCCCGGCACTCGACGACGGGCTCAGCATGCGACGCTTCACGACCTCGACCAGAGCGAGGTACGTCACCGTCGCGGCGGCGAGAAAGGCGAAGAAGCCGGCGGGAAGCGCCACGAAGCCAAGCGGACCGGCCAGTGGCGTGAAAGGCAGCACGAGGCCGACGACGACCACCGTCAGCGTCGTCACCGTCAGGGCGGTGCTCGGGCGGCTGCGCAATGGGTGACCGCCGGTCCGGATGACGAAGATCACCAGCGTCTGGGTTGCGAGCGACTCGACGAACCAGCCTGTGTGAAACAGCATGTCTCCTGCCTGGAACAGCCAGAGCAGGGCGCCGAAGGTCAGGAAGTCGTAGACGGAGCTGATCGGTCCGATGTAGAGCATGAAGTTGCGGATGACCCCGATGTCCCAGCGTCGCGGACTCTCCACCATGGCCTCGTCCACGCGGTCGCCGGGAATCGTCAGCTGCGCCAGATCGTACAGAAAATTGTTGAGGAGGATCTGCGTCGGCAGCATCGGCAGAAACGGGAGAACGACCGCCGCTACCGCCATGCTGAACATGTTGCCGAAGTTCGAGCTCGTGCCCATGAGCAGATACTTCATCACGTTCGCGAACGTTTGCCGGCCGGCGATGATGCCCTGATGAAGCTGGTCGAGCGAGCGCTCCAGCAGGATGATGTCGGCCGCGTCGCGCGCCACGTCGACGGCGTTGGCGACCGACACGCCGACCTGAGCGACGTGCAAGGACGGCGCGTCGTTGATCCCGTCGCCCAGGAAGCCGACGACGTGATCGCGGCTCTGCAACGCCTGGATGATCCGGCTCTTTTGCGCCGGGTTGACGCGCGCGAACACGGTCGTCTGCTCGGCCACCACGGCCAGCGCCGCGTTCGTCATCCCATCGAGCTCCGTCCCGAGGACGATGCGCTCGACATCGAGACCGACCTGCGCACAGACGTGACGGGCCACGAGATCATTGTCGCCGGTCAGAATCTTCACCCGGACGCCGTCGCGTCGGAGCGCCGCCAGCGCGTCCCGCACGCCGGGCACGATGGGGTCGGAGAACACGATGAACCCGACCAGCGTGAGACCGCGCTCGTCCGCCGTCGTGTAGCGGTCGCGAAGCGGCACCACGCACTCGGCGACGGCGAGCACCTTCGCGCCCGAGCGGGACAGGCCGTCATACGCGGCCCGACAGCGTTCCCGGCTGTCCGCGTCGAGTTGCCGCCGCGTTCCATCGATCTCCCAGGTATCGCACCGTTCCAGCACCGCCTCCGGGGCGCCCTTGGTGATCAGACGCGCATCGCCGTCGACGGCGACCACCACCGACACGCACCGCCGCTCGAAGTCGAACGGAATCTCGTCCAGCTTCCTCCAGGCTGCCTCGGGCTTCGCAACGGCGAGAATGGCGGCGTCGAGGGGACTGGGAACGCCGGTCTGCAGCGCGCTGTTCGCACCGGCGAGCCCCAGCACACGCGGTGCCGGCCGGGCGGTCGGATCCAGCGCAGACTCGAGCGTCATCACGCCGGTCGTGAGCGTGCCCGTCTTGTCACTACAGAGGATGTCCATGCTGCCGAAATCTTCTATGGCAGCCAGATGCTTCACCACGACCCGGTGGCGCGACATGCGAATGGCGCCCTGCGTGAGCGTCACGGTGGTGATCATCGGGAGAAACTCCGGCGTCAGGCCGACCGCGAGCGCCACCGCGAACAGCAGCGACTGCAATGGCGGCCGGTGCGCGACGGCGCCGGCCACGACCACGAAGAGCACCAGGAAGATGACCGTCTTCGTGATGAGTGCGGCGAAGCCACGCAAGCCGCGCTCGAACTCCGTTTCGGGCGGGCGGGCCGACAGTCGCGCCGCGATGTCGCCGAGCGCGGTGGCGGCGCCCGTCGCGGTGACACGGGCCACCGCTGTTCCGCTGACGACCGACGTCCCGAGGTACACGAGATCGAGGCGCATGGTGGTCGCCGGGCCCGTTGCGGCCGCCGGCGACTTCTCGACCGGCATCGATTCGCCGGTCAGCGCGGCCTCGTAGACGTGGAGATCGCGGGCCTCGAGGAGAACGGCGTCGGCGGGAACGCGGTCGCCAGCGCCGAGGCGAATGACATCGTCCGGCACGACGTCCTTTCGGACGATTTCCGTCCATTCCCCGTCGCGCAGCACCGTCGCGCGGGGCGCCACCTGCTCCCGCAGGTGGCTGGCGGCACGCTCCGAGCGATAGGTTTGCACGAAGTTCAGCGTGACGCTGAGAACGATCATGGCGACGATGATGACGGCGTTGACGACATCCCCGAGTGCCGCCGAGGCCGCGCTGGCGAGAATGAGAATTATCACCAGCGGATTGGCGAACAAGCGGACGATGGCCACGATGCTGAACTCGCTCGGGGCCGCCGCCGGCTCGTTCGGGCCTATGTCGCGCAGCCGGCGCCGCGCTTCTTCGGTCGACAGACCGACGAGACGGCTCATCCTTGCGCGGCCCGCCGGGTGCCCGTCACGTCTACGACGAGCGTGGCTTCTTGGACATCACTGCTCGCGCCCGCTTGATACCCGCCCCGGGCCGGGCGTGCTGTCGCTCGGCGTTCTTCGGCTGGGCGACGTGGATATCCTTGCGACGCGGCTGCTGGTACTTGGGCGACTTCATTGTGATCCCCTTTCGCCGCGCGGCATCAGCAGGCGGCCGTGCAGAGCGAGAGCAACAGCACTGCCAAGCGGCCACGGACCGCGGTCGCTGTGGAAGTGCACGTGCGCGAACGCATTCTCGTCCTGCAACGGCGGCGGTGAGGCAGCAGCGCATGGGGTCCGCGCGCCCCACCGCCCCAGCCGCGCCCCAGGAAGCCGTCGTCACGGGCGTGTTCAATGCTGCGAGATCGCGACGTTGCGACACGGATGCGAGGGCACTGCGGTTGCATTTCATCCGCTGCGGAGGAAGGATCGATCATGCCAACACATTGGGAAGCGCTCGCAGGAGCCGTGCTCGGCGTGCAAGGCACGGCAGGACGCTGATGCGGATCGTCACCGTTCTCGCATTGTGCGTGCTCGGATCATTCGCGCCGGCCCTGGCACAGCCGTCGAGTGAAGAGACGGGGCGGCAGGTCTTCTTCACCCAGGGCTGCTACGGCTGCCACAGGCTTGGCGTCGCCGGGACACCGATCGCGTACGATCTCTCGCACGTCGGCCGCAAGTACACTCAGAGCCAGCTCGCGAGCTGGTTGCGGGATCCCGCGAGCCAGAAACCAACCGCGCATATGCCGCGGCTCGCGTTGAGCGAAGCTGAGATCCAGGCACTGGCGGCGTATCTCGCCTCGCTGCGATAGCGTGGCGCCGGGCGCGAGCGGGGCCGCCACGGCGACGCCTTCGTCGTGGCACGCCCTTTCGGTATCGCGTGCCGTCAGCGTGCTGCGGACATCGGTCGACACCGGGCTGACGAGGCAGGAGGCGGCTCGGCGACTGGCGGATGTCGGTCCTAACCGCGTCGGCGACGTGCCGGAGCGGCCGCTCTGGCGACTCGTGGTCGACCAATTCCGGAGCATCGTCGTACTGCTGCTCCTCGGCGCCAGCGTCATCGCCGGCGTCCTCGGCGATTTGCTGGAGGCCGTCGCCATTCTCGTCGCCCTCGTGCTGAACGCGGCGATCGGCTTCGGCACGGAGTGGCGCGCTCGCGTGTCCGTGGCGCGGCTTCGGGATCTCACGGTGCCGCATGCGCTGGTGCGCCGGGACGGTGCGGTCACGCGGATTCGCTCGGAGGAGCTCGTGCCGGGCGACGTCATCGTGCTCGAGGCAGGCGCCAACGTCCCGGCCGATGCTCGACTCATCGAGGCCGTCGTTCTTCGCGCCGATGAGTCGGCGCTGACGGGTGAGAGCGTGTCGGTCGACAAGGCGGCCCAGGTGACGGTCGACGCACACGCCCCCATCGCCGAGCGCGCCACGATGGTGTACCTGGGGACCGCCATCGTGGCGGGTCGCGGCCTCGCCGTGGTGACGGCTACCGGCGTCGCCAGTGAGCTTGGTCGCATCGGCCAGCTCGTCGGGCTCGCCGGCGACCGCACCACGCCGCTCGAGCGCCAGGTCGAAGTCCTGGGACGGCGGCTCATCGGCGTCGCCCTCGCCATCTCGGCCTTCGTCGCGCTGATCGGGATCATCCATGGCCTGGCACCCGGACTCATGATCGAGACCGCGATCAGCCTGGCGATCGCTGCCATTCCGGAAGGGCTCCCCGCCATCACGGGTGTCGCGCTCGCCGCGGGCCTGTGGCGTCTCGCGCGGGCCGGCGCGCTCGTTCGCCGCTTGCCGGCGGTCGAGACGCTCGGCTCCACCACCGTGATCTGCGCCGACAAGACGGGAACGATGACCGAAAACCGGATGACGGTCGACCGTATCCAGGTGAGCGGGCAGACGCTCACGCTTCGTGAAGCGATGTCCGATCCCCGGCGCCACGCGGAGGCCGTCCAGCTCCTCACGGTCTCCGCGCTCGTGAACGATGCCGTCATCGAGCGAGACGGCGAGCAGTGGCGGCTGCACGGCGATCCGACCGAGACGGCTCTTCTCGAGGCGGCGCTGGCCGTCGGTCTCGATCCGGCTCGCCTGACGCGGGAGCGCCCTCGCCGACACGAGCAGCCATTCGATGCGGCGACACGGTTCATGGCCACGTGGAACGCCATGCCGGATGGGACGGAGGCGCTTCTCGTCAAGGGCGCTCCCGCGGTGGTGGTGGAGCGGTCGGACTTGACGCCCGCCGAGCGCACCCGCCTGCTCGAGGCGAATCGCGGGCTGGCCGACCGGGGCTTGCGCGTACTCGCGGTGGCCTGGCGGCCCCGCTGCGATGGGGATCGTCGAATCGCCGACCTCACCTTTCTCGGTTTCGTCGCCCTCCAGGATCCGCTGCGACCGGGCGTGCGCGAGGCGGTCGCCCGCTGTCGCGAGGCCGGGATCGGCACGATCATGCTCACGGGCGACCAGCGCCTCACCGCCGAGGCGATCGGACGACAGCTCGGCCTCGGCGCCGACGCGGTACGGAGTCGCGTGAGTCCGGAAGAGAAGTACACCCTCATCGAGCAGCTGCAACAGCAGGGACATGTGGTCGCGATGACGGGTGATGGAATCAACGACGCCCCGGCCCTAGCCCGAGCGGACATCGGCATCGCCATGGGCCGCCATGGCACGGATGTCGCCCGTGAGGCCGCGGACATCGTTCTGACGGACGACAATTTTCCGACGATCGTTCGCGCCGTCGAAGAAGGCCGGATCATCTACGCCAACCTTCAAAAGGTCATCCGGTTCCTGTTCTCGTGCAATCTCTCGGAGATCGTGCTGATCCTTGCCGCCATCGTCGCCGGACTGCCCTCGCCACTCTTGCCCCTGCAGATCCTGTGGATCAACCTCGTCACCGATATTTTCCCCGCGGTGGCCCTGATCCGAGACCCGGCGGAGCCGGACATCATGCGCCGCCCGCCGAACGCCTCCGGCACGGCGCTCGTGAGCTGGCGCGCGGCAGCGGCAATGTTGGTCGAGGGTATGCTCCTCTCGGCGGGCGCGCTCAGCACATATGTCTGGGGTATCTGGCTATATGGTGTCGGCAGTCACGCCGGCACTCTGCCGTTCCTTACACTGGTCTTGCTGCATCCCTTGCAGGCGCTGAACTGCCGCTCGCAGAGCACCGTGTGGTGGCGGCTGCCCCCGAATCGGCTGATCTGGGCATCGATGGCCACGCTGGCCGTCGTGCAATGGCTGGCCATCGCGCCCACGCCCCTCGCCGCCATCCTGAAGACGTCCCCGCTTTCGAGCGGGGACTGGACCATCGCGATGGCCGGCGCGGTGTGGCCGGTCGCCGCGATGCAGCTCGTCAAGTGGTTCGCCGCTGCCCGCGCGGCCCCGACGCGTCAGGAGTGACGAACCTGGGGTGTCGGTGCCCCGGCGTGGTCCGCAATCGCCTCAGGTCCCGGCCCGCGCAGCTGGCGTAAGTCGTCGTGCGGTCAGCGATCTCCGCGGGGCACACTCGATGCACCGCTTCACGGCTCAGAGCGCAGTTCAGGTTGCTGCGGAATCCCGGGAGGGAACACGATGTCGCGCATGACGCCGACGATCATCCACGCGACCGACTTCTCGGCCGAAGCCGAGGAGGCGGAACGGCAGGCGGTGAAGCTCGCGCGCTGCCTCGGTGCCGAGCTGACGTTGCTTCACGTCTCCGTGGAAACCCCGCTCTATGGCGAGACGGCGTTCGGGATGCCGGACGTGAAGCAGATCTACGAGAGCCAGGCGCGCTGGGCGGAGCAGCGTCTCGCCGCGCGTGCGGAGGCGCTGAACAAGGACGGCGTCCGGACGCGGTGGGAGCGGTGCGTGGGCATCGTGCACGAAGTTATCTGCGACGTCGCCCGCCGGGAAGGCGCCGACTACATCGTGATCGGCACGCATGGCCGCGACGGAATCGCACGATTCATGCTCGGGAGCGTGGCGGAGCGTGTCATCCGCATCGCACCCTGCCCGGTGCTCGCGGTGCGACCGCCAAGAGTCGGGAGGATGAACTCATGACAGCGACGGCTTTCGTCCACCAGATGCGCGCGGAACACTGCTTCGCGTATCTCATCGCCGATTCCGCGACGCGAGAGGCCGCGCTGGTCGACCCTCGCGCTGACCAGGTGACGACCTATCTGCGTGAGCTCAGAGAGCGCGGCATGCGCCTGCGTTTCGTGATCGAGACTCACACGCACGCCGATCATCTGTCCGGAGCGGCTGAGCTCCGGCAGCGCACCGGCGCCGACATCCTGCTGTCCGCACGGGCCGTCTCCAACGTCGCGACTCGTCGGGTGCGGGATGGTGAGCGCATCGCCCTCGGCGGAATCACCGTCGAGATACTGGAAAGCCCGGGACATACGGACGACTCGATCACGCTGCGCGTGGACGGCTCACTGCTGACCGGCGACGCGCTGCTGATCGGCGGTGCCGGCCGGACCGACTTTCAGAACGGCAGCGCCGACGCCCTCTACGAGACGTTCCACACGCGACTCGCGGGTCTGCCCGGGGAGCTCCTGGTATACCCGGCGCACGATTACGCTGGCCGGACGCATTCCACGGTCGCGCAGGAACGGGCGAGCAATCCGCTGTTCCGTCTGGCGGAGCGCGATCGCTTCGTGACGGCGCTGCATGCGATCGAGCAGCCAAAGCCGCCCAACATGGATGCGATCGTGGCGGCCAACGTGCG
>DATAOC010000080.1:0-25615 GCA_036265915.1 Candidatus Methylomirabilota bacterium | reverse complement strand
GGAAGGCATCTTGCGCCAGTAGCCGTCGAACGCTTCCATGACCAGCTCGACGCCGGGCGTGTGCGAGACGAACTTGTAGGGGCCGAGGCCGACCGGGTGCTTCTTGAAGCCCTCGACGCCCACCTGCTCCATGTATTTCTTCGGCGCGATCCAGCCGGCAGAGGTCGCGAGCGTCCCGTAGAACGTCATGAAGTCGGGCCACGGCTCGGCGAGCTGGAAACGGACGCGATAACGGTCCACCGCCGTGACCTCGCGCACCCTGTCCTGCAGGAGCTTGGCGCCCTTGGCGCGGGCGAAGCTGAACTTCACGTCCTCGGCGGTGAACGGGTCGCCGTTGTGGAACCGCAGGCCCTCGCGCAGCTTGAACTCGTACACGCGCTGGTCCGGACTCACCGTCCACGACTCGGCCAGGCTCGGCGCCAGCATGTTGCCGGGCATCGGCTTCACCAGCGCGTCGTGCAGCGCGTACATGACCCAGAACGGGGTGATGACGCCGATGACCTCCGCGGGGTCGAACCACTGCGGCGACAGCGTGAGATAGAGCGCCCAGCGCATCTCGCCGTCGGGCCTGGCTTGCGCCTCGGCGCGGGACGAGGCGGTGAGCGAGCTAGCGGTCAGCGCCAGCGCGAGGACGAGCGCGGTCGAGCGGCGAGTCGTCATGAGCCCCTCCGGGGTCGCCATCTTACGTCAGGAGCGCTCTTGCCGTCGGCGGCCCGGCAGGATAGGTTCAGGGCCCAGCACCCGAGCCGAACCCGGAGGAGCCACCCATGAACGCACGCCGACTGGCTGTTCTGTCGCTGCTGTCAGCACTCGTCATCGGAGTCGCCGGCCTGCCCGCCTCCGCCCACGCGCAGGCCAAGTCGGAGCTGACCATCGCGCTGTCGAGCTTCTCCGCGGAAACGGTGGATCCAGTCCTGCAGGGCCACAACGTGAAGTACTACCTGTCGCTCATGTTCGATTACCTGGTCGGCACGACCCCCGACGGCCAGCCGTCGGCGGCGGGCGGCCTCGCCACGCGCTGGGAGAACTCGGCGGATCACAAGCGCTGGACGTTCCACCTGCGCAAGGGCGTGAAGTTTCACACCGGCGACGAGATGACGTCCGAGGACGTGAAGTTCAGCCTGCAGCGGGCGATGAGCAAGCGCTCGACCACCGGCTACGCCGGGCCGCTGCGCGCTCTCATCCAGGACATCGAGACGCCGGCGCCCGATCGCGTCGTCATCGTCACCAGGGATCCGACGCTCATCATTCCGACGTACCTGTCGCGATCGCTCTCGACGGAAGGCATCGTGGTGCCGAAGAAGTACATCGAGGCCAACGGCGACGACGTCTTCGCCCGCAAGCCCGTCGGCACCGGACCGTACCGGTTCGTGGAGCAGGTCGTCGGCTCGCACATCAAGATGGCGGCCGTCGACAATCACTGGCGGCTCGGCACGCCGAAGTACAAGACGGTCACCTTCAAGCTGGTGCCGGAGGAGACGACGCGCATCGCGCTGCTTCGGCGCGGCGAAGCGGACGTGGCCGACGTGAGCCGCGAGCGCGTCAAGGAGCTCACCTCCGAGGGCTTCCCCGTCCACTTCCGCAAGGACGAGGCGATCCTCCACGCCTGGTGGGTGCTCGGTCCCGACGGCCTGGTGCCGCCGATGAAGGACAAGCGCGTGCGCGAGGCGCTCAACATCGCGATCGATCGCAACGAGATCGCGCAGTCGATCTTCGCCGGCGGCGCCGACCCCGCCGCGATCCCGATGGGCCTCACGTGGGCATACCGGGACATCGGGTTCAAGCAGCCGCCGGAGATGACGTACGTCTACGACCCGGCCCGGGCCAAGAAGCTGCTCGCCGAGGCGGGCGTCGGGTCGGGCTTCAGCCTCGACGTCTACGCCTACCAGCTTCCCGGCCTGCCGGAGGGCAAGGCGTTCGCGGAGGCCATCGCCGGCTACTGGGAGAAGCTCGGGATCAAGACGAAGCTCATCCCGGTCGACTACCCGGCCTTCCGCAAGGTCTGGGTCGATCGCAAGGCGCCCGGCGTCGTCGGGTACTACAACATCGCCAACCGGGACTGGATCGGCGCGTACGCCATCCTCGACAAGATGGCCTACGGACCGTCGAAGCCGAACGACACGGTGGCCGACCCGGAGATCGACGCCATGCTCGGTCAGATCATGCGTCAGACGGATCGCGAGAAGATCGGCGCCCTCATGCGCAACGTCTACACGCGCCTGCGGAGCGAGCACTTCGGCATGCCGGTCGTGTACCTGCACGCCGCCTATGCGACCTCCAAGACGCTCGGCAAGTGGACGCCGGGGACCGTGATGTACGACCTCTTCCTGGACAACCTCGCCGCCGGCAAGTAAGCGGGCGTGCTGCGCTTCGTGCTGTTCCGGCTGCTGCAGTCGCTGGTGGCGCTGGCGATCCTGTCCGTCGTCGTGTTCGTGCTGGCGCGCGCCACCGGCGATCCGCTGCACATGATCCTGCCGATGTCGGCGACGGCCGAGGACTACGACAACGCGCGCAAGTACCTCGGCCTCGACCGCCCCTACGTCGAGCAGTACCTGTCGTTCGTGGGCCGCGCGCTCGTCGGCGACTTCGGGACGTCGCTGCGGGCGCGCCGGCCGGTGCTCGACCTGCTCCGTGATCGCCTGCCCGGCTCGCTGAAGCTCGCGACGTTCGCCATGGGCGTCTCGCTCGCGCTGGCCTTCCCGCTCGGCATCATGGCCGCCGTGAAGAAAGGAACGACCCTGGACCGCACGGCGCAGGTCGTCTCGGTGCTGGGCCAGTCGCTGCCGACGTTCTGGGTGGCCATCGTCCTCGTCGAGGTCGTCGCCGGACGGCTGCAGTGGCTGCCCGCCGGCGGCAACGAGGGCTTCACGAGCTACATCCTGCCCGGCTTCACGCTCGGCTGGTTCGTGGTGGCCGGGCTCATGCGGCTCCTCCGCTCGGGCATGCTCGAGGTGCTCGACTCCGAGTACGTCAAGCTCGCCCGTCTCAAGGGCGTGACCGAGCGCCGCGTCGTGTGGGTGCACGCGCTGCGCAATGCGCTGGTGCCCGTGGTCACGTTCGCCGGCATCTACTTCGCCATCCTCGTGACCACGGCCATCGTCGTGGAAACGGTGTTCGCCTGGCCCGGGCTGGGCCGCCTCGCGTACGACGGCATCACCTCGCGCGACTTTCCCGTGATCCAGGCGGTGGTGCTCACCACCGCCGCCATCGTGGCCGTCGTCAACCTCTGCGTCGACTGCCTGTATGCGCTCATCGACCCGCGCATCCGGTACGCGCGATGAGCATCGTCGCGCTGCCCGAGCTCACCGTCAGCGCCGAGCGCCTGCATCGTCGACGACGCTGGCCGGTGGTCTCCGTCGGCATCATCGTTGCCTTCGTGCTGGCGGCGCTGCTCGCTCCGGTGCTGAGCCCGGCCGATCCCTACGAGCAGTCGCTGCGGCTTCGCTACCGCCCGCCCGTGTGGGAGGCGCGCGGCAGCTGGGCCTCTCCGCTCGGCACCGACCGGCTCGGGCGCGATCTGCTCTCGCGGATCCTGTACGGAGCGCGCGTGTCGCTGGCGGCCGGCGTGGTCACCGTGCTCGTCGCCAGCGCCATCGGCGCCGCCATCGGGCTCGCGGCCGGCTACTACGGCGGTCGCGTGGACGCCGCGCTGATGCGCGTGACCGACGCGACGCTGTCCTTCCCGGTCATCTTGCTCGCCCTCATCCTGGCCGTGACGGTCGGCCCGAGCTTCGGCAACGTCGTCATCGCCATCGCGGTAATCCTGTGGGCGCGCTACGCGCGCGTCATTCGCGGGCAGGTGCTCACGCTCATGCAGCTGGACTTCATCGCGCAGGCGCGCATCGCCGGCGCGAGCGGCTGGCGGATCATCACCCGACACCTGCTGCCGAACACGCTGAACACGCTCGTGGTGCTGGTGACGCTGCAGGTCGGCTACGTGATCATCGTGGAGGCTTCGCTGTCGTTCCTCGGCGCCGGCATCCCGCCGCCGACGCCCGCGTGGGGCGGCATGATCGCCGAGGGCCGCGACGTCGTCACCAGCGCCTGGTGGGTCTCGCTCTTCCCGGGTCTCGCCATCCTGCTGGTCGTCCTCGCGTTCAACCTGCTGGGCGACTGGCTGCGCGACACGCTGGACCCGAGGTTGCGGCAGCTCTGACGCCCATCATCGACGTCCGCGACCTCGCGACGCATCTCGTCACCCGCTGGGGGACGATCAAGGCCGTGGACGGTGTCTCGTTCGCGCTCGGCGAGGCCGAGACGCTGGGCCTGGTCGGCGAGTCCGGCTCGGGCAAGTCGATGACGTGCCTGAGCCTCGTGCGGCTCGTGCCGCGGCCGGCCGCCCGCATCGTCGGCGGCCAGGTGCGACTCGACGGCGACGATCTCCTCGCGCGCAGCGAGACGGAGATGCAGCAGATCCGGGGCCGCAAGGTCGCGATGATCCTGCAGGACCCGATGAGCTCTCTGAACCCCGTCTTCTCCCTGGGCATGCAGCTGCGCGAGCCGCTCGCCATGTACCACGGCCTGCGCGGCCCCGCGCTGACGGCGCGCGCAGCCCAGCTGCTCGGCGCCGTGCGCATTTCCTCGCCGGAGGCCCGGCTGCGCGCGTTCCCGCACCAGATGTCCGGCGGCATGCGCCAGCGCGTGGTCGGCGCCATGGCCATCGCCGGTCCGCCGCGGCTGCTCATCGCCGACGAGCCGACGACGAGCCTGGATCTGACCATCCAGGCGCAGTACCTGCGCCTGCTGAAGGAGCTGCAGCGCGAGCACCGCTTCGCCATGATCTTCGTGACCCACAACCTCGGCATCGTGGCCCGCACGTGCGACCGCGTCGCGGTCATGTACGCCGGGCGCATCGTCGAGTCGGGTCCCGTGCGCCGTCTCTTCACCGCACCCGCGCACCCCTACACACGCGCGCTCCTCGACTCGGTTCCGCGCTTCGGCGCCCGACGGCAGACGCTGGCCGCCATCGCCGGCCAGCCGCCGGATCTCGCGCGGCTGCCCGACGGCTGCGCGTTCGCGCCGCGCTGCCCGCACGCCGTGGATCGCTGTCGCGTGGAGGCGCCGCCCGAGACCGCCGTCGCCGCCGGCCACGCGACGCGCTGCTGGCTCGCCGTCTGACGTGAGCGGCGACAACGGCGTGCCGCTGCTCGAGGTGACGGAGCTCAGCAAGCACTTCGTGGTGCGGCGCGGGGCGCTGGGCCGGTCGACCGCGCTCGTGCGCGCCGTGGACGCCATCTCGCTCACGATTCCCGCCGGCGGCACGCTCGGCCTCGTGGGCGAGTCGGGCTGCGGCAAGACGACGACGTCCAAGCTGATCCTCGGCCTCGAGCGGCCGACGGCCGGCGTGATTCGCTTCGAGGGGCGCGACGTGCACGCGCTGGGCCGGGCCGGCGAGCGGGAGTACCGGCGCGCCGTGCAGGCCGTGTTCCAGGATCCGTACGCGTCGCTCGACCCGCGCATGCGCGTCGACGCCATCGTGGCCGAGCCGCTCGTCATCAACACGGCGCTCGACGCGCGCGCCCGCCGCCGGCGCGTCGCCGAGCTGCTGGACCTGGTGGGACTGCCGGAGCGCGCGCTCGGGCTCTACCCGCACGAGTTCTCGGGCGGCCAGCGGCAGCGCATCGCCATCGCGCGCGCGCTGGCGCTGTCGCCGAAGCTCATCGTGCTCGACGAGCCGGTGTCGGCGCTCGACGTGTCGATCCGTGCCCAGGTGCTGAACTTGCTGACGGATCTCCAGACGCGTCTGGGCGTGGCCTATCTCTTCATCGCGCACGACCTCGCCGCCGTCGCGCACATGGCGCAGAGCATCGCCGTGATGTACCTCGGCCGCATCGTCGAGGTGGGCGACGCCGACGCGGTCGCGCTGGCGCCCAAGCATCCGTACACGCGTGCGCTGTTCGCCGCCGCGCTCCCCGTCGACGTCGACGCGCCGGTCGACGACATCACGCTGTCCGGCGAGGTGCCGAGTCCGCTGGCGCCACCGTCGGGCTGTCGCTTCCACCCGCGCTGTCCGGTCGCGATGGATCGCTGCGCCACCGCGGAGCCGCTCCTCCGCCCCGCCGACGGTCGCCTGGTCGCCTGTCACCTGTACTGAGAGGTGTCGCGCGACGCACACGGCCCTCGTGCGCCGACGCTCAGCGGGCGAGCAGCAGACACATGGCGCCGGCGCCGGCCAGCACGGCGGCGGTGAGGCGGCGGCCCACGTCCGCCTCGCGAAACAGTGCGCCGCCAAGCAGCACGGCGATGAGTCCGGACAGCCGACGCACGGCGTTCACGTACGAGGCCGGCGCCAGTGTGAGCGCCGAGGTCTGCATCGCCGTGCCGCTCAGCCCGAGCACGCCGTGGCTCAGCACGGTCACGAGGTTCGTGGCCGTCAGCGTCGCCGCGAGCGCGGCCGGTGTGCGAACGAGGGCGACGGCGACGTTCACCGAGGCGGTGATGCCGTGCGAGCACAGCAGATACGTGGGCGGACCGAGCGTCAGCGCGCCCCAGCGGTCCACGGCCGACAGCATGCCGAGGAAGATGGCCGCCAGCAAGGCGTCGAGCGCATCCCGACGGCGGAAGAGCGCGCGCAGCGAGCCGCCGGCGGCATTGCCGCGCGAGAGACCGACGGTGCCCGTCACCGCGAGGCCGACGCCGACCCAGCCGAGTGGACTCGGGAGCGTCCCGGAAAGCAGCGCATCGGGAACGATGGTGAAGATCGGACTGAGCGCGTACACGGGGCCCACGATGGAGAGATCGCCGCGCGCGCTCGCGCGCGCCAGGAGGCCGCTCATCGCGGTCACCAGGATCACGGACGCGGCGATGCCGAGCCATGCCGGGCCTGGCCATACGAAGCGCGCGCCGCCGACGGCGAAGACCACGAGCCAGCCGGTGAACGCCACCGCCTGCGTCCACGCGACGATGACGAGCGGCGGGATGGCGCGCGCGCGCCCCTTGAGGACGGCGAACTGGGTGGCCTGGGTGACCGCGGCGGCGAGCGCGAGGACGAACCAGCTCAGGGGCGCATCCTAGCGCGGCGGCTGGAATAACTCCACCCGGTCGTTCGTCGGAGACTCAGGAGGGACAGATCCATGATCAGATCGGGTGGCAGGATCGCCGCGCTGCTGCTGGCGGGTGCCGTCATGCTCGTGTCCGGCTGCGTCTTCGTGCCGGTCGGGGGTCGACCGGTGGTCGCCGAGCCGGCGGTGGTGGTTCCCGCCCCGGTGGTGGTCGCGCCGGCGCCGGTCTACCACTATCGCTACGGCGGCTATCGTCGCTGGTAGCGATCGCGCGCTAGCCGTGTAGCGTCTTCATCACCTCGGTGTTGCCGAGCAGATCGGCCGGGCGGCCGGCGAAGATGATCTCGCCACGGTCGATCGCGTAGAGCCGGTCGGCGATGCGTCCGGCGTTCTGCACGTGCGACTCCGCGAGCAGCACCGACACGCCGAGCGCCTTGATGGCGCGCACCGCCTCGATGAAGCGCGTGACGACCACGGGCGCCAGCCCCTCGAACGGCTCGTCGAGCAGGAGGACGGCGGGCTTGAGCGTCAGCGCCCGTGTGATGGCCAGCATCTTCTTCTGGCCGCCCGACAGATGCAGGCCGCGGCGCGTCAGGAACGACTTGATCTCGGGAAAGATGCCGAAGATCGTGTCGTCCGGCTTGACGGCCGGCCCGTCCTTGCCCAGCCACGCCGTGATCTGGAAGTTCTCCTCGACCGTGAGGTCGGGAAAGATTCCACAGTCCTCCGGCGCGTAGCCGATCCCCAGCCGGGCGCGCTGGTGCGCGGGCATCCGCGTCACGTCCTGCCCCTTGAACCGCACCACGCCGCCGCGAGTGGGCAAGAGCCCCATGATGGTGTCGATCGTCGTCGTCTTGCCGGCCCCGTTGCGCCCCACGAGGCAGACCGCCTCCCCGGCGCCGAGCGTCAGCGAGATCGAGCGCAGGACGTGAGCGGCGCCGCGGAACGTCTCCACACGCTGCAGCTCGAGCATCGGGGCCGCGCCGGTGCTCACTTCGACTCCGGGGTTCCGATGAGCGTGGTGAGCACGCGCTCGTCGCGGCGGATCTCTTCCGGGGTGCCGTCGGCCAGGATGGCGCCCTGATGCATGGCCACGATGCGATCGGAGTACGAGAAGACGACGTCCATGTCGTGCTCGATGATGGCGGCCGAGATGCGGTCGGAGCGCACCACCGAGGAGATGGTGTCCATGATCGGCGCCTTCTCCCGTGTGCTGACGCCGCTGGTGGGCTCGTCGAGGAACAGCAGCCGGGGCTTGAGCGCGTACGCGATCGCCACGTCGAGCAGCTTGCGCTCGCCTTGCGAGAGTCCGCCGGCCAGCACACGCGCCTTGCTCTCCATGCCGAAGGTGGCCAGGATCTCGATCGCCTCCTGCCACACGGGGCGGTCGGCCTCCGCGAGCGACAGCAGCTTCCGGGTCTTCTTCTGGCGCGAGAAGATCGCGAGCGCCACGTTGTCGAGCGCGCTGAGCTGATCGAAGAGATTGACGAGCTGGAAGCTGCGGGCGATGCCGGCCGTGATCCGCTCGTGCACCGACTGCGCCGTCACGTCGGCGCCGCGGAACACGATGTGGCCGGCGTCGGCGCGCAGCAGCCCGCTGATCAAATTCACCAGGGTCGTCTTGCCGGCGCCGTTGGAGCCGATCAGCGCCAGCACCTCGCCCTCCTGCACGCGGAAGTCCACGCTGTCGACGGCCCGGAACGCGCCGAACTGCTTCACGAGGCCGCGCGTCTCCAGCAGCACCGTCATCGGGCTCGCCACCGGGCGCGGAGACGGTCAGCGGTGCCGACGATGCCGGTCGGGAGCGAGAGGACCAGCACCACCAGCACGACGCCCAGGAGCAGCTGCCAGTAGACCGTGTAGCCGACCGCGTACGTCTTCAGGTAGTTGAAGACGATGGCGCCGATGATCGGGCCCGTGAAGGAGCGGAAGCCGCCGAGCACCGTCATGAACACGATCTCCCCGGAGAACGTCCAGTGCATGATGTCCGGCGTCGTCAGCCCGTTGAGCGGCACCCACAGCGCGCCGGCGAGCCCGGTGAAGACACCGGACACGAGGAAGGCGACCCAGCGGTACTTGCGGATCTGGATGCCGACGAACGCCGCGCGCACCTCGTTGTCGCGGATGGCCTGCAGCGCGCGGCCGAACGGCGAGTTGACGATGACCCACATCAGGGCCACGCAGGCGATGAAGACGGCGAGGACGTAGTAGTAGTACGCGGTGGCCAGGAACGCGATCTTGTCGCCGCTGCCGGTCACCACGCCGAGCAGCGTCGGCGTCGGCACGCGAAGCCCGTCGGTGCCGCCGGTGACCCAGAAGAACTTGAAGGCCAGGCTCCACAGCACCTGCGAGAGCGCCATGGTCAGGATGCCGAAGAAGATGCGCGTGTAGCGGACGCACGCGAAGCCGAAGATCGCGGTCACCAGCACGCACGCGATGATGGCCCCGCCCAGGTACGCCTCCATCGACGTCACGCCGAGGTACTTCACCATCAGCGCAACGGTATAGGCGCCGACGCCGAAGTAGGCGGAGTGTCCGAACGACAGCAAGCCCGTGTAGCCGAGCAGCAGGTTGAAGCCGAGGGCCGCGATGCCCATCACGAGCCCGTAGGCGAGCAGGATGGTCTGGTACTGATCGGCCACGAATGGCAGTGCCACCAGGATGACGAGCGCCGGCACCGCCCAGCCGAGCGTGCGGACCGGCGAGCGGTGCTCGAGGGCGACGGTGACGGTGCTCACGCGCGCCCGAACAGACCGGCCGGGCGCACGAGCAGCACCAGCGCGGCGATCAGATAGAGCACGGCCAGCTCGATCTCCGGAAAGAACGCGATGCCGGCCTCGCGCACGAGGCCGACGATGAGCGCGCCGAGCAGCGCGCCCTCGAGGCTGCCGAGGCCCCCGACGACGACGACGATGAAGGACAGGATCAGCGCGTCGACGCCCATCCCGAGCACCGCCGACTGGCTCGGCACGATGATGGCGCCGCCGAGCCCGGCCATCAGGCACCCCAGCGTGAAGGCCTGAACGTAGACACGGTTCACGTTCACGCCGAGCGCAGCCGCCATGCGCATGTCCTGCGACGTCGCGCGCAGCACGACGCCGAAGCGCGTCCGGTAGATGAACGCCCACAGGAACACGGCGGCCAGGGCGCCGACGCCGATCACGAGGAAGTTGTACGTCGGGTAGATCGCGTCGCCGATGGTGAGGCTGCCGAAGTTCTCGAACAGCGCGCTCGCCGTCAGCGGATACGGGCCCCAGATGAACCGGATGACGTCGTCGAGGATCATGAGCAGGCCGAAGGTCACCAGCAGCTGGTATTCCTCCGCGCGCCGGTAGAAGGGCCGCAGCAGCGTCGGCTCCAGCACCGCCCCGACGGCGGCGGCGGCCACCGCGCCCGCGGGCAGGATGGCCAGCATCAGGACCGTGGAGCCCATCCCGGAGGGTCCGCCCGTCTCCCCGCCCGTCATGGCGAGCGCGCGGCCGACGGCCCACGCGCTCACGTACGCGCCGAAGGCGTAGAGGTTGCCGTGCGCGAGGTTGACGATGCGCATGACGCCGTAGATGAGGCTCAGCCCGCCCGCGATGAGGAACAGCACGGAGGCGTAGAGGAGCGCGTTCAGCAGGTGGATGAAGACGATGTCCATCAGTCCCCCACCCGGTACGGGACCACCTTCACCTCCGGTGCGACGAGATTGCCGTTCAGTGCGAGCGCCAGCACCACGCGATAGGCGCCGGGTCGAAGCCGTCCCGCCAGATCGATCACCAGCCGGTTACCGCGCACCTCGCGCGACGCGCCGGCGGCGGCCACCTCGTCACCCGCGTCGACGACCATCCAGTGCACGGTCAGCGGCTCGCGCGTCTTCTCGAGCGGTGGCTGCGGGCGGAACGCGTCGCGCACGATCTTATACGAACGGGCGGCCTTCTCGATGCTTTCCACGTCGGCCTGGATCTCGAGCCGGTCGCCCTGGCGCTCCACCCCGGTCACGAACGCGCGCAGCGGCAGCGGGTACTGATCGAAGGCGCCCACGCCGAGGGCGTACGTGAAGTCGCGGAACACCGGGAGCACGGCGCGGTCCGCGCTCACCTTGCCGAGCATGTATGGCCCGGCCGTGACCAGGAAGTGGCCGTGCGCCCGGGCGAACGCGCGCAGGGCCGCCCACCGCTGGCGCGCTTGCTCCGGCGTGACGAGTGCCCGCAGCGGCTCCGGGACGAAGGCGGTCCGCTCGAGCTCGGCCGCGATCGCGGACAGCGCCGACCGCTGGCGCGCGTCGCGAGCGAGATCGAGCCACGGCACGCCGCGCCGCTGCGCCTGCCGCTCCGAGAACGCCGCCACGCCGCGCGCGACGGCCTGCTCCATCAGCGCCATGACCGGCCACGGCACCGGGCTCCACGGCGGCGCGATGGCGGTCGCGATGCGCGCCTCGAGCGCCGGCTGAAGGTAGACCTCCACCTCGGGCACGTCGTACATGAGCTGCAGGTCGCCGAGCTCCTTGACCTCCTTCGTGACCCCGGCCACGCGCACGGCGGCTACCGTGCGCCGCACCAGCGCGCTGGCGCGCTCGATCTCGGGGTCGTGGTCGCGGCCACCTTCGCTGCCCCAGCGCGCGACGAACGCGTACGGATACACGATGTCGGCGACGGTCAACGGCTGGCCGTCGTGGGCTTTCGACAGCAGCACCCGGTAGACGACCTTCGTGCGGGCCGGCACCGGCGCGCCGGCCGGCCGCAGTGTCGCCGGCGCCAGCGCGTCCGCCGGCGCCTCGGTCGCCGCCGCAACCGAGATGGGTCGTGCGCGATTGGCGATGAAGCGCGCGTTGTCGGGATCGAGCAACAGCGCGGGATCGCCGACCGCCGCCCATACCATCTGTCCCGGCAGATCGCCGAAGCCAGCGATGGGATTCCACGCCGCGCGCGGGGCGCCGGCCACGCCGACCTGCAGCCAGCCGTTCCACGGGAAGTCCTTCAGCTTCACGGTGCGCACGAAGATCGGCGACACGAGGCCGCTCTGCGAGTCGGCCGCCACGTTCTCGACGCCCTCGTTGTAGGCGTCGTTCACCGGCTCGCGCCGCAGCGTGTACCCGAGCACCACCCGCTCGCACGACGCGGACAGCTGGCGCACGAGCCGCCGCTCGAGCCCCACGCGCTCGGCCGCCGTCTGCCAGCCACCTTCGGTACGGCGACGGAACGTCTCCTGCGCGGCGGCGCGGGTGGCGGACGCCGACTGCAGCAGCCAGGCATGGAACCACCCTTCCTTCAGCCATGGCGGCCCCGTCCAGCCGTCGAGGCGCGTCCCGACGCCGGCCAGCAGCGACGGCAGCGAGACCTCCTCCAGCACGGCGTCGGCGTCCGCCGCGGCCGTCGGCACGCCGGCAG
Organism: Candidatus Methylomirabilota bacterium; assembly: GCA_036265915.1. Classification (GTDB taxonomy): domain Bacteria; phylum Methylomirabilota; class Methylomirabilia; order Rokubacteriales; family CSP1-6; genus AR12. Next base: position 13,242 of record DATAOC010000080.1, on the reverse strand, counting down.
CGGCAAGCAGCTTGCCGAGCGCGCCGTCGGCACGGACGCGCGGCAGGCGGGCGGCCGTGCGCTCGCGCGCCTTCTGCGCGAGATCGTAGTGCAGCACGTAGTCCTCGTGCTGCGGCGTCACCGGGTACGGGTGCGCGACGAAATCACCGCGGTCGCCGAGCGTGCGGGCGAGCTGCGCGCCGGCCGCGCAGCGCGAGTCCGGCTCGGCGAAGGCACCGACGGCGCGCGGGAACCGCAGCACGACGAACCCCCGCAGCGACGCGAGCCAGCGCACCTCGCCCGCCGGCGAGCCCTGGAACGGGTCGCCGCCGACGTAGGCGTGGAGCGCGTTCTTGCGCAGCAGCGCGGCCGCGGCCGAGGGCTGGGCGAGGAAGCGCACGGTCACTTCTTGCGGATAGAACGAGGGATAGAACGTGAGCTCGTGCCCGGCATACGCGGCGCCGGCCGCGAGCGCGAGCACGAGGAGCGCGAGGCAGATCTTCACGGAACGACGCCGGAGCCGGGGCGAACCGCCCGGCTCCGGCGAGCAGCCGTCAGGCCTTGGCCGTCGGCCAGGTCTTGTCGATCCAGGTGTACGTCGAGGTCGGCTCGCCCTTCGGCCAGCCGGGAGGCGCCGTGATCGACCGGATCGGAATGGTGATGATGCGCGCCGGATCGAGGATCGGGAACGGGTACTCCGGCACGTTCTTGCTGAAGCCGATCATGGCGTCCTTGTAGCCCTGATGGTTGTCGGGGCGGATGTACACGTAGCCGCCCGGACCGGCCATCATCATGCCTTCGAGCATCGCGATGATGGCGTCGTCCTCCGGCCAGCCGCCGACCAGCCGGTTGGCCTTCTCGATGGCCGCCTTGAGCATGTACGTGCTCGTGTACGCGCCCTCGGCCTGGAAGTTCGGATACTCGTTGAAGCGCTGGTGGTACTTCTCGACGAACGTCTTGTTGACCGGCCACTTGTCGCCGCCGGGGAACGTGAAGTGATAGTTGCTGTGCACACCGGCGATGACGCCTTCGGGATGGTCCTTGCCGAGCGCGTGCGGCGCCACGCCGAGCGCGAGCGTCGTCGCGAACTTCGCCTTGTCGAACATGCCGTAGCGCAGCGCCTGCTTGTACATGGCCACGTAGTCGCCGCCCCACACGGACGACACCACGAGGTCCGGCTTGGAGGAGATCGCCTTGGTGATGTGCGACGAGAAGTCGGTCGTGCCGAGCTTCGGCCAGCCCTCGGAGACGATCTCCGCCTGCGGCATCGTCTTCTTCATGACGATCTTGACGTGGTCGAACGCGTTGCGACCGTACGAGTAGTCCGGGTGGATGTGGGCGATGCGCTTGGCCTTGGGCCACGTCTGCGCGATGGCCAGCGCCGTCGTGGCGCCGTCCGCGGACTGGATGTTCGTCAGCCGGAACACGTAATGCGGATTCGGCACCGCCTTGTCGAACAGGAAGTCGGTGCACCCGTCGACGAACATCGTGAGGACCTTCAGCTCCTCGGCCACCGGACCGAGCGCCGGGGTGTTGCCGGAGGACGTGATGCCGCAAAAGAAGTCGATCTTCTCGGAAAGCTTCAGGCGCCGCAGCTCCTTCACGTTGGCGTCGGTGCCGGCGTTCTCGTCGGCCTTGAGCAGCTCGATCTTTCGCTTGCCGAGCAGGCCGCCGGAGGCGTTGATCTCGTCGACGGCCAGCTGCTGGCCCTTGAACATCGGCTCGCCGAGGACGGCGGCCGGGCCCGTGAAGAACGTCATGTGCGCGATCTTGTACGGCGTGTCGGGAATGTTGCCCTTCGGCGTTCCCTGGGCATGCGCGATGCCGACGGACGGCAGCCCGGGCACGGCGGCGAGCGACGCACCGACGGTGACACCGAGGCCGGCGAGGAAATTGCGCCGATTCACTTCCGCCATGGGTTTCCCTCCGTTGGGTGTAGGAGAAGGATGGTGCCCAGCCTGTAACACGCTGGTCCGACCACTGTCAAGGCGCCAGCACTATAATGGTCGACGTGGCGGAGAAGTTCCTCGGTCCCCTTGGGGTGGTCGCGCGCGGAATCGGCCGCGCCGTCCGCGCGCGCTGGGCGGCGCTCGCGATCGCCGTGGTGGTGGTGCTCGCGCTCGACGTCCTGCTCCCTCCACTGCTGCTGTCGATCGTCCGCAAGCCGTGGACGTACTTCACCTTCAACCCGTGGCTGAAGCGCGCGCCCGAATATCTCGCCTCCGCCACGCCGTGGACGGAGAAGGCCGATTTTCTCGGACGCGTCGCGCTCTTCTGGTTCTCCGCCGACGGCCCGTACGGCCAGCCCGAATGGGCCTTCGCCGTGGACGGCGCCGATGTGCTGAGGTTCGCCGTCACCGCCCTGTTGATCGGCGTGTACGTGGCGCTCTGGCTGGAATATCGCTTGGTCCGCGCGACCCGAGGCTGGCGGACGGCGGCCGGCAAGTCGGGCGGGACGCTCGCCGCCATCGGCGGCGTGCTGGGGCTCTCCACGGGCCCTTGCAGCGTGGCGGGCTGCGGCGCGCCGGTGCTACCCGTGGTCGGGCTCGCATTCGCCGGACTGTCGAGCACGACGCTGGCGGCGCTGTCTCAGGTCTCACGGATCTCGGCGGCCGCGGTCATCGTCGTCCTCGTCGCGGCCATCGCCTGGCTCGGCTCGCGCGTCGGCGCCGCCGCGCGGCCGGCGTAGCGAGTACGCGCACCGCGCCGCCCGGCCTCGCGTCCGGGCGGCGGCGGGGCGCGCCTCGATCAGGACTTGCTCAGCGAAGCGACGATCGCCCGGCAGAACGCGGGCAGATCATTGGGATTGCGCGACGTGATCAGGTTGCCGTCGACGACCACCTCGGCGTCCTGCCAGTCGGCGCCGGCGGCCACGAGGTCGTCCTTGATCGAGAAGAACGAGGTCGCCTTCCGTCCCTTCAGGATGCCGGCCGAGACGAGCATCCAGCCCGCGTGGCAGATCGCAGCCACGACCTTGCCCTGCTGAGTCGCCTCGCGGACGAGCGCGACCATTGCCGAATGACGGCGCATCATGTCCGGCGCGTAACCGCCCGGCACGACGACGGCGTCGAACTCCACCGCCTTCACCTGCTCGGCCTGGACATCAACGTTCACCGGGTATCCATGCTTGGATGTGTATGATTTCGCCCCGCCCGCCCCGACGATCTTGACGTCGGCCCCTTCCTCGCGGAGGCGGTAGTACGGCACCCAGAGCTCCATCTCCTGGTACATGTTCTCGGCCAGGATTGCGATGCGCTTACCCGCAAGCTTCATGGCTCCTCCTTCAGGATTCGCGTGAGGTCTTCGATTCTACCGCCGGCTAGCGCGCGACGCGATCAGCCGGCGGCACGTCCAGGGCCAGGCGGCGGTCGCCGCGGCGTACCGTGAGCGTGAACGGCTGCTCCGGAGCCAGCTCGGCCAGCGCCTCGCGTGCGGCGTCGCGGGTGATGACGGCGGTGTCGTTGATCTGCAGGATCACGTCACCCGTCTCGAGGCCGGCGCGCTCCGCCGCGCTGCCGCGGACGACCAGGGTGACCATCGGCGGTATGCTGCCGGCGCGGCGGCTGCCGACCTCGGCGGTCGGCTCCGCGTCGCGCAGGATGAAGCCGAACTCCGCGGCCACGCGCTCGCCCACGATGGCGCGCGGCATCGGCTGCAGCTTCACCGCCAGCGCGCGCCGTCCCTCCGGGCGCAGCACGGTCAGACGCGCCTCGCGCTCGACGGGGCCGGCGGCGATCAGCCGCTGCAGCGCGCGACTCTCCGTCACCGGACGGTCGTCGACGGCGACGACGATGTCGCCGCTCTTGACGCCCGCACGCTGGGCCGGTGTCCCGTCCATCACGTCGACGACCACGACGCCGAAGCCCTCGCGGATGCCGTGCTTCTTCGCGAGCTCGTCCATCTCCGTCTCGGACAGGTCGCGGATCCGGACGCCGAGCCACGACCAGCCGCGCGCCTCGGCAACCGGCGCGGCCAGCATCAGCGCGAGCGCGAGCACGGCCGCCCAGCGCCTCACGAGCGGCCGCCCCGCAGCTCGCGCACCACGGTCTCGACCGCTTCGGCCACCTGCGCGACGCGCGCGTCGACGTCGAGTGTCTCGAGGATCTGCTGCCGCAGCGTCGCGTCGGGGATGACGGCCGCGGCGATCCGATCGGCCACGACACCGGACGGCTGTCCCTCGGCCAGCGCAGTGTCGAGCAGGTCGGCCGGGCGCTCCAGCGCCGCCAGCAGCGCCCGGCTCGCCACGCGGATGCGCTCGAGGAACGCCGCCACGTCGCCGCGCGGGGCGCTGTCCGGCAAGACGGTCGCGCTCACGACGCGATAGAGCGTGTCCGTCGGCAGCTCGCGGTCCAGCCGGACCCGCGCGTCGCCGCGGACGAGGATGTTGTAGCGGCCGTTCGCCAGCCGCTCCCATGACACGATCTCGCCGACGCCGGCCACCGCGTGCACGGGAGGCTTCCCCGCGTACGTCGACTCGTACCCGGGACGCAGCTTCACGACGCACAGCCGGCGGTCGCGGCCGAGCGCGTCCATCACCATCGCGCGATAGCGGGCCTCGAACACGTGCAGCGGCAGGAGCGTGTGCGGAAAGAACGTGACCTCGGGCAGCGGGAATATCGGAACGACCGTCGTCCCCGCGCTCATGCGCCCGGTCAGGAGATCGTCGGCAGCGGACGCTGCGCGCCCACCACCTGCAGCCGCTCGATGACGCGCGTCGCGAGCTCGCGGAACGCCCGGGCCTGCGCCGACTCCGGTCGCCGCACGGTGATCGGAGCGCCCTCGTCACCGCCCGCACGCGTGTCCGGATCGAGCGGCAGCTGCGCGAGCAGCGGCACGCCGTACTCGTCGGCGACGCGGCGGCCGCCGCCCTCGCCGAAGATGTGATAGCGGGTGCCGGTGTCCGGCGCCTCGAAGTACGACATGTTCTCGACGACGCCGAGCATTGGAACGTTCAGGCGCTGGAACATGCCGATCGCCTTGCGCACGTCGAGGAGCGCCACGTCCTGCGGCGTGGTGACCATCACGACGCCGCCGAGGGGGATCACCTGCGAGAGCGACAGCTGCGCGTCGCCGGTGCCGGGCGGCATGTCGAACACGAGGTAATCGAGGGCGCCCCACAGCACGTCGCGCAGCATCTGCTGGATGAACGAGTGGATCATCGGCCCGCGCCAGACGAGCGGCTCCTTGTCGGCGACCAGCAGGCCGATGGACATCACCTTGAGCCCGTGGGCCTCCACCGGCAGGATCCGGTTGTCGAACATCCCGGGCCGCCCGCGCGTCCCCAGCATCAGTGGCAGATCGGGACCGTACACGTCCGCATCGATGATGCCGACCGCGGCGCCGGTCTTCGCGAGCGCCAGCGCCAGGTTCACTGCGACCGTCGACTTGCCGACGCCGCCCTTGCCCGACGAGACGGCGATCGTGTGACGCACCTCGGGGATGAGATCCGGACTCTTTCCCGGTGCGGGCGCCGGCGCCGCCGCCGCGCCATGAGCGTGGCCATGCGCGTGGGCCGGCGCTGCGGGCGCGCCGCCGCCCATCTTCACCTGGACGGTGCTCACGCCGGGCAGCTGACCGACGAGACGTGACGCCATGCTGTGGATCATCACCTTCGTGGCGGGCGCCTGGCCGGCGAAGGCCAGCGTGAGCGACACGTCGCTCCCGCGGATCGCGAGGTCGCGCACGAGCCCCAGCGAGACGATGTCCTTCTGGCTGTCGGGATCCTTGATGCCGCGAAGCGCGTCGAGAACGCTCTGCTCGCTCGCCATACGCTGGACTATACAGGACGCTGTCGGCACGGGCACGCGCTGGGAACGCCGTTGCCCAATGTGGGAGCGAGATGGCCACCGCGCCGTTCGCCTCGCGCACGCAAGGCCTTGAATTTTCTTTCCGCGTCGCGTGGAACGCGGCTTGCGTCCCGAGCGGGCGGCCGTCTCGAAAGAGGCGTGCTGAAGCAGTACGTCGATGCCCTCCCCCCGGCGAGGGCGGGCCTGCCAGGGCTCGCCCTCGCTTGATTTATCCGCCGCCTTCCTGATACATAGGATCGATGGTCGCGCCCGATGACTTTCGTCGTGTTCTCGGTCACTTCGCGACCGGCGTCACCATCATCACCACCGTCGATGCCGAGGCCCGTCCCACCGGATTGACCGTGAGCGCGTTCTGCTCGGTGTCGCTCGACCCGCCCCAGATCCTCGTGTGCATCGACCACAAGTCCCAGAGCTATCCCGCGCTGCGTGACGGCGATCGCTTCGCGGTCAACATCCTCGGCTGCGATCACGAGCCGGTGTCGCGGCGATTCGCCACGACGCGCCTCGACAAGTTCGAGGGCGTGCCCTATCGGCTCGGCGCGCTCGGCGTGCCGCTCATCGAGGGCGCGCTGGCCCAGCTCGAGTGCCGGACGGTGTCGCGACACGTCGAGGGCGACCACACGATTCTCGTCGGCCGCGTCGAGGAAGCGCGCAACAGCGCGGGGGAGCCGCTGCTGTATTTCCGCGGCAAGTACGGGCGCCTGGCGTCCACCGCGCCAGGATCGACGCCGTGACGTCGATCCCGCTGTCCCGTCCGGTCGTCGACGATGAAGTGAAGCAGGCCGTCCTCGCGGCCATCGACTCGCGCCAGTACATCCTCGGGCCGCAGTGCAAGGAGCTCGAAGCCGAGCTGGCGCGCTACGTCGGCGTCCGCCACTGCGTGCTCACCAGCTCGGCCACGGCCGGCCTGTGGCTCACCTTCCGCTCGCTCGGCGTGAAGGCCGGCGACGAGATCCTCGTGCCGTCGCACACGGCGTTCCCGACCATCGAGGCCATCTGCTTCGCCGAGGCCACGCCGGTATTCGTCGACACCGATCGGTGGTACGCCATGGACGCCACCGATGCCGCGGCCAAGGTCACGCCGCGCACGATCGGCATCGTGCCGGTGCATCTCTACGGTCAGCCGGTCGACGTCGATGCCGTCCGCGAGCTCGGCTCGCGGTTCGGGCTGTGGATGCTCGAGGACTGCGCGCAGGCGCATGGCGCGGGCTGGCGCGGCAAGAAGGTCGGCGGCTTCGGCCGCGCCGCGGCGTTCTCGTTCTATCCGTCGAAGAACCTCACCGTCATGGGCGACGGCGGCGCCGTCGTCACCGACGACGACGAGATCGCCGCGCGCTGTCGCCGGCTGCGCGACCACGGGCGCCTCAACAAGGACATCCACTCGGAGATCGGCTTCAACCTGCGCTTCAACGAGATCCAGGCCGCCGTCGGTCGCGTCCTGCTGCGCCGGCTCGACGCCATGAACGATCGCCGGCGTGCGCTGGCTGCGCGGTACGGCGCGGGGCTGGCCGGCCTGCCGCTCGAGCTGCCGGCGGAGCGGCCGGGCGCGCGGCACGTCTATCACCTGTACGTCGTGCGCACGGAGCGCCGCCAGGAGCTGGCCGCGTACCTGAAGGAGCGCGGCATCCAGACCGGTGTGCACTACCCGGTGCCCACGCATCGGCAGCCCGCGGTGGAACGCTTCGCGCCGGCCGCCCTGCCGGCGACCGAGCGGCTCGTCGGCGAGATCCTCTCGCTGCCGATCTCGGCCGGCCACACCGACGCGGAGATCGACGCCGTCGTCGGTGCCGTGCGGTCGTTCTTCGGAGCCTGATGCCCGAGGCCCCCCTGCGGTTGCTGCAGCTCTACCCGAAGGGCGACTTCTTCACCGGCGCCGCCATCCAGCTCCGCGACCTCGCCGCCGCACTGGCCGCGCGCGGGCACCACGTGACCATCGCGACGCCGGCAAGCGCCGAGTGGGCTGAGCGCTGTCGTGCGGCCGGTCTCGCGCACGTCGCCATCCCGATGCACCGCCCGCTCGATCCGCGCGCGGCCTGGCGCCTGGCGCGCGTCATCCGGGCGCAGCGCATCCAGGTGGCGCACGCGCACAAGGGCCGTGCGCGGACACTGGCCATCTTCGCCGGCCTGCTCGGCGGACGGACGCGTCTGGTGCTCAATCGTGGCGTGTCGTTCTCGGTGGCCGGCGTGCGCCGCGTCGGCTACACGAGCCGGCGCGTGGACGCCATCGTGGCCGTGTGCGAGTCGATCAAGCGCGGCCTCGTCGCCGCCGGCGTCCGGGCCGCCAAGGTGGAGGTCATCTACTCGGGCACCGACCTCGAACGCTTTCATCCGGGCATCGAGGGCACGGCGATCCGGCGCGAGCTCGGCCTGTCGCCGGCCGATCGGCTCGTGACCCAGGTCGGCGTGCGGTCGTGGCGCGGCTGGAGGGACGTTGTCACCGCGATGGCGACGATCGCGCACAAGGAGCCGCGCGCGCGGCTGCTCTTCGTCGGCGTGCCGGCGCCGCGCGTCGCGGAGATCGCGCGGCAGGCGCGCGATGCCGGCGTCGAGGATCGCGTGCTGACGCTGCCCACGCGCACGGACGTGCCGGCGATCCTGGCCGCGTCCGACGTCGTCGTCGACGCCTCGTACGCCGGCGCCGGCATCACGGGCTCGATCCGCGAGGCGCTCGCGTGCGAGCGCCCGGTGGTGGCCACCGCGGTGGAGGGCATGCCGGAGCTGGTCCGCGACGGCGAGACGGGGCGCCTCGTCCCGCCGCGCGATCCGGCCGCGCTGGCGGAGGCGGTGCTCGCCACGCTGGCGGACCCGACGGCCGCCCAGACGATGGCGCGCGCCGGCCGCAAGCGGGTCGAGGCGCACTTCTCGCTGCGCGCCAAGGTCGACGCCACCGAGGCCCTCTACCGCCGGCTGGCCTCCGCATGATGGCCGGGGCGTTCGGCATCTACCGGCGCCTCTTCCCCTATCTCCGCCCGTACGTGGGCATCCTCGTGCTGGGCGGCGCGCTCGCGGTCGTGGTCGCCGCGATGGAAGGCGCGATCGCGTGGCTCGTGAAGCCGGCCATGGACGGCATCTTCATCCGCCGTGACGTCACGATGCTGCGCGTGCTGCCGCTGCTGCTGTTCGGCGCCTACCTCGTGAAGGCGGCCGCCCGTTACGGACAGTCCTATCTCATGGCCGCCGTCGGCGAGCGCGTGATCGCCGCCGTCCGCCGCGCGCTCTACCGGCACATCCACACGATGCCGCTCTCGTTCTTCACGGACGTCCACTCGGCCGACCTGATGTCGCGCATCGTGACCGACGTGAACCGCCTCGCCCGCGTGTCGTCCACGGTGATGGTGATGGCCGTGCGCCAGATCGCCATGGTGATCGCGCTGGTCGTCGTGATGCTCGTCCGCGAGTGGCGGCTGGCCGTCATCGCGCTCGTCGTGTTCCCGTTCGTCGGCATCGCGGTGCGGTCCATCGGCCGACGGCTGTACCGCATCAACAAGCGCTCGCAGGAGAAGATCGCCGAGCTCAACGTGCTCCTGCACGAGGCGTTCGCCGGCACGAAGATCGTGAAGGCGTTCGGCCGCGAGGCGCACGAGGCGGGGCGCTTCGATCGGGTGAACGACCGCCTGCTGGCGCTGGCGCTGAAGGACCATCGCACTGACGAGCTCACCGATCCGCTGATGGAGGTGCTGGCGGCGCTCGGCATCATGGGCGCGCTCTGGTACGGCGGCCACCAGGTGATCGTGGGCGCCATGACGGCCGGCGACTTCTTCTCCTTCACGGCAGCGGTGGCGCTCCTGTACGGGCCGGTGCGGCAGCTCTCCCGCATCATGAACACCGTCCAGCAATCGACCAGCTCGGTGGAGCGCGTGTTCGAGGTGCTCGACACGCCGCCCGCCATCGCGGACCGTCCCGGCGCCCGGCACCTCGAGACCTTCGCGGACGGCATCCGCTTCGAGCGCGTCTCCTTCCGCTATCCCGGCACGACGGCGCCGACGCTGCGCGACATCGACCTCGACATCCGGAAGGGCGACGTCGTGGCCTTCGTCGGCATGAGCGGTGCCGGCAAGTCGACGCTCATGGACCTGCTGCCTCGATTTCACGATGTGAGCGAGGGACGCATCACCATCGACGGCCACGACCTGCGGGAGGTCACGCAGGCCTCCCTGCGCGCGCAGATCGGGCTCGTGACCCAGGAGACGTTCCTCTTCAGCGACTCGATCTACGACAACATCGCCTACGGCCGACCCGACGCCACGCGCGCCGACGTCGCGCGCGCCGCGCGCCAGGCCCACGCCGAGGAATTCGTCGCCGCGTGTCCCGACGGCTACGCGACGCTGGTGGGCGAGCGCGGGGTCCGGCTGTCGGGCGGGCAGCGCCAGCGGCTCGCCATCGCGCGCGCGTTCCTGAAGGACCCGCCGATCCTGATCCTCGACGAGGCGACGAGCGACCTGGACGCCGAGAGCGAGTTCATGGTGCAGCAGGCGCTGACCGAGTTGATGCGGGGCCGCACGGTCCTCGTCATCGCCCACCGCCTCGCCACCGTCCGGAACGCCGACCGCATCGTCGTCGTCCACGAGGGGCGGATCGCGGAAACCGGCCGTCACGACGAGCTCCTGGCGCACGACGGCCTCTACCGGCGGCTGTACGCCCTCCAGATGGAGGGCGTCACCGGCTGAGCGGATGTGGCACGCGGCTCCCCGGAGTTTCTCCGTGCCGGCCCCTCGTTAACCTTCGTTCAATCAGCAGCCCATCGGGTACTTTGGGAACATGCGCCGTGGCCGAGGGGTTGCTCTGTCAGTCCCCATGCGTCGCGTCTTCCGTCGGCGAACCATCCATCTCATGGCCGCGATCATGGTGAGCTTCTGCGCGTTCATGCTGGCCGACCTCGTGTCCGTCCCCGAGCCCGTTCCTGCCAGCGACTATCCGGCGCACCACGTCGGCCGGGGCTACCGGAATCTCGATCCGCGCTACGCATACTCGCTGGCCACCCGCATCGTGCACGTCGTCGGTCGCCCGCCGGCGGTGAATCGCGGCCGGCCGCTCGAGCTCGTCGCCAACGATGGCGCCGCGTTCCGGGCGCCGCTGGCCGAGCCGCTCGTGACATGGATCGGACACGCGACGCTGCTGATCCAGCTGGACGGCGTGAACGTCCTCACCGACCCGCACTGGGGCGAGCGCACGAGCCCCGTGTCGTTCGCGGGGCCGCGGCGGCTGGTGCCGCCCGGCGTGCGCTTCGAGGAGCTGCCGCCGATCCACGCGGTCGTCATCTCGCACGACCACTACGACCATCTCGATCTCGAGACCGTCACGCGACTGGCCCACGTGCACCATCCGACGTTCTTCGTGCCGCTCGGCCTCAAGGCATGGTTTCACGACGCCGGCATCGAGGACGTCGTCGAGCTCGACTGGTGGGAGTCCCGCCGCGTCGGCGCCGTCACCATCACGTGCGCACCCGCGCAGCATTCGTCCGGTCGCTCCGTGCTGCTGACGGATCAGGACCGCCGGCTCTGGTCGTCGTGGGCCATCACGTCGCCGCAGCATCGATTCTATTTCGGCGGTGACACCGGCTACTTCGGCGGCTTCCGCGAGATCGCCCGCCGTCTCGGTCCCTTCGACATCGCCGCGCTGCCGATCGGCGGCTACAGCGATTTCTCCGAGCACCATCCGAACCACCTCAGCCCCGAGGAGAGCATCCGCGCCTTCGAGGACCTGGGCGCGCACCTGCTCGTCCCCATTCACTGGGGCACCTTCGAGCTGAACCGGGAGCCGTACCGCGAGCCGCCCGACCGCCTGCTGCGCGAGGCGCACCGGCGCGATGACGAGGACGCCATCGCGATCCTGAGCCCGGGCCAGACGATTCGCTGGTAGCTTTTCCCGGGCGGGGCGCTATGCTGGCCAGACAGTGGGTGAGCGCGCCCGCATGCTGAGCCGGTGGGGCCGGACGGTCCACCGCGTCCGCTGGTGGATCGTCGCGCTCGCGCTGCTGCCTCTTACACCGTGGCTGTGGGTGACGCCCGCCGCCCACCTCGACGAATCCGTCGTCCCGCCCGGCATGGAGTCGGTTCGTGCCGTGCGTCTGCTCGACGAGGAGCTGTCGGCGAGGCCGCCGTCGTTCGGGCTCGTCCTCTCCCACCCGACGCTGTCCGCCGGCGATCCCGCCTTTCGAGCCGCCGCCGACGCCGCGCTGCGGCCGCTGCGGGCAGACGCGCGGGTGAAGCGCGTTCGCACGCCGTGGGACGGCGGCGACGCCCGCCAGCTCTCGCGCGACGGCCGACGCGCCGCCGTCCTCGTCGAGCTGCAGGGCCGCGCGCCGGCGTTTGCGTCGATGGTGGTGCCTTCGGCGCCGCCCGAGACGTACGCGGCGCTGCGCGCCACGGTGCGCTCGGACACGCTCGACATCGTCTCGTTCGGACCGGTCGCCCTCAACCACGACTTCACGCAGATGGTGAAGGACGATCTGCGGCGTGCCGAGCTCGTGGTCCTTCCCGTCGTCCTCATCCTGCTGCTGCTCGTGTTCGGTTCCGTGGTGGCCGCCGTGCTGCCGCTCGTGGTCGGCCTGCTCGGCGTGGCGGCCGGCTTCGCGGCCACCGCCATCCTGGCTCACGTGATGCCGGTCTCGGCGTACGCCAACAACGTGGTGTCCATGATCGGCCTCGGCGTGGCCATCGACTACTCGCTGTTCGTGGTCAGCCGGTACCGCGACGAGATGCGGGCCGCGGCTCCCCGCGAGGCGCTGGCGCGCGCGATGGCGACGAGCGGGCGCACCGTGCTCTTCTCCGGCCTCACCGTCGCCATCGGGCTGCTCGGCATGATCCTGCTGCGGATGGGCAGCATCAGCACGATCGGCATCGCGAGCACGGTCGTGGTGGCGTTCGCCGTCCTGTACAGCCTCACCCTGCTACCCGCGCTGCTCGCGATCCTCGGCCCGCGCGTCAATGCCCTGCCGGTGCGCCTGCTCGCGCGCGACACCGGCCACGGCTTCTGGCCGGGCCTGGCCACCGCGGTGATGGCGCGTCCGTGGGCCGTGCTGCTTCCCCTGGTCGCGGTACTGCTCTTGCTCGGTGCGCCATTTCGCCACATCCGCCTCGGAACCCCGGACATCCGCACGCTGCCCGAGCGGGCCGAGAGCCGCCGGGGAGAGGAGCTGCTGAAGTCGGAGTTCCCGGGCCTCGACAGCAACACGATCGTGCTCGTGCTTCGCTACGCCGAGGCGACGGGACTCACGGCGCCGCGCGTGAGAGAGCTTCACGCGGTGAGCCAGTGGGTCGCCGGCCTGCCCGGCATCACGCGCGTCGACAGCGCTGCGAGTCTCGATCCGCGCATGACGCTCGAGCAGTACCTGCAGCTCGCGGCCGCACCGCGCGCGCTGCTGCCGCCGGCGTTCCAGGAGGCGCTGGCGCAGCTCGTCGGGCCACGCGTGGCCATCGTGGCCGCGCACACCGCGCTCCCCGAAGACGGCGATGCC
>DATAOC010000079.1:0-5009 GCA_036265915.1 Candidatus Methylomirabilota bacterium | reverse complement strand
GATGAGGAGCAGCCCCAGCCAGAAGCTCGGCATCGACACGCCGCCCAGGGCGACCAGCATCGCGGCGCGGTCGATCCAGGTGTTGTGCCACACCGCGGCCAGCAGCCCGAGCGCCAGCCCCACGAGGCTCGCGATCACGATGGCCGTCCCCGCCAGCTCGAGCGTGCTCGGCAGCTGCTCGGCGATCTCCTGGATGACGGGACGACGCGTGAAGATGGATCGGCCGAAGTCGCCGACGACGGCGCGGCGGACGAATCGCACGTACTGCAGCGCCAGCGGATCGTCGAGGCGGAGCTGGGCGCGCAGCTCCCGCTCCTGCTCGGCCGTGGCGTTGGCGCCGCTGAGGATGGCGAGCACGGGGTCGCCGGGGAGCAGGTGGACGATCGAGAAGACGACGACGGACACCCCGACGACCACCGGCACCGAGAGAAGTATCCGGCGCCGGATGAACGTGAGCAGCGGGCTACCGGGTCAGGCCGACGTCGTAGAGCACCGGGAACGTCACCACGTTGAACGCGAAGCCCTGCACGTCCTTGCGCGTGCCGACGACCGTGACCTGGTCGACGAGCCCGATGCCGGCGCCGCTCTCCACCAGCAGGCGCTGGATCTTCTTGTAGAGCTCCATGCGCGGGCCCTCGTCGACCATCGCGGCCGCCTGGTCGAGAAGCTTGTCGATCTCCGGATCGGACAGCCGCGGCGGGTTGAAGGCCTGCAGCCGGCTCGTGTGGAAGTTGCTGGTCAGGATCGACGGATCGGGGAACCACCAGTTGAGCTCGCCGATGCCGTGCTCGCCCTTGCGCCACGCCTCGTACATCTGCACGCGCGGCTGCTCCCGCAGCTGGATGTCGATGCCGACCTCGCGCGCCATCCCCTGCACCAGCGGCGCCATCTCCTCGTAGCCGTTGTTGGTGCCGAAGATCCAGAGGATCTCCAGACGCTTGCCGTCCTTCGTCCGGATACCGTCGCCGCCCGGCTTCCAGCCGGCCTCGTCGAGGATCTTCCGGGCGCGCGCCGGGTCGTACGGGAACAGCTCCTTGTTGACGGCGACGAAGCCGGGCGTGGGCGGCTGGATCAGTGAGCCCGCGGCCTGGCTCTGGGCGTGGAACACCGCGCGCGCGATCGCGTCCTTGTTGATGGCGTGGTGCAGTGCGCGTCGCACGGCCAGATCGTTGGTCGGGAAGCGCTGGACGTTCGGAAAGATGGTCCACGGCGTTCCGGCGGGCACGCCACGCAGGATGCGGACGTCAGGATTCTTCTCCAGTGCCGCCACGTCCGCGTAGGACAGATCCTCGGCGATCTGCGCCTCGCCCGTTTGCAGCACCGCCGTGCGCGTGGTCGCCTCCGGCACGAACCGCCACGTGATCTCCTCGAGGTGTGCGGGACCTTTGTGGGCGGCGATCGACGGCGGCCACGCGTAGTCGGGGTTGCGCACCAGCGTGACGTGGCTCTTCGGGATCCACTCCTTCACCACGAACGGGCCGGTGCCGACCGGCTTGCGCGAGAAGTCCTGACCCATCTTCTGCGCGGCCGTCGGCGACAGCGGCGCCAGCGGCGAAAGCGCGATCATCCTCAAGAACGGCGCGTACGGCTGCTTGAGCCGGATGCGCACCGTGTGGGCGTCGACGACGTCGGCGCCGTCGTAGGGGCCCAGGAACGCGCGCGCCACGCCGGGCGCGCCAAGCGGCTCCTGGATGCGGTCCAGCGTGAACTTCACGGCGGCGGCATCGAGCGGCGTGCCGTCGTGGAACTTCACGTTCCGCTTCAGCTTGAGCGTGTAGCTCTTGCCGTCGCGCGCGACCTCCCATGACTCCGCCAGCCCCGGCAGCACCTTGCCGTCCTTCGGGTTGATGACGGTCAGCGTGTCCGTGAACTGGATGAGGATCTTGCGCGTGGCCGCGCGGTTGGTGATGTGCGGGTCGAGCGTGTCGATGTCCTGGCGGGCGGCATAGACGATCTTGCCGCCGGGCTTGGCCTGCGCAAGCGCGGTCAGCGGCGCCATCAATGTCGCCGGCGCCAGAAGAAGCAGCGCAAGGGCTGCGGTCGTTCTCATGCTCGTCTCCTCGCGCTCACGCGCACAGCTCGTGGGTGGCGTACGCGACCGCGCGCGCGGCCGTGACCAGATCCTTCAGCGGCACGCGCTCGTCCGGCGTCGGCCATTCCTTGTAGATGCGGATATCGCCCGCGCCGTACTGCACGGTCGGGATGCCGTGGCTCATCAGGATATTGCCGTCGCCGACGTTGCCGAGCCGTCCCCAGCCGCCGACGACGGGCTTCTCGCCGGTCGCCAGCCGCTGCCCCTCTGCCAGCGCCGTCACCAGCTTGTGCTCGGGCTTGACCTCCATCGGGTCCTGGAACCAGCCATCCTCCATCCCGTTGGCGGGAATCGTCATCTCGGCGTCGAACGCGGGATGGTCCTTCTTGATGTCGGCGAGGAGCCGCTGCACGTCGGCGCGGACCGTGTCGAGCGTCTGGCCGGGAACGGTGCGCAGCTGGAAGACCATCTCGCACTCGCGGCTCGACATGCCGGTGTAGCTCTTCTGGTAGTAGTGCTCCTTGTGGATCGTGTCGAAGGTGTGCGTCGGGAATCCCGGCAGCTCGGGATGCGGCGTGAAGCGCAGCCAGCCACCGGGCCGGATCGGATCCAGGCTCGTGCCGATCCGCCGGATGATCTCGGCATGCTGCTCGATCGGGTTCATGTACTGCGCTCGCGCCTCCTTGCTGTAGCGGAAGAACAGCTCCGGGCTCTTCGTCCTGATCCGGACCATGACGATGCCGACACACACGTTGGCGATGGTGTTCGCCGAGTGCTCCATGTTGATGGCGAGGTCGGTGCGCAGCCCCTTCTTCATCAGCGCCCGCGTGCCCGCGCCGCCGAGCTTGTGAGCGACGACCGGCGTGACCACGACGTCGCCGCGCAGCCGGACACCCGAGCGCACGATCGCCTCGACGGCGCAGATCGCGGCGACGACGCCGCCCTTGTCGTCGTGGGCGCCCATGCCCCACACCCAGCCGTCCTCGAACTTGGCGCCGTAGGGATCCACGCTCCAGCCGCTCATCTCGACGCCCGGATCCATGTGGCCGTTGAGCATGAGGCTCGGACCGCCGCCGGTCCCGCGCAGACGCCCGATGGGCTGGCGCGTCGTCTTGCCCGGCTTGGCCCAGTGCGTGACCTCCATCATCTCCACCTCGAGCCCGAGGTCGGACATGTAGTTCGCGAAGAGGTCCGCGATGGCGCCTTCCTCGAACGTCGTGCTCGGGATGCGGATGGCGGCCTGCTCCAGATCGAGCACCTGCTTGTCGCTGATGCCGGCGAGAATCTTCTGGCGGTCGGCGGCGTCGGCCATCGCGGCTATCCGATCACGAACATCTGCTCGGTCTTGAACTTGTCGGAGATCCACTGAGGCTTCCCCGCGCGCACCACCACCATGTCCTGGATGTGGTAGTACTCCTTGGCCGGCTCCAGCGCGAGCACCATGCCTTCCTCCAGCACGATCTTGCTCCCGCGTGCGATCACCGGCTCCTGCTGGTGCCACCAGCAGCCCACGCCGTGTCCGGCGAGCTGGCTCGTGTACGACCAGCCGTGCCTGGCGAACTCCTTGACGACGAAGTCGTAGACCTCGCCGGCGGAGACGCCGGGCCGGCACGCGTCGATGGTCTTGCCGTAGATTTCCCGCGCGGTGGCGTAGTCGCGCACCTGCTGCTCGCTCGGCTTGCCCAGCACGGCGTTGCGCGACTGATGGCCCGGATAGCCGTCGACGTAGGCGACGTAGTCGGTGCGGACGATGTCGCCCTTCTGCCACGCGTCGTCGCTCTCGCCGGCGTACGGAATGCGGTTGCGGCTCGAGTTCAGGATGCCGTGCGCCCAGTTGGCGCCGCGGCGCAGGCAGCTGCCGATGAGCCGGCTGTGGACGGCGCGCTCGCTCTCGCCGGCCTTGATGGTCGGAAAGACCTCGAGGTACGCGTCGTCGAGGACGTCGGCGCCGACCTTCAGGCGCCGGATCTCGGCTTCCGTCTTGATCCAGCGCACCTCGTCCATCATGGTCGCGCAGTCGACCATCTGCAGCTGAGGCAGCTCGCGCTGCAGTTCTTCCCAGTGCGCCGCGCTCACGTAGTTCTTCTCGAAGCCGACGCGCTCGCCGCCGAGCCCCAGGCTCTTGAGCACCTGGGCGAGGCGATGGTACGGCGACTCGTTGTACGCGTCATAGACCTCGGCGCGCTCGATCCACGAGTCGCGCAGCGTGAGCCCCTCGGCGATCTTGTTCAAGACGACGACCGGCGAGCCGTTGCGCGGCCACACGACCATGACGCCGCGCACGGAGTCCGCCAGGTCGAGATGCCGCGCGAGTGTCCCGGGGTAGGCCAGGCCGGACAGGTAGGTGAAGTTCATTCCGGAGCGCGCCACGACCGCCGCGAGCCGGTGACGATCCATGAGCTGGTTCAGGCGCGGCAGGTTGGCGATGATCTCGCGCTTCGACTCGGGCATGGCTCCCCCTCTGCGACCGGTGTGCGGCCGGCGGCCATTATAGCCGCGGCCATCGCCCGACGGCGGTGCTGTATGCGACGGAAGCCCGCGCCGCGGCAAATCGATTCAGGCGGTTACGGCACAGTGTCGGGCCGCCGCTCGTTTACCGCATACTGGAGCCATGGCCTCCGCAACCGTCGCGGGAGTCGCCGTCCGCCGCCGACGCCGGCGTCGCGCGCGGCGTACCGCGCTTCGTCTGCGATGGTCCTCGCTGCGCCGCGCCGTGAAGTCCGTGCTCGCGGCTCCCCTCACGATTCGACTCCTCGTCGCCGCATCCGTCATCGTGCTGGTCTGGGCGAGCGTGAACTGGATGTACCAGGTCGCCCGGAAGCCGACCGAGCTGTTCTTTCCGGCTGACCGGGCGCTGGCGAAGTCGCCGCGCCAGACGTGGCGCCGCTACGGGCCGCTCTTCGTCGAGAAATCCACCGCGGTGATCACGCCGGACCTGCTGGCGGCGCTCGCGCAGGTCGAGGGCGCCGGCAACCCG
>DATAOC010000078.1:0-3688 GCA_036265915.1 Candidatus Methylomirabilota bacterium | reverse complement strand
CGCACGTTGGCGACGGCCGTCGACTCGTTGGAGGCCGTGTCCTCGATCAGGAGCTCGATGGGCCGGCCGATCACGCCGCCCTTGGCGTTGATGTCCTTCGTCACCATCCTGGCGACGTTGGCGTTGGCGTTGCCGGCGTAGCCGATGGCGCCGGTGAGGTCGGTCGCGATGCCGACCTTGATCGGATTGCCGCTCTGCCCCCAGGCGGGCCGCACCACCCAGCTTCCCGCGCCGGTGGCGATCGCCCCGCTCATCCAGGCGGTGGACTGCAAGAAGCGACGTCGGGTCACGTCCGTTCTCTCACTCATCGCTCATACCGTCCTTCCCGCGGTCAATCCGCGTGGCCACAGTCTCACCAGCACAACGGCGATGACGAACACGAGCACGTCGGCGAGCACGGGCGCCACCGCCCACGGCAGCGCCGCGCTCAGGATGCCGATGACGCCGGCGCCGACGACGGAGCCGTCGAAGCCGCCAACGCCGCCGAGCATCACGGCCAGAAAGCCCTGGATCAGGAAGCGGATGCCGAGATCCGCCGAGAGGGAGAAGACCGGCACCACGAGCGCCCCCGCCAGCCCGGCGAGCGCGGCGCCGAACGCGAAGGTTGCCGCGTAAACGCGGTCGGTGGAGATGCCGGAGGCGCGCGCGAGCGACGGGTTCTCGAGCGCCGCGCGCACGCGGAGCCCGAAGCCGGTGCGGCTCAGCAGCAGATAGCTGCCGATCATGACGAGCGCGGTGATGACCACGATCGACAGCCGCCACCGCGCGATGTGGACGGCGCCGATGTCGAAGGAGCCGGGCAGCGGCTCCGGCACAGCGCGATAGAGCCCGCCGATGAGACCGCGCACGGACTCCCGGATCACCAGGCCGATCGCGTAGGTGCCCAGCATGGCGATGACGGGCGCCGCGTAGAAGCGACGGATGACGAGCCGCTCCAGCACGAGGGCGATGGCGGCCACCACTGCCGGCGCCAGCAGCATCCCGAGCCAGGTCGGCAGCGCCCACACGTCGAAGAGGTAGACCGTGTAGGCGCCGAGCAGCACGAACTCGCCGTGGGCGAAGTTGAAGATGCCCATCATCCCGGCGATGACGCCGAGGCCCAGGACGACGAGGATCATGATGGCCCCGAAGTTCAGGACCTCGAAGACCGCCGTGATCGCGCCTTCCATGCGGGAGCGGCTCCTCGCGCTCTACATCTTCTTCCAGTCGCCCGCCTTCTCGAACGCCTGCGCGGCCCGGTAGATCGTCGGCTCGTCGAAGTGCTTGCCGACGAGCATCATGCCGACCGGCAGTCCGTCCACCATGCCGCACGGGATGGACATGGCCGGGTGATGCGTCACGTCGAACGGCGCCGTGTTGCCGATCATCTCGAGCGCGCGCTGGACGTACTCCTCGCGCGGCGCCTCGGGCCCCGGCAGCGGCGTCGCCTTCATCGGCGTGGTCGGCATGAGCAGCAGGTCGCACTCGCTCAGCACGCGATCGTAGGCGGCGGTGAGCCGGCGCGCGATGTTCATGGCCTTGCCGTAGTAGCGCGAGCCGTGCTGCTTCAGGATGTACGTCCCGAGCATCAGGAAGAGCTTCGTCGTCTCCGACAGCTCGTTGGCGCGATGCCGCCAGCCGCGGTGGAAGTCCATCAGCGAGACCGCGTAGAGATCCGAGCGGCTCAGTCCGTACCCGTCGCCCCACATCATCGTCTGCGTGAGGCCCTCGACGCCAATCGGCGTCCAGATGGCGGGGCCCGCCGTGTGCATCGGGATCGAGACCTCCTGCACCTTGGCGCCCAGCTGCTCGAGCCGCCGCGCCGCCGCGTACACCTTCTCGCTGACCGCCTTCTCGCCGTTCGGCTGCTTGAAGCCCTCGGCGACCATGGCGATGCGCAGCCCGTTCACGCCGCCGTCGAGCATCTGCGAGTACGGCTGCACCCTGGGCGCCTTGATGCGTGGATCGTAGCCGTCGTCACCGGCGACGACCTCCAGCAGCAGCGCGTTGTCGGCGACGGTCGCGGTCATCGGGCCCGTGTGGTCGACGAAGATCTCGATCGGCATGATCCCGGTGTACGGCACGAGCCCCCACGTCGGCTTCATCCCGTAGATGCCGGAGAAGGACGCCGGCATCCGGATCGAGCCGCCCTGGTCGCCGCCCATCGCCATCTCCGCTTCGCCGAGGGCGACGACGACGGCGCTGCCCGACGAGGAGCCGCCCGCCGAATAGCCCATGCGGTGCGGGTTGTGCACCGCGCCGGTGGCGTTCGTGTGACTGCCGCCGGACAGACAGAAGTACTCGCAGTGCGTCTTGCCGACGATCTCGCCGCCCGCGTCCAGGATGCGCGTGACGACGGTGGCGTCGAAATCCGGGATGTAGCCCTCGAGCGTCGAGGCGCCGTTCATCATCGGCACGCCGGCGAGCATGATGTTGTCCTTGACCGCGACGCGCTTGCCCTTGAGCTTGCCGCTCGCCGCGCCCTTGACGGACGTCTTGCGGTACCACGCGTTGTGCCGATTCTCCTCGGGGCCGGGCCGGTAGCCCGGGGTGCGCGGGTACTTGACGACCGGCACCTCGTCCGGCATCGCATCGATCGCGTTGTAGGCGGCGACGTAACCGGCGAACAGCTGCCGGAAGGACTCGAGATTGGTGGGGTCCAGCGACAGCCCGCATCGATTGGCGACCTCGCGCATCTGCTCCGGCGAAGGAATCTGGACTCCCACGGCGCCCTCCTTGAATCAGGTTGTCCTACACGGATGAAGGGCTCACGGGTATCAGGAAAGATGTGGGGCGTCAACCGGGCAGTCGCCAGACGTGGACCGTCGGCACAAAGCTTGCCGTTCCGAGACCGACTTGCGAGCGTGTTCGCCGCAATGGAGGTCACGATGGCGATGGAAGGCAGAGCGACGTTTGGACGAGAGCAAATCAGGCCCCAGCACTTCGCGCTGGTCCTCGGGATCATCTACACTCTCGTGGGCATCGCCGGGTTCGTCCCCGGTGTGCTCCAGACCCCACCGCCGGGAGCGCCGCCGGTACGGGTGGATCAGAACTACGGCTACCTGTTCGGCCTCTTCCCGGTGAACATTCTGCACACGCTGGTGCACCTGATCGTGGGCGTGTGGGGCCTGCTCGCCTCGCGCCGCTTCGCGCCGTCGCGCACGTACGCCCAGTCGCTCGCGGTGATCTTCGGCGTCCTCACGATCATGGGCCTCGTCCCCGGCCTCAACACGGTGTTCGGCCTCATCCCGCTGTTCGCGCACGACATCTGGCTGCACGCGCTGACGGCGCTGGTCGCAGCGTACTTCGGCTGGAGCCGGATGGCGGCGCGCGAGGTGTTCTCCGAGGAGCGTCGCCGCGCCGCGTGAGCGGCAGCCGTCCCGGTCACTGCGACTCGCGCGGTGACCGGGACGGGCTACCTACGGCAGGACCGCGGCGACACGAACGGCTGACTGGGGTAGCTCGAGAAGCGTCAGAGTCGCCGGTGGAGGAACGCGCTCAGTGCCGCCCGGGCGGGATGCGCCCGACGGTAGTCCACGTGGCTGCCGTGCACGACCGCGACGTCCGGCTCCGGCGCAGACTCTCATCGGCGACTCACTCGTACGTGCGCATCACGCGCCAGACGTCCTCGAAGCGCGACAGCGCGCGGGTCGTCGAGCGGCCTCGACGCACGGCCAGGACGGTGAGGATGGCGTTGGCGAGGCTGAAG
>DATAOC010000077.1:0-21616 GCA_036265915.1 Candidatus Methylomirabilota bacterium | reverse complement strand
CGCCGAGAACGTCTTGAGGTCTGCCTGGATGCCTGCGCCGCCACCGGAATCCGACCCGGCGATGGTCAGGGCTTTTGCGACTTGCACGCCGAGAGTATATCAGGCGGCTCCGCGCCCCGACCGCCGCCGCCCGCTCATCGGCCGATGACGATGACGAACTCTCCGCGCGGCGGGTGCTCGCGGAGACGCGCCAGATGCGCGGCCGCCGTGCCCTGCTCGATCTCCTCGAACTGCTTCGTCAGCTCGCGCGCCACCACGATCAGCCTGTCACCGAAGGTCGCGTCGATCGCCTCCAGCGCGGCGATGATACGGTGCGGCGACTCGTAGAGGACGAGCGTGGTCTCGAGCTCCTTCAATGCCCGAAGGCGATTCAGCCGCCGTCCCGGCTTCACCGGGAGGAACCCGTCGAACACGAACCGATCGGCCGGCACACCGGCGGCCGACAGCACGGTCACGACCGCCGACGGCCCCGGGATGGGCACGACGGCCGCTCCCTCGGCGCGCGCGTCACGGACGAGCAGGAACCCGGGATCCGAGATGCCCGGCGTCCCGGCGTCGGTCACCAGGGCCACCGTGCGGCCCTCGGCCAGACGGCGGAGCAGCTCACGGCCGCGAACGAGCTTGTTGTGCTCGTAGTAGGAGACGGTCGGAGTGTGAATGTCGAAGTGAGCGAGCAGGCCCCGCGTGCGGCGGGTGTCCTCGCACGCGATCACGTCGACCTCGCGCAGCACGCGCAGCGCGCGCGCAGAGATGTCTTCGAGGTTGCCGAGGGGGGTGGCGACGACGAAGAGGGTGCCGCGCGCGCTCAGGCTATGCGGACTGTTCCTGCGCCTCGGACACCAGCACCGGCCGCTCGTGGTTCATGATGACCTCGCGCGTGATGATGCACTCCTTCAGGCCCTGGATCGAGGGCAGCTCGTACATGATCTCGAGCATGACCTCCTCCAGGATCGCGCGCAGGCCTCGCGCCCCCGTGCCCCGCTTGAGCGCTTCGCGGGCAATGGCGGCCACGGCGTCGTCGGTGAACTTCAGCCGCACCTTCTCGAGGTCGAAGTACTTCTGGTACTGCTTGATGATCGCGTTCTTCGGCTCCTTCAGGATGCGCACCAGCGCCGCGTCGTCGAGATCGTGCAGGGTGGCGATGACGGGCAGCCGGCCGACGAACTCGGGAATGAGGCCGTAGCGCAGCAGGTCCTCGGGCTGGATCATGGCGAGCAGGTCGCCCACGCGGCGGTCCTGATGGCTCTTGATCTCCGCCCCGAAGCCCATGCCCGACCGTCCCACGCGCGACTCGATGTTCTTGTCGAGACCGACAAACGCGCCGCCGCAGATGAACAGCACGTTCGACGTATCGACCTGGATGAACTCCTGGTGAGGGTGCTTCCGACCACCCTGCGGAGGAACGTTTGCGATCGTGCCCTCGAGGATCTTCAGGAGGGCTTGCTGCACCCCCTCACCGGACACATCGCGCGTAATCGACGGGTTCTCGGATTTTCGGGCGATCTTGTCGATCTCGTCGATGTAGACGATGCCGCGCTCGGCGCGCTCGACGTCGTAGTCGGCCGCCTGCAGCAGACGCAGGATGATGTTCTCGACGTCCTCGCCGACGTAGCCGGCCTCCGTGAGCGTCGTTGCATCGGCGATGGTGAACGGGACGCGGAGCATCTTGGCCAGCGTCTGAGCCAGCAGCGTCTTGCCGGAGCCCGTAGGCCCGATCAGGAGGATGATCGACTTCTGGAGCTCGACGTCACCGTTGTCATTGCCGGACTCGATGCGCTTGTAGTGGTTGTGCACGGCCACGGACAGGATCTTCTTGGCCCGCTCCTGGCCGACCACGTACTGATCGAGGACGGTCTTGATCTCGGCGGGCTTGGGAAGGGAACGGATCTCCCTCGACTTCTCCTCTTCCCACTCCTCGGCGATGATGTCGTTGCAGAGCTCGATGCACTCGTCGCAGATGTAGACCGTGGGGCCCGCGATGAGCTTGCGCACGTCGTTCTGGCTCTTGCCGCAGAACGAGCACTTCAGTGTTCCGTTGCCTTCGCGCGTCCGACCCGCCATCCTCGCTCGGCTCCTTACTTCTGGACCTGCGCCGCCAGGGCGGCCGCCTCGCTGATCGCCCGTGTGGTGGGCTTCGAGGAGATCACCTCGTCGACGATTCTATAGTCCTTCGCCTGCTCGGCGGTCATGAAAAAGTCCCGATCCGTGTCGCGCTGGATCTTGTCCATGCCCTGGCCGGTGTGGTGCACGAGGATGCGATTGAGCTCCTCCCGCATTCTCAGGATTTCCTTGGCCTGGATGTCGATGTCCGTCGCCTGTCCCTGCACGCCGCCGAGCGGCTGATGGATCATGATGCGCGCATGGGGCAGCGCAAAGCGCTTGCCCCGGGCGCCGGCGCACAGCAGCAGCGCGCCCATCGAGGCCGCCTGCCCCATGCAGATGGTCGAGATGGCCGGCTTCACGTACTGCATGGTGTCGTAGATGGCCATCCCGGCCGTGACGGAGCCGCCGGGCGAGTTGATGTAGAGGTAGATGTCCTTGTCCGGATCCTCGGCCTCGAGGAAGAGCATCTGCGCGATGACCAGATTGGCCAGCTCGTCCTCGATGAACGTCGGCAGAAAGATGATCCGCTCCTTGAGCAGGCGGGAAAAGATGTCGAACGCGCGCTCGCCGCGAGGCGTCTGCTCGATCACCATCGGAACCAGGGCCATCACGGCTCTCCTTCTTCTTGGTGTTGACGTGCTGGGCGCCGCAGCGCTCAGGGGTGAATGGAGGCGCGCTCGATGAGGAAATCGAGCGTGCGCCGCTCGCGCAGTCCGTGCCGCAGCGACTCGAGGTCACCGCTCTTTTCCATCATCCGTCGCACGGCCGGCACCGGGCGCTCGCTCGCCTTGGCGATCTTCTCGACCTCGGCCTCGACGTCCGCATCGGCGACCGCGAGCTCCTCCTTGTCGGCGATGGCCTCCAGCAGCAGCGCGCGGCGCACCGCCTGCTCCGCTCCGGGGCGCAGCTCGCCGATCAGCTTCTGATAGTCCCACTGCACCCCGTCGGGGTCGACGCCCTGCCGACGGAGACGCTCGCGCGCGTGCTCGACCTGGTGGCCGATCTGGCGCATGACCATGGCGTCGGGCACGGTGAACTCGTGCCGGCTCAGCACGGCTCCCACGACCTTGTCCTCGAGCTCGCGCCGCTGCTCGAGCTCGCGGCGCGCCTGCAGCTGCGTTCGCACCTCGGCGCGCAGAGCCTCCAGCGTGTCGAACTGGCCGAGCGCCTTCGCGAAGTCATCGTCGAGGGTCGGCAGGATCTTTTCCTTCACCTCGCTGACCTTCACGCTCGCCGTCCCCGTCTTTCCCCGCAGCGACTCCATGCGATGGTCGTCCGGAAAGTGGAGCGGGATCTCGCGGCTCTCCCCGCCGCGCATCCCGACCACGGCGCGGTCGATCTCCGGCATCACGTTGCCCGCCCCGACGATGAAGTGGTAGCCGGTGGCCGTGGTGGGGTCGTGCGCCTCGGGCGTGAGCGTATAGTCGACGACCACGAGGTCACCGTCCGCTGCCGGACGGTCGACGCTTCGGAACTCGGCCTGCTGCTCGCGCATCTGCTCGACCGCTTTGGCCACGTCCTCGTCGGAGACCGGTGGCGTTGCGTGCTGAACGTCGAGGCCGGTGTAGTCACCGAGCGTGATGGCCGGCTTCACCTCGACCACGGCCACGAACGACAGTGGCGCATTCTCTTCGAGCTTCACGTCCTGGAGGTCGGGCTCGTTGACGGGATCGATCCGGGCTTCCGACAGCGCCTGACGATAGACGTCAGGGATCAGGTGCTCGGCGACCTCTCGACGCACGTCGTCGGCGAAGTGCAGCTTGACGAGGGAGCGCGGCACGTGACCCTTGCGGAATCCCGGGAGCCGCGCCTGCTTCTGGACCCGACCGTACGCGCGCTCCCATTCCTTTTGCACGACATCGGCGGGCGCCTCGACGGCGAGACGGCGCTTGCATGCCTCCAGCGCTTCGACCGCGACCTTCACCTACGCACCGGGATATGGCCCCTCATCGACGCTCCGATTGGTGCGAGAGGGGGGAGTTGAACCCCCAAGGGCTTTGGGCCCACTGGATCCTAAGTCCAGCGCGTCTGCCAATTTCGCCACTCTCGCGGGGAATAGGCGCGGCTTCGCGCCCGACCCTGAGCATACCTACCAGGCGTCCACCCCGCAAGGATCAGCGGATTTTGTAGGAAATTCCGCCGGGGTGGTCAGGCGGCCTCGGATGGAGTGAGCGGCCGGCGCTCGAGGAAGCGGCGATGCTCGTCACGGAAGCGCTCGAGGCAGCTGCGGCAGATGCCGTCCGTGAACCGTAGCGAGAACCCTCGCCACGAGGCCACTCCGCTCACGAGCGGGTAGCCGTGATACAGGCGGTGCCACGCGCAACGACACAGGAGCATCGTGTCCTCCCGTCGGCCGCCCCGGCGCGGTGCAAGCGACGTGCCCCAGCTGTCTTTCGCGCTGCTGCGCGCAATTTCGGCGATCGCGCGTGGCCCCGAGGGAAATGTCCTACCGATTCCCGGTGGGAAAAGCCTTCGCGTGCCCGCGCCGTCGCCGCGGTGGCCGCACGGGCATAATGAGCCGTGATCCGCCGACGGCTGACACTGTCGCGGCTCGGCCTCGCCGCGATCGTTCTCATCGGGCTGGCGCTCGTGGCCCTCCTCGTCTACTCCTGGGTCGAGCTGGCCCGATTCGACCGCGTGGAGGCGCGACGGACCGCCTTCGTCTACGCCGCGCCCCAGGCGCTCGCGGTCGGCGTCCACGTCCGCCACGCCGACCTGCTGGGCACGCTGACGCGCTTGCACTACACCGAGACGCGGCAGGCGCCGCAGGCACCGGGTCAGTTCCGGCGCGGAGCCGCCCAATGGGATTTGAGTCTGCGCGGACTACCGGGAACGAGCCGCCCGCAGGTCGTGCATCTGCAGCTGAAGGACGAGCGCATCGTCCGGGTCACGCGCGACGGCCGCGACATCGGCGCGGCCGCTCTCGAGCCGGAAGTGCTCACCAGCGCCGGCGACCGGCCCGGCGAAGAGTACCGGCCGATCCAGCTCGCCGACGTCCCTCTCGTCCTCATGCAGGCCGTGCTGGCCGCCGAGGACCATCGCTTCTTCGAGCACAAAGGCGTCGACCTGCGCAGCCTGCTGCGCGCGCTCTGGGTGAACCTGCGGGCCGGCCGCGTCGCCCAGGGCGGCAGCACCATCACGCAGCAGCTGGTCAAGAATCGACTGCTCGATCCCAAGCGCACGCTCGCGCGGAAGATCGACGAGGCGTGGCTGGCCACACTCGTGGAGTGGCGGTACCCGAAGGAACGCATCCTCGAGGCGTATTTGAACGAGATCTACCTCGGGCACCGCGGAGCGCTCGCCATCCGCGGCGTGGGAGCCGCCGCGCGCGCGTACTTCCACAAGGAAGTCCATCAGCTGAACCTGGCGGAGTCGGCGCTGCTGGCGGGCATGCTCCGCGGCCCGAACACGTACTCGCCGTCCGTGAATCCGACCCGCGCGCGCGAGCGGCGCGACGTCGTCATCGGCCGCATGCTCGAGCTCGGCTTCGTGTCGGCCGCCGACGCGCAGGCGGCGCGGCGGCAGCCGGTCGGCGTCGCCGACGGCGGCTCGGCACAGCCGGCGCCGTACTTCTCCGACTACGTGCGGCAGGAGCTGGAGGCGCGCTACGGCGACGACGCGGTTCGCGCGCGCGACGCGCGCATCTTCACGACGCTCGACCTCACGCTGCAGCGGCTGGCCGAGCGGGCCGTCGCGCGCGGACTCGAGCGGCTGGAGGCGTCGCGGCCGCGCCTGCGCCGAGCGGCGGACGGCCAGCGGCTCCAGGCGGCGCTCGTCGCGCTCGACCCGGCCACCGGCCACGTGCGCGCGCTCGTGGGTGGCCGCGACTACCAGGCCAGTCAGTACAACCGCGCGACGCTGGCGCGACGACAGCCGGGCTCCGCGTTCAAGCCGTTCGTCTACGCGACGGCGATCGCGAGCCATGAGGGTCACGGCTTCACGGCGGCCACCTTCCTCGACGACTCGCCGCTGACGCTGATGCTGAACGGCGCGCCCTGGTCGCCGCACAACTACGAGGATCGCTATCTCGGACGGGTCACGCTGCGCCAGGCGCTGGAGCAGTCGCTCAACGCGGCCACCGTGCGTCTGGCACAGGACGTCGGCCTCCCCGCCATCGTGGAGCGGGCTCGCGCATTCGGCCTCACCGGCGCGCTCGAGCCGGTGCCGTCGATGGTCCTCGGCGCCTTCGAGGTCACGCCGCTGGAGCTCGCGGGGGCGTACGTGCCGTTCGCCAACGGCGGCATGCGGCCGTCCGGCCCGCACGCGGTGCAGAGCGTGCAGGACCGGCGCGGCGTCGTCGAGCCGAGCGACGAGGGCGAGCCGCGCACGGTCCTCTCGCCCGCGGAGGCGTACGTGATGACGTCGCTGCTCGAGGGCGTGATCACGTCCGGCACCGGTGCGCAGGCACGCGCCCTCGGCGTGCCGGGCGCGATCGCGGGCAAGACGGGAACGACGAACGACGGGCGCGACGCGTGGTTCGTCGGCTACGCGCCGGGGCTGCTCACCGCGGTGTGGGTCGGCTTCGACAGCAACGAGCCTCATGGGCTGAGCGGCGCCCAGGGCGCGTTGCCCATCTGGGCGGAGTTCATGCGGCCGGCACTCGAGGCGTACGCGCCGCAGAGCTTCACGGTGCCATCGGGCGTGCTGTTCGCCGACATCGATCTCGACAACGGCAAGCTCGCGAACCGCTTCTGCCCGCACGTCGGCAAGGAAGTGTTCGTGGCCGGCACCGAGCCGGAGCCGTGTCGCGACCACGGCGGGCTCGGCGATCGCGTCCAGGAATGGTGGGAACGGTTCCGCGACTGGCTCCGCCGGTGAGCTCGGCGGCACGGGAGTTGCCCCTGCAGAGGGCATGGGGCGCGGGGGCGCACTTGCTTGCATGGTGGTGGCGCTTGGCGTGACGGCGTGTGCCGCACCGCCACGAGGCCCGTCCGATCTACGCGCGTCCGATCTGCACACGGCCACCGAGCATCCCCCCGACGCACCGATCGTGGACACGCCACCCGCTCGCGCCGTCGCGGCTCCCGCGCGGCGCGCGGCGCCCGCGCGCGTCATCGTCGGTCGCGCGTCCTGGTACGGCGCGTTCCACCACGGGCGGCTCACCGCGAGCGGCGAGCGGTTCGACATGGATGCGCTCACCGCCGCGCATCGCACGCTGCCTCTCGGGTCGCACGTGCGCGTGACGAATCTCGTGAACGGCAAGTCGGTCGAGGTGCGCATCAACGATCGCGGGCCGATGATCCCCGGCCGGATCATCGATCTGTCACGGGGCGCGGCGGCCGCCGTGGACGCCGTCGACGACGGAGTGGTGCCCGTCCGGGTCACGCTGCTCGACTAGACGAGCGGTCCTATACTCGACGGCAGGCATGGGCCTGCGGTCGTACCTCGCACAGATCGTCCTCGGCCGCGAGCTGCTCGCCCGCGAACGGTCGTCGCTCGCACGGATGGAGGCGGCCCGCGAGCAGGCGGCCGTGCTCGCCGAGACGAGCACACTGCTGGCGTCCTCGCTCGACTACGAGTCGACGCTGCAGCGTCTGGCCCAGGGCCTCGTGCCGGGCCTCGCCGACCTGTGCGTGCTCGACATCGTGGACGACGATGGCGAGATTCGCCGCCTGGCCGCTGCGCACGCGGATCCCGCGCGGGCCAGCCTCGTGCGCGAGCTGCAGGAGCGGTTCCCGCCCGACCGGCACGGCGAGCATCCCGTGGCGCGCGCGCTGCGCGCGGGCACCGCGCAGGTGGCGGCCGACATCTCGCCGACCGTGCTCGAGGCCATCGCCCCGGACGCCGGCCACCGCGACATCGCGCGCACCCTGCAGTACACCTCGTACGTCGTCGTGCCGCTCGTCGCGCGCGGCCGGACGCTGGGCGCGCTGTCGCTCGTGTCGGCGGGATCCGGGCGGCGCTACACCGCGGCCGACGTGCCCTTCGCGGAAGACCTCGCGCGGCGCGCAGCGGTGGCCATCGACAACGCGCGCCTCTTCCGCGATAGCGAGACGCGCCGACGCGCTGCGCAGACGCTGACCGAGGTCGGCCGCTTCCTCAACCAGGCGCTCGACCCCGACGTCGTCGCGCAGCGCATCACCGACTCCGTGCGCGCCCTGCTCGGCGTCGGCACGTCCGTCTTCTATCGCGTCGATGCCGAGAGCCTCGACTGCACCGTGGTCGCCGTCTCCGGCGCGCTCGCCAAGGGACTGGAGCCGGGCACCACGCTGCCCGCGGGCGCCGGCACCGTCGGCCTTGCGGTGCGCGAGCGAAAGCCGGTGAGCACGAGCGACATGCTGACCGATCCGCGCGTGCAGCTCCCGCGTGAGCTGCGGTCGCAGCTACAGCACCAACCATACCGGTCGGTGCTCGCGCTGCCGCTCCTGTCGCACGAGCGGGTGATCGGTGTCCTCGCGCTCGGGGATCGCGCGGGTCGGGACTTCCACGCCGACGAGATCGTTCTCGCCCAGGGAGTGGGCGAGCAGGCCACGCTGGCGCTCGAGAACGCGCGCCTCTACGCCGAGGCGCAGCACGCCAACCGCGCCAAGGACGAGTTCCTGGCGACGCTGTCACACGAGCTGCGGACGCCGCTCACCGCCATGCTGGGATGGGTGCGGATGCTGCAGACGGGCGCGCTCGAGCCCGCGATGGTGAGCCGGGCGCTCGAGGTCATCGACCGCAACACGAAGATCCAGGCCCAGCTCATCGAGGATCTCCTCGACGTGTCGCGCATCGTCACCGGAAAACTCCGCCTCGACTTCCGCGCCGTCGACGTGGCCGCGCTCGTCGACGCCGCGCTCGAGACGGTGACGCCCGCCGCCGAGACGAAGTCCATCACGCTGGTGCGGTGTCTCGATCCGGCGGCGGGGCTCGCATGGGCGGACCCGCATCGCCTTCAGCAAATCGTCTGGAACCTGCTCTCGAATGCCATCAAGTTCACGCCCGCCGGCGGCACCATCACGGTCACGGTCGAGCGGCTGGATCCGCACGTGGCCGTCTCCGTGACCGACACCGGCGCCGGCATCGCCCCGGAGTTTCTGCCCTACCTGTTCGATCGCTTCCGCCAGGCGGACAGCACGAGCACGCGCATGCACGGCGGTCTCGGCCTCGGCCTGGCCATCGTCCGGCACCTGGTGACGCTTCACCGCGGCAGCGTCGAGGCGGAGAGCCGCGGTCTCGGCGCGGGCGCGACGTTCCGCGTTCGCATCCCGATGGCGCCCATCCGGGCGCTCGACGAGACGGCGATCGAGCCTTCCGATGTCCGACGTCCGCCCCTGGCCGGCGTGCGGGTGCTGCTCGTCGACGACGAACAGGACACGCGCGAGCTGGTGACGGCCGTGCTCGAGCAAGCCGGCGCCCAGGTCGTCGTCGCCGCGTCAGCGGCGGAGGCCCTGGAGGCGCTGGCGCGAGCGCGCCCGCACGTCCTCGTGTCCGACGTCGCCATGCCCGACGAGGACGGCTACGCGCTGCTGCACCGGGTGCGCGCGCTCGGCGCCGCCGACGGGGGCGGCGTGCCGGCGGTGGCCCTGACGGCGTATGGCCGAGCGAAAGACCGGGCGCGCGCGCTTGCCGCCGGGTTCCAGGTTCACGTGCCGAAGCCCGTCGATCCCGCGGACCTCGTCGACGTCGTGGCGCGCCTCGCCCGGCGCTGAGGCTACGCTCGCTCGCTGCGCACGGCGGCGAACACTCGCGAGGCGACCAGCAGGGCCCCGCGCGTCGACGGCGCGCCCACGTAGCCGAGCAGCTGCAACAGCGCCTCGGTGAGCTCGTCCTCCGTCCAGCCCTGACGGAGCGCCATGCGCAGGTGAATCTCCAGCTCCGCGTCATGCCCGGTGGCGGCGTCCGAGATCACACAGATCAGCGTCCGCGTCTTGAGGTCGAGTCCCGGACGCGTCCACAGCGCGCCGAAGACCGTCTCGGTCACCACGTCGATGAACGTCCGCATGACGGGGTCGGCGTAGGTGGTGCGCGAGGCGCGCTCGACCCATGCGTCCCCTTGAAGCTGCCGCCGGACCGCGCTGCCTCGAAGATGCATCTCGCTGTCGGCCATCGTGTCCTCCTCGGGCGCTTGCGCCCGGCCGACAGCATACGAGCGCAGCGGCGCCGGTGCAGGGCGAATGCCGACGACCTCATTGCGGGCCGACGGAATACGGTGGCGCGTGAGCCGTCCGACACGCAGGGCCTGTTGCATTAGGAGGGGCACATGAGCGATGCGTGCGAGCACTGGCTCGTCCAGCGGCGCGTGAACGAGCGCTACTGGGCTTGCGTGGATTGTGAGCTGGAGTTTCGGCCCGTCGAGACGGCGCCGACACCGAACGAGATCGTGCGCCGAGCGCTGCTGCGCATCGGCCTTGGAGAAGCGTGAATCGTGTAGGAAAAGAATTTCCTAGTCCGCTCGAAGAAATCCGTTGTCGCGGCGGTCGGCGTCCGTAGAATGGCCTGAGGGCTGAAGCACGTCATGAAGACTCTGTCGTCCTGGGACGCCGTCCTCGCCGCGCCGGCGGCATGCGACCATCTCGTCCAGCTCTACACGAACCCGCAGTCGCTCATCACGACGGTCGCGCGCTTCATCGAGCGCGGTCTCGCCGACGGCGAGGGCATCGTCGCCATCACGACCCGATCACACTGGGCCGATATCGCGGCCGAGCTGGCGTCACGCGGCATCGACGTGCCGGCCATCGAGGCGAGCCAGGCCTTGATGGTGTTCGATGCGACGGACACGCTGCGCCGGCTGCTCGTCGACGGGATGCCGGACCGCGATGCCATGCAGGCGGTCGTGCGGCCCGCGATCGAGACGGTCCGTCGCGCCGGCCACGCCAGAGTCCGCGCGTTCGGCGAAATGGTGGACATCCTGAATCGGCGCGGAGACCTCGCGGCGGCCATCAAGCTGGAGGAGCTCTGGAACGAGCTGCTCGCGGCCGAGCGCATCGCGCTGCTCTGCGCGTATGCAGTGGACCCGTTCGACCGGGCGCAGTACGGGGCCACGCTGCCCGGCATCGGCGGCGTTCACTCGCACCTCATGCCGGTCGACGACGTCGAGCGGCTCGAGCGCGCCATCGATCGCGCGTTCATCGACGTCTTCGGGATCTACGGCGACACGCGACTGCTGCGCGAGCTGTTCGCCCGACAGCTTCCCGACACGACGGCGATGCCGACCGCGCAGGCCGCGCTGTTCGCGCTGCGGGACGTCGATCAGCGGCTCGCCGATGCCGTCCTCGAGCGCGTCGCGTCACACTACCGCGCGGCCTAGCGTCCCTCTTTCAGCAGCCAGTCGATGATCGCCGAGCCGTCGCCGTCTCCGGGACGACCGCGCTCAGGGGATTCGGGCTGGCGTCTCGGCAACGCCGCCGCCCTGGCAACCGGGCGCGCCATCGTCGCGCGATTCTGCTCGGCCTGGTCGAGACCGACGACGTCGCGTGATGCCGGCGGCGTTTCCCGGTGCGCCGCAGAATTGGCGGAGCTCGCGGGGCGCATGGCTGCAGGAGGAGCCGTCGCACTCGCCGGCGGTGCGGCAGCGGCCGTCGGGGCGGTGGCCGCGTCTTCGTGGGCGGCGGCGGGCAAGGGCGAGCGCCCGCTCGAAACGGGCGCGCCGGTCACCGGCGGCGATGCGGCCTGCGGCTCGCTGACCTTCGACGGCAATGCGCTGCGGGGCGGGAGCGTTGTCGCAGGGGCCGTTGCTAGCGGGGAGGACGCGGTCATCGGCATGTGTCCGGCGCCGACGACCCAGACCGCGACGCCGACGACGATGACCGCCGCCGCCACGATCGCATACCGACGCAGCGCGCCCCGCACGGGACGCAGGATCCGCCGGGGCACTGCGCGGAGACTCGGCGAATCTGCTCCGGTCCTCTGCAGCTGGGCTTCGACGGTCCACATCTCGTTCAGCATGAGGCTGACGTCGGAGTAGCGCTTCGCCGGTCGTCGGTCCAGCGCCTTGCCGATGATTCGCTGGATGCTCGACGGGATCTCGCGCGCCCGGGACGTCGCCGCCCCGCGCACGCGCTCGCCGGTAATCAATTCGCTGAGCAACAATCCGAGCGCGTGGACGTCCGCCGCTTCGCTCGTCTCGCGCTCCGTGATCTGCTCGGGGGCCAGGTACGCTTTGAGGGACTTGTCACGCAGGCGTGCACCGGCGGCGGTCCGTCGCGCGGCCGTGATGTGCGCATCGGTCACCTTCACGGTTTCCACGCCGTCGGCATTCTTCACGAGGAATACCGTCTCCGGACGCAGCTCGCCGTGGACGACGCCGACGCGATGCAGGACCTCGAGCGCCTCGCCGACCTGGATCGCCAGCCGGAGCGCAGTCACCGGATCGTACGCGCCTTGCTCCAGCAGGCTCTCACGGAGCGATCGTCGGCCCACCGCCTCCACCGCGACGAAGATCTCGCCGCTCTCGGTCGTTCCGTATTCGTACGTGGTGGCCAGCGTCGGATGCGGACAGGCGATCTTGCCGAGACGGGCGGAGGTCTCACGCACGGCGGCCACGAAGTCCGGGTCGGCCGCGAGATCGGCGTGGAGGACCAGGAGCGCGACCGGCCGATTGTGGATCAGGCTCTCCGCAGCGTGCAGCACACCCTCGGCCGTGGTGGCCACCTCGCCGAGAAGCCGATAGCGACCAGCAAGCGTGGGCATCGCGATACCGCCGTCCATGATCTCCATCACTCGTGCAACGCGTTCTTGATGGCATCGAGCACCGGATTCGGCTCGGCGGACCGTTTCGCCGCCGGCACCGCGCCCGTGCGCGCGACATACTTGCGCACGCAATCGTACTGCTCCCAGCCCTTCAGCGGGTAGTCGAGCTTGACGGACTTCCACTTCGCGTGTCCGTTGTCTGCGAGCCATCCGATGTTCGAGGCCATGATCTGTGCGAAGCGGCCGACGTTGTCGCAGTCGAGATGGCGAAAGTCGAACGAGACCAGCACGGACTTCACCGCCACCGTCGGGAGCGGACGGGACTGCCACGGGTATGTCTGCGCCGGCACTTCGACCACCGGATAGAATTCCGTGATGCTCTTGTTCGTGACCGGCACCAGGGCCAGTCCATCGGCGTCGGTCACGCCCTCGGCAAAGAGCTTCACCGGTGCGCCCGCGACATAGAACATCGCGTCGATGCGTCCGGCCTTCAGCTCCGCCAGCGCCTCATCGGTGTCGATCAGGAGCATCTGCTTGGGCTCGACCTCGGAGACCTTGAACATCAGCCGGGCGGTGAGATAGGTCCCGCTTCCTTCGCGACCGATGGCCACGCGCTTTCCGGCCAGCTCGTCGAACGACGCGACGTTGCGACCCAGGATGTGGACCTCTTCGTTGTAGAGCGGAAACACCATCTTGATCTTCTTCGCGATCTGTTTCAGAACGGGGTCCGTCCCGACCTTCGCCACGAAGGCGAGAACGTCCGACTGCACGATGCCGAGCTGCGTGGCGGGCCGCTGGTACACCGCGAAAACATTCTCGACCGAGCCCTTCGACGTGGCAACCGTCACGTTGACGCCGTTGCTCTTCATGAGCTTCTGCAGATTGAGTCCGAACTGGTAGTAGGTGCCCTTCTCGCTTCCGGTGATGATCCCGATATCCGCCGCCGCTGCGTGTCCGAATGACCCCAGCGCGACCACGATGCCGAGCACCAAACCTGCCAACTGTCTGCTGCGCATGACCCCCTCCTGATTGGACTGATCGACGGGAGAGCAGCATGGAACATCGTTCCGGGCTCGGCGTCAAGGCACCGGTCATTTTTTATCTATGCGTATGACTTTACTGTGTCGGATATCTTTACGATTCGGGCTCAGCCGCCCGCCATGGCCCCGACGACCAGGTACGGCTCAGCCCCGGCGGCAACGGCCTGGGGCACCGTGGTGTCAGGCGGCTGGTGGGACAGATCCTCGCCACAGGCGAAGAACCGCACGAAGGCGCGGCGACGGTGCGTCACCTGGTCGCGAAGCGTGCCGCGGAGCATCGGATACGCCGTCTCCAGGGCGTCGAGGATCGCGCGATGCGTCACGGGCGCGACCACGTCGAGCTTCACCTCGGCCTCGACCCCGGCCAGGGTCCGAAGGTGCGCGGGCAGAACGACGCGGATCATCGCAGCGTCTGGGCTTCCACCGAGACGACGGACGGAAGGTCGCGGACGATCGGCTCCCAGCGGTCACCGGCGTCGGCGGAGGCATAGACCTGCCCACCGGTGGTCCCGAAGTACACGCCGCACGGCTCGAGCGCGTCGACGGCCATGGCATCGCGCAGGACGTTCACGTAGCAGTTCCGCTGCGGCAGGCCGTTCGTCAGGCCCTCCCACTCGTTGCCGCCGGTCCGACTGCGAAAGACGCGCAGCCGTCCGTCCGGCGGGTAGTGCTCGGAGTCGCTCTTGATGGGAACGACATAGATCGTCTCCGGCTCGTGCGCGTGGACGTCGATGGGAAAGCCGAAGTCGGTCGGGAGATCACCGCTCACCTCGCGCCACGACTCGCCGCCGTCGTCGCTTCGCATGACGTCCCAGTGCTTCTGCATGAACAGCACGTCGGGGCGCGAGCGGTGCATGGCCAGCCGGTGCACGCAATGCCCGACCTCCGCGTTCGGGTCGGGAATGCTCTCGGAGTGCAGGCCGCGATTCATCGGCCGCCAGGTGGTGCCGCGGTCGTCGGTGCGGAACACGCCCGCCGCCGAGATGGCGATGTGCATGCGATCGGGACGACTCGGGTCGAGCAGGATCGTGTGCAGGCACATCCCACCCGCCCCGGGCTGCCAGAGCCGCGCGGACTGATGGCCGCGCAGACCGGGCAGCTCGTTCCACGTCTGGCCGCCGTCGCGTGACTGGAACAGCGCGGCGTCTTCGACGCCTGCGTAAACGGTATCCGGGTCGGACAGCGACGGCTCGAGATGCCAGACGCGCGCAAACTCCCAGGGATGCGGCGTGCCGTCGTACCAGAGATGCGTGCCCGGCACGCCGTCGTACACGAACTTGTTGCCCATGGTCTCCCACGTCCGGCCGCCATCATCGGAACGCTGGATGACCTGACCGAACCAGCCGCTCGACTGCGAGGCATAGAGTCGATCGGGGTTCGCCGGCGATCCCTTCAGGTGGTAGACCTCCCAGCCACCGAAGTGGGGGCCGCTGACGTCCCAGTGCTGGCGCGTCCCGTCCGATGTCAACACGAACGCGCCCTTGCGTGTCCCAACGAGTAACCGCACTCGACTCATTCTCGGCTCCTTCCGCTCTGTCGTGTTTCACCGCTCACTCAGGCATCATCGGGGCGCGCCCTCGCGCACCGGCCGCACCTCGATCGCCCCCGTGTGTGCCAGCGGCATCCGGGCGGCGATCGCGATGGCCTCGTCGAGATCCGGCACGTCGATGATCATGTACCCGCCGAGCTGCTCGCGCGCCTCGACGAACGGGCCGTCCGTGACCAGCCGCTTGCCGCCGCGGATCCGCACGCACGTCGCCGACGATGACGCGTGGAGCGGCGAGCCTTCGCCGTGGTACTGTCCGCGCGCGGCCAGCTCGTCGGCCAGCTGCACCATCTCCGCATAGATCTTCTGCCGCTGCGGGGGACTGAGCTGCTCCCACACTTGCTCGTCCCGGCAGATCATGAGCATGTATTTCACGCGCCGTCCTCCCTCGTGGTCGAACGAGCCCGGCCCGAATCGACACCGGCCCAAAAATTATCTAACGTGGTCTATGCGGCTGGACGCCGACGAGGCCGTCGACACAGTGTATCGCTCGGACTGGGGCCGGATCCTGGCCGCGCTCATCCGGCACGTCCGGGACTTCGACGTCGCCGAGGAAGCCGCTCAGGAAGCGTTTGCGATCGCGGTGGACCGCTGGCGCGAGACGGGCGTGCCGGACTTTCCGCGGGCGTGGATTCTACAGACCGCCCGGCACAAGGCCATCGATCGCATCCGCCGTCGCACGCGCTTCGGCGAAAAGATGGAAACCTACGCGGCCGACGCGGGCGTCGCCGAGATCCCCCCGGAGTTCGACCCAGGCGAGATCCCGGACGACCGGCTTCGGCTGATGTTCACGTGCTGTCATCCCGCGCTCGCCCGCGAAGCCCAGGTGGCGCTGACGCTGCGCACGCTGTGCGGCCTCGGCACCGAAGAGATCGCCCGCGCGTTCCTGGTTCCAATCCCGACGATGGCCCAGCGCCTCGTCCGCGCCAAGGCGAAGATCCGCGACGCCCACATTCCCTATGCGGTGCCCGACGCAACGGCGATGCCGGCGCGACTCGACGCCGTGCTGACCGTGATCTATCTCGTGTTCACCGAGGGCTACGCCGCCACGCGCGGAGAGTCGCTCGTGCGCAGCGATCTCTGCGCCGAGGCGATCAGGCTCGGGCGCCTCGTCGTCGCGCTCCTCGACCCGGCGCCGCCCGAGGCGATCGGACTGCTGGCGCTGATGCTGCTGCACGACGCGCGTCGCGACGCCCGTCTCGACGCCGCCGGCGAGCTGGTCCTGCTCGAGGACCAGGACCGCGGCCGCTGGAATCACCCGCAGATCACCGAGGCGCTGCCGCTGGTGGACCAGGCGCTGCGTGGCGGCGCCGGCCCGTACGCGGTGCAGGCGGCCATCGCCGCGCTGCACTGCCAGGCGAAACGTCCCGAGGACACCGACTGGCCTCAGATCGTCCGGCTCTACGGTCTCCTGGAGGTGGTGCAGCCGTCGCCCATCGTCGCGCTCAACCGCGCGGCCGCCGTGGCCATGGTCGACGGACCTCGGCGCGCGCTGGAGCTGGTCGACGCGCTGGCGGCAAGCGGCGAGCTCGAGCGCTATCACCTGCTGCATGCCGCGCGCGCCGATCTGCAGCGGCGGCTCGGCTGCCTCGTCGAGGCCGCCCGCAGCTACACGCGCGCGCTGGAGCTCGTCACCAACGACACCGAGCGCCGATTCCTGCAGCGTCGACTGAGCGAGGTGCAGCAGCCGCGTCGCTGAGTCGTCAGCCCGTCGTCGAACGGCGCGTGCCCAGATCGACGGTCGGCGCGGCGGCGTGCCGCGCGGCGAGTCGTTCCTGACGGCGCCCGAGCCACAGCGCGTTGACGAGCCAGATCGCGGCGACCGGGATCACGACCAGCGAGGCCTGCGCGGGGCCCAGACCAGCCGACCGCAACAGGGCCACGGACCAGGCGCCGAGCTGATCGCCGGTGCGGTAGACCACCGTGTCGATGAAGCCCTTGGCCTTGAACCGGTCCTCGCGCGAGACGACGGTGTACAGCACCTCGCGGGCGGGGCGGGTGATCGCGTAGTCGGCCGCCCGGCGCAGCACCTGAAAGGCGGCGACGGCGAGCAGCGTCGGCACGATGGCGAGGACGCCGAAGCCGACGATGGTGAGCGCCGGCAGCAACGCGAGCGGAACCGCCAGGCCGAGCGCGAGCACGATCGGTCCGGTCAGGAAAAGCTGCACGAGCAGCGTCAGCACATTGACGAGAAGATCGACGCTCGCGAAGAACGCCGTCTGCGCGCCGCGATCGTGGAAGCTGCGGCTCACGATGGCGGCCTGCTCGAAGTACAGGAACGTCGACGTGATCGCGAAGAGCAGCAGGAACACGCTCACATTGATCAGGTACGGCGAGCTGAACGCGCGGGTGATCCCGGCCAGCACGCCGCCGCCGATGGGCGACTCTCGGCCGGCCGCGGGATCCGCCGGCGCGGCCGTCCGATCGAGCGCCACCGACACGCGCGACAGCCGGCCGACCCCGAACACCGCGATCTCGAGCAGGATCGCGGCGCCGATGAGCAGGGCCATCGGTGGCACGTGGCGCGCGAGCACGGCCGTCACACCGGAGCCGACGATGGCGCCCACCGTCGCGCCGGCTGCGATGATGCCGAACAGTCGCTTGCCCTGCTCCGGGCTGAAGACGTCGACGTTCAGCTGCCAGAACACCGAGACGACGAACAGGTTGAACACCGAGACCCAGACGAAGAAGACGCGTCCCACCCAGATCGCGGCCGTCGGATGAGACCAGTGGAAGAGCGCGGCGAACACCAGGATATTGAGCGCGAAGAAATGGTACGTGAGCGGGATGAAGCGTCGGCGCGGAAGCGTCTTGACCAGGTACCCGAACGGGATGTTGACCAGCAGCATGCCGACGAGGGTGGCGCTGAAGAGCCACTGCAGGTTGTTGACGCCGCCGGCCACGCCGGCCTGGTCCCGAATCGGACGCAGGATGTAGTACGACGAGAGGACGGCAAAGATCGACAGCCAGCACCAGCCAAGCACCGGCCGCTCGTGCGGCTGCACATCGACGAATCGGCGCCACTCGCCACTCACGCGCCGCTCCGCGACCGATGCCCGGCGCGCGCACCGCCGGACGCAGTCAAGCCGGGCTCAGTGCAGGCCGCCGGCGATCTGTCGCAGCTCCGCCGGTGTGTGCTCACCGCCGAGCGGCGTCCCGGGCACGAGGTATTTGCCCTTCGCCAGGCCGCCGATCACCACGGGCTCGAAGCCAATCTCCCGAATGAGCCGCTCGGCCAGTGCAATCGCCCCGGGATCGTCGCCGGCGATCGGCACGCCGACGGGGTCGCCCGAGCGATGCGCGAGCGAGGCGAGCCGGCCGGCGCCGATGGCATTGAACGCGCGCACGACGCGCGCGCCCGGCAGCAGCCTGGCGGTCGCCAGTCCGGCGCCTCCCTGCTCGTTGACCCACTTGAGCAGGTCCTCGCCGTCGCGCCGCGCGATGGGGTTGCTGACGTCGAGGACGAGCGGCTTGCGTGCCAGCGCCGCGGCGTTCGCCTTGCCGATCTGCTCCATCGCCGTGTACGGGACGACGATCGCGACGACATCACCGAAGGCGATCGCCTGCTCCACGGTGCCTGCCTGGGCCAGCGGCCCGAGGCCGGTCACGAAGTCC
The DNA here is from genome assembly GCA_036265915.1 of Candidatus Methylomirabilota bacterium. Lineage (GTDB taxonomy): Bacteria > Methylomirabilota > Methylomirabilia > Rokubacteriales > CSP1-6 > AR12. The sequence continues at coordinate 2,698 of DATAOC010000077.1, read as the reverse complement.
CGGAGATTCTCGGGATGGCGCGAGGAGAACATCGTCGCGTGACCGGCCTTGACGAAGAGCGTGCCCAGCGCGCTGCCCTCGCGGCCCGAGCCCACCATCCCGATCTTGACGGCCGCGCCGGCGGGCGTCTGCGCCAGCGCGTCGCGCCGTCCAACCGTGAGCGCGAGCGCAGCCAGACTTGCGGCACGCAGGAAGTCCCGGCGATCGTTTGCCATCTCTTCTCCTCGGGGCGAAAGCTCGGCTCGCGGTGCGCAGCCGTCGGCGTACAGTACCCCGCCTGTGCGTGCCCTGCTACTCGAAGAGCCTGCAACCTGGCGGAGCCGGAGATCCGTGAGGGAGGCTGTTCATGCAGGCGAGCGTATATCGGCGCCGGCCATGGCGAGCTATCGGAGCTTGCAAGGTGGCGGCGCGACACTAGACACTGCGAGCGACATCCGATGATCACGGCGCCGCTCGCGAGCACGTCGGAGGCACTGGTCGCCGCGTTGCTGGATGCGCGTCGCGTCGAGCTCGGGCTCCTCGAGGCGCTCACCGACGCGCAGATGCTCGGCGTGCGTGGCCACTTCCTCGAGCCGCCGATCTGGGAGATGGGCCACGTCGGCTGGTTTCAGGAATACTGGCTGCTCCGGCGGCTCGACGGCGCCGCTCCGCTGCTGCGCGGCAGCGACGACATCTACGACTCGTTCAACGTCTCCTACACGCGTCGCTGGGACCACCGATTCCCATCGCGCGCGGAGACGGCCGCCTACATCACGGACGTCCTGCAACGCAGCGTCGCCCGTCTGCAGTCACGCGAGCCGCGCGGGGATGACGAGGCGTACCTCTATACGCTCGCGGCTCAGCACGAAGACATGCACGCCGAGAATTTGACGGTGATCTTGCAGACGCTGGGCTACGCGCGGCCCTCACAGGTCGCCTGCTCGGCCCCAGCCGCCGTGGATCACGGGTTCCGTCGGCACGACGTCGCCGTGCCCGGGGGGCCGTTCATGCTCGGCGCCGATCGCGACGAGCCGTTCGTCTTCGACAACGAGAAGTGGGCGCATGCCGTCGAGGTGGCTCCGTTCCGGATCGCCGCGACGCCGGTGACGAACGCGGAATTTCAGGCGTTCGTCGACGACGGGGGCTATCGGCGGCGTGAGTGCTGGGGCCGGCGCGGCTGGGACTGGCGCCGGCGTGAGGGCGTCGAGCATCCGCTGTTCTGGCGACGCGTCGGCATGCACTGGTTCGAGCAGCGCTTCGATCTCCTGGCACCGCTCGAGACGTGGCACCCGGTCGTGCATGTGAACTGGTACGAGGCAGAAGCGTTCTGTCGCTGGGCGGGGCGGCGATTGCCGACGGAAGCCGAATGGGAGATGGCGGCCACGTTCGATCCAGCCACCGGGACGAAGCGGCGGTTTCCCTGGGGCGACGCGCCGGCGACGCCCGACTTCGCCAACCTCGACTATCGCCTCGGCGGGACGGTCGACGTGCGCGCCCTGTCCGTGGGCGACAGCCCCGTCGGCTGCCGACAGATGATCGGCAACGTATGGGAGTGGGTCGCGGACACGTTCGAGCCGTACCCCGGGTTCGTGTGCGATCCGTACAAGGAGTACTCCGAGCCGCACTTCGGCGAAAAGAAAGTCCTCAAGGGCGGCTGCTGGGCCACGCGGTCGCGCCTGATCCGCGCGACGTGGCGAAACTTCTTCAAGCGCCACCGGCGAAACGTCTTCGCCGGCTTTCGAACCGTCGCTCTCTAGGTGCGCGACGTCATCGCCAGCGCAGGGCGAAATCGAGCACGCGGCCGTTCCACCCGGCGACACGACGGCTGCAAGCGCCAACGCGTTCAGGATCGAGCAGTGGCGTCCGTCGCGTTCACCGACCGGTCGCTGACAAGATCCGCCGGGCGCAGCCACACGAATGCCAGCGCTCCGAGAAGAAGCGCGATGGTGACGTGGCCGAACGCCACGCCCCATGCGATCACGCTCGCGCCTCCAAGAAGGTCGAGCGTCGCGCCGAGAACGAGCGGCCCGAGGAAGCCGCCGGCGTAGCCGAGCGTGGAGTGCACCGCCAGCGTTGCGCCGCGGCGGCCCGGCTCGGCGCTGCCGGCGCTACCGGCCGTCAATGACGACGAGTCCGACCAGATCAGCATCGCGTAGAGCAGGACGAGCGCGGCGGCGCCACCGTACGGGAGCGAGGCGCTGAAACCGATCACGGCGGCGAGCGCCGCCGACATGAGCATCGTGACGACGATGAAGCGACGACGGCCCAGTCGAATCGAGAGTTCATTGCCCCAGACGCTGGAGACCACGCCGACCAGTCCCATGACGCTCGCCACCGCGGCGGGGGCGACCGGTGTCCATCCCCCCGGCCGCTGGGCGGCGACGAAGGTCAGGAATGCGACGACCCAGCCGCGCAGCGCGGACATTTCCCACGTGTGGACGCAGTACGCGATCGAGTAGGCAAGTGCGGAACGGTTGCGAAGGATCGGCCGGAAGTCGAGCAGTGATCCGCGCGGGCGCGCGGACGGCCTCACCGGCCGTGCCGGAACGCCGCCGAGCACGAGCACGAACGCCAGTGCCGCTCCGAGGGCACCCGGGACCAGTGCCCACTGCCAGCCAACCCATGAGTTGACTGCACCCGCGACGCCGAACGAGAGGGCACCGCTCACGCCCACCGCCGCCGCGTGCGCCGCCACGGCCCTCGACTGCTGCGGACCCTC
>DATAOC010000076.1:0-33027 GCA_036265915.1 Candidatus Methylomirabilota bacterium | reverse complement strand
CTGGTGGCGATCCCGGCCGGTGAGCGTGGCGTCGCGCGTCGAGATCAGGTAGGACAGGCTCAGCGCGTGCGGACCAAACAGGCGCACGGTCAGCGCCGCGCTGGCGCGATCGATGACTTCGTGGCCGAAGGCGTCCGCGCTGTTCGAGGCGCCGGAGCCGACGCCCACCACCCAGTACTGGCGTCCCTGAGCCTCCAGCATGGCGAGGTCGGAGAAGATGAGCCTCGCGCCGACGATCGCGTGCGGGATGATGCCGAAGCGATAGTCGCGCTCGTCCTTATCGCCGACCGTGCCGGCGGCGCCGAAGCCCGCGCCACCGAGGACGGTGCCTTGCAGCGCGACCGTGCGCGAGAGCCACCACTGGGCCACGGTGCCGAGCGACAGGTTGGTGGCGGCGAGCCGGAAGACCTGCGGCGACAGGTACTCGTAGCCGCCGAACAGCCCCCACACGCCGCGATAGTTCTCGCCCCACGCGTAGTCCGTGCCGGCCAGCAGCCCGCGGATGGTGAGGTTCTCGATGGCGTTGCCGACCTCCGGAGCGCTGGGGACCGCAGTGAACTCGAAGAGGAAGAAGTCGAACGGCCTCCGGTAGTGGTAGCCCGGCTTCCCCGGCAGTCCGTACGTCATGTAGAACTCCAGGTTGGCGTCGTGCTCCTCCGGCTGGTTCAGTAGCCCCCCGGTGTGGATGTTCGTCGTCAGCGCGTACCCCACGCGCGCGCGGAGAAAAATGGCCGGATCGTGACTCGGGAAGACGGGACGAAACCGCTCGCCAAAGAGCAGCCGGTTGACGCCAGTCGGCGGCGACAGGATGGCGGCGCCGAGCTCACGCCACACGGACGGCTCCTCGCCGCCGCCTTCGAGCAGCAGGCTCGACATCCGGAACAGCGCCTCGCCCACGAAGCTGCCGCCGATACCGGTGGAGATGTGGTCGTTGATCGAGGGGCGCGTTCTCTCGCCCGCCGTCTCCCAGAGGAAGCTGCCGTAGATGGTGGCCGCCAGCGATTCCCAGTAGGTGAGCCCCGCCGAGCGCGCGAGACCGTAGTAGACGCTGCCCTGATACGGATGCCCGATCTGGTTGACGCTGAACGGATCCTTGTCGTACTCGGGCGCGGTCCGCAGATTGCGCCAGATCGTGTGCCAGTCGGTGTCGTAGTCGTGCGAGTCTGGCGCGAAGTGCCGGTCGAACTGGTTCAGCAGGAAGACGAAGGTCGGGATCTCCAGCGCCGGGATGAAGTAGCTCTTGTTGGCGCCGCTCTCCCAGTCGAGCGCGTTCGAGCGCGGCTCCTGACCGGACGCCGCGCCCGGCGCCATCGCGGCCGCCGCGAGGACGAGGATCACCAGCCGACGTCGCAGGCCCGCTCTCTTTTTGGGTATGGATTTCTCCTCCGCCGCGCCGCCACGGGGCGCCGGCCTCATCGCCCATCGAGCTTCAGCAAGAACGAGGCCGGAGTTAGAACGTGACGGGGAGCGACTTCAGCCCGCGCAGCGTGAGGCTCTCGCGGAACTCGGGCGCCTCGGTGGCGAGGGCCAGGTGCGGCAGACGACGCAGCAGCGTGCCGATGGCGATCTGACCCTCGACGCGCGCCAGCGGCGCGCCCAGGCAGAAGTGGATGCCCCAGCCGAATGCGATGTGGCGGTTGTCGGCGCGGGTGATGTCGAGCCGGTCGGGGTCGCGAAACTGGGCGGGGTCCCGGTCGGCGGCGCCGATGAACGGCATCACCATCTCGCCGGCCGCGATCTTGTGCCCGGCGATGGTGACGTCCTCGCTCGGGATCCGCGCCGTCCGCTGCACCGGCCCGTCGAAACGCAGCAGCTCCTCGATGGCGCCGCCGATGAGCGCGGGATCCTCGCGCAGCCGGCGCAGCTGGTCGGGATGGCGCAGCAGCGCCAGCGTGCCGTTGCCGATGAGGTTCACCGTCGTCTCGTGGCCGGCGATCAGCAGCAGGATGCACGTCGCCAGCAGCTCGTGCTCGGACAGCTTGTCGCCGGCCTCCTCGGCCGCGATCAGATCCGAGAGCATGTCCCCGCGTGGCGCCGCTCGCCGTCGCGCGATCAGCTCGCGGAAGTAGTCGGCCAGCGCGCTGCGAGAGGCCATGCTCCGGCGCGGCACGTCTGAGTCCGTCGGCAGCAGGATCGAGTCGAGGCCGCGCGCGATGTCGAGGCTCCAGCCCTTGAAGCGCTCGTGATCCTCCACCGGCACGCCGAGCATCTCGCAGATGACGTTGACCGGGATCGGGTACGCGAACTGCTCGATCAGGTCCATGCGGCCCGCGGCGGTCACGTCGTCGAGGAGGCCGTCGACGATCTGCTGGATGCGCGGGCGCAGCCGCTCCACGACGCGCGGCGTGAACGCCTTGCTGACGAGCGAGCGCAAACGCGTGTGATCGGGCGGATCGCGGTCCAGCATCGAGAGCCCGACGGCCGGCACGGCGGCGCCGAAGCGCGCGGCCACGAAGGACGCGATCGCCTCCTTCGCCAGCCGGGGATCGCGCAGCGCAGCCACGACGTCCTCGTATCGCGTGAGAATCCAGAAGCCGAGGGGGCTGTGGTGGACGGGGTCTTCGGTGCGCAGGCGATGATAGGTCGGATACGGGTCCGCCACGAACGCCGGGTCCATCGGGTTGAATTCGACGCCGCTCATCGCCGCCGACGATATCATACCGGCCACCTTCGCACCCTGGAGACGTGATGGCGAACAACCGCGTCCGTGTCGGCGATGTCGAGATCATGATGCTCTCCGACGGCGTGCTCGAGTTCGATCTCTGCAACTTCTTCCCGACCGTGCCCGAGGCCGACTGGCGTCCCCACGAGGCGCACGTGACGGACGCGCACACCGTGCGCTTCAATCTCGGCTCCTACCTCATCCGCGCCAACGGCCGCACCATCCTCGTCGATACCGGCCTCGGCCCCCGGCCGGAGCAGACGCCCGACGTGCCATGGGGCCTGCTGCTGCGGGACTTCCAGGCGCACGGCGTCCGGCTCGACGAGGTCGACATGGTGGTGATGACGCACCTGCATCGTGACCACGTCGGCTGGAATCTCACCGACGACGGCGGGCGCTGGGTGCCGACGTTTCCGCGCGCGCGGTACTGGGTGAGCACGCAGGACTGGGAGGCCTGCCACCGGCCCGACCTGCAGCCCACGCGCTTTCCCAACGCGCCGACCTGCGTGTGGCCGCTGGCCGAGCTGGGGCTCGTCGAGTTCATGCAGGGCGAGCAGGCGCTGACACGCGCGCTGACGGCGGTGCCGACTCCCGGGCACACGCCCGGGCACATGAGCCTCCTCATCACCTCGGGCGGTGAGCAGGCGCTCGTCCTCGGCGACGCCGCGCATAGTCCCGTGCAGATCGAGGAGCCCGACTGGGTTTCCCGCGCCGACATGGATCCCGATCTGACGCGCCGCACGCGCCGCGCCCTCGTGGAGCGGCTCGAGCGCGAGCAGATCCTCGTGGCCGCCGGACACTTCCAGGCGCCCGGCTTCGGGCGGATCGTGCGGCTCGACGGCCGGCGCTACTGGCGCGGTCTCTAGCCGTCCGGTTTGACACTCATCGCGGATCGCCGCATCATGCGCCCGCCGGAGGACACCGCATGCGCTACGAGATGATCTCCGCCGACTGTCACCTCGATCTGTGCTGGCTGCCGACCGATCTCTTCGTGACGCGCGCCTCCGCCGACATGCGCGACCGCATGCCGTACGTCGTCGACGGGCCGAAGGGCAAGACGTGGGTCACCAAGAAGGGCGCCAGCCTCGGCCTCGTGAACGGCATGGGATCCGCGGGCCGCGAGTACGTCCCGGGGCGGATTCATCGCGCCGATCGGATGGCCGCCACCGGCCTCTACGAGGACGGGCGGAAGGGCATTCGCCGGCTCTCCGATCCCGATCTGCGGCTGCGCGATCAGGATCGCGACGGCGTGCAGGCGGAAGTGCTCTACGGCATCCTCGGCGCCACCGGGCGCATGAACGATCCCGAGGCCACCGTCGAGGTCATGCGCGTCTACAACGAATGGCTCGCGGAGTTCTGCGCCACCCACCCCGAGCGGTACGCGGGCCTCGCCTCCATCCCGAACCATCCGATCGACGCCGCCATCGCCGAGGTCGAGCGCGTGGCCAAGCGCGGCGCCGTGCGCGGGCTCGACATCGCGAACTCCCCCGACCTGCGACCGCTGTGGGATCCGTACTGGAATCCGCTGTGGGAGGTCCTCGACGCGTGCGGGCTGCCGCTGCACTTCCACACCATCGGCACGCGGCTGCCGGAGCCGCTGCAGCGCCTCGTCTTCATCGGCTCGGACCTTTCGCGGGCGCCCGCGGACGCGACGGCGGAGGACAAGCGGCTGGCGCGGATGGCGTTTGCGACGCACATCACGGGCTTCCAGATCAACATGGCCGGCGTGCTCATGTCGCTCGTCTTTGGCGGCGTGCTGGAGCGCTATCCGCGGATCCGCGTCGTGCTCGGCGAGGCCGGCATCGGCTGGATCCCGTACATCCTCTGGCGCATGGACGGCGAGTGGGAGGATCAGTTCAAGGACCTGTCGCTCACGATGCCGCCGAGCGAGTACTGGCGCCGCCAGTGCTGGGCCACGTACCAGACGGATCCCGTGGGCCTCAAGCTGCTCGACGAGCTCGGCGTGGACAAGGTCATGTGGGGCTCGGACTTTCCGCATCCCGACGGCGTCTGGCCGGACTCGCGCGACTATCTCGCGCGCGAGATGGCCCACCTGCCCGCCGACGTGCGCCGCAAGATCGTCTGCGAGAACGCGGCGCGGCTCTACGGCTTCACGCTGGAAGGGAGCGCACGATGAAGAAGACGCACCGCCTCTACACCGGCGCCGACGGCCAGTCGCACATCGAGGCCATCGACATCGCGCACAAGGCCGACTGGCTCAAGGGGCTGCCCGCGAGCCAGATCTCGTTCCGGATCTGGCCGAAGGGCGAGTTCCTCGACTGGCACCCGGCGCCGCGTCGGCAGTTCGTCATCATCCTGTCCGGGCAGCTCGAGATCGGCTGCGGCGACGGCACCACGCAGGTGTTCGGCCCCGGCGACGCGCGGCTGGTGGAGGACACGACCGGCAAGGGCCACACCACCCGCGTGCTCGGCACCGAGCCGTGCCTCACGGCCGCCGTGCCGCTGGCCCAGGCCTGATGCCGAAGATCCTGCTCGCGCCCACCCAGGACGATGGCGTCACCGACATCGCGCGATCGCTCACGCCGCCGGGCTTCGAGCTCGTGGCCGCCGATTTCGGCACGCCGGCGTTCTACGCGGCGGCCGCCGACGCCGAGTACTTCCTGGGCCTCGCGCGCAACATGGGCACGGAGTTCTTCCGCTCGGCGCCGCAGCTCAAGCTCGTGCAGCTGCTCAGCGCCGGCTACGATCGCGTGGACGTCGAGGCGGCGCGCAAGGCGGGCGTGCCCGTCGCCAACAACGGCGGCGCCAACGCCATCGCGGTGGCCGAGCACACGATCTTGCTGATGCTGGCCGTCCTCAAGCAGCTCGTGCGATTTCACCTCGACGTGGTGGCCGGCAAGTGGCGGCCGCCCGCGTCGTCCGAGTCGCCGGTGTACGAGCTGTCCGGTCGCACGGTCGGCATCGTGGGTCTCGGCAACATCGGCAAGAAGGTCGCGCGCCGGGCGGCCGCCTTCGACGCGCGGGTGCAGTACTACGACATCGTGCGGCTGAGCGAGGCGGAGGAGGACGCGCTCGGCGTCCGCTTCGTTCTGCTGAGCGAGCTGCTCCGGACGTCGGACGTCGTGACGCTCCACGTGCCGCTGAACGACGCCACCCGCGGTCTCATCGGAGCGCGCGAGCTCGCGCTGATGAAGCGCGACGCCATCCTCGTCAACACGTGCCGCGGCCCCGTTGTCGACGAGCAGGCGCTCTACCAGGCGCTGAAGGAGCGACGCCTCGGCGGGGCCGGACTCGACGTGCTGGTCGAGGAGCCGCCCGCGAAGGATCACCCACTGTTCTCGCTGCCGACGGTGACCCTGACGCCGCACTCCGCGGGGCCGACGTGGGAGAACTGGACCGCGCGCTTCCGGAACGGCTTCGACAACATCGAGCGCGTCGCCGCCGGCCGGCGCCCGCTGTGGGTGATCCCCGAGCTGATCACCTAGCATCGCGACTCGAAGGAACGCCGCTTGCACCGGCGCCGTTGAATGGGACAGCGACGGCGATGGCAACGGCCCCTGCGTTCCCTCCGCGTGGCCGTCGCCGCGCTGACGCTGGCCGCCTGCGGCACCGTCCGCACCGAGCCGTCCGCCCCGGCCGCGTCCGCGGCCGACATCAAGGCCATCGATCGCCTGTGCGCGATCTACGGTCGGCCCGGGGTGCCCGGCGCCGCCATCGGCGTCATCCGCCACGGCCGGCTTGCGTTCACGCGCAGCTACGGTCTGGCCGACCTCGAGAGTGGCGCGCGCGTGACCGAGCGCACGAATTTCCGGCTCGCCTCGCTCTCCAAGGCCTTCACCGCCACCGCCGTCATGCTGCTCGTCAACGACGGTCGCCTGGCCCTCGACGAGCGCGTGCGCGACCTGATTCCCGATTTCCCGGCGTACGGGCGCGACATCCGCGTCCGTCATCTGCTCCAGCACACGTCCGGGCTCCGCGCCTACGAGGATTTCGTGCCGGAGACGTCGACGCGTCAGGTCAAGGATCGCGACGTGGTGGCGCTGCTCCGCCGGACGGATGCGCTGATGTTTCCGCCGGGCTCGGCGTTCCGCTACAACGACTCGAACTACGCGCTCCTCGCGGTGGTGGTGGAGGCGGTGTCGGGACAGCGCTTCGCGCGCTTCCTCCACGAGCGCGTGCTCGCCCCGCTCGGAATGACGGCGTCCGTGGTGTGGGAGCCGGGCGTCTCGGAGGTCGCAAACCGCGCGTTCGGCTACGGTCCCACGCGGCGCGGCGGCTTCGGACTCGCCGACCACACGTCCACCAGCACGGTGCTCGGCGACGGCGGCGTGTACTCGTCGGTCCACGACCTGGCGGCCTGGGATCGCGGCCTCGATGAGGCCACGCTGCTGGGACCGCGCGTGCAGCCGCTCATGTGGACGCCGGGCTCGCTGGACGACGGGACGCCAACGCGCTACGGCCTCGGCTGGTTCCTGGACCGCACCGAACACGGACTGCGCGCGTCGCACCGCGGCGAGTCGAGCGGCTTCACGCACGCGATCGTCAAGGATCTCGACCGCGGCGTCACCGTGGTCGTGCTGACGAACCGTCGCGGCGGCGCACCGGACCGCATCGCGGCCGCCGTCGCGGCCCTGCCGTCGTTTCGATGAGCGCTCGACCATGACGCGCGCCGGCGTCGGCGTCGTGCTGGTGCTGATGCTCGTGCATGCGGTCGCGGCGGCCGCGGTCGACGTGACGATCATGACCGGCGTGCCCGGTGGCACGTACTACCGCGTCGGTCAGGATCTCCAGCGGCTGCTCGCGGACCGCGGCTTCAATGTGCGCGTCGAGGCGTCCAACGGCGCCGTCGACAACGTGGCCGCCATCGCGCAGCGGCCCGGCCTTGCGCTCGGCATCGTGCAATCCGATGTGCTCGCCTTCGTCGCCGATCAGCGGGCCAACCCGGACGTCGCGCGGATCGCGGCGAGCGTCCGCCTGCTGTTTCCGCTGTACGACGAGGACGTGCAGCTGCTCGGCCGGCGCGTGCTCACGAGCCTCGAGAACCTCGACGGCCGGCGCGTGGCGGTCGGACGTGAAGGCAGCGGCACGTATCTCACCGCGCGGCGCCTGCTGAAGCTGGCCGATGTCACGCCAGCGGCACTCGTTCCCGTGGACGGTGCGGAGGCGCTCCGCCAGCTCAAGGCCGGCGAGCTCGATGCGATGTTCTACGTCGTGAGCCATCCCGCCGCACTGTTCCGTACCGGCGTGACCGCCGACGACGGGCTGGCCCTCCTCGAGGTGACGCACAAGAGCGTGCTCGACAGCTACACCGCGGTCGAGATCCCTACCGGAACCTATGCGTGGCAGCCGACGCCGGTGAAGACGGTGGCGGTGAAGGCCGTGCTCGTCGCCTTCGACCCCGAGCGCCGCGAGTGCGCGAGCATCGCCCGCCTCGCGCAGGCGGTCGTCCAGGGCCTGCCGTGGCTGCGGTCGCACGGAAGCCCGAGCTGGAAGCGCGTCGACCTGGAAGCGCCGCTGACGGGCTGGCAGCAGTACGACTGCGTCCGGGACGCGGCCGGGGCGCCGGACCGGAAAGACGACAGCCCGGCCGCGAGCGCCGGAGAGCGAAATCCGGTCACCGACGCCATCAACGGCGTCCTCGGCGCGCCGTAGCTAGCGTCGATCGAGCCAGACGTTCCAGAAGTGCATGTACGGGCCCGGCTCGTACCCCTGCACGTCCTTGCGGCGCGCGTCGAGACGGAAGTAGTCGCCGATCTTGATCCGTGCGGCGTCGGCATAGAAGGCGCTCTGCACGCGTTCCCACAGCGCGTAGCGCTTCCTGGCGTCGAGCTCGCGATTCATCGCCTGCAGCAGCCCGTCCTTCTCGGGGCTGCACCACCAGCCTGGCCACTCGCACAGCACCTGCGCGGACGTGGCGGGCTCCGGCACGAAGACGAACGCGGTGCTGAACGCGTCCCAGAGCTCGGGCTTGGCACGCCGCTGCACGACGGTGGCCCAGTCCGACACCTGCAGGTCGACCTTGAGACCGATCTCTTCCAGCTGGCTCTTCGCGATGAGCGCGGGCTTGTAGTGGTGCTCGTACTCCGTGGTGACGATCCACCGGACCGGCTGGCCCTGGTAGCCTGCCTCCTTCAGGAGCCGGCGCGCCTTGTCCCGGTCGTGCTGGTTATAGAGCGCCGCGCTGGCCTTCGAGTGCCAGGCCGACTCCGGAAAGAAGATGCCGGGGTCGAGACGATAGAAATCCTTGTGGCCGACGCCGGCGAGCATCATCGGCTCCATGTCGAGCGCCGCCTGCATCGCCTGTCGCAGCCGTCGATCGGTCATCATTCCCTGCTTCGTGTTGAGCACGATGGTGGCCCAGCCGTACGGCTTGACGACGACGGGCTCCACGCCGGGCGCCGCCTTGATGCGATCGTACTGGTCCGGCTTGATCTGCTGGATGTAGCCGTACTCTCCGGTGATCATGCCGGCCTGACGGGTCGCGTAGTCGGGCACGGGAAGAAAGTGCAGCTCGTCGAGGTACGCGACGCGCTGGCCGCCGAGGCCGTTGGCGGACTCGCCGCGCGGCGCGTAGCCGTCGAAGCGGGCGAGCTTCACGTGGCGGTCGGGCTTGTGCTCGACGAACTTGAATGGCCCGGTGCCGATCAGCTCCTTCAGCGGGCCCTCGCCGCTCGCCTCGACGACGTCCTTCGGATAGATCATCGCGGCGCTGTCGACCTGCGCCAGGACGGTCGGCAGGCTGCCGGACGGCTCCTTCAGCCGGATCTCGACGGACGTGGGCGTCTTCGCCTCCACCGCCTCGACGGTCTTGAACACCGCCTTGCCGGTGCTCGCGACCGCTCCCCAGCGGCGGAGCGAGGCCACCACATCGGCCGCGGTGAGCGGCTTGCCGTTGTGGAACTTGACGTCGCTCCGCAGGCGGATGACGTAGCGCCGCGCGCCGTCCAGAACCTCGTGGCTCTCGGCGAGGAGCGGGATCGGCTGGAACCGCGCGTCGAGCGCGTACAGTCCCTCGAACATGTTGACGGCGATCTCGCGCGTGATCACGGCGGTCGTCGCGTGGCTGTCGAGCGTCGGTGGCTCTCCGATCATACCGATCTTCAGGATCCCTCCTCGCCGCGGCGCCTGGCTTTCGGCTGGTCCCGTGGCCATGCCGGCGATGAGGGCGACGAGGACGGCGAACGTGAGGACCTGGCGCATGCGCGAGCCTCCTTGGGTGCGAGCCCAGGAACAATACCGCGGACCCCACGCTGCGGGAAGCGCCACGCCCGGCGTGGTCGAAACGTTTCCAGCGCCGACTTCGCGGATCCGGCCGCTGGCAGCTGGCACGCGGCGACGGTCAGGAATCGACCATCATCGAGGCCTGCGCGCCCGGCGCGTTGCAGTAACGTGCGACGAAACAAGCGCTTCGAGATTGGTACCCCGCTTGCTCCATGAACGGGCGCCGACAACGGCGCCCGGAAACAGCGGGGAGGAAAGCCCATGCAGTCGTTGCGCGTGGCAGTGCGGTGGATCTCGCTGGCGGCCTTCGCCGGCGTGTTCGGTTTCGCCGGCATGTCGAGCCGGCCGGTCGATCGCTACATCGGCGTGGCGGCCGCAGGGGATACCGAGCCCGATCGCCGCGAGCCAACGGACGCCGCCGCCGCATCGATCACGCTCACCGGCTTCGGCGTCGAGCCCGGGCTGGTGGTGCGCCCGACGTCGCGGGCCGACATCGTCATCGTGTCCACCGCAGCACCGGAGCCCGACCGCCTCGCGCGCAGCATTCTGGCCTACGTCGCCGAGCGAAATCCGAGCGCGTCGATGCGCGCCTTCCGCGATTTCCCCCGCGTGCTGCTGGACGAGGCGGCTCGCACCAGGCTCGACCATTGTCTGGCGCTGGCCCAGGCACAGGTCGAGTCCGACTTCCGGCCCGACGCCCTGGGCTCCGCCGGTGAGATCGGCATGTACCAGATGATGCCGACGACGGCGGCCATCTTCGAGCCCGCGCTGGGGAAGTTCCGCAAGCCCTCGCTGCGACGCTACGAGCGCGATCTCGGCGACCTGGCGGATCCGGTGCTCAACACGCGGTTCGCGATGGCGTACCTGCGCGACATCCTCGCTCGCAAGCCGACGCTGCGCGAGGCCCTCACGGAGTACAACGGCGGCCCGCGGGGCCGTCAACCGCACTACTACCGCACCGTCATGGCGACCTACGTCGAGATCATGGAGCGGCCCGAGCTCGGCTGCCGCGTTCGCGAGCGGCGGGCGCCGACGCTGCCCTCGGTCACGCTGGTCCGGCGCTGACGTCGCTCAGGAGGCGCGGCGGATCAGCTTGCTGATCTCAGCGTGCGCCATCACCACCTCGGGCGAGCTCTGCAGGGCGTCCTGATAGCGCAGCTGGAACTCTCCCTCACCGCCTGCCTTCAGCAGCGCGAAGGCCGCGGCCACGGCGCGCTCCACCGTCTCGGTCGCGATCGGCTCGTCGGCGTCCGCGGCCTCGTCGATGTCGGCGATCATCGCTGAGAGCGCGCGAAGCCACGCAAAGCCCGCGTCGTGGAGGAGCAGACGGAAGAGCTCGCCCGGCGGAACGGCGCCGAATCGATCCTCGTAGGCGCCGCGCTCGCGGTCGAGCAGGACCTTGTGCAGGCGGAGAAGGCGTGCGCTGAGATCACGGAGACGATCGCGATTGGGATCCACTCGTGCAAGGTACCAGCATCGGCGGGAGGTCGCACGCGGGGCCCGGCGCGCTCGAAGGGCGCCGGGCCCCGCGCAGTGTGACGCGAATTACGGAACGCGGACCGTCGTGCTGTCGCCGGTCGCGGAGATCGTGAAGACGCCGGTGGCGGTGTCGGCGGTGTAGCTGTACGCCGACCAGCCCGTCGGCGCGGCCACCGTGGAGGCCATGAACGGCCCGGCCACCTGACCCTGGCCGTTGGTCACGGCCGAGGTGAGCTGCGTCAGCGCGGTCGGAACGACGCCCATGTGCGCGCCGTAGATCGAGACCGCGGACACGAGCGCGCGGGCGTCGGCCTGGGCCTTCGCGATGCGCGCACGCTGCTGAACGTTGGCATACAGCGGGATCGCGATCGCGGCGAGGATGCCGATGATCGCGACGACGATCAGGAGCTCGATCAGCGTGAAGCCTCGCTGACCGCGGTGCGAGAGACGCCGGCGAAGGTGGATCATGTCTGCCCCCTGTTGGTCTGCCTGCGCGGATGCGCAGAACGCGTCCCGCTCTTTCCAGAGGGGGCAGGAGGCCATCCTCTTTCTTCGGCAGCCCGGCTGTCTGGGGCCATTCCCAGATCCGCGGCTTTGCGTCCCAGCCTCGCGACTGGTCAGCCTTTATCGGAAAGAGCGACCAGAACGGGCCCGACGGCGGGCCAGCGGTTTGGGCAGACGCAAACCGGACGCCAAGCCGGCCAGGCTCTGGAAGTGTGCGAAAGTGCAAGTGCTCGACCGCGGTGCCGGGCCAGATCGGCTAGGTTTCACCCGGTGGAGCGTGCCAGATTCGGGCTCACGAGGCGACAGGGATCGTCACCTAGATCTCCAGGAAACGCTGCTGGATCGTCGGATCGCGACGCAGCTGCTCGGGCGTGCCCTCGAACTGGATGCGGCCCTGGTCCATCACGTAGAGCCGGCTCGACAGCGCCAGTGCGACCTCGAGCGTCTGCTCGACGAGCACGATCGTCGTCCCCGCGCGGTTGATGGCGGCCAGGATGTCCGTGAGGTTCTGCACGAGGATGGGCGCAAGCCCCTCCGTCGGCTCGTCGACGAGCATGACGGACGGCTTCGCGACCAGGCCGCGCGCGATGGCGAGCATCTGCTGCTCGCCACCCGAGAGGAACCGTCCCCGGTGCGCGATGCGCTCGGCGAGCCGCGGGAAAAACCGGAACACCTCCGCCATGCGCGGCGCCGCGTCCTCGCGCGAGGCGCCGGCGCCGAGCGCCGCCAGCCGGAGATTCTCGCGAACGGTGAGGTTCGGCAGCACGCGGCGCTCTTCGGGGATCCAGGCGATCCCGCGGCGGACGATCTGATGCGTGTCGAGGCGTGCCAGATCCTCGCCGCGCAGCCGCACGTGGCCGCGTGTCGCGCGCGCGATGCCCATGATCGACAGCAGCGTCGTCGTCTTGCCGGCGCCGTTGCGACCGATGAGGCTGACCACCTCGCCCGCGCCCACGACGATGGAGACGCCCTGGAGGATGTGCGCCTCGCCGTAGTAGGTGTGGACGTCCTCCAGCTCGAGTAGCGCGCTCATCGCACAACCCCGAGGTAGGTCTGCTGCACGCGCTCGTTCGCCCGGATCTCCGCCGGCGTGCCGTCGGCCAGGACCTGCCCCTGGTGCAGCACTGTGATGCGGTCCGAGATGCGCATGACGAGCTTCATCTTGTGCTCGACGAGGACGACCGTGCGCGCGGTCGCGAGCTCGCGGATGAGACGGATCGTCTCCTCGGTCTCCTCGGGGCTCATCCCCGCCGTCGGCTCGTCGAGGAGGAGCAGCTCGGGATCGGAGGCGAGGGCGATGCCGATCTCCAGGTGTCGCTTCTCGCCATGGGATAGGTGCGCCGCCAGCAACGACGCCTTGGCGCTGAGTCCGACCGTCGCGAGCAGGTCGTAGGCGCGCGCCGCCACCGCGGTGAGGGCGTCGGCCCGCGCCCAGAAGTTCAGCGCGCGCCGCCAGCCCTGGGCGGCCACGCGAACGTTCTCGTGGACGGTCAGGTGCGGAAAGACGTTGGTGATCTGGTAGGACTTGGTGATGCCGAGCCGCGCCACCGCGTGCTGCCGTAGCCCGGTGATGTCGCAGCCCTTGAACCACACGCGCCCCGCGGACGGCGGCATCTCGCCCGAGATCAGGCGGAAGAACGTCGTCTTGCCGGCCCCGTTGGGCCCGATGATCGAGCGCAGCTCGCCCGTGCTGATGGTCATGTCGACGCGGTCCACCGCGAGGAGGCTGCCGAAGGAGCGCGACAGTCCTTCGGTCCGCAAGAGCGGCTCGGGCATGCCGGCAGTTAGCACGCGGCCTTTCGGCGTGTCAAGGCGTGCGACCGTGTGCTATAGCTGCACCGATGGCCGTCATGCCGCTTCCGCCGCTCTCCGCGGAGCAAGCCGACCTCACCGCGCGCATGGCGGCGCTGGCGCGGTCGCGGTTCGCGGCGCGGGCCGCGCGCTACGACACTGAGTCGTCGTTTCCGTACGAGAATTACCGCGACCTCCACGACGCCGGCTTGCTCGCGCTGGCGGTGCCGCAGCGCTACGGCGGCGCCGGCGCCGACTCCATCGCCTATGCCCACGCGCTCCGCGAGCTGGCGCGCGCCTGCTCGGCCACCGCGCTCACCTTCAACATGCACTCGACGGTGACGTCGTTCATCGACGCACTCGGCAGCGAGGCGCAGAAGCGCCGCTGGTTCGCCGACATCGTGGAGCGCGGGCGGCTCATCGCCTCCATCACCAGCGAGCCCGAGCAGAGCTTCCGCGACAAGTTCGTGCTGAACACGGTGTTCCGCCGCGTCGACGGCGGCTGGCAGGTGGCCGGGGTGAAGCAGTTCTGCTCGCTCGGCGACGCCGCCGACTACTACTTCGTGACCGGGGTGGTCGAGGGCACGAGCTCCGCGCGCGAGGGCGTCATCTCCGCGATGATTCCGCGCAGCGCCGCCGGGGTGAAGGTGGAGGGCATCTGGAACGCCACCGGCATGCGGGGCACCATCAGCCACACGATCCGCTATGACTGCACCGTTCCCGACGCGGACGTCGTCGGCACGCCGGGGGGCCTGCTGACGATCGACCTGTCCGGCTTCGCGCTCGGGTACGCGGCTGTCTATCTCGGGATCGGCGAGGCGGCCTTCGACTACATGGTGGAGTACGCGCGGACGCGGACCCTGAAGCCGTCCACGGAGCCCATGTCGCACCATCCGCTGGTGCAGCGGACGGTGGCGGAGGTGGGCACGGCCCTGCGCGCCGCACGGCTGTTGCTGCACGAGGCGGCCGCGCTACGCCTCGCCGGTGACGCGGCGGCCACCTCGCTGGCCGTCAACCAGGCCAAGACGTACTGCGCGGACGTCGGCCTCGAGGCCACCACGCGCGCGCTGCGCCTGGCCGGCGGCCGCGGCATCCTGAAGGACCTGCCCCTCGAGCGCTGGCATCGCGACGCGCTTGCCGGGCCCGTCATGCCGCCCGCCAACGACCGCTGCCTGGAGACGGCCGGCAAGCTGCTGTGCGGTCTGCCGGCGGCCACGCTGGAGTTCCAGTGACGACGGGTCGGCGCCCCGGCCCCGAACAGGATGCGATGCCGAGCACGCGCGGCCTCAACTTCTACACCGTCGATCCAAACCTCCAGTTCGTCTGCTCGACGGTGATGGAGCGCGACGTCTTCGATCGCGCGCGCCCCCTTCTCGTCGACGTGGGCGACGTCGCCGGCAACGAGCTCGACGCCCTCGCGGCCGAGGCCGACCGGCATCCGCCGACGCTGCGCGCCTACGACGCGCGCGGCCACCGCGTCGACGAGGTCATGTTCCATCCCGCATACCACGCGATGGAGCGGCTCGCGTTCGAGCGCTTCGGCCTGGCCGCCATGTCGCACGCGCCCGGCGTGCTCGGCTGGCCCGGGCGCGTGCCGCACGTGGTGAAGTACGCGATGTCGTATCTCTTCTCGCAATCCGAGTTCGGGCTGCTGTGCCCGGTCAACATGACGGACTCCAGCGCCCGGATCCTGGCACGCTTTGGCAGCCCCGAGCTTCGCGGGCGGTATCTGCCGCGCCTCACGACGACGGTGTACGAGGATCTCGTGCAGGGAACACAGTGGATGACCGAGCGAACGGGCGGCTCCGACGTCGGCGCGCTGACCACGGTGGCCCGCCGCGACGCCGACGGCACGTGGCGGCTGTGGGGCGACAAGTGGTTCTGCTCCAACGCCAGCGCGGCGATCGCCATGACGCTCGCGCGGCCCGAAGGCGCCTCGGCCGGCACACGCGGGCTGGGCATGTTCCTGGTGCCGCGGCACCTCGAGGACGGCAGCCTGAACGCCTGGACGCTCAACCGGCTGAAGGACAAGCTCGGCTCGCGCTCGATGGCGACGGGCGAGGTGACGTTCACCGGCGCCCGCGCGTACGTCGTCGGCGACGTCGCCCGCGGCTTCGCACAGATGATGGAGATGGTGAACGCCTCGCGGCTGTCCAACGCGATGCGCGCGGCCGGGATCATGCGGCGCTGCGTGCTGGAGTCGGTCACCCACGCCCGCGGCCGGCTCGCCTTCGGCGGCGCGCTGTTCGACAAGCCGCTCCTGCGGCAGAACCTCCTCGACATGCTGCTCGATGCCGAGGCCGCGATCTCCGTGGTCCTCAACGCCGCGGTGATGTTCGACGCCTGGGACGCCGGCTCCGCCGACGCGCGGGGGCTGCTGCGAGTGGTCACGCCGCTGGCCAAGGCGTGGATCACCGCCCGCGCCCGTGTCGTCGCGAGCGAGGCGATGAACGTGCGTGGCGGCAATGGCTACGTCGAGGACTGGGTCAACGCTCGACTCCTGCGCGACGCGTACCTCGGCGCGATCTGGGAGGGCTCCACCAACGTCGTGGCCCTCGACGTCCAGCGGGCCATCCTGAAGGATGGCGCGCTCGCCCCGCTGGCGGCATTCGTCGCCGCGCGGCTCGAGGCGGTCACCGAGCGCGCGGCGAAGGGCGCCGCCGACCTCGTGCGCGGCGCGCTCGCGGACGTCGAGCGCCGGGCGGCGGCGTGGCCGCACCTCGACGTCCCGGCGCGCGAGCTCGAGGCCCGCACGGCCGCCGACACGCTCTACCACGTGCTCGCGGCGGCGCTGCTCCTCGAGGAGGGCCAGATGCTGCGCGCGCAGCGTGATGACTTCCGCAAGCTGCTGGTCGGCGCGCTGTACGCCCGGCGCTGGCTCGCACCGGCCGTGCCCGGCGCGCCCCCCTACCCGTGGCGCGTCCTCGAGCGTCTGGAGCGGCTCGTGGACTGGCAGTCGATCTCCGCCGATGCGCTCGCGGGCGACGGTCTCGGAGGCTGCTGACGGCGACGGGGAACTTCCCGTCGGGGACGCGGTCTAACGAGCCGGAGACCGAGCTCGTGGCCCGCCTTCGGCGCGGCGACCGCCAGGCCTTCGAGGAGCTCGTGATCACGTACCAGCACCGCCTCTTCGCCGTGGCCGCGCGCATGCTCGGCAGCCGCGCCGAGGCGGAGGAGATCGCGCAGGAGACGTTCCTGCGCGCGCACCGCGCGCTCCCTGACTTTCGCGGCGACGCGCGCCTGGGGACGTGGCTCTACGGCATCGCGTCACGGCTGTGCCTGAATCGGCTCGCCTCGTCGGAGCGGCGGCTGGCGCGGCGCGACGACGACGCGCTCGCCGACGCCGTCGCGCCCGGACCCGACGCGGCGGCGAGACTGGAGCGCTCGGAGCTCGAGGCCGCGCTGCGCGAGGCGATTGCCGCCCTGCCGGAGGAGCGACGGATCGTCGTCATCCTGCGCGACATCGAGGGGCTCTCGTACGAGGAGATCGCCGAGGCCCTCCAGCTCGAGCCGGGTACGGTGCGCTCGCGGTTGCATCGCGCACGGATGGACCTCAAGGCCAAGCTGGAGCGCTTCACGCCATGACCTGCCACGACGCGCGGGAGCAGTTCTCCGCGCTCATCGACGAGATTCTGTCGCGCGAGGCTCGCGCCGATGTCTACGCGCATCTCGCGACCTGTCCCGAGTGCCGGCGCGAGCTGACCGCGCTCGAGCGGACGGTCGCTCTCGTCCGCGGCGCCACGCCGATGCACGCGCCCGCGAGCTTCGTCGACGCGGTCATGGCCGCCACGCGGCCGCCCTGGTACGTGCGCGCGGCGCGGGCGGCGCTGCTGCCATGGCCGGTCAAGCTCCCGCTCGAGGCGGCGGCGGTGCTGCTCGTCGCGGGCCTGGCCATGCTCATGTTCCGCGGCACCGCCGACCAGCAACGCGCGATCCACGAGGGCGCGCCGCCCGCGGTGCTCGCCGACCGTCCGCCGACACCGGAGCCAGAACCACCGGCGCCGGCCGCGGCGGACACCGAAGCAAAGCAGGTGGCGCCGCCCGCCCCGGCCGGCGGCCGCGCCGACGTGAACGTGAGCGAGAGCGCGGAGGCGCAGCGTGCCTCGACCCCGAGCGGCGAGGCGGTCGCCTCGCGCATAGAGCAGGCGCCGAAAACGCCGACTCCGACCGCCGAGCGCGACGCGGCCGCGCCACCGGTGGCCGAGTCCCGGCAGAAGATCGGCGCCCTCAAGCGGGAGGTGGCGCCGCACTCGCTCTCCGCGGCCGCGGCGGCCGATGTCGTGGCCCGGCTGTCGACCGGGGACGCCGACACGACGGCGCGGGAGCTGGCCGCACTTGCCGGCCGCCTCGGCGGCTCGGAGACAGGCCGCCTGAGCGCGAGCGGCGGCGTCGTCGTGAATCTCACCATCCCGCAGGCGCGGTACGCGGAGTTCACCCGCGAGGCCGCGCGCCTCGGAGACTACCGCGCGGAGTCCGAGCCCTCGCCGCTGCCCGAGACGGTCCGCATCGCGGTTCGCCTCGCCCGCTAGCGACGTTCCCCCCGCGGGAACTTTCCGGCGGCTTCCCGGTCCAACGGGCAGACGCAGGAACTCGACCGCAGGGAGGGGCACGATGAAACGCCTCGTTGCGCTGCTGCTGCTCGCTTCGATGCCGGCCGCCACGCCGGCGGCCGCGACGCAAGTCGCCGTCGGACGCAGCGCCCAGACCGACGTCATGGTGACCGTCTACAACGGCAACCTCGGCCTCGTGAAGGACGTCAGGGACGTGCAGCTGCCGGCCGGGGTGCACGAGATCCACTATGCGGACGTCGCCTCGCTGATCGATCCCACCAGCGTGCTGCTGAAATCGCTCAGCGAGCCGGCGGCGCTGCGCATCCTCGAGCAGAACTATGAGTACGACCTGCTGTCGGCCGACAAGCTCATGGAGAAGTACGTCGGCAAGAAGGTGCGCCTCTACCAGCCGGACGGCACCTATCACGAGGCGACGCTGCTCTCCACGGCCGGGCCGATCTTCGAGATCAACGGACAGATTCACCTCGGCCATCATGGCCGCCTCGTGCTGCCGTCGCTGCCCGAGAACCTCGTGGCCAAGCCGACGCTGGTGTGGCTGCTGCGCAACCAGCTGGCCGCTCGCCAGCGCGTGCAGGCCTCCTACCTCAGCGGCGGACTCGGCTGGAAGGCCGACTACGTGATGGTGGTGGACGCGACCGACACGCGGAGCGACCTCACCGGCTGGGTGACCATCGACAACAAGAGCGGCGCCACCTACACGAACGCGGCTCTGAAGCTCGTTGCCGGTGACGTCCACCGCGCCGACGAGGGCCGCCGCGCGCCGCGGGCGCTCGAGCTGGCGGCCAAGGCCGCCTCGGTCGCGGACGCCTCGCGCGACTTCAAGGCCGAAGGCTTCTTCGAGTACCACCTGTACACGCTGGACGGACGGACAACGCTCAAGGACAACCAGACGAAGCAGCTCACGCTCATGGCCGCCAACGGCGTCGCGGTGACCAAGCAGCTGATCTACTACGGCGCCCAGGACTACTACCGGACGTCGTACGGTGCGCCGATGTCGAGCCAGAAGGTCGGCGTCTATCTCGAGCTGCGCAACACGCGCGAGCAGGGGCTCGGCGTGCCGCTGCCGAAGGGCAAGATCCGCGTCTACAAGGCCGACGCCTCCGGCAGCCAGCAGCTGATCGGCGAGGACTGGATCGATCACACGCCGAAGGACGAGAAGCTCAAGATCAAGATGGGCGACGCCTTCGACGTCGTCGGTGAGCGGACGCAGCGCGACTTCCGCAAGATCGCGTCCAACGTCTACGAGGTCGAGTGGGAGATCGCGCTGCGCAACCACAAGAGCGATGAGCAAACGGTCACCGTCGTCGAGCCGGTGCCGGGCGACTGGCAGGTGCTCACCGCCTCGCACGCCTGGGACAAGCCCGAGGCTCACACGCTGCGCTTCGCGGTCGCGGTGCCGAAGGACGGCGCCGCGAAGCTCGTCTACCGGGTGCGGCTGCGCTTCTGAGCCGTGTCGAGGAGCGCGCCGATGATGTGCTCGAGGTACGTGAGGCGGATCGGCTTCGGCATGTAGGAAAACGCGCCGAGCTGCATCACGTGCGCGGCGGTGGTGCGGCTCTCGTTGCCGGTGATCATGATGACCGGCACCCGGGGATGCAGCCGGCGAATCTCGCCGAGCGCGGTGACGCCGTCGATGCCCGGCATCTCGATGTCGAGCAGGACGACGGCGGGCGCGCCGCGACGCACCGCAGTGATGGCGCCCGCGCCGTCTGCGACGAGCTCGACGACGTATCCGCGGTCGGCATACGTTTTCTCGAAGAACGCGGCGAGGAGCTGCCGCACCGCCTCGTCGTCGTCCACGATGAGCACGCGCCGCGCGTCGGACACCGGACGATCATACGCGGCTCGCCGGCACGTGACTTGCCGCGAGATGGATACACGGAGGTGTGCCATGGCGACGACGTCCAATCCCAACTTCGACAAGGAGCCATCGGAAGGCTCGCGTGAAACGGTCGACGACGCCCTCGACGAGCAGCAGGGCGCCCAGCAGGGCGTCACGAACCAGCCGCTCGAGGAGGAGCAGCACCAGCAGGAGAAGCTGCCCCCGCGCGGACAGGCGAAAGAGCAGGACGGCCGCCGGCCCCACGCATAGCGGCCGAGTGGGCCGAGTCTCGACAGCACGACACTCGGCGAGTGGCTGAAATCTCGCCACCGCCGATCCTCGCCCCGGGCCGATTCGCTGAACGGACGCGCAGTTGAGCGTCGGTCCGGGTGTGGTTTGCTTCTTGCTCCCGGGATGTGCGGCTTCCCATGCCGATCACACCAGACGCCGTCGCGGCCGCGCTTCCGCGCACGCGGCCGACATCGCGGCCGGCCGCCGCGCCACGAGTGCCGCCGGTCCGCCGCCTCCACGACGCGCATCGGCGCCTGCACGCGCTGGCGCAGGAGCTGGGGGTCCGCATCGCGGTGGCGCTGGTGATGATCGGGTTCAACGAGCTCTTCACCGTCGGCGATCACGCGCGTGCGGTGATCCGCGTCGCGTCCGTCAGCGGGCTGGTCATCAACGGTCCCTATTTCCTGCTGGGCCGGAGCGGCCGCGCGCTGCGCGCACAGGCCTACGTCCGCATGTCGCTCGACGTCGTGCTCCTCACCGCGGGTCTCTATGCGGCGGGCGGGCTGGCCGCCGCGCAGTACGCCGGCGTCTACGCGATCGTGCCGGTATACACGGGTATCGTGTTCTCCAGTCGCGCGTGCGTCGTCGTGACCGGCCTGGCCACGGTGAGCTTCCTCGGCGTGGCCGCGCTGCAGGCGGCGGGTGCGTTGCCGATCTCACGCCCGATCCCGGAGGATGCCTGGGAAACCACGGTCTTCAACCTGCTGGTGCTCAACATCGTCGGCGGCCTCGCCGCGTTGCTGGCGCGGGCGTATCGACTGAGCCGGAACCGGCTGGCGGCCGCGCATGCCGAGCTCGAGCGCGCGCACGACGAGTCGCTACGCCTCAACAGCCACATCCAGCGGGCGGCGCGGCTGGAGAGCCTGGGCGAAGTGGTCGCCGGCGTGACGCACGAGGTGCGGAACGTACTGCAGGGCGCCTTCGGACATCTGTGGTTTCTGCGCGAGCGTCTGGGAACGTCGGGCGCGGACGTCGAGCGGCATCTCGCAGTGATCGAGCGCTGCTGCAACGATGCCATGCGGATCATCCGGCGCACGCTCGACATGACTCGACAGCCGGGACCGGAGCTCGAGCGCGTCGCCGTCGGCGAGGTCATCGGCCGTGTGGCCGAGCTCAAGCGATACGATCTGCGACGGCACGGCATCACCCTGCGCGTCGACGTCGCCGAGCCGCTGCCCGCGATCCTCGGCTCGCCCTTCCAGCTGCAGCAGGTGCTCCTGAACCTCGTCACGAACGCGCAGGACGAGCTGCGGCGCGCCGACGGCCCCCGCGAGATCGTGCTGAGCGCGACCGCCGGCAGCGACGGCTGTCTCATCGAGGTGGCGGACTCGGGCCGCGGCATTCCCTACGAGGTGCTGCCGCGGCTGTTCGAGCCGTTCTTCACGACCAAGGAGGACGGCACCGGCCTCGGGCTCGCCATCTCCGCCGGCATCGTGGAGCGCTTCGGCGGGCGCCTGACGGCGGCCAACCGCCCTGACCGCGGCGCCGTGTTCCGCGTGACGCTGCCCGCCGCCGGATAGCGAGGCCGCTCGACGTCGTCTCAGCGGCCGCGCTTGGCCAGGTACTCCGGACCGACGAGGACCTCGCGTGGCTTGGCGCCGTCGCCGGGGCCGATGACGCGGTCCTGCTCCATCATGTCGATGAAGCGCGCGGCTTTCGGGTACCCGAGCCGCATCCGCCGCTGCAGGAACGAGATCGATGCCTGCCGCTGTCCGATCACGAGGTGCACGGCGTCCCAGTAGAGATCGTCGCGGTCGCCGCCATCACCGCCCTCGCCGTCGTCGCCGGACGCCGGCAGAACGACTTCCTCGTACACGGCCGTCCCCTGCTTGCGGAGGAACTCGCAGATCGCCTTCACCTCGTCGTCGGAGACCCAGGCGCCATGCACCCGCGTCTGCTTGTTGGCGCCCGGCGGCACGTAGATCATGTCGCCGCGGCCGAGCAGCTGCTCGGCGCCGTTGCCGTCGAGCACGGTGCGCGAGTCCACCTTGGATGCCACCTGGAACGCAATGCGCGTCGGGAAGTTGGCCTTGATCAGTCCGGTCACCACGTCCACCGAGGGCCGCTGGGTGGCGATGATCAGGTGAATCCCGACCGCGCGCGCGATCTGCGCCAGACGCACGAGCGAGGTCTGCACCTCGCCCGCGCTGACCATCATGAGGTCGGCGAGCTCGTCCACCACGACCACCCAGTACGGCAGCTTCTGCTCGGGCGGCACCGCCTTGTTGTAGCCCTCGATGTTGCGGACCTGCTTCAGCTGCAGCTCCTTGTAGCGCTCGTCCATCTTGCCGACGATCCACCGGAGCCGGGCCGCCGCCTCGCGGGCGTCGGTGACGACCGGGGACAGCAGGTGCGGGATCCCCTCGTACACGGACAGCTCCAGGCGCTTGGGATCGACCATCAGGAAGCGGACGTCGGCGGGCGTGGCCTTGTAGAGGATCGAGCAGATCATCGCGTTGAGCCCGACGGACTTGCCGCTGCCGGTGGCGCCGGCGACCAGGAGATGCGGCATCGCCGTCAGGTCGGCCACGACCGGCATCCCGTTGACGTCCTTGCCGAGTGCCAGTGGCAGCTTGCGCTTGCCGTCCGCGAACTCCGCCGAGACGAAGATCTCGCGCAGGTAGACGGTGGCCGACTGATCGTTGGGCACCTCCACGGCGACGGTGCCGCGGCCGGGGATGGGCCCGACGATGCGCACGGAGGCCGCCTTGAGGGCCAGCGCCAGATCGTCGGCGAGGTTCACGACCTGGGAAACCTTGACGCCGGCCGCCGGCTCGAACTCGTACGACGTGATGATCGGCCCCGGGCTCACCTGCACGATGCGGCCGTCGACCTCGAAGTCGGCGAGCTTGCGCCGCAGGATCTCCGCGTTGTCCTGCAGCTCCTCGCGCGTCCGCTTCAGCTCCGAGGGCGGCGGCGGGTGCAGCAAGCCGACGGGCGGCAGCTGGAACGACGCGGCGCCGCCGGTGCCGAAGTCGAACGTCTCCTGCCACGCGAGACCTTTCTCCATGAGCGCGCTCTTCGGCCGGCTCGGCTCCACGATGGTCGGCAGCGCCGCGGCCGCTTCCGGCGCGTCGCTCGCCTCGTCCACCGAGACCGCGGACGCGGTGACCGACGCCGCCGCGCGCGAGGCGGGTATCGGCCTGGCCGCGGTGTGGCGGCGGCGCAGGCGCGCGAGCCGTGTGCCGAGGAGCCGGACGACCGCGGTGTACGAGATCTGCGTGATCATGAGCGCCGCCACGGGCACCGCGGTGAGGAGCACCAGCCACGCGCCGGCGTTGCCGACGGTCGTCTGCAGGGCGCCGCCGACGCTCCAGCCCACGAAGCCGCCGGCTTGCACCATCCCGCCCCGCGTGACCCGCGCGGCGGCGAACACGTCCGTCGCGTGATGCAGGAGCCCGGTGGCGGTGACGAGCAGCAGCACGAGACCGCCGAGCGGTACCCAGCCCCGCGTGGCCAGCGGCCGCAGGAAGGCCGACATGCCCCACACCCCGGCCATCAGCGGAAAGAGAAAGGCCGCGTAACCAAAGGAGCGGAACACGGCCCACGCCAGCCAGATGCCGACGGGCCCCACGAGCGCGGCCTGGTGGCTCGGAGGCACGGCGGGATCGAACACGGCGAGCGCGACGAGGAGGAAGGCCGCCAGCGCCAGCGCGGCGATGCCCTGCACCTCGCGCACCCAGCGGCGCGGCTGCGCCTTGCGACGCACGCGGCGCGTGCGCGTGCTCGCCTCCGCGGTTCGCGGCTCGGACTTCACGTCGGGCGACGCACTCGCACGCATCACACCTCCAGGATGATGGGCAGCACGATCGGCTTGCGCTGCACACGCTGGTTGACGAGCTGGCGCACGGCCGTCCGGATCCGCGCGACGATCGCGTCCCGCTCCCAGGCGTCGTCGCGGTCGCGCTCGGCGAGCGCGTTGCGAACGGCGGCGCGGATGTCGTCCAGGAATGCCTCGTTCTCGCGGACGTACACGACGCCGCGCGAGGCGACGTCGGGCCCGGCCACCAGCGTTCCGTGATCGAAGGTCACCGCCACCGCGATCACACCGTCCTCGGCCAGGATCTGGCGGTCACGGAGGACGACCGCACCGATGTCGCCGATGCCCTTGCCGTCGACGAGCACGCGTCCCGTGGGATAGCCGGGCACGATACGCGCCGTGGTCGGGGTCACCTCGATGCCGGTGCCGTCCTCCACGACGAAGATCCGCTCGGGATCGAGGCCCACCGTGCCCGCGAGCCGCGCGTGGCCCAGGAGGTGGCGGTACTCGCCGTGCACGGGCACGAAATAGCGTGGCCTGGTCAGCTTCAGCATCCGCTTGAGATCTTCCTGGCTGGCGTGTCCGGACACGTGCACGAAGGCGTTGTCGTCGTAGAGGACCTCGGCGCCGAGCCGGTAGAGCGCGTTGATCACCCGGCCCACCGTGCGCTCGTTGCCGGGGATGACGCGCGCGGAGATGACGACGAGATCGCCGCGGGCGACCTGCACGTACTTGTGCTCGCCTGCCGCCATCAGGGCCAGCGCCGAGTTGGGCTCGCCCTGGCTGCCCGTCGAGAGGATCACCTGGCGCTCGGAGGGCAGCGTGACGAGATCCTCCAGCGGGCGGAGCAGCCCGGGCGGCACGGTGAGATAGCCGAGCTCGGCCGCGATGGCGACGTTGCGCTCCATCGAGCGCCCGAGCAGCGCCACGTGACGACCGCGCGCGGCCGCCAGCGTCAGCACCTGCTGGATACGGTGGATGTGCGAGGCGAAGGTGGCGAGGATGATGCGACCGCGCGCGGCGTCGAATCGCTCCGCGAGCGCCGCACCCACCTCGATCTCCGAGCGCGTGTGGCCGGGCCGATCGACGTTGGTGGAGTCCGAGCAGAGCACGGCCACCCCCTGCTCGCCGAGCTCTGCGAACCGCTCGACATCGGCCGGCTCGCCATCGAGCGGGCTCGGGTCGAGCTTGAAGTCGCCGGTGTGTACGATGGTGCCGGCCGGCGTCGTGATCGCGAGTCCCATGCCGTCCGCGATGGAGTGGGTGACGCGGATGGGCTCGACGGTGAACGGCCCCAGCGCGAATGGCGAGCGTGGTCGCATCGCGCGCAGGTCGGCCTGCTCCAGCAGTCCATGCTCACGCAGCTTCTCGACGAGCAGTGCCTGCGTCAGGGGCGTCGCGTACACCGGCACCCGGGTCGACTTGAGGAGATACGGCAGGGCGCCGATATGATCCTCGTGGCCGTGGGTGAGGATGACGCCGAGAAACCCCTCACGCTTGGCGAGGGCGTACGAGAAGTCGGGGATCACGTAGTCGATGCCCGGCAGCTCGTCGTCGGGGAACATCAGACCGCAGTCGACGGCGATGGCCGCTTCGCCGCACTCCACCAGCATCATGTTCAGCCCGATCTCGCCCAGGCCGCCGAGGGGGACGAGTCGCACTGTCGGCTCGTTCAGGGACTCCACCGTGATCCTTTCAGCTGCGCGCCGCCATGGTAGCACCCGCCCCCGCGCCACCAGAATTTCCGGAGCACGTCGTCATCGCGGTTGTCATCGAGCGCGACAGCATCGCGTGGGGGTTCAGCCCGGACGCCGGCGAACGCTGCGGCTGTGGGGGCCATATCGACGCCCCACGTCAGTCAAAAGCTGGCGGCGGTCTCCAGCCGGCGGACGAGGTCACGCGCCCGGGCGGTGAAGGCGGGGCGGTCAGCGGCCGCGATCGGCTCGCCGGGGATGAACTTCTCGCTGAGCGGATTCACGAACTGGCCGTTCCGGGCGATCCGGTAGTCGAGGTGCGGGCCGGTCGACAGGCCCGTGGAGCCGACGTAGCCGATGATCTGGCGCTGGCTCACGCGCGCCCCGGGGCGCATGCCGCCGCCGAGTCGCGACAGATGGTTGTACATCGTCGCGTAGCCGGAGCGGTGCTTGAGCAGCACCGAGATCCCGTTGCCGCCGTTCCACCCGGCCGACTTGACCGTGCCATCCGCGACGGCCCAGACCGGCGTGCCCACCGGCGCGCCGTAGTCGATGGCCAGGTGCGGTCGCGTCCCGCCGAGAATCGGATGCGGGCGCGCGTACGTGAAGCCGGACGTGATGCGCGAGAACTGCAATGGCGACTTGAGGAAGCTCTTCTTCAGCGAGCGTCCGGCGGGGTCGTAGTAGGTGTAGCGGCCCCGCGCGCCCTCGACGCCGACGCCGGTCAGCGTCCGGCCGTCGCTGACGTACTGCGCGACCAGGATGCGCCCGTAGTCCACGAACGTGTCGGCCGCGTACCGCTTCTCCACGAGAAGCCGGAAGCGATCGCCGGCGCGAGTGTCCGCCGTGAAGTCGAACTCCGACGAGAAGATCTCGGCGAGATCGATCACGAGCTCGGCCGATTCGCCCGCGCTCTCCACCGCCTCGAACAGCGAGCGCCGCACCTCGCCGCTGACCGCCTCGACCCGCACGTCGGGGCGTGTCTCCGCGCGCCGCACCTTCCAGCCGTCCTCGGTCGACATGACCGCGTAGCCGAGCCACGGGCTCGGCTCGTAGCGCAGCGCCCTGGGCTGGCCATCGAGCGACCACTCGATGGCCAGGCCGTGGCGCGGGGTCAGCTTGCGAAGGTTGACGCCTTCGTCGGCGAGCGCACTTGCGATGTCCGTGCCGACCTTTGTCGGCACCCCCTCACGCTGCAGCGCCTTCACCAGCGTGTCGCCTCGCCGGAGGTCGACGATCCGGATCCGCGGCGGGGCCGGATACGCCTTGACGTGCACCGGCGGCGGCGCGGGGAAGAACGGGTCCAGCGAGAGATAGCCGGCGCTCAGGAGGACGCCGCCGGCGGCCAGCTCGAGCGTGAGCACGGCGAGGAGGACGGAGCGAGCCGTCATCGTCCTTACTATAGTCGACGCGCAAGCTCGGCAAAATCCTTAATATCGAGCGTTTCCGCCCGGCGCCCCGGATCGATGCCGCCGGCGGCCGCTGCCGCGCGGACGCCGGCGACCGACACCCCCAGCCCGGCCGCGAGGGCATTCGCCAGGGTCTTCCGGCGCTGCGCGAACGCGGCCCGCACGACGGCCTGGAACCGGCGCTCGTCGGCGAGCTCGACCCGCGGCGCGCGCAGCGGCCGCAGCTCGAGCACGGCGGAATCGACCTTCGGTGGTGGTCGGAAGGCACCGGGCGGCACGCGGAGGGCGACGCGGACGTCCCAGTGAAGCTGGATCAGAACCGACAGCGCTCCGTACGTCTTGCCGCCCGGGCCCGCCGCCACGCGGTCGGCGACCTCCAGCTGCAGCATCAGCGCCATGCGATCGAGCGCCGCTCCCGCCTCGACCAGCGCCTGGAGGATCGGCTTGCCCACGCTGTACGGAAGGTTGCCGACGACGAGCACGCGGCCGCCGACCGGGCGGACCAGCGAGGCGTAGTCCCAGCGCCGCGCGTCGGCCTCGATCAGCTCCGCCGCCGGCACCCGCGCGCGCAGGCGCTCGATGAGCGCGTGATCGATCTCCAGCGCGATGAGGCGGCCGGCCCGCTCGGCGAGCAGCACGGTGAGCGCGCCCTCGCCTGGACCGATCTCGACGACGAGGTCTGCGCGGGTCGGCGCCACGAGGTCCACGATGGCGCGGGCGATACCGGCGTCGCGGAGAAAGTGCTGACCGAGTGCGCGCCGCTTACCGCTCGTCACGCGCGCGCAGATCGGCGAGCAGCGCCTCGTAGACCTCGCGGGTGCGCGCCTCGGTGGCCGCACGGTCGCCGGAGTTGTCGATGACGTGGTCGGCCAGCTTGGCCTTGTCGATCACCGGCATCTGGGTCGCCATCCGACGGCCTGCCTCCGCTGCCGGCATGGCATCGCGTCCCATCAGCCGCGCCCGCTGCGTCGCCTCGTCGGTGTACACGACGACGAGGCGATCCATGTTGCGGTAATTGCCCGACTCGATCATCACCGGCGCGTCGAAGAAGACGAGCCCCGTGAAGCCCGCGCGCTCGAGCGCGGCCAGCCGGGCGAGGAAGCGCTCGCGGATGGCCGGATGGGTGATCGCCTCCAGGCGCTTGCGGCGCGGCGTGTCGCCGAAGACGACAGCGCCGAGCTTCTTGCGGTCGAGCGTGCCGTCCGGCTGCAGCACCTCGGCGCCGAACTCGCGCACGATGTCCCGCAGCGCCGGCTCCCCCGGCTGCACCACCTCGCGCGCGAGCTGATCGGCGTCGATCACCTCCGCGCCCAGCCGCCGCAGGATGTCCGACACCGTGCTCTTGCCGGTGGCGATCCCGCCCGTGAGGCCGACGAGCAGGAACTTGCGGGCGGGGCTCACACCTGAGACCAGTCGCGGCCGCTCTTGACGTCCACGACGATCGGCACGTCGAGCGGCAGCGCGGCCTCCATGATGTCGCGGGCGAGCGCCTCGATCTGCGGGACCTCTGCGAGCGGCGCCTCGAAGAGGAGCTCGTCGTGGACCTGGAGCAGCATCCGGGCCGCGAGTCCGCGCTCGACCAGCGCCGCGCGCATGCGGACCATGGCGATCTTGATCATGTCGCTCGCCGTGCCCTGCACCGGCGCGTTCATCGCCATGCGCTCGGCGGCATTGCGCGCCACCGGGTTGCCGGAGCGCAGGTCCGGCAGGTAGCGCCGGCGCCCGAGCAGGGTGGCCACGAAGCCCTGCTCGCGGCCCTCGGCCAGCGTGCCGTCGATGAACGCGCGCACGCGCGGGTGCGCGGCGAAGTAGGCGGTGATGTATCGCTGCGCCTCCTTCTGGTCGATCTTCGTCGCCTGCGACAGCCCGAACGCCGACACGCCGTAGAGGATCGCGTAGTTGGCGCTCTTGGCGATCGTCCGCTGCAGCGAGGTCACCTGCTCCGGCGGGATCTTGAAGACCTCGGACGCCGTGCGGGTGTGGATGTCCTCGCCGCGCCGGAACGACTCGATGATCGCCGGCTCGCCGGACATGTGGGCCAGGATCCGCAGCTCGATCTGCGAGTAGTCGGCCGCCACGAACCGCCACCCCTCGGCCGGAATGAAGGCCGCGCGGATCCGGCGCCCGAGCTCCGTGCGGATCGGGATGTTCATGAGGTTGGGATCCTGCGACGAGAGCCGCCCGGTGGCCGCCACCAGCTGGTTGAACGTGGTGTGGATGCGGCCCGTGTGCGGGTCGATGAGCGCCGGCAGCGTGTCGGCATACGTGCCCTTCAGCTTCGAGAGGCTGCGATGCTCCAGGATCTTGGCGGGCAGCGCGTGCGCCAGGCCCAGCTCGCTCAGGACGTCGGCGTCGGTGGAGTAGCCCGTCTTCGTGCGTCGCAGCGCGGGCAGCTTCAGCTTCTCGAACAGGATGTGCGCCAGCTGCTTGGGCGAAGCGATCGTGAACTCCTCGCCGGCGAGCTGGAAGATCTCGCGCGTGAGGTTGTCCAGGTCCCGCTCGAGCTCCTTGGCGAACGCCTCGAGCCGGCCCGGATCGACGCGGATGCCGTGGCGCTCCATCTCCGCGAGCACCACCTCGAGCGGCCGCTCGATCTCGTCGTAGATGCGCCAGAGCCCGCGCGCGTCGAGCTCGGCCTTGGCGTGCTTCCAGAACCGCTGCAGCCACTGCGCGCGCTGACCGACGGCGCGCAGCGTCGGCTCGCCGGGCTCGACGCCGACCAGCGCCGGCGGGCACTCGTGGAAGGCTTCCATGCAGACTTCCTCGAGCCGGTACGTCGCCCGCGCGGGATTCATCAGATAGGCGGCCAGGGCCGTGTCCTCGAAGGGCGGCGCCGCAGCGCCCGCGGCCAGCGCGGCTTCGACCAGTGGCTTGGCGTCGTGCACGACGAGCGTCCGCTGACCGAGAGCGGTCTCGCGCAGCACCTGGCCGAAGGCCTCGGGCGTCTCGAGCGCCTGCACCGCCGCACCGGCGGCCGGGTGAAAGTACGCGAGCGCGGTGAGCCGGGGCCGCGGTGGCCGCGGCTCGCCGGCCCAGTCCACGGCCACCGGCGCGTCGGCGGGCACGCGGGCCAGCCAGCTCGACAGCGCGGCCGACGACGCGACGGCCTCCACCGGCCCCACATCGACCGCCGGCTCGGGCGCCGGCAGCTCCTTCACGAGGCGGCTGAATTCCATCTCCATCCAGAGCGCGCGCAGCTTCGGCCAGTCCGGCTCGACGCGGCGGTACGTCTCGAGCTCGAACGTCAGCGGCACCGAGCGGCTCACCGTGGCCAGCTCGCGCGACAGCAGCGCCTGCTTGCGGCTCACGGCCAGGGTCTCGCGCAGCTTGCCGGGCACCAGGGTGAGATTCTCGTAGAGCCGCTCGACGGAGCCGAACTGGTCCACGAGCTTCACGGCCGTCTTCTCGCCGACGCCCTTCACGCCGGGAATGTTGTCGATGGAGTCGCCCATCAGGGCGAGCACGTCCGCGATCTGTCCGGGCGCGACGCCCCAGCGCTCGCGCACCCTGGCCTCGTCGTAGACGACGCGCTCGCCGGTCCGGCCGAGCACGGACAGCACGCGCACGCGCGGCCCCACCAGCTGGAGCAGGTCCTTGTCGCCGGTGACGATGACGACGTCGAGATCGTCGAGCGCGAGCGCCTGGGCGACGATGGTGGCGATGACGTCGTCGGCCTCGTAGCCGGCGACCTCGAGCGTCGGCGTCCGCAGCGCCTCGAACAGCCGGCGTACGTACGGCAGCTGTCGGGCGAGGTCGTCCGGCATCGCGGTCCGTGTCGCCTTGTACTCGGTGAAGAGCTTGTCGCGGAAGGTCGGCCCGGGGGGATCGAGGGCGATGGCGAGGTAGTCCGGCTTCTCCTCGCGGAACAGCTTCCACAGCATGGTGCTGAGGATGAGGACCGCGTGGCTCGGAATGCCGCGCGACGTGGACAGGTAGCCGACCGCGTGATAGGCCCGGAACAGGTGCGAGTGCCCGTCGACGACGTAGAGGCTGCGGGGCATTGCGCTATTGTAGCGGGTCGCGCGACGTCATGGCCGCCTCGTACGCGGCCCGGACGGCCGCCGTGCGCTCGCTGTACGCGTCCAGGAATGCCTCGCGCGTGGCGAAGCCGAGCGCTGTCCCCACGCGCGCGGGCATGGGCCCGGCGAGCTCCAGCGTGTCGGTCGGCCGCGCGCCGAGCAGCCGCAGCGCCGTCGAGACGCGGCGAAGAAATCGATAGTCCTCGACGAGGGCGGTGGCGGTGGCGACGTCGAGGGCGCCGGCCTCCGCCAGCCCGCGCAGCGCGGCCGTGGTCGCGGCTCGCCGGACCTCGGGATGGGCGGCGCCGTGCACGAGCTGCAGGCCCTGCGCGAGGAACTCCACGTCGACGAGGCCGCCGCGGCCGAGCTTGACGTGCCAGCGGCCGCGCGTCTCCTTGCCGAGCTCCAGCTCCATGCGCCGCCGCACGTCGCGGATCTCCTTGAGCGCGCCGGCCGGCAACGGCGCGCCATACACGAGGCGACGCAACGTCCGGCGCACGCGGCGTCCGAGCGCGCGGTCGCCGAGCACCAGCCGCGCCCGCGTCAGGCTCTGGCGCTCCCAGAGATCGCCGTGCTCGGTGTAGTAGCGCTCCAGCGCGTCGACGCCGGCCGCGAAGCCGCTGCCCTTGCTTCCCGGCCGCAGGCGGAGATCGACGGCGAAGGCCACGCCGGCCGGCGTGATGTCGCCGAGCGCGCTGGCCAGGCGCTCCACCGCCCCGCTGTAGAACGTGTGCGCATCGACGGGCACCGCGCCATCCGTCATGCCGTCGCTGCCGCGCGGGCCGCCGAAGGTGACGAACAGGTCGAGATCGGAGCCCGTCGTCAGCTCGCGGCCGCCGAGCTTGCCGAGGCCAACCACCACCGCCGGGATGAACGCCCCCGCCTCGTCGCGCGGAACGCCGTGGCGCGCGGCCTGTGCGCCGACCGCCAGCGTCCAGCCGGCGTCCAGCGTCGCCTCCGCGAGTGCCGTCATCTCGCGCGAGTAGCCGTCGATCGACGTGACGCCGAGGAGGTAGCGCCAGACGACGATCAGCTCCTGGGCCTGCTTCACGCGGCGCAGCCGATCGCGCTGCTCGCCCGCGTCGAGGCCCGGCCCGAAGACCGTCGCCAGGGCCGCGCGGAAGCCGGCGCGGCCGCGGCGGCCACGCAGCACGGCGGGATCGGCCAGCGCGCCGAGCAGCTCGGGCTGCGCCACGAGCAGCTGCGTCAGCAGGTCGCCGCCCGCGCACAGGCGCACGAGACCGTGCAGCAGCTCGGGTTGCGCCGCCAGCAGCTCCACGTACCCCGCGCGCGGACCGGCGGCCGCGAGGAAGCGCTCGAACTGGTTCAGCGCCTCGTCGGGATCGGGACTCTTCCAGCACGCGTCGAGCAGGGCGGGGATCAGCCGCTCGAGCGCCGCGCGCAGCGCGGTCGCCCACGGCACCAGCGGTCGGCCCTCCACGATCATCGCCAGGTTCTGCAGCGCGCGCTCGGGATCGCGGAACCCGGTGGCCGCGAGCGCCATGCGGCTGGGCAGCCGCCGCCGGCGCGCCGGCCGCGCCGGCGTCTCGCGGAAGAAGTCGGTGAACGCGCGATGGACGGCGTGGGTCACCGCGCGATGGCGCGCGCCGAACCGGCGGGCCGCTTCGCGCGGAGGCGCCACGATGCCGACCCGGCGGGCCAGCCGGCCGAGCTCGATCGGCTCCGTCGGCAGCGTGTGCGTCTGGAACTCGTGCAGGATCTGCAGCCGGTGCTCGACGGTGCGCAGGTGCACGAGCGCGTGCGAGAGCGCGCGGCCGAGGTCGGGCGCGAGGTAGCCGCGCTCGGTGAGCCGGAAGAGCGCCTTCAGCGAGTTACGTTCTCG
>DATAOC010000075.1:0-13884 GCA_036265915.1 Candidatus Methylomirabilota bacterium | reverse complement strand
GGTGAACATGAGCTGCCGGGCGCCGGCCGCGATGGCGGCCCGGACCTGGGCGATGCAGTCGTCCGGGGTACCGGCCACCGCCAGCCGGCCGCGCAGGTAATCGAACAGCCCCAGCCGCTTCACCAGAGCGGCGTCCATCTCTGCCCGCCGCGTCGTGTACGTGCGCCGCAGCTCTCCGACCGCTGCTCGAAGCTCCGGCGGAACGCCGCGCTCGGCCGGCGCCGGGCCGAGCACGTAGGCGGCGACGAAGCCGAGGATGTTGCCGAGCGTGGCGAGCGCCACCTCGCGCCGATCGGCCACGTCCAGGCAGGCGATCCACCAGGTGTCGACGTCGGCCACCGGGCGAGCGGTCTGCGCGGCGCCCGCTGCGAGCTGCGCGCGCGCCTGCGCGACGTGCTCGGCCTGCAGCCCGTAGTTCACGAAGGCGCCGTCGGCGACGGCGCCGACGCTGCGCAACGCCGCGGGGCCGGACGCCGCGCCGTACACGGGCACCGCCCGTAACGGGGCGCCTCGAGGCACGGTGCCGCCCTGCGTGGCGGCGTCGCCGCGAAGCAGCGCGCGCGTGGACGCCAGCCCGTCGCGATAGGCCATGGGCTTCGAGGCGGCCGCTCCGAGGTTCGCCACGCCGCTGTGTCCGGTGCCGAAGCCGAGGATCATGCGGCCGCCCGAGACGGCATCGACCGCCGTGGCTGCGCCGACGGTGATGGCGGGATGGCGCGTCACCAGATTCGTGACGCAGGCGGCGAGCCGGACGCGCTGCGAGCGGGTCGCTGCCAGCGTGAGCGCGACCCAGACGTCCATGGCATTGCCCGGCGTGTCCGCGATACCGACCATGTCCCAGCCGTCTCGCTCGCCGAGCTCCACCATGCGCGTCGTGTACTCGGGCGAGAACGGCCAGAAGAAGAAGCCGAAGCGCGGCGCCGTCACCTCACGGCTTCACGGGCGGGTACGTGCGATCGTACGGCGGCGATCTCAGGAACTCGTCCGCCTTGTACGTCCAGAACTGCGAGACCATCGGATAGGTGTGGACGACGGTGTTCTGCAGCCGGCCGTTCACCTTCTCGACCTTGACGATGTACACGTTCTGCGTCGGGTTGTTGTACTCGTCGAGCTTGATCGGCCCGCGCGGGTCGGGCGTGGTGTCGCTCGCCTTGCGGAGCGCGGCCAGCAGCGCCTCGCGATCGTCGACGTTGCCGCCGAGCGCCTTCGCCGCCTCGATGATCCACCGGCCCGAGCTGTACATGACGGCGTGGAAGTACGACGGCGTCCGGCGCAGCCGGCTCTCGGCCAGGGTCATGAACGCGCGGTTCGCGGCATTGTCGAGCGTGGGCGCCCAGATGAGCGCGCCGACGTGGCCGAGGACCTCGTCGCCCATGCCGCGCAGCGAGGACTCGTCCGTGAAGACGCCGGTGCCGATGAGCGGGACCTTGCCGCGCAGCGCGCTCTCGCCGTACTGCTTGGCGAACCGCACCGCCTGACCGGCGACGAACACCTGAACCACCGCGTCGACGTCGCGCGGGATCTGGGTCAGGTACGGCGCGAAGTCCATCGCGTTGAGCGGCACCCACGTCTTCTGGACGACGCGGCCGCCCAGGTCCTCGAAGACGCGCTGGAAGCCGCCGACGCCCTCGTGCCCGAAGCCATTGTCCATGGCGATGGCGGCCACCCGCTTGTAGCGGAGCGTCCGCGCCGCGTACTCGCCGAGCGCGTGCATCGGCTGGCTCGCCGCGAAGTTCGACCGGATGACGTACCGCGCCGGCTTGCGCTTGGTGATCTCGTCGGGCGTCGTCAGGAACAGCGACGGCAGCCGGTCGCGCTCGATGTTCGGCACGAGCGCATAGCCGATGTTGATCAGGAGCACTCCGTCGAGCACGTGGATGCGATCCTGGGCGACCAGCTTGCGGTACTTCGCCTGGGCGGTGGCCGGATTGCCCTCGTCGTCCTCCTCGATGAGCTCGATCTTGCGCCCGGCCGCTTCCCAGCTCGCCTGTTCGAACGCCATCTTCAGACCCTCGAGCATGTCCTTGCCGGCGGCCGCGAAGATGCCGGTGAGCGGACCCAGGTAGCCCACGCGGATCGGATCGGCGGCGGGCGCGGTGGACGGCACCAGGAGCAGCAGGCACAGCGCCGTGGCGGCGCCCGGACGAACGAGCTGGCGGAGCCTCATCGGAACGCGCCTCCTTGCGTGCAGCTTCAGCGAAAGCGGGGCATGACTTCGCGCGCGAACAGCTCCATCGAGCGGCGGATGCGCGCCTGGGGCAGGCCCCCGAAGTTCATCCAGCAGAGCACCTGACCCACGCCGAGGCGGCGCATCTGCTCGATGTGGCGGGCCACGGTGTCCGGCGAGCCGAAGGCGAGCGTCTCGCGCACGAGGCCTTCCCAGGTGACGCCGGCGAGCCGGTCGGCCATGGCGCGGAAGCCCGGCTGCAGTGTGGGGTGCGCGTCCTCGATGCGCTCGGGCACGACGAAGCGGCGGAACGACTCCTGGTACCAGAGCTCGGCGTCGCGCGCCTCGGCGAGCGCCTGCGCGTCGGTCTCCGCCACGTAGATCTGGCGCGACACGCCCCAGCGCGCGAGCAGCGCCGCGATCTCGTCCGCGCTGCGTCCGGCCTTCTCAAGCGTCGCGACGTAGGTGTCGCGGTTGCCGATGAGCTGGTCCACGGGGCCGAACAGCACGGAGTTCAGCATGGGCCAGCCGCGCAACGCGGTGTTCTCGATGCCGTCCTTGCTCACGCACACCTGGTAGAGCGGCGGATGCGGCTGCTGCACCGGCTTCGGAATCACCCGCACGTCGTCGAAGTCGAAGAAGCGCCCGTGAAACGCGAAGCGCTCCTGCGTCCACGCCAGCCGCATGATCTCGACCGTCTCCTCGAAGCGGTCGCGGCTCTCGACCTGCGGGACGCGATAGCCGGCGAACTCCGCCGGCCGGTTGCCGCGGCCGACGCCGACGTCGAGCCGGCCGTTCGAGATGATGTCGACGAGCGCCATTTGCTCGGCGAGGCGCAGCGGATGGTGGAAGGGAAGGATGGCGGCCGCGAGGCCGATGCGGACGCGGCGTGTCCGCGACGCGGCCGCGGAGGCCAGCGCGGCGGGATCGACGGACAGGCCGTAGTCGATGAAGTGATGCTCGGTGAACCAGACCTCGTCGAAGCCGAGCTCCTCGGTCCACTCGACCTGCTCGAGCTCGCGGTGGATGATGTCGGCGTGCCGGTGCCCCGGCGGCGCCTGGAAGAAGAAGAACGTCCCGAACCGCATCTCAGACCCCAAGATACCGCGATTTCACCGTCTCGTTCGCCAGCAGCCCGTCCGGCGTCGACGTGTGCACGATGGCGCCGCGCGACAGCACGTGCACGGTGTCGGCCACCGACAGCGCGAGCGGCAGGTTCTGCTCGACGAGCAGGATCGACAGCCCCTCGCGCTTGAGCTCGGCGATCACGCGGCCGACCTCGCGCACGATGAGCGGCGCCAGGCCCTCCGTCGGCTCGTCCATGAGCAGCAGATCAGGGTTGGTCATGAGCGCGCGGCCGATGGCGAGCATCTGCTGCTCGCCGCCCGAGAGCTTGTTGGCGCGATTGGCGCCGCGCTCGCGCAGGCGCGGAAACAGCTCGAGCACGCGCGCCAGCGTCCAGCGGCCGCCGCCGCGTCGGGCGACTTCAAGGTTTTCGATCACGGTGAGCGAGGGAAAGACGCGGCGGCCCTGCGGCACCAGCGCCATGCCGCGCTCGACGGCGCGGTACGAAGGCCAGCGGGTGATGTCGTCGCCCTTGAAGCGAACGGTGCCGCGCCGGGCCGGCGTGAACCCGATCGTCGTGCGGATCAGCGTCGTCTTGCCGGCGCCGTTGCGGCCCAGGATGCCGACCACGGCCCCGGCCGGCACGCCGAGGCTCACGCCCTGGAGCACGTGGCTCTCGCCGTAGTAGGTGTGGACGTCAGCCAGTTCAAGCACCGAGGTAGATCTCACGCACGGTCGGATCCGCGCGGACGACCTCACGGGTGCCGTCGGCGATGACGCGTCCGTAGTGCAGGACGGTGACGTGGCGGGCCACCTCCAGCGCGATGTCCATGTCGTGCTCGATGATGAGCAGGGTGATGGCGGGATCGAGCCGGCCGAGCAGCCGCGCCATCGCGCCCGACTCCGCCGGCGACAGGCCGGCCGTCGGCTCGTCGAGGAGCAGGACGCGCGGCCGTCCGGCCAGCGCCAGCGCGATCTCGAGCTGCCGCTGCTCGCCATGCGAGAGATCGCGCACGGTCGCGGCGCCGCGGTCGGCGAGGCCCACCGTCGCCAGCGTCTCGTCGACACGCGCGTGCAGCGCGCGGTAGCCCGCCAGCGGCCGATACATCGCCAGCCGGGCGGGCGAGAGCGCCTGCACCGCGAGCAGGCAGTTCTCCCGCACGCTGAGCGTGGGAAAGAGGTTCGAGACCTGGAACGTCCGGGTCAGCCCCTGCGCGGCGCGCCTGTGCGGCGGCATGCGGGTGACGTCCTGCCCGAAGAGCTCGATGCGGCCAAGCGTGACGGGTAGCGCGCCGGCAATGAGATTGAACAGCGTCGTCTTGCCGGCGCCGTTGGGGCCGATGAGGGCGCGACGCTCGCCGGGGCGTACGGCGAGATCCACGCTGTCGACAGCGCGGAGCCCGCCGAACGCCCGCGAGACACGCTCCAGGCGCAGGGCCCAGTCGCTCAGGCGCGCGATCTCACTGGCAGTGCTTGCACGGCGGGTAGTCGCGGCTGTAGAGCGGCCGCTTCATGTACTCGTCCGGCTTGTACTTCCAGAACTGACCGATCGCCGGATAGGTGGCGATCACCGTGTTCTGCAAGTGGCCCCCGACGCGCTCGACCTTCCGGATGTAGATGTTCTGGATGGGATTGCCGAAGTCGTCCACCCTGAGCGGGCCTCGCGCCGTTTCCTTCAGATCGACCTTCCGCAGCGCGGCCAGCATCGCGTCGCGATCCTCGGCCTTGCCGCCGGCGGCCTTGATGGCCTCCACGATCCAGCGCGCGTTCGTGTACGTCGCCTCCGAGTAATACGAGGCGATCTTGCCGGCCGACGCCTCGAACGCCTTGTTGAACTTCACGTTGGTGGGATTGTCGAGCGCCTGCGAGTAATGCAGCGCGGTGATGACCCCGACGGCCTCGTCACCCATCTGCGGCAGCACGGTCTCGTCGGTGAGCGTGCCGCCGCCGAGCAGCGGCAGCTTGTCCTTCAGGCCGGCCTCCTGGTACTGCTTCAGGAACTGCAGCGCCAGCCGTCCGGTGAACAGGGCGAGGACGGCATCCGCGTCACGGCGGATCTGCGCGAGGAACGGCGCAAAGTCGTTGGTGTTGAGCGGAGCCCAGATGCGCTGCACGATCTGGCCGCCGCCCTCCTCGAACACCTGCTGGAACCCGCCGATGATCTCGTAGCCGAACGCGTAGTCCATCCCGATGGCGGCCACCCTGCGGTACTTCGTGTTCTTCAGCGCCCAGTCGGCGAAGGGATGCATCGGCTGGCTGGTGGACCAGCCCGTGCGCACGATCCACTTCGCCGGCTTGCGCTGGGTGAGGTCGTCGGCCGCGATGACCGGGAAGGTGCTCGGTATCTTCTGCGCATCGATGTACGGCTGCAGGGCATATCCGACGTTGGCGAGCATGCCGCCGGTGAGGATGGCGACCTTGTCCTGATCGACGAGCTTGCGGGACTTGTTGAGGGCGGTGGCCGGATTGCCCTCGTCGTCCTCGACGATCACCTCGATCTTCCGACCGGCTACCTGATTGCCGATCTCGGCGAGATAGAGCTGGTTGCCGTTGACCATGTCCTTGCCGATCTGGGCGAACGGGCCGGTGAGGGGTGCCAGGAAGCCGATCTTGATCGGCGCCGACTGTGCGGGCGCGCCCGGCGGCGCCCCCACCGAGGCCGCGACGGCGAGCAGAACGACGCAAGCGACGAGACGCACGTTGATCATGTCTTGGTCTCCTTCCTTTTCGCGATCGCTCGCGAGCGGTTCGAAGCGTGGGTGGGCTGGCCGGAGATGGTCGTGGCGGCGGTTTTCGCGATGGCTCGCGAGCGGTTCGAAGCGTGGGTGGGCTGGCCGGAGATGGTCGTGGCTCCGTGTGTCAGCGGTGTGTCGATCTGAACGCGCCGAGCACCCCGCGCGGCGCGAAGAGGATGACGCCGATGTAGACGGCGCCGAGGATGAGCAGCCAGCGCTTGGTGTAGACGCTGACGAAGTTCTTCAGGAAGACGATGACGGCGGCGCCGAGCGCCGGCCCTGCCAGCGTGCCGGGGCCGCCGAGAGCGACCATCAACAGCGTCTCGACCGAGGTGACGAGCTGGACGTCGACCGGGCTGACGAAGCCGTTGTAGTAGGCCCACAGCACGCCGGCGAAGCCGGCGAAGAGCCCGGCGATGACGAAGGCGAGGTACTTGTGGAGCCACACGTCGTAGCCGAGCGCGCGCATGCGAGTCTCGCTCTCGCGGATGCCCTTCAGCGTGAGGCCGAAGGGCGACCGCGCGAGCGTGCCGAGGGCAATCCACGCGAGCGCGGCCGCCGCCAGCGCGAAATAGAAGAACGGCAGCGGCGCGTTCAGATTCCATGGCAGCCCGGGGTCCGGGCGCGGGACGCCGGCGATGCCGTTGTCGCCCTTCGTCATCGACACCCAGCGGAACGCGAGTCCCCACACCACCATGCCGAGCGCGAGCGTGATCATCAGAAAATACGTGCCGGTGGCGCGGATGGCGACGAGGCCGAACACCGCCGCGGTGAGGGCGGCGAGCAGCAGCCCGGCCAGCAGGCAGGTGACGAAGCCCGCCTGGCGCTCGGTGCTCAGGATGCCGACCGCGTACGCCGCCACTCCGAAATAAGCGGCGTGCCCGAGGGAGGGCAAGCCGGTGTAGCCGAGGAGCACGTCCAGGCTCATCGCGAGGACCGCCATGATGGCGACCTGCGTGACGAGCGTCAGCGGATACGATGGCAGGAACGGCGCCACCACGGCCACCAGCGCGACGGCCGTCGCGCCCGCGAGCACCGCCCGGTCCTTCACGCGCGCCCGAAGAGACCGGTCGGCTTCAGCGCCAGGATGAGCGCCATCGGCGCGAACAGCGTGAAGTAGGAGAGCTCCGGGAACAGCGCCTTGCCGAAGTTGTCGAGGAGCCCGACCATCAGGCTGCCGACCATGGCCCCGGGGAGCGAGCCGAGGCCGCCGACGATGACCACCACGAACGCATAGGGCAGGATCTCGAAGTCGAGGCCGGGATAGACGCCGAGAAAGCCGGCGCCGACGACGCCGCCGAAGGCCGCCAGCGCCGCGCCGAGCGCGAAGACGCCGAGCGACACGCGCGGCACCCGGATGCC
Source organism: Candidatus Methylomirabilota bacterium (assembly GCA_036265915.1). GTDB lineage: Bacteria > Methylomirabilota > Methylomirabilia > Rokubacteriales > CSP1-6 > AR12. Next base: position 6,555 of record DATAOC010000075.1, on the reverse strand, counting down.
GACCCCCTGTGCCATCTCCGCGTCGTCCACCGCGGCCCGGATCATCGCGCCCACGCGCGTGCGGTCGAGCACGAGCCAGAGCGCGGCCCCCACGATCACCGCCACCGCGACGATGAAGATCCGATAGACCGGGAAGCGCCCCGGACCGGCCGTGATGACGCCGGAGAGCTGAGCCGGCACGCGGATGGTGTACGGGTCGCCGCCCCAGATCAGCAGGGCCAGATCCTGGAAGATCAGGGCGAAGCCGATGGTCATCAGGACCTGGCCGAGCGTCTGTCCGGGGAGGCGTCGCAGGAACAGCCGCTCCATGGCGACGCCGACGAGGGCCACCGCGAGCGCGCCCGCCGCGAGGGCCAGCACGTAGCTCCCGGTGCGCCAGACGACGGACAGGCCGACGTAGCCGCCGAGCATGAAGTACGAGCCGTGGGCCAGATTCACGATGCGCATCACGCCGAAGATCAGCGACAGCCCGCTCGCGAGCAGGAACAGCAGCGCGCCGTACGACAGGCCGTTGAAGGCCTGGGTGACCCAGAACTCCGCGGTCACAGCCCGAGCAGGCGGCGCGCGTTGCCCGACAGGATGCGCCGGCGGTCGGCGGCGGACAGCCGCAGCTGCGTGTCGACGATCTCCCGCGGCCGCGCCGGCCCCATGTCGAAGCAATAGTCGCTGCCGAGCATGACGCGGTCGGCGCCGACGAGCCCGATGAGATAGCGCATCGACTCGGGCGCGTGACTGATCGTGTCGTACGTGAAGCGGCGCAGGTAAGCCGCGAACGGCTTGCGCGCGACCTTGTGGTTCTCGGGACGGACGCGCTGGCCGTGCTGCAGGCGGCCGACGAGGTATGGCATGGCGCCGCCGGCGTGCGGCAGGCACACCTCGAGCTTCGGATGCCGGTCCAGCACGCCGCCGAAGACGAGATGCGCGGCCGCCACCGCCGAATCGAACGGGTTGCCGAGCAGGTTGTTCAGGTAGAACGAGCCAAGGCGGGCGGCCCCGATCACGTTGATCGGGTGGAGCAGCACCGGCAGGCGGCGTGCGGCGCACGCCGCGAACACCGGCTCGAACGCGGGATCCGACAGCTCGCGCGCGTTGACGTTGGTTCCGAGATAGACGCCCTTGATGCCGGGCAGCGCGGCGGCGCGCTCGAGCTCGGCCACCGCGCGCTTGGGGTCCTGCATCGGGAGCGTGGCGCAGCCGACGAAGCGGTCGGGGAAGGCGCGATGCGCCTCGCTCATCGAGTCGTTCACCGCCTCCGCCAGGCGCTGGCCGAGGTCGCCGTCGGCGAAGTAGACCATGGGCACGGTGAGCGAGAGCGCGTGCACGGCGACGCCCTGACGGTCCATCACCTTGCGGCGGCGGTCGAGGTCCCAGTACGTCGGGTCGAGTGGCGGTGTCCGGGAGCCGCGCATGACGATCGACGGTCCCTTGCTGTTGCTGCGGTCGAGGCTGGCGCCGAAGGCGCCGCCCGAGCGCTCGATCAGCTGCAGATAGCGCTCCGGAAAGTAGTGCGCGTGAATGTCGACGGCGTCGACGGCCCTGGCCACGGCGGGGATTGTACTATAGAGCCCACTTCGACCCGGGAGGGGCACGTGAGACTGCCGCACGAGCGCTTCGACTACTCGGCCATCGTGGACCGCAAGCCGTGGAAGCTGCCCAAGGGCGCCCGCATCGCGGTGTGGACGATCGTCAACATCGAGGAGTGGGACTTCGAGAAGCCGATGGCGCGGCAGTACCTCACCGCGCCGCAGGGCGTGCAGACGGTGCCCGACGTTCCGAACTGGGCGTGGCACGAGTACGGAATGCGCGTGGGCTTCTGGCGACTCCACGAGGCGCTCACCAGGCGCAAGATCCCGGCCACGACCTCGATCAATGCCAACGTGTGCCTGTCGTACCCGCGGGTGGCGCAGGCGATGCTCGACGCCGGCTGGGAGTTCATGGGCCACGCGGTGAAGCAGGGCGCCATGCACGTCCAGCCCGACCAGCGCGCCGTCATCCGGGACTCGATCGGCATCATCCAGAAATTCACCGGCAAGAAGCCGAAGGGATGGCTGGGGCCCGGGCTCACCGAGACGTTCGAGACGCTCGACCTGCTCAAGGAGGCGGGCATCGAGTACGTTTCCGACTGGGTCAACGACGAGCAGCCGTACGAGATTCGCACCACGCACGGACCGCTCGTCTCCGTCCCGTACTCCATCGAGCTCAACGACATCCCGATGATGGTCATCCAGCACCACACGTCCGACGAGTGGCTCCGCCGCTGCACCGATCACTTCGATCGCCTCTACGCGGAAGGCGCGCGGCAGCCGCGCGTGATGGCGCTCGCCGTCCACCCGTACAACTCGGGCGTGCCCCACCGGATCAAGTACTTCGAGGCGGTGTACGACTACATCCGGAAGAAGAAGGGCGTGTGGATGACCACCGGCGAGGAGATCTACGAGTGGTACCGGGGCCAGCGACGCTGACCCCGGTCGCCCCGGACGTCTTGACGCTAGCGCTTCCGGCTCGCGCGCCGGCGCTTTTTCGCCGGAGCTCCTGACGCGCGCTCGGCGGCGCGGCCCGTGCTCGACACGGCCTTGCGCGCGCCCTCGGCCGCGCCGACGAAGACCTCGCTGACCGTCTGTGACGCTTGCGTCGCGCCGTCTACCGCGGCCCGGCCCGCCGCCTCCGCCGCCGCGATCGTCCGTCGGGTTGCCGGTGCCGTGACCTCGGCCACCGCGCGCGCGACGTCCGCCATTCCCGTGATCACCGCCTTGGCGGCCTCGGAGGCCACCCGGCGCGCCTGATCGGCGCGGCCGCCTCCGGCCGGTTGTGCCGTGCTGCGTGCGCCGCCATTACTCTGCCGCACCGGTCGCTTCGCCATGGTCAGCCCTCCTCCTCGAGCTCACAGGCACTGCAGGTTCCCAGCTACTTCACGGGCGCAACGACGACGTCGGTCGGCGATCCCTTCAGGAAGCTCTCGACGTTCCGCACTGCGCGCAGCAGGCCGTCGCGAATGACCTCGGGCGTCTGGCCCGCATTGTGCGGGGAGAGCACGACCGAGTCGAAGCCGAGGATCGGATCGCCGGCCTTGAGCGGCTCGTCGTGGAAGACGTCGAGCCCGGCGCCCGCGATCTTCTTGTTGGCGAGCGCGTCGAGCAGCGCGTCGCGCTCCACGAGCGCGCCGCGGCCGGTGTTGACGAGGATCGCCGACCGCTTCATGAGCGAGAGCTCCTTGCGTCCGAGGAAGCCCCGCGTCTCGGGGGTGAGACGGATGTGCAGCGACACGAAGTCCGCCGTCCTCAGGATCTCGTCCTTGGAGGCCGGCCGTGCGCCGAGCGACCGCACGTGCGCCTCGTCGCCGCGCGCGCTCCACGCCAGGACGTCCATGCCGATGGCCCTGGCCAGCGTGGCCACGCGGGCGCCGATGGCCCCGGTCCCGAACACGCCGGCCGTCTTGCCGAGACACTGGGTGAGCATCTCGCGCGGCCAGGCGCCCGCGCGCATCTCGTGATCGATGCGCGCGATCTTCCGGCCGGCGGCAAGCATGAGCGTCAGCGTGTGCTCGGCGACGGCGAAGGCGTTGACACCGGGCGTGTTGCACACGGTGATGCCGCGCCGGCCGGCCGCCTCGAGGTCGATGTTGTCGGTCCCGGTGCCCCAGATGGAGATCATCTTCAGCTGCGGGCACGCGGCGAACACGCCGTCGGTGAAGCGCGCGTGCGCGCGGATGTTGATGGCCACCCGCGCGCGATCGATGCGCCGGATCAGCTCCTGCTCGTCGTCGGCCCCGCGCGCCGCGTACACCTTCGTCTCGCCGAGCTTGCGCGCGGCCTCATGCGCTGGCGTGTTCTCGAAGACGCTCGGAAAGTCGTCGGGGACGACGATCATGCGGCGTCGGCGAAGACGGTCTGGGCGGCGGCGACGCCGGCGCCCGGCTCGGCTTTGTGGCCGAGATCGCGCAGTGTCAGCTCGAGCGCGGAGAGCGTCGGCAGCACGTACTGCGGGCTCGCGGTCAGGCTCATCGTCCCGATGCGCAGCGTGAACGTGCGGATCTTCTCGAGGCCGGTCCCGATCAGGATGCCGTACGTCTCGCGCATGCGCTGCACGACGGTGGCGGGGTCGATGTTCTTCGGCGCCCGCACGCAGGAGACGGTGTTGGACGCGATGGTCGTGTCGGGGAACATCTCGAGGCCCATCGCGGCCACACCCTTGCGAAGGGCGGTGCCGGCCAGCTCGTGGCGGCGCACGCGGGCGGGCAGGCCTTCCTCGAGGATGAGTCGCGTCGCGACCTGCAGCGCGCTGGTGAGCTGGGTGGGAATGGACACCGGCTGCCGCCGCGGCGTTCCGTCCGGCACCTTGCCGCCGCGCGAGACGGGAATCCACTGCTCGCGCCAGCGGAGCAGGTCATACGCGTAGGAGTGCGCGCGCACCTTGCGCCGCTCCATGGCTTCCCACGCGCGGGGGCTGACGGCCACCAGCGACATCCCGAGTGGCGCGCCGAGGCATTTCTGCGAGCCCGTCATGTTCAGATCCACGCCCCACTCGTCGGTCCGCACGTCGAGTCCCGCGATGGACGACACCGTGTCGAGCAGGAAGAGCGCGCCCACCGAGCGCGCGATGCGACCGACGTCGGCCGCGGGGTAGGTGGTGCCGGTCGACGTCTCGTTGTGAACGAGCGTGATGGCCTTGGGTCGCAGACGCTCGGCCTCGTGCGCGAGCCGGTCCAGATCGAGCCGCGCGCCCCACTCGACCGGAAACTCGGTCATGTCGGCGCCGACGCGATTCATGATCTCGCGCATGAGCGTGCCGAAGGAGCCGGCGCCGACGACGAGCACACGGTCGCCCGGCTCGATCACGGAGAGCGCGCCCGCCTCCAGCGCCGTGCGTCCGGAGCCCGGCATGATGATGACCTCGTGCTTCGTCTGGAAGACGTCGCGCAGCGCGAGCGTCGTCGGCTCCAGCACGCCTTCGTCGAAGCCGCGATCGTACTGGATCGTGGGCGGCTGGTTCAGCGCCTGGATGACGGGAAAGGCCAGCTCGGTCGGGCCCGGGATCATGAGGGTGGGACGCGTGTACACCTGGCTCCAGTTGATGGTCGACGGCACCGTCGTCTCCTTCACGGCAGGAATTACGGGGAGTGTAGCATCAGTGCTGCGCCGCCGACGGGGCCGGCCGGTAGATCAGCCAGAGGTTGCGCGTGTACACGAACAGGCCGGCGCCCTGTCCCAGGATGAACACCGGATCGCGCTTGTAGATCGCGTAGGCAAGCAGCGTCAAGCCGCCGCCCACGGAAAAATACCAGAATGCCCGCGGTACCACGCTCCGCCCACGCCGCTCGGACGCGATCCACTGCACGAGGAAGCGCGCCGAGAAGAGCGCCTGGCCGAGCAGCCCGATGGTGAGCCAGAGCTGATCGCTCGTCACTCGATCATGACGCCCGGCCGAACATCGCGACGAGAACCTTGTAGGCCTTGCGGATGTCCTCGGGACGCCGGCGGCCGGAGACGAGCGCGAAGATCTTCTCCGCCTCCTCGCTCGGCACGGCCGACGGCTTGTCGGCGCGGACGTCCGTCAGCTCGCGCAGCGGGATCTCGAGCGCGACCGAGACACGATAGAGGCTGTCGATCGAGATCGACTTCTCCCCGCGTTCAACCTCGCCGATGAACTTGCCCGACAGACCCGACCGGTCCCCGAGCCGCTCCTGGCTCAGAGCGCGCTGCTTGCGGAGCGCGCGCAGGCGCTGCCCCAGGAACTTCCTCACGTGCTTCACGGCGCGTTCGCCCATGGTCGTACCCTAGCCGCGTTTGGAGTTCACACCCTCTGCCGCCCCTGCCTCGGGAACGGGCTCGGTGCCGCCGGTCATGATCGCGAGGACCAGCGCGCCCCCGGGACTGCGCACGCTGTGCACGCAGCCGGGCGGCCGGCGGGCGTAGTCGCCCGCCCCGCACGTTCCCGTGTCGTCGGACACGCTGCCTTCGAGGACGAAGATCTGCTCCTCCCCGAGGTGGCGGTGGCGCGGGACGAGGGCGCCGGGCTCGTAGCGCACGAGGACCGTCTGCCGCGGACCGTCCTCGTACAGCACCTTCCAGTGCACGCCCGGTCGTCGCAGCTGCCAGCTGGAAGCCGCCACACTCACGTACTCGCTCACGGGCGCGGTCACGGCAGCTCCACCTCGACCACGCCCTGGGTGATGCGCGTGGGGTACACGCCGATCGACAGGTCGTCGGCGACGCGGCAGGCGCCGCTGGCGAGGTCGAAGTCGAAGCCGTGCCATGGGCAGACGACGGCGTCGCCCTCCACCCAGCCCTCGGCGAGCGGGCCGTCCTCGTGCGGGCACAGCGCGCTCACGGCGTAGAACCGGCCGCCGCCGGCATTGAACACGGCCACGGCCAGCGCGCCATGGTCGACGAAGCGCCCCTTGCCGACCGGGATGTCGGATGCGCGCGCCACGCGCACGTACGGCATCAGCGCGCGGCCCTGCGCTTCAGGGCCTCGTCGATCGCCTCGCGAAACGCCTCGGGCGGCTGCGCCCCGATCAGCGGTGTGCCGTTCACGAAGAAGGTCGGCGTGGCGGTG
>DATAOC010000074.1:0-50999 GCA_036265915.1 Candidatus Methylomirabilota bacterium | reverse complement strand
GGTGCGAACGATGGCGCAGCTGGCGCTGTAGGAGGAGACGATGAGGCTCGAGAACAGGGTGGCGATCGTGACCGGCGCCGGATCCGGCATCGGCGCCGCGAGCGCTCTGGCCATGGCGGCCGAGGGCGCGCGCGTGCTGGTGGTCGACGTCAACGAGACGGGCGCAAAGTCGACGGTGGCGGCCATCGAGCGCGACCGCGGGACGGCTGCGGTCATGGCCGCCGACGTCTCGCGCGCGGCCGACAACCAGGCGATGGTGGAGCGCGCGGTGTCCCTGTGGGGCCGCCTCGACATCTTCTTCGCCAACGCCGGCGTGCCGCAGTGGAAGACCGACGTCGAGCAGGTCGAGGACGCGGTGTACGACAAGATCTTCGACGTCAACGTGAAGGGCGTCTTCCTCGGCGCCAAGTACGCGATGCCCGTGATGAAGCGGCAGAAGCGCGGCGTGTTCCTGGTCACGGCATCGACGGCGGGCATCCGCCCGCGGCCGGGGGGCCAGGTGTACGCGGCGTCGAAGGGCGCGGTCATCACGCTCACCAAGGCGCTCGCGCTGGAGGTCGCACCGCACGGCGTGCGCGTCGTCGCGATCTGTCCGGTGGCCACGCACACCCCGATGCTGCCCACGTTCATGGGCAAGCAGCAGGTGGACGCCGAGGGCCTCGCGCGCTACGAGGCGACCGTCCCGCTGGGCCGGCTGAACCAGCCGGAGGACATCGCGCGCGCCGCCGTGTTCCTCGCCTCCGACGATGCCGCCATGATCACCGGCACCACCATCGAAGTCGACGGCGGGCGATGCATCTAGCCGGCGCCGCCGGCGCCGGCGCGCGATGAAGGTGCTGCCGCTCGCCGCCGAGTCGCTCGGCGTGCGCTCGATGGCCACCTACGTCGAGGCCGGCGACACCACCATCCTCATCGATCCGGGCGCCAGCCTGGCGCCCGCACGCTACGGGCTGCCGCCGGCCGAGCCGGAGTGGGAGGCGCTGCGCCGCGCCAACGACCGCATCTCGGCCTATGCCGCGCGCGCGAGCCTCGTGTTCGTCAGCCACTATCACGAGGACCACTTCCGCACCGACCCGTCGACGTACGCCGGGCGGATGGTGCTCGCCAAGGAGCCGCGGCGGATGGTCGGCGGGCAGCAGAGCCGCCGCGGCGCCGCGCTGTGGTCGGCGCTGGCCGGCGTCTGCAAGCTGCAGGCGGCCGACGGCTGGCGGCGCCGCGAGCCCGCGGTGGAGCTGGTCGTCTCCCCGCCGCTGCCGCACGGCCTGGAGGGCACGCCGCTCGGCTACGTGGTGGCGCTCACCGTCGTGGACGCCGCCGAGCGCGAACGGTTCGTGTTCGCCTCCGACGTGCAGGGGCCGCTCTCGGCGGTGGCGACGGGATGGCTGATCCAGCAGCGGCCGACCCTGCTCTATCTCTCCGGGCCGCCGTCCTACGTCGAGCGCGACATGCCCGAAGGCACCGTGGACCGCGGCATCGACCAGCTTCTCCGCATCCTCGATGCGACCGGCTGCCGTGTGCTGATGGATCACCACGCCCTGCGTGATCCCAACTTCTCCACGCGCTTCGAGCGCCTCTGGAGCACCGGACGCGTGACCACGGCGGCGGCGTATCTTGGGGTGGAGACGGCGGCGCTGGAGGCGCGACGTCGCCAGCTGTGGGCCACCGTTCGCAAGGCGCCGGCGCCGGCCCGCCCGCCGGGTGCTACGCTCACTCAAACACCGCGCACGTTCGCGAGAAGGGGGAACGCCGAGTGACAGACGAAAAGACGCTCAAGGTCGGCGACCAGGCGCCGAACTTCACGCTGAAGAGCATCGGCCTGAAGGAGGTCAGCCTCGCCGACTACAAGGGGAAGAACGTCGTCGTGCTCTTCTACCCGCTGGACTGGACGCCGGGCTGAAGCAAGTGCATGCCCGCCTTCGACAAGCGCGTGAGCGACTTCGAGGCGGCCAATACCCAGGTGCTGGGTATCTCGACGGACAGCCCGTTCAGCCACGAGAACTGGGCCAAGGCTGTCGGCATCAGCCACTATCCGCTGCTGTCCGACGTGCAGCGCACGGTGGCCAAGGACTACGGCGTCTACTGGCCCGACTGGAACGCCAACACCCGCGCAACGTTCATCATCGACCGGACCGGCAAGGTCCGGTTCGTCGAGCGCTACGGCAAGGGTGAGCTACCGGATCCCGACAAGATCCTGGCCGAGGTGAAGAAGGTCTAACCGCGGGCGGGAGGCCGGGCCGGTGCCCGGCCTCCCGTCGTCAGCGCCACGCCCGCCAGCACCATCGCCGCCCCACCGACCTGCCACGGCCCGATCTCCTCGCCCACGAGCAGCGCGGCCGTCGCGATGCCGACCACGGGCGTGACGTTCATGAAGATGGCCGCCCGGCTGGGCCCCACGCGCTCGACGGCGGCGTACCACCACAGGTGCGCGACGGCGCCCGGAATCGCGTGATAGAGCAGCACCGCCCACGCCGTCACCGATGCCAGTCGCGGCCGCGGCGTCAGCGGCGCCGTCACCACGGCCAGCGGCACCAGGACCAGCGTGCCGCACACGTAGGCGCCGGTGGTGGCCAAAGCAGGGGAGTGGCCGGCGAGCACGCGCTTGCCGTAGACCGTGTACACCGTCCAGCCGAGCAGCGCGAACAGCGTGAGGAAGTCGCCGAGCCGCAGCTCGCTCGGCGCCAGCTCGGCCAGCCGGCCTTCCGTCACGACGAGCAGCACGCCGAGCATCGAGACGCCGACACCCACGCGCTGTCGCGGGCGCATGCGCTCGCCCAGGTAGGCGCGCGCGCCGAGGGCCACCATCACCGGCGCCGTCGCTTGCAAGATGGCCGCGTTGGCCGCCGTCGTCGTGTAGATGCCCCAGTAGCTGATCTGCGTCGAGATGACGAGACCACAGACGCCGAGCACGAAGAACGCGCGGACGGCGTCGGCGGTGAGCTCGCGGCCAGCGTCGAAGCCGGAGCGCAGCAGGAGGGCGACGAGGAACGACGCCGCGACCGCGGTCCGGATCGCCGTCAGCAGCGTGGGCGGGATGTCGGCGAGGGCCAGCTTCGCGGTGGCCGGGAACGTGCCCCAGAGCGACGCGATCACGAAGAGCGCGACGTAGGCGCGCGTTTGACTGAGCCGGGGCACCTGCCTATGATAGCCGGCGCGTCATGGCCGACCACGTCTTCGAGTCGCGCGTCTGGCTGGCGCGGCCGCGTCCCGACGTCTTCGCGTTCTTCACCGAGCCCGGCAGCCTGGAGCGCCTCACGCCGCCCGCGTTGCGGCTGCGCCTGCTGACGCCCGACGTGGTCATGACCACCGGCGCCGTGCTCGACTTCCGGCTGCGCTGGCTCGGAATGGTCCCGCTACGCTGGCGCGCGTTCGTGCGCGAGTGGGATCCGCCGTTCCGGTTCGTCGACGTGCAGGTGCGCGGTCCGTACGCGCGCTGGGAGCACCGGCACCGCTTTCTCGAGGAGGGCGGCGGCACCTGGGTGGAAGACCGAGTCACGTACCGGCTCCCGCTGGGACCGCTCGGTCGTCTGGCGCACGCGCTCGTGGTGCGCCGCCAGCTCCGCGCGCTCTGGGAGTACCGCCACCAGCGGCTCGCGGAGCTGGTGAAGCCGCTCAGCGGCCGGGCAGACTGATTCCGAGCTTCTCGAGCCGCGGCGTGACCCGATCGGTGAGCAGGCCGAGCCGCGCCAGGTTGGTGACCATCGAGCCGTGCATGTCGCGACGGAAGTACTTCCGGAACGGCGCGTAGTCATTGGACGCAGCCGTCTCCCGCCGGTAGCGGCGGATCTCGTCCAGCTCGGAGGCGCCGAAGCCCATGTCCTCGTAGGCCTCGGCCGGGAAGAAGCCGGTGAGCGTCTTCTCGAGCGCGAAGCAGGTGTAGTCCTCGAGCTCGCGGCGCTCGCTCTCCGAGGCCTCGCGGACGACCTTCGGCAGCGCGAGCATGCCGAAGCCCATGTGGCGCGACTCGTCGGTGAGGATGCGCTTGCACACCTCGCCGAGGACGGGATCCCGCGCGCTCTCGCCCATCATCTTGAACAGCGAGACGGCGAACGTCTCCGCCACCAGCTGCAGGGCGATGGTCTTCAGGTACCAGCGGCTCTCGGTGAGGATGGAGTCGAACAGGTCGCGCTCGTTCTTCGGCATCGCAAAGCGGAGGTTGTCGAGGCGTTCGGTGACGTAACGGTCGAGCACCTCGTTGTGGCGCGCCTCGTCGACGACCTGGGTGGCCTGGAAGAACTTCTGGTCCACGCCTTCGACGACGTCCACGAGCTGGCTGCACGCGAGCAGGGCGCCCTGCTCGCCGTACATGAGCACGCACAGGCGCCAGGCGGCGATGCGGCGGTTGAGGGCCACCCGATCCTTCTCGGACAGGCGGTCCCACAGCGGGCTGCCGTAGATGTCGATGAGCTCGTCGGCGATGATGCGGCCGTCGTCGCTCGGCGGCGCCGACCACGCGATGTCGCGTGAGGCGTTCCACTGGTCGCGCTTGGCGTTTTCGTACAGACGGCGAAGCTCGGGCTCGGCCGCGGCGTAGTCGAACTCGAAGGTGGTGGTGAAGGTGGACGGGATCTCGCGCGGCTTCATGGAGCATCCTCCGGGACCCAGCGGATTTGCGTCGGGGTCGGGCGTCGCACCGATTATCGCCCGCGCCGGGGCGGCTGGGCAAGCATGCTAGGCTCACGCGGGTGAAGAGGCCGCTGGACGAGCTCGGCGCCCACGTCTCGGTCGCGGGCGGGCTTGCCCTGGCCCCCGCGCGCGGCCGCGCGCTCGGCTGCGGCGCCATCCAGATCTTCGTCAAGAACCAGCGCCAGTGGGCGGCGCCGCCGCTGGCCGCCGCCGACGCGCGCGCGTTCCGGGCCGAGCGCCGCCGCGCGGGCGTGCGTCACGCTTTCGCGCACGGCTCCTACCTGGTCAATCTCGCGTGCCCCGATCCGGCCGGATGGCGGCAGGCGGTGGCCGCGTTCGTCGACGAGCTGCGGCGATCGGAGGCGCTCGGCCTCGACGCGCTGGTGGTGCATCCGGGCTCGCACCTGGGCGCCGGGGCCGAGGCGGGGCTCGACGCGGTCGCCCGCGCCGTCCTCGAAGGGCTGCGCGCCACGCGCGGCGCGCACGTGAAGATCGCGCTCGAGAACACCGCGGGCGCCGGCAACGTGCTGGGCCGGACCTTCGGCGAGCTTCGCGCGCTGCTCCAGCGGATCGGCGGCTCGGCGCGCGTCGGCGTCTGCATCGACACCTGCCACCTGTTCGTCGCCGGCTACGACATCCGCGCACCCGCGGGCTACGCGCGCGCGATGGACGAGTGCGTCGAGCTCGTCGGCGTCCGTCGCGTGCTGGCGTTCCACCTGAACGACGCGAAGGCGCCGCTCGGCTCCGGCCTCGATCGCCACGAGCACATCGGGCGGGGCCACCTCGGGCTTCGCCCGTTCCGGCTGCTGCTCAACGACCGACGGTTCGCGCGCGTGCCAAAGGTGCTCGAGACACCCAAGGAGCCGGAGCCGCAGGCCGACCTCGCGAACCTGGCGCGACTGCGCCGGCTGCGCGGGCGGCTCAGCGCGAAGCGGTCACCCCGACCCGCCGGCAGAGCGAGCTGACCGGGCACCGCGAGCAGAACGGCGCGATCGGGGTGCACACGTTCTGCCCGAAGGCGACCAGAAGGTCGTTGTAGCCGAGCCAGTAGCGTCGCGGCAGTCGCTGTCGCAGCGCGGTCTCGGTCGCCCCGGGGTCCGCGGTCCGCACGTAGCCGAGACGATTCGAGATGCGGTGCACGTGCGTGTCGACGCAGATGCCCGGCTTGCCGTACGCCATGGTGACCACGAGGTTCGCCGTCTTCCGCCCGACCCCGTTCAGCGACAGCAGCGCGTCGATGTCATCGGGCACGCGGCCGCCGAAGCGCTCGAGGAGGTCGCGGCTCAGGCCGCGCAGGACGCGCGCCTTGGTGCGGTAGAAGCCGACGGGATAGATCAGGCGCGCGATGCGCGCGGCGCTGAGCGCCAGCATGGCCCTCGGCGTGTCGGCGACGGCGAAGAGCCGGGCGGAGGCGGCGGCGGTGGTGGCGTCCTGCGTGCGCAGCGACAGGATGCAGGCGACCAGGATGCGAAACGGATCGCCGCCCTCCTCGGCGATCGCACCGAGCGCGGTCGCGCTCCAGCGCCGCCGTGTCCGCCGCAGCCGCGCGATGACGGCCGCGATGTCTAGCGGCGGTCGCCCAGCGATTGCAGCAGCGCGCGGGCGCGCGGGACGTCCTTGACGTTCCAATCGGCCACCATCGTGGGCGCGCGCTCCTCGAGCACACGCGTCAGCTCCGGTCGCGCGTCCGCCTGGCGGCCCTCGGCGATGTAGAGCCGCGCGAGATCCACGCGCAGCACGGTGAAGTGCGGATCGATCTCGAGCCCCTTCTTGAAGTAGCCCTCGGCGCGGGCACGGTCGCCGCCCGCCAGGCGCGGCACCTCCATGTAGACGTTGCCGGCCAGCGAGTAGCCGCGCACGGAGCGCGGGTCGAGGGCCAGGATCGTGTCGATCTCGCGCTGCATGGTCGGCAGCAGGAACAGCGAGCGCATGATCCCTTTCGTCTGCGCCCAGCGGCCGGTGTTGATCGCGTACCAGAGATGCGCCTCCGCGCTCTTCGGCGCCAGCTCCACCGCGCGCTCGCCGACCGTGCGTCCGCGCTCGTAGCCGTCGAGCTTCTCGGCGTCCGTCTTCGCGCGCGTCTCGGCCCACAGGAAGTGAACGTAGGACAGCATGATCATCGTCTCCACGCGCGCGTCCGTGGCCAGCGCGGTCTCGAGCAGCGCGCGGGCACGGTCGATGCGCGTCGGGTCCTGATCGTAGCGCGCCACGAGCGCGCGCGCGGCCTCGACCGGCGTGTCGGCGCGGGCGGGCGCGGCCGCCACGAGCGCGACGAGCGCGGCGAGCAGGACGGAGACGGCGCGCCTGGCGTGCGTCACTCGGGCGCCGCCTCGCCGATCAGCTGGAGGAGCAGACGCAGGCGATCGGGCGCCGCCGAGGCCGGCTCGTGCGCCAGGGACTCCGAGCCGGCGAGGAGCAACCAGGCCAGCGTGTCGGCAGGGACGCGGAGCTCGCCGCGCGCCGAGGGCGGCGTGGCCTCGATGACGGCCTGGAGCGCGAGGCGCAGCTGCTCGCGCGCCCACGCCAGCGCCAGGGCGGCGGTCTTGTCCTCCCGCGTGCCGAGCCACGCGCGGTGCACGGCCCTCGGCAGCTGGGCGTCGGGCGCGTAGGCGATGGCGAGGGCGCGTACCGCGCGGGGCAGCGCATCGGCGCCCCAGCCCTCGAGCTCCCGCGCCAGCGCCAGCAAGCCGCGCTCCGCGTCGCTCACTGCCGCATCGGCCTGTGCGCTCGCTCCCGCTGGGCGTGAGGACGGCCGCGCGCGCGGTGTGGCGACGCGTCGTGGGCGGTCGGTCGTGCGCGGCGTCGCCGGCGGGCGCGGCCGCGCCGCCGCGCGCGGGGCCGCGCGTGCGCGACGGCGGCGGCGCGTGCGGCGTCCGCGCGCCATCGTCACTCGTAGCGGAGCGCTTCGATCGGATCGAGCCGCGAGGCCTTCCGGGCCGGATAGAAGCCGAAGAAGATCCCGATGGCCGCGGCGAAGCCGAATGCAAGCACGATCGATTCCGGCGCCAGCACCGTGCGCCACTCGGCGAGATAGCTGATGGCGTTCGAGCCTCCGACGCCGAGCATGATGCCGATGATCCCGCCGATGAGGGAGAGCGTCACCGCCTCCACCAGGAACTGCGTGAGGATGTCGCGCGCGCGGGCGCCGACGGCCATCCGCAGCCCGATCTCGCGCGTTCGCTCGGTGACGGAGACGAGCATGATGTTCATGATGCCGATGCCGCCGACCAGCAGCGAGACGGACGCGATCGCGGCCAGCAGGTAGGTGAGGACGGCCGAAGCCTCCTCCTGCGTCTGGAGAACCTCCGACAGGTTACGGATCCAGAAATCGTCTTCCTGGTATGGCTGCAGCCGATGGCGATCGCGCAGGAGCGTTCGCACCTGGGCCTCCGCCTCGCCCATGTCCTCTCCGGTCTGCACCTTGATCGAGATCGCATGCACGGAGCGCGAGTTCGCCTGCGACGCGCCCAGCACCTTCTTCTTTGCGGTGGAGAGCGGGATCAGGATGACGTCGTCCTGATCCTGGCCCCACGTCGTCTGCCCCTTGCGCGAAAGCACACCGACGACGGTGAACGGCACCTTCTTGATGCGGATGATCTCGCCCAGCGGATCCGACTCTCCAAACAGGTTGAGGGCGGCCGTCTGCCCCACGAGAGCGACCTTGGTGGCGCCATCCATGTCCTCGCGGACGATCGGCCGGCCGGCGTCGAGCGGCCAGTCGCGCGCCTCGAAGAAGTCCGCGGTGACGCCGGTAATCGTGGTGGACCAGTTCAGATTGCCGTAGACGACCTGGGCATTCCCCCGGGATGCCGGGGCCACCGCCTGGATGCTCGGAATCTCGCGCGCGATGGCGAGGGCGTCGTCCTCGGTGATCGTGACCTGGCTGCCCTGGCCCAGCCGAAGACCCGCGGTATTCCGGCTGCCCGGCAGCACGATGATGAGGTTCGAGCCGAGGCTCTGGATCTGCTCCGCCACGCGCGCCTGCGCGCCGGCGCCGACGGACACCATGGCGATGACCGCGGCCACCCCGATCATGATGCCGAGCATGGTCAACGCCGTGCGCAGCTTGTTCACGCGCAGCGAGCGGAGGGCGATGCGAAGCGCCTGGAAGAGCATCAGGCGACGACCTCTTCCTCCGGAAGCGTCGCCAGCACGGCCGCCGCGTCCTGCGGCTCGATGCGCTCGTCGCTCATCAGGCGGCCGTCCCGGAAGACGAGGTGCCGCGAGGCGAACGTCGCGATGTCCGGCTCGTGGGTGACGAGCACGATGGTGAGCCCGTCGCGATTCAGTCGCTGGAGCAGGGCGATGATCTCGGCGCTCGTTCGCGTGTCGAGATTGCCCGTGGGCTCGTCGGCCAGGATGACCGCGGGATCGTTCACCAGCGCGCGCGCGATGGCGACGCGCTGCTGCTGGCCGCCGGACAGCTGGCTCGGATGGTGATGCTCGCGGTCGGCGAGTCCCACCGCGGCCAGCCGGGCGCGCGCGCGGTCCCGGCGGGCTCGCGGCGTGGCGCCGCTGTACAGCAGGGGCAGCTCCACGTTCTCGATCGCGCTCGTGCGCGGCAGCAGGTTGAACTGCTGGAAGACGAAGCCGATCTTCGCGTTTCGGACCACGGCCAGCTCGTCGCGCGACAGCTCCGCGACATCCTGGCCGTCGAGCCAGTACTGTCCCGTCGAGGGCCGGTCCAGGCATCCCAGGAGATTCATGAAGGTCGACTTGCCGGAGCCGGATGGTCCCATGACCGCGACGAACTCACCGGGATCGACCGACACCGAGACACCGCGCAGCGCGTGCACGGTGTGCGGGCCGAGCCGGTAGTCCTTCGTGATGCCCTGGGTCGCGATGATGGCCACGTCAGAACCGAAGCCGCGGCGGCTGGCCGGATCCGCCGGACGCGCGCGGATTGGTCACCGCCCCTCCGACGATGACCTCCTGACCCTCGCCGATGTCGCCTCGCAGCACCTCGGTCGCGCTGCCGTCGCTGATTCCCAGCGTGAGCGGCACCGCCTTCGGCTTGCCGTCTGCGCCGACGATGAACACGCGTCCCGCGGTTCCGCCGCTGGTGCGCGCGCGGGCGCTGGCCGTCGCGTCGAACTTCAGCTGCTGCGTCGGCGTGAGGATCTCGCGGATGCGGACGCGCATATCGCCCAGGATCTTTCGCATGCGCTGCTGCCGCTCGCCTTCCGGCACCTCCTGGAGGGCCGACATCTGCTCGCGGACGTCCTGGAAGATGGGATCGAGCTTCCGCTGCTGCTCGGCGGTGAGCCCGAGACCCTTGACCACTCGCTCCCGCATCTCGTCGAGGGACGGCCGGCCGGCGCCGAGCGTGCCACCGGCGGTCGCCGACGCACTGCCGCCGCCGGGTGCCTCGGAGGGCGGCGCGTCGACACCCGCGGGACGGAACCGCAGGGCGGCGTTGGCGACCTTCAGGACGTTCGGCTTCTGGTCGTACACGAGCTTGACGTTGGCCGTCATGCCGGGCAGGAGCTTCTCGCCCGGATTCGGGACCGAGATGACCACCGTGTACGTCACCACGTTCTGCACGACCTGCGGCGCCTTCCGGATCTGGGTCACGATCCCGCTGAAGAGCTGCCCGGCGAACGCGTCGACGGTGAACGTCGCGCGGTCCTCGAGCTTCACGCGCCCGATATCCGCCTCGTCGACGCTCGTCTCGACCTGCATCTTCGTCAGGTCCTGCGCGATCGTGAACAGCGTCGGCGCTTGCAGACTGGCCGCCACCGTCTGCCCCACGTCGACCGCGCGGGAGACGACGACGCCGTCGACCGGCGCCCGGATGGTCGTGTAGTTGAGGTTCGTCTGCGCCTGGACGAGCGCTGCCTGCTTCTGATCGACCTGCGCGTGCGCGGACTGCAGCGCGGCTTCCTGCACGCGCAGCTGCGCCTCGGCCGACTTGATCGCCGCCGTGAGCGCCTGCTCGGTCGCGCGCGCGGACTCCGACTGCGCCACCGCGGAGTCGTAGTTCGCCTGCGCGGTGTCGCGGTCGGCCTGGGCGACGAGCTCGCGGCGGAACAGCTCGGCGCTGCGGTCGAAGACGCGCTTGGCGTCGGCCTGCACGACGTCGGCCTTCGACGTCTGCGCCTTGCCCTGGGCGAGTGCGGCGCGGGCGTTCTCGACGTCGGCGCGCGCTTTCTCGACCGTGGCGGTCTGGTTGAGGACGGCCGCGCGCGCCGTGGCCACCTCGGCCTGGGCCTGCTGGACCTGCGCCTCGAAGATCTGGGGATCGATGCGCGCGATGACCTGGCCGCGCTTCACCACGGAGTTGAAGTCGACGAAGAGGTCCTTGATCTGACCGGAAACCTGGCTGCCGACCTGGACTGTCGTCACCGCGTTCAGGCTGCCGGTGGCGGAGATCGCTGCCATCAGCGAGCCGCGCTCGACCTTCGCTGTGCGGAACCGCGGGGCGTTGCCCCGGGCCTGCGCGTACAGATAGCCCCAGATCCCGGCTCCCAGCAGCCCGGCCACGACGACGACCGAAATGACACGCTTCATCACAGACTTGGACGCCCCACGAGGGGCCCTTATTTCCCCGCTAGCGCCGTCCGACGGCGCGATCCAGACGGGCGATCGCGATCCGGTGGTCAGCCAGCGCCTGCGCCTCGGTGTTCTGCGCCTGGGTCAGGGCCAGCTGGGCGTCGGTCAGCTCGAGGATCGTGCCCACGCCCGCGTCGAACCGGCCCTGCGCCAGGCGGAAGTTCTCCTGCGCCGAGGCGACGGCGACCTGCGCGGCCTGGATGCGCTCTTGCGCCTCGGTCACGTTCTGCTGCGCCTGCTCCACCTCGCGGGAGATGTCGAGCTCCGTCGACTTCACACGAGCCTGGGCACCTTCCAGATTCGCCTTCGCCTCGCGATACCGGGCGATGCGGTTGCCGCCGTCGAAGATGGCCCAGTTCAGGTTCAGGTTCAACTCCCAGATCTCGTTCATGTCCGGTCGCGTGGCGCCGTAGAAGCCGCCGCCCGTGATGTCGGGGAAGAAATCTCGGAACGCGCGCCTCAGCCGACCGTCCGCGGCGTCGGCCTGAAGCTTCGCCTGCCGCGACTCCGGGCGCTGGCGCAACGCCTCGTCGAGGAGCCGGACGGGGTCGAGCGTCACCGGCTGATAGACGAGGTTGTCCTCGATCGTGAGCGGCGTCGTGGCGGGCAAGCCCATGGCCGTCGCGAGCGCGACGCGGGCGAGCCGCTCGGCGTTCCGTGCGCGAATGACGTCCACGCGCGCGTTGGCGACGTCGACCTCGGCGCGCGTCACGTCGGACTTCGGGCGCGTGCCGACCTCGAAGAAGCCCCGCGCCGAGCGCAGGTTCAGGTCCGCGCGCTGGAGTGCCTGCTCGTTCACCGCGATGAGCCGCTGGGCGAAGTTGATGTTGGTGTACGCCTCCTTGACCGTCTGCGTCACCAGCTGGCGCTGCAGCTCCGTGTCCTCGAGCGACACCTCGGCCAGCCGCCGCGCCACCTCGGTGGACGCGTAGTTCTTGCCGAAGTCGAACAGGATCTGCGACAGCGAGATCCGCGCGACGGTGGTGTTCGTGAACGTCGTCACGGTGCGCGTCACCGTCGTGCCCGTGGTCGTCGTCCCGGCGAAGGCATTCTTGTCACGCGCGAATGTCCAGGTCCCGGTGAGCTGCGGCAGGAGCGGCGAGAACGCCTGGTCGACGCGGAACGCCGCCGCCGCGTAGTCGCTCAGTCGCGCCTGGATCGACGGCTGCGTCTCGAGTGCGATGGCGACCGCGTCGTTGACCGACAGGACGCGCCCGAAGACCTTGGCCTGCGGGCTGTTCACGGGCGGAGCCACGGCGGGCGGCGTCGCCGTCCGCGGCGCCGGGACGCCGGTGGTGCCCGGTGCCACCGGCGGAGGCGCCGGTGCGACGGTGCCAGGCGCCGGCGGCACCGGCATGCCCGGGGCGGGCGCGCCCGGGGTGGTGGTCGCGGGCGGCGTCGTGGCGGGCGGTGCCTGGACCGGTGGCGGGGCGGGCGTGACCGGCGCTGGTGGAGGCGTTTGGGTCTGGGCGTGCGCGGCTCCGATCCCGATGCAGAGGGCCGATACCACCGCCCACAGCCTCACGCACGTCCTCATGCAAGCGTCTCCCTTGGCGGCTTCGACGTACGCGCGGGTGCGGAAATTTCACGTCGCGCGACTTCGCGAAGGATATCACGCACGGACTCTGCGTCCGTCGCCGCCCGGTGGACGAACCGTGGATGCGCGGAGGATAGGGTGTGGACACGTTTTATCTTGACAGGTACCATATTCGGAGTGCTAGATTGCCGCCCGCCACAACATGTAGTGTCTCGTCCTCAAACCTCGAAGGGAGGGCAGTCCTATGGAAGCTGACACCAACGGACGTCGAGTCTCCACCATGAGCGGGTCCAACACGACGTCCAGTGTCAGCGGTGTGGTGCCGGAAGCCCGCCCCGCTCGAGTCGGCCAATGGACCGAGCCCGCCCTTCGCGTCCTCCGCGAGCGCTATCTGCTCCGCAAGGACGGCGAGGTGGTCGAGACGCCCGAGGAGATGTGCTGGCGCGTCGCCGTGTCGATTGCCGCCGGCGAGGGCCGATACGGCCGGAGCCCCGCGGCCGTGCGGGAAGTCGCCGAGGCGTTCTACGACATGATGATCGACGGGTACTTCATCCCGAACTCGCCGACGCTGATGAACGCCGGCAAGGGCAACGGCCTGCAATACTCCGCCTGCTACGTGCTGCCGGTCGGGGACTCGATGGAGGAGATCTTCGACTCCGTCAAGGCGGCCGCCATCATCCACAAGTCCGGCGGCGGCACCGGCTTCGCGTTCTCCCGGCTGCGGCCCAAGGACGACATCGTGAACTCGACGGGCGGCCGCGCCTCCGGCCCCGTGTCGTTCCTCCGTGTGTTCAACGGCGCCACCGAGGCGGTGAAGCAGGGCGGCACGCGGCGCGGCGCCAACATGGGCATCCTCAAGGTCGACCATCCGGACATCCTGGAGTTCATCGACTGCAAGCTCGACGGCGGCATCACGAACTTCAATATTTCCGTGGCCGCCACCGACAAGTTCATGGAGGCGCTCGCGCGCGGGGAGGAGTACGACCTCGTCAACCCGCACACGAAGAAGGTCGTGCAGCGGCTCTCCGCCCGTGAGGTGTTCGAGCGGATGGTCCGCGCGGCGTGGCGCACCGGCGATCCGGGCATGGTGTTCATCGATCGGATCAACGCGAGCCCCGCCAATCCGACGCCGGAGATGGGCCAGGTCGAGGCGACGAATCCGTGTGGCGAGCAGCCGCTGCTGCCGAACGAGGCGTGCAACCTCGGCTCGCTGAACGTCTCGAAGTTCGCGCGGCGCCCCGAGAGCGGCGAGTGGTCGATCGACTGGGACGAGATGGAGCGCGTCGTCCGGCTGGCCGTGCGGTTCCTCGATGACGTCATCGAGATGAACCCGTACCCGCTGCCGGAGATCGACCAGACGGTGAAGGCCAACCGGCGCATCGGGCTCGGGATCATGGGCTGGGCCGACCTGCTCTTCCTCATGGGAATCCCGTACGACAGCCAGGACGCCATCGATCTCGCCGACCGCCTCATGTCGTTCGTGAAGGAGAAGTCGCACGATCAGTGCGCGAAGCTTGCGGAGGAGCGCGGCCCGTTCCCGAACTGGAGCCGCTCGATCTACAAGGACGTGCGCCCGATGCGGAATTCCACGGTGACGACCATCGCGCCGACGGGGACGATCTCGATGATCGCCGGCTGCTCGTCCGGCATCGAGCCGATCTTCGCGCTGGCCTTCCAGCATCGCGTGAAGCAGCCGGACGGCGAGCGCGTGCTGACGTTCGTCAACGAGACGTTCGAGTCGATCGCGCGCGACAAGGGCTTCTTCTCGACGGCGCTGATGGAGGAGATTGCCAAGCGGGGGACGCTGCACGACATCCCGGGGGTGCCGGAAGACGCGGTGCGCGTCTTCAAGACCTCCCACGAGATCGGCTACGAGTGGCACGTGCGACACCAGGCCGCGTTCCAGCGCTACACGGACAACGGCGTCTCCAAGACGATCAACCTGCCGAACGACGCGACCGAGGCCGACGTGGCGAGCGCCTACAAGCTCGCGTGGGAGCAGGGCTGCCTCGGCATCACGGTGTTCCGCGACGGCTGCAAGGGCGAGCAGGTGCTGAACGTCGGCATCGGCAAGAAGGACAAGGCGCCCGCGCAGCTGCCAACCACAGGGCAGGTGGTGATCAAGCCACGGCCCCACAGCCTGTCCGGCAAGACGTACCGGATGGAGACGCCGATCGGTACCGCCTTCATCACGGTGAACGAGACGCCGGAGGGCGAGCCCTTCGAGGTGTTCGTGCAGGTCGGCAAGGGCGGCTCGGACACGATGGCGGTGGCCGAAGCCCTCGGGCGCCTGATTTCGCTCACGCTCAGGCTGCCTTCGCCGCTGTCGGCTCAGCGACGACTCGAGGAGGTCATCAGCCAGCTCGCCCGCATCGGCGGAGCCCAGCCGATGGGTTTTGGCGCGGGCAAGATCCTGTCGCTGCCCGACGCGCTGGCCCGCACGCTGGCCGAGCACATCGGCCAGCTCAAGCAGGAGGGCGCGCCGACGGCGCCGCTTGCGCCGCCCCGCGCACAGGACCGCCGCAAGATCGGCGACCTCTGCAAGGAGTGCGGCCAGGCCACCTTCGTCTACGAGGAAGGCTGCAAGAAGTGTCTATCCTGCGGCTTCAACGAATGCTGAGCCGCCAGGCCGCGTAGCAGCGAAACGACAGCAACGGAGCGCCACGGTCGCTCTCGGGCCACCGACGCCTGAGAGCGATCGCGCGCTCCGATACAGAAGCACCGCGCTCCTATTACACTGCACGACATGTTCTCGGGCGGCTCGTACGACGAGGTGGCGCGCTGGGTGAAGATGTTTCTCAACTCGCACGCGAAGCGCGAGCACCCGCGCATCGAGGCGCAGCTCGACGAGGACACGGGCGAGGGCGTCGCGTACACCGTGCGCCTGCACCTGGACGAGCACACGAGCCCGCCGCTCCACTTCGACTACAAGGACGTGGCCGCCCACCGCGGCGAGCTGGCGTGGTGCGCCGAGCTCGCGCGGCGGGTGCGACGTGAGGCGAGAAACCTTCTCGCGCCATCCCGGTAGCCGCTCGTTTCGCTGGCTCGCGCCGGGCGACGTCAACGGCTTCCTCGGCCTGGCGCTCGACAACGTCACGCAGCTCATCGTCCTGTCCTCGCTCCTCATCGGCGTGTTCGGCTTTCCGGCCCGGCTCGTCCTCGGCCGGATGGTGCCCGGCACCGCGCTCGGCGTGCTCGTCGGCGATCTCGTGTACACGTGGCTGGCCGTCTCGCTCATGCGGCGCACCGGGCGCGACGACGTGACCGCGATGCCGTTCGGCATCGACACGCCGACGCTGTTCGCGATGGTCTTCGGCGTGCTCGGGCCCGTGAAGCTGGCCACCGGCGATGCGGAGCTCGCGTGGAAGGTCGGCATGGCGACCACGCTGGCCATCGGCCTGGTGAAGGCGCTGCTGGCGTTCGCCGGCGACTGGGTGCGACGCGTCGTGCCACGCGCCGCGCTCCTCGGCTCGATCGCCGGCGTGGCGATCCTCCTCATCGCGGCGCTGCCCGCGCTCAAGGTTCTGCGCGACCCGGTGGTGGGACTCGTCTCGCTCGGCGTGCTGCTGCTCGCGATGCTCGGGCGGCTCCGCATGCCGCTGGGTGTGCCGGGCGCGCTCGCCGCGGTCGCCGCCGGGACCGCGCTCTACTGGCTGCGCGGCGGCGCGGCTCCCGCGTGGGCCCCGGGCGGCCTGGCGCTCGCTGTGCCGTGGGCGACGCTGGCGTGGGTGGACGCGCTGCCGGCGACCGCGCCCTATCTGGCGGTCGCGCTGCCGTTCGCGCTGGTGACGACCATCGGCGGCATCGACAACACGGAGTCGGCGGCCGCCGCCGGCGACGAGTACGGCACGCGCGAGATCCTCCTGACCGAGGCGGGCGCGACGCTGGTGGCCGGCCTCTGCGGCGGCGTGGTGCAGAACACGCCGTACATCGGCCATCCGGCGTACAAGGCGATGGGCGCGCGCGCCGGGTACACGCTGGCCACGGGGCTGGTGATCGGAATCGGCGCGATGCTGGGTGCCCTGTCGCTCCTCTTCGCCGTGCTGCCCGAAGCGGCGGTCGCGCCGATCCTCGTCTACATCGGGCTCGAGATCACCGCGCAGGCCTTCCACGCCTCGCCGGCCCGTCACGGCCCCGCGGTGGCGGTCGCGTTCATCCCGGTCGCCGCCGCGTTCGTGCTGATCGAGATCGGCGGCACGCTGAGCGGCGTCGGCAGGTCGCCGGCGGACTTGATGGGCGACGCCGCGCTGAACTACCGCGCGCTGCTCGTGCTCGGCAACGGCTTCATCCTCACCGCCGTGCTCTGGGGGGCGGCACTCGCGTGGCTCATCGACCGGCGCCTGCTGCTCGCCGCGAGCGCGTTCGCCGTGGCGAGCGCGGCCACGCTGTTCGGGCTCGTCCACTCGCCGCTGCCGGGCGGAGCGCTGTTCTGGCCGTGGACCGCCGGCACCGTGCGCGAGGTCGCGCTGCCGCTGGCGGGCGCCTATGGGCTGCTGGCGGCGCTGTGCGCGGCGGCCAACGCGCAGGGCGCGCGGTGAGCGGCGCGCGTTGCCCGCGCTGCGCCGGGCGGCTACTATGCGAGGCAGCCCGGCCGCGTCGTGCGCGGCAGGACGGAAGGAGCGCGTCATGACGATCGCCAGCCTGCTCGCCCGGAAAGGTGTCAAGGTCGTCACCATCCAGCCCGATCAGCAGATCCGCCAGGCGCTCGCGCTGCTCGCCGAGCACAACATCGGCGCGCTGGTCGTCGTCGATCCCGGCGCCCGCCCCATCGGCATCCTGTCCGAGCGCGACGTCGTGCGCGCCGCCGTGCGCGACGAGCCCGGCGTGTTCGACAAGCCGGTGAGCGCGCTGATGACGCGCAACCTCATCGTCGGCGTGCCGCAGGACGATCTGACGTCGGTCGGCTATACGATGACGGACAAGCGCATTCGCCACCTGCCGATCGTCGAGCAGGGACGGCTGGTCGGCATCATCTCCATCGGCGACGTCGTGAAGGCGCAGCGCGACCACTACCAGGGCGAGGTCGACACGCTGCAGTTCCAGCTCATCGCCGAGCAGGAGAAGCCGGCGGCGCGCGCCTGATGGCGCGACCCGGCACGGAGCGTGAGCCGCTCCGCGTCGCCATCGTCGGCGCCGGGCCGACGGGCTACTATGCCGCCGACCAGCTGTTTCGCCAGCCCGGGCTCGTCGTCGAGATCGACATGTACGACCGGGTGCCGACGCCGTACGGGCTCGTGCGCGCCGGCGTGGCGCCGGATCATCAGAAGATCAAGTCGGTGACCGCGAGCTTCGACAAGGTCGCCGCCAACCCGCGGTTCCGCTTCTACGGCTGCGTGGAGCTCGGCGCGCACCTCAGCGTGGCCGACCTCCGCGCGCACTACCACATGGTCCTCTACACCACGGGCGCGCAGACGGATCGCCGCATGGGCATTCCGGGCGAGGATCTGCGCAACAGCCACGCGGCCACGGAGTTCGTCGCCTGGTACAACGGGCATCCCGATTACCGCGACCTGACGTTCGATCTCTCGCAGGAGCGCGCGGCCATCGTCGGCGTCGGCAACGTCGCGGTGGACGTGGCGCGGATCCTGTGTCGCACGCCGGAGGAGCTGGCCAGGACCGACATCGCGGACCACGCGCTGGACGCGCTGCGGGGCAGTCGCGTGCGCGAGGTCTACCTGCTCGGTCGCCGTGGCCCTGCGCAGGCCGCGTTCACCAATCCAGAGGTCAAGGAGCTCGGTGAGCTCGCCGACGCCGACGTGAGCGCGGTCCCGGAGGAGGTCGAGCTCGACGAGCTGAGCCGCGCCGCCATCGAGCGCACGAGCGACCGGGCGACGCAGAAGAAGGTCGAGCTGCTGCAGGACTACGCGCGCCGGCCGCCGAGCGGCCGGCGCCGGCGGCTCATCCTGAGATTCCTGGTCTCGCCGGTGGAGATCCTCGACAACGGCGCCGGCGCCGTCGGCGGCATGCGGCTCGTGCGTAACAAGCTCTACGCCACCGACACGGGCACGCTGCAGCCGAAGGCGACGGGGGAATTCGAGGACCTGCCGGTCGGCCTCGTCTTCCGCTCCGTCGGCTACAAGGGCGTGCCGCTCACCGGCGTGCCGTTCAACGACAAGTGGGGCGTCATCCTCAACGAGAAGGGCCGTGTTCTCGATCCCGACACCAAGAAGCCGGCACCCGGCGAGTACACGGCGGGCTGGATCAAGCGCGGACCGACCGGGGTGATCGGGACGAACAAGCCCGACGCCGCCGAGACGGTCGCGTGCATGATGGAGGACCTCGCCGCCGACCGCTATCTCGTGCCCACCGCGCCGTCCGCGGAGGCAGCCGACCGCCTCGTCCGCGGCCGCCAGCCGGCGTGCTTCTCGTACGAGGACTGGCAGCGCCTCAACGAGCTCGAGGTTCAGCGCGGCAAGGAAACCGGACGGCCTCGCGTGAAGTTCACCACAGTAGCGGACATGCTCGCGGCGCTCGGTCGTCGGTGAGCGTGGTATCGTGCAATTGCTTCACACCAACGTCGCGAGAGGAGATTCCATGAGGGCGTTCCAGAGGTCGTTGATCGTCGTCGGCGCAGCGGCCCTCGTCGCCGTGGGCGCCGGCTCCGCCGTGTGGGCGCAGGGCAGCGACTGGAAAGCGCCACCGGAAGCCAAGAACGTCAAGAATCCACGGGCGGACAAGAAGAACGACAAGGCGGCCATGGCCAACGCCAAGAAGCTCGTCGAGACCAACTGCCAGTCGTGCCATGGCAATGGCACCGGCAACGGTCCGGCCGCGGCCGCGCTGCCACCGCCCAAGCCCGCGGACTGGACGTCCGCCCGCGTGGCTTCGGAGACGGACGGCGAGCTGTTCTGGAAGATCTCGAACGGTCGCGGCGCCATGCCGCCGTGGAAGCACCTTCCCGAGAACGACCGCTGGGATCTCGTGGACTACATCCGCACGCTGCAGAAGAAGTAACGACGCCGGCTCTTCGCGCGAGCGCGCCGCCCCACGCGGGCGGCCGCTCGCGCGGCACCGCGCCCTCTTGCGGCTCGCCACCATCGATCTCGGCACCAACACCGTTCGTCTTCTCGTCGCCGATGCCCGACCCGGCGCCGCCCGCTGGCACGTGGTCGATCACGCGCAGCAGGTCACGCGCCTGGGGGAGGGCGTCCGCGCCAGCGGGCGGCTCGCGGAGGCGCCGGCGGCCCGGACGAGCGCCGTCGTGCGTGACTACGTCGGCCGCGCCCGGGCCCGCGGGGCGACGCGCATCGAGATCGTCGCCACCAGCGCCGTGCGAGAGGCGGCCAACGGCGCGCAGTTCGCAGCCGAGCTCGAGCGTGTCACGGGCGCCCGGGTCCGCGTCGTGAGCGGCCAGGAGGAGGCGCGTCTGACGCTCCTCGGGATCGTCTCGGCGCTGGGTCCCGGGACGGGCACCACGCTGGCGTTCGACATCGGCGGTGGCTCGACGGAGTTCATCCTCGCGCGCCAGGGGCGTCTCACGGCGGCGGTGAGCCTCCGGCTCGGCGTGGTCCCGCTCGCCGAGCGCTATCCATTTCCGGGGCCGGCCGATGCCGCGCGCTACCGCGCGCTCGAGGACGAGCTGGCGCAGCAGCTCGCGCGCGAGCTGCCGTCGGCGCTGGCGACGGCTCAGGTCGACCGCCTCGTCGGCAGCGCCGGCACCGTGACCGCGCTGGCCGCCTTGGACCTCGGCCTTGTCACCTATGACGCCGAGCGGGTGCAGGGCCACCTGCTGACGCGGCCAGCCGTCGACCGGCAGCGCGCGCGGCTGGCCGCCCTCGACGTCGCCGGCCGGGCGGCGCTGCCCTGCCTCGAGCCCGGCCGCGCCGACCTGATCCTGCCCGGGATCGCGATCGTGACGGCGACCATGGACCGGTTCCGCTGCGATCAGCTGACGGTGAGCGACTGGGGGCTGCGCGAGGGCATCCTCGCGGATGTGCTGACGGGCGCAATTTGACACCTTCGGGACCGACGACTATGCTAAGCGAGCAAGTATGGACGAAATCGCAGTACTCGTGCTCAACCACACGTTTGAGCCGCTGCATTTCACCAACGCCCGCCGCGCCATCACGCTGCTGCTCGCCGGAAAAGCCGAACCCGTGGAGGCCTCTCCGCGCGTGATCAGGTCGCCATCACGCGCGTTTCCGCTACCCGCGGTCATCCGGCTGGCCATGTACATCCGCAAGCCCTTCCTCGACCGGGTCGCCTTCAACAAGAAGAACATCCTGCGGCGCGATGGCTACACCTGCCAGTACTGCCACCGGCGCGGCGAGCGCCTGACCGTCGACCACATCCTGCCGCGCTCGCGTGGGGGCGAGACGACGTGGACGAACGTGGTGGCGGCCTGCCTGCGCTGCAATCTGAAGAAGGGCAACCGGCTGCCCGACGAGGTCGGGATGCGGCTGATGCGCGAGCCGGTGCATCCCAAGTTCGTGTTCTCCACCCACATGCTGCGTCACCCGCACGCGCACTCGCTGCTCGACTCGTGGCGGAAGTACCTGCTGGCGATTCCCACGCCGTCCTGACCGCCGCCCCCGCGGCGTTCCGGCTGTCGTCCGAGTACGCAGCGCGCGGCGATCAGCCGCAGGCCATCGCGGACCTCACGCGGTTCGTGACCGCCGGGCGGCGGCATGCGGTGCTGCGCGGCGTGACGGGCTCCGGCAAGACGTACACGATGGCGAACCTCATCGCCAACGTGGGCCGTCCGACGCTGGTGCTCTCGCCGAACAAGACACTGGCCGCGCAGCTCTTCAGCGAGTTCAAGGCGTTCTTCCCGCAGAACGCGGTCGAGTACTTCGTCTCCTACTACGACTACTACCAGCCCGAGGCGTACATCCCGCAGTCTGACACCTACATCGAGAAGGATGCGCTCGTGAACGACGAGATCGACCGCATGCGCCACTCGGCCACGCGGTCGCTGCTCGAGCGCCGCGACGTGGTGGTGGTCGCCTCCGTCTCGTGCATCTACGGCATCGGGGCGCCGGAGACCTATCGCGACATGCACCTGTCGGTGCGCAGCGGCGAGACGCTCGACCGCGACGAGATCGTGCGGCGCCTGGTGGCCGTCCAGTACGAGCGCAACGACTACGACTTCCACCGGGGGACGTTCCGCGTCCGCGGCGACGTGGTGGAGATCTTCCCCGCCAACGAGGACACGCACGCCCTCCGCGTGGAGCTGTGGGGCGACACGGTGGAGGCGATCCACCGCATCGACCCCCTGCGCGGGGTGGTGCTGGAGCGCCTCGACGAGGTGCACGTCTATCCCGCCAGCCACTACGTGACCCCGGCCGAGCAGCTCGAGCGCGCGCTCGGCACCATCCAGGAGGAGCTCGGCGAGCGCCTCGCCTTCCTGCGCGGCCGTAACCGGCTGCTCGAGGCCCAGCGCCTGGAGCAGCGCACGCTCTTCGACATGGAGATGCTGCGCGAGCTCGGCTACTGCCACGGCATCGAGAACTACTCGCGGCATCTCACGGGGCGCCGGCCCGGCGAGCCGCCGCCGGTGCTGATCGAATACCTGCCGAAGGACGCCCTCGTGATCATCGACGAGAGCCACGTGGCCGTGCCGCAGGTCCGCGGGATGTACTACGGCGACCGCTCGCGCAAGGAGGCGCTCGTCGAGTACGGCTTCCGGTTGCCGTCCGCGTTCGACAATCGGCCGCTGACGTTCGAGGAGTTCACGCGCCTGGTCGGCCAGACGGTGTACGTGTCCGCCACGCCCGGCGACTACGAGCTGCGGCTGGGCGGCGACGCGCTCGCCGAGCAGGTGATCCGGCCGACCGGGCTGATGGACCCACAGATCACCGTCCGCCCGGCGGGGGACCAGGTCGACGACCTGCTGCACGAGATCCGCGCGCGAGCGGACCGGGACGAGCGCGTGCTGGTCACCACGCTCACGAAGCGCATGGCCGAGGACCTCACCGAGTACTACCAGCAGCTCGGGCTGCGTGTGCGCTACCTGCACTCCGACATCGACACGCTCGACCGCGTGGCCACGATCCGCGACCTGCGGCTCGGCAAGTACGACTGCCTGATCGGCATCAACCTGCTGCGGGAGGGGCTCGACATCCCGGAGGTCTCGCTGGTGGCCATCCTCGACGCGGACAAGGAAGGCTACCTGCGCTCCGGGACGTCGCTCATCCAGACGGCCGGCCGCGCCGCCCGCAACGTCAACGGCGAGGTGATCATGTACGCCGACACCGTGACGGAGTCGATGGCGGCCACGCTGCGCGAGACGGAGCGCCGGCGCGCCATCCAGGCCGCGTACAACGCCGAGCACGGCATCACGCCGGAGTCGATCCGCTCGTCGATCCGCGAGCTGCTCCAGACGGTGTACGAGCGCGATTACTACACGGTGGAGGCGGAGGCGCCCACGCCCGAGGCGTTCGAGAGCCCGGCGGACCGCGAGCGCCGCATCACCGAGCTCGAGGCCGAGATGCGCGACGCCGCCCGCCGCCTGGACTTCGAGCACGCCGCCGAGCTCCGCGACCGCATCCGGGGCCTCCGCCGCCAGCAAGTCAGCGCGACCTAGCTCAGCGCGACCCGCCGGTCTCGAATCGCACCCGCGCGACCGCTACAATACTTTTCGTGACTTCCGGCACCACGCTCGAAGACAAGCTCGCGCGCCTGCCCGACCGGCCCGGCGTCTACATCTACAAGGACGCCAAGAACCAGGTCGTCTACGTCGGGAAGGCGGCGTCGCTGCGCAGCCGCGTGCGCTCCTACTTCCAGGAATCGCGGCCGCGCGACGCCAAGACGGACGCCCTCGTCCGCCAGATCGCCGACCTGGAGTACGTGGTCACCGACAACGAGCTCGAGGCCCTGATGCTCGAGGCCAACCTCGTGCGCCGGCACCGGCCTCGCTACAACATCATCCTGCGCGACGACAAGCACTACCCGTTCCTCAAGCTGACCACCAACGAGCCATTTCCCCGGCTGCTCGTCGCGCGCCGCGTGGCCAATGACGGCGCGACCTACTTCGGGCCGTTCTATCCGGCCACGGCCATGCGGGAGACGCTGCGACTGACGCGCCAGCTCTTTCCGCTGCGGACGTGCTCGATCGAGATCGACGGCCGGCTGCCGCGCCCGTGCATCCAGTACGCGATCCACCGCTGCAACGCGCCGTGCACGGGCTGGGAGACGCAGGAGGGCTACGCGCAGACGGTCCGCGACGTCCAGCGATTCCTGGAGGGCAAGAACGACGACCTCGCGCTGACGCTGACGCGCCAGATGGAGGAGGCGGCCACGGAGCTGAAGTTCGAGCGCGCCAGCGTGCTGCGCGATCAGATCCAGTCGCTCAACAAGGTGCGAGAGCGGCAGAAGATCATCTCCACCGACGAGGTGGATCAGGACGTGCTCGGGGTGGTGCGGCAGGGCAATGACGCCTGCGTCCAGCTGTTCTTCGTGCGCAAGGGACGGCTGGTCGGACAGGAGGCGTTCTTCTTCGACAAGGTGGCCGGCTGGACCGACGGCGAGATCCTCTCTGCGTTCATCCGTCAGTTCTACGCCAAGCCCGTGACCCCGGCGCCCGAGGTGCTCGTCTCCGACGAGATCCCCGAGCGCGAGCTGATCGAGGAGTGGCTGGGCGGCATCGCGAAGCGGCGCGTGCAGGTGCAGGCGCCGCAGCGCGGCGGCAAGCGCGAGTTCGTCGCCATGGCGGAGTCGAACGCGGCCATCGCGCTGCAGAACCATCTGCTCTCGCGCGGCAACCGGCAGCAGGCCATCCTCGAGGAGCTGCAGCGGGCGCTCAACCTTCCCGGCCTGCCGAACCGCATCGAAGGCTACGACATCTCCAACATCCAGGGGACGGAGCAGGTCGGCTCGATGGTCGTCTGGGAAAACGGCGCCATGAAGAAGGACGACTACAAGCGCTTCAAGGTGCGCACGGTCGACGGCGCCGACGACTTCGCCTCGCTGCGCGAGGTGCTCAGCCGCCGCTTCGCGCGGGCGCTCGAGCTCGGCACGGTGCTGCCGGATCTCGTGCTGATCGACGGCGGCCGCGGCCAGCTCAACGTGGGTCTGCAGGTGCTGCAAGACCTGGGGCTCGACTACATCCCGGTGATCTCGCTCGCCAAGCAGCAGGAGGAGGTCTATCAGGGTGACAGCCGGGAGCCGCTGCTGCTCGACGAGACCTCGCCCGCGCTCCACACCCTGCAGAAGATTCGCGACGAGGCGCACCGGTTCGCGATCACGTACCACAAGAAGCTTCGGAGCCAGCGCACGATCCAGTCGGCGCTGGACGCCATTCCCGGGGTGGGTCCGACGATCCGGACGAGCCTGCTGAAGACGCTGGGCTCGGCCCGGCGCGTGCGCGAGTCCTCGGTGGCGGAGCTCGCCGCCGTCCCGAAAGTGACCCCGAGGATGGCGCAGAAGATCTACGAGCACTTCCACCCGGCGGCGCCGGACGCGCTGGCGCCGTCGCAAACGGAGGAACCGGCGGGCCCGGGTCGTGGTTGAATGGTCGCGCGCCGATCCGCGTCTCACAGCCAGGCGCACCAAGGGGGAGAGTCGACATGAAGAAGACGTTGATGGTTGCGGCCGTCGCCGTGAGCCTGGCGCTCACGAGCGGGGTCGCCCTCGCAAGCTCGTGCCCGAAGGTCATCAAGCAGGGACGGGATGCGGCGGCAACGATGAAGGCGGACGATCCGAAGGTGAAGGGGGCGGTGGCCAAGCTGGACGAGGCCCAGAAGCTGCACGACTCCGGCAAGCACGCGGAGTCGCTGGCCAAGGCCAACGAGGCGCTCGCCGACCTGGGCGTCAAGAAGTAGCCGCTGTCGCTGTTCAAGTAGACCCAGACGGGGGGCCGCGCGCCCCCCGTTTCCTTGCCTCTGCTCGCTAAGTCTGGTAAAAATCAAGCCTAATGTCGACTGATCGGTATCCCTTCCGCGAGATCGAGTCGAAGTGGCAGCGCACGTGGGAGGAGCGGAAGCTGTTCCGGGCGACCGAGGATCCCGGGCGCCCGAAGTTCTATTGCCTGGAGATGTTCCCGTACCCCTCCGGTCGCATCCACATGGGTCACGTCCGCGTCTACGCCATCGGCGATCTGCTCGCCCGTTACAAGTGGATGCGGGGCTTCAACGTGCTGCACCCG
Organism: Candidatus Methylomirabilota bacterium; assembly: GCA_036265915.1. GTDB lineage: Bacteria > Methylomirabilota > Methylomirabilia > Rokubacteriales > CSP1-6 > AR12. The sequence continues at coordinate 25,203 of DATAOC010000074.1, read as the reverse complement.
ATGGGCTGGGACGCCTTCGGGCTGCCCGCCGAGAACGCCGCCATCGAGCACGGCGTCCACCCGGCGATCTGGACGTACGAGAACATCGACTACATGCGCTCGCAGCTCAAGAAGATGGGACTGTCCTACGACTGGGACCGCGAGATCGCGACCTGCGATCCGTCCTACTACAAGTGGGAGCAGCTGATCTTCATCAAGATGCTCGAGCGCGGACTGGCGTACCGCCGCCGGTCGACGGTGAACTGGTGTCCGTCGTGCCAGACCGTGCTCGCCAACGAGCAGGTCGAGGCCGGGCGCTGCTGGCGCTGCGACTCCGAGGTGACGCTGCGCGAGATCGAGGGCTGGTTCTTCAAGATCACGGCGTACGCGGACGAGCTGCTGGCCTGGTGCGATCGCCTCACCGGCTGGCCCGAGCGCGTCATCACCATGCAGCGCAACTGGATCGGTCGGAGCGAGGGCGCCGAGTTCGATCTGCCCGTGGCCGGACGTCCCGAGCTGAACATCCGCGTGTTCACGACGCGGCCGGACACCGTGTTCGGCGTCACCTACGCCGTGCTCGCGCCGGAGCACCCGCTCCTCGATCGGCTCGTGACCGACGACGCCGAGCGGCGCGCGGTGACGGAGTTCCGCGCCGAGGTGGCGCGGCAGTCCGAGATCGAGCGGCTCGCGGCCGACCGGCCGAAGCGCGGCCTGCGTCTGCGGGCGAAGGTCGTGAACCCGTTCAACGGGGCAGAGGTGCCGCTCTTCATCGCGGACTACGTGCTGATGGGGTACGGCACCGGCGCGATCATGGCGGTGCCCGGAGAGGATCAGCGCGACTGGGAGTTCGCGCGCCAGCACGAGCTGCCGATCGTCGAGACCGTGCAGCGGCCCGACGGCTGGGTGGGTGAGGCGTATGCCGGCGACGGCGTGAAGATCAACTCCGCGTTCCTCGACGGGCTCAGCGTCGCCGACGCCAAGCGCAAGGCCATCGACTGGATCGTCGAGCACGGCATCGGCGTGGCCAAGGTCAATTATCGCCTGCGTGACTGGGGCATCAGTCGCCAGCGCTACTGGGGCGCGCCCATCCCGGTGCTCTACTGCGAGCGCTGCGGGATGGTCCCCGAAGCCGAGGCGAACCTGCCGGTCGTGCTACCGCGCGATGTGCAGCTCTCGGGCAAGGGCGGCTCGCCGCTCGCCGACGTCGCCTCGTTCGTGAACGCCACGTGTCCGAAGTGCGGCGGCAAGGCGCGCCGCGAGACCGACACCATGGACACCTTCGTCGAGTCGTCCTGGTACTTCCTGCGCTACTGCTCGCCGCACTACGAGCGCGGCATGTTCGAGCGGAGCGCGGCCGAGTACTGGATGCCGGTCGATCAATACATCGGCGGCATCGAGCACGCCGTGCTGCACTTGCTCTACGCGCGCTTCTACACGAAGGTGCTGCGCGACCTCGGGATGGTGAAGGTCGACGAGCCGTTCACGGCCCTGCTCAGCCAGGGCATGGTCATCAAGGACGGCGCGAAGATGTCGAAGTCGAAGGGCAACGTGGTCGATCCCGACGACCTCATCCACACCTTCGGCGCCGACACCGCGCGGCTGTTCTCGCTGTTCGCCGCGCCGCCGGAGAAGGACCTCGACTGGAACGAGCACGGCGTCGAGGGCGCCAGCCGATTTTTGAACCGGGTGTGGCGGCTGGTGCTCGCCGAGCGCGACGCGGTCGCGGCCGCGCCGCGCCGCGCGACGGCAACGACCGACGACGGCCGCGCCTTCCGCCGCACGATCCACGAGACGATCCGGCGGGTCACCGACGACATCGAGCACGACTTCCACTTCAACACCGCGATCAGCGCCGTCATGGAGCTGGTCAACGCGACCTACGCGTTCGAGAGCGCCTCCGGCGACCGCATGCCGGGCACGGAGCGAGCGGCGCTGCTGCGCGAGGCGATCGAGACGGTGCTGCTCCTGCTGGCGCCGATCGCGCCGCACGTGACCGAGGAGCTGTGGTCCGCGCTCGGGCACGGCGACAGCATCTTCGAGCAGGCGTGGCCAGTCGCCGATCCCGCTGCGCTCGTCCGCAAGGAAGTCACGCTGGTGGTGCAGGTGGACGGCAAGGTCCGCAGCCGGCTGCAGGTCGACGTCGACGCGCCGGAGGAGCGGGTGCAGCGACTGGCGCTCGCCGACGACAAGGTGAGACCGTGGGTGGGCGCGCGCGCCGTCGAGCGGGTGGTGGTCGTGGCCAACCGGCTCGTGAACATCGTGACGCGCGCGTGAGGCCGATCGGGCTGCGGGCCGTCGCCGTGCTCGCCGGCCTCGCGGCGCTGCAAGCGTGCGGCTACTCCTTTCACGGCACGCTGCCCGAGCACATCAAGACCGTGGCGGTACCGATGTTCGTCAACCGGACCCAGCAGCCGGCCGTCGAAAGCGTCATCACGCGCGCCATCGTCGACGCGTTCGCCACGAACGGCCGTCTGCGCGTGGTCCGCCGCGAGGAGGCCGACTCCATCCTCGAAGGCGAGGTCACCAGCTACAGCGTCGGTCCGATCGCCGTGAATCCGTCGCTGGTGGTCCAGCAGTACCGGCTCGGCGTGACGCTCAATCTCCGGATGCGCGACGTGCGGCGCAACGAGGTGCTCTTCCAGCAGAACAACGTGAGCGAGCAGGCGGACTTCGCGGTCGCCGGCGACGTTGCCCAGACGCTGTCCGTCGAGGCGGGCGCACTGCAGCAGGCGGCCACGGAGATCGCGCGCTCCATCGTGAGCCTCGCCATCGATCGGTTCTGAGCGGCGCCGGTGGATTACGCGGCGCTCCTGCAGTCGGCCGCGCGGGCGCAGCCGCCGGCGCTCGCGCTGGTGCACGGTGCCGACGCCCAGCTCCTCGACGACGCGCTGTCCGCCGTCACCCGCGGCCTCTTTGCCGACGCGACCGAGGCGGCGCTCGGCCGCGAGGTACTGGAGGGCGTCGAGAGCACTGCGGACGCGGTCGTGCGCGCCGCCAGCACGCTGCCGTTCATGACGTCGCGCCGGCTCGTGGCTGTGCGCCGCGCGCACCAGTTGCCGGCGAAGGGCGCCGACGCCCTGGCCGCGTACGCGCGCGACCCGAATCCCGCGTCGTGTCTGCTGCTGCTCGCCGACGAGCCACTCGGCGCCTCGCGTGACCGCCGGAGCGATCACTGGCTGCTGCAGGCGATGCCGCCGGCGGCGGTGGTGACGCTGCCGGCGCGCGAGGGACGCTCCCTCGAGGCGTGGCTGCGCGAGCGCGCGGCGGCGGACGGCCTCACCGTCGGCGAGGACGCGGCGCGGCTGCTCGTGCAGTGGGTCGGCGACGACACCGCCGCGCTGCTCGGCGAGGCGCGCAAGGCGGCCCTGGCCGGCGGGCCGCAGAACACGAGCGTGGGCGTGAAGGACGTGACCGCGGTCGTCGGCGAGCAGCGACTGAGCGGCGTGTTCGATCTGACGCGTGCCGTGCAGCGTCGCGAGCTCGGTGCGGCGCTGCGCACGCTGGACCGCCTGCTGGCGGCCGAGGAGCCCGTGCGGCTCCTCGCCCTGCTCGTCGCCGACGTGCGCGCGACACTGACGATCGCCGAGCTGGCCGCGCAGGGACAGTCGGTCGATCAGATCGCGCGCGCGGTGCGCAAGCCGGCCCCGGTCGTCGACGCCATCGCCCGCGGCGCGGCCGCGGGGCCGCGGGCGACGCTCACGCGCCGCCTCGTCCGCTGCTGGCACGCCGAGCGACGGCTGAAGTCGAGCGCCGACGCGCGCGCCGAGCTCGCGGCCCTCGTCGTCGATCTGTGCCGGTGACGCGTGCCGCCGGCGTCGTCCTGACGCTGGTGGGGCTGCTGCTCGGCTTCGCGCGGCCCGGCGCCGCCGCGTGCGAGGCCTGTGTGACGGCCGGCGCCGGCCGCGCCGTTCTCGCGCTGCCGCCCGGCACGCCGCTCGGCGGCTACGGTAGCCTCGATCGTCGGCTGCTGTTCCCCGATGTCTTCGGCCGCTACCCACACGCGTTCTGGCTCAAGCCGAGCCGCGGTCAACGCGAGCCGCTGGCCGCGCGAGCGCTCACGCTGGAACGGGACGGTACCCGCGTGACGTGGGTCACGCTCGATCTCGTCGCGGTCGATCAGGAGCTCACGCGCCTGCTGACGGCGCGGCTCGGTCCGGACGTCGGCACGCTCATCGTGTCGGCCTCGCACACGCACTCGGGGCCCGGCGCCTTCGTGCACTCACTGCTCGCCGAGGTGCTGACGATGGATCGGTTCGACGGCCTCGTCCGCGAGGCCATCCTGGCGGCCGCCGTCGGCGCCGTGAGGATGGCGGAGGCGTCCCGTGCGCCAGCTCGCGTCGGCGTCGCGCGGATCGACGGCCCTGGTGTGGTGCGGAGCCGACTCGGCAAGCCACTGGATCACGACGTGATCGTGCTGGCGCTGCGTCGCGTGGATGGTGCGCCGGTGGCCGTCGTCTGGAATTTCGCGATCCACAACACGATGCTCGGCCCGAGCAACATCGAGCTGGCCGGCGACGTCACCGGGAGCGCGTCACTCGCGATCGAGAAGCAGCTGGCGGTACCCGCGCTGTTCGTGAATGGCGCCCTCGGCGACGTGAGCCCCGCGCGCCACGGTGCCGCCGCGCTCCCCGGCGTCGCCGCCGAGCTCGTGCGTGCGGTGCTCGACGGCTGGGGCGCCGCCGTACCACTGGCCGACGCGACGCTGCGCGCGCAGACGATCACGCTCGCCTTGCCGGCACCGCGGCTGTCGCTGCGCAACTGCCTGGGACGCTGGGTGCCCCGATCGCTCGCGCTGCCGCTCGGCGGCGCGTTCCCGCGGCAGAGCGCGCTCACCGGCGTGGCGCTCGGGACGGCGGCGTGGGTGGCCGTGCCGGGCGAGCTGCAGACGGCGCTCGGCCGGCGTGTGAAGCTCGCCGCGCGCGAGCTCTTCGGCGAGGGCTTCGTGGCCGGCGTGTCGAATGACTACCTCGGCTACCTGCTGACCGCCGCCGACTACGCCGAGCCGACGTACGTCAGCTGCGCGTCGCTCTACGGCGCTGACGCCGGCGAGCGGATCACGGAGCAGGCGGTGGCCATGCTCACGGAGCTGCGCGGCCGATCACCTGCGGCCGGCGGGCACGGACGATGAGCGCGCGGGAGCGCTACTTCGCGGTGGCGAGACGCCGCGCCAGCGACGACTTCTTGCGCGCGGCGGTGTTGCGATGAACGACGCCCTTGGTCACGGCCTTGTCGAGGGCGCGGATCGCGTCCGCGATCGCGGTGCGCAGATCGCCCCCCTCGGTCGAGCGCGCGGTCTTCACCGCCGAGCGGACCTGCGAGCGGATCGTGCGATTGCGGAGCCGCCGCCTCTCGTTCTGACGGATGCGCTTGATCGAGGACTTCGTGTTCGCCACCTGATGGCTCCTCCCGTGGGCGCGCGTGGCGCCCGTGGACAACGCCGTGCATCATGCCGTACTTGGTGGGCGATTTCAAGGTGACGGAGCCGCGTACCGTCGAGCACCAGGTGGTCGGCGCGCTCGGCTCCATCGGCGCCGCCACGCTGACGAGCCGCGTGCTCGGGTTCGCGCGGGACATGCTGGTCGCACTCGTGTTCGGGGCCGGGCCGGTCACGGACGCTTTCTTCGTCGCATTCCGCATCCCGAACATCCTGCGCCGCCTGCTCGCCGAGGGCGCGCTCTCGACGGCCGTGATTCCCGTGTTCACCGAGTACGCGGCGGCGCACTCGCGCGCGGAGTTTCGCCGGCTGCTGCGGGCGACGCTCGGTGCCGCGCTGATGGTGCTGTCCGTGACGGCGGCGGTCGGCATCGTGGCCGCGCCGTGGATCGTGCGCATCATCGCGCCGGGCTTCAGCGCCGATCCGGCTCAGGCCGAGCTGGCCACCCTGCTGACGCGCGTGATGTTCCCGTACCTGGTGCTGGTCGGGCTGGCGGCCCTGGCCATGGGCGCGCTGAACGCGGAGAACCGCTTCTTCGCGGCCGCGCTCGGGCCGGCCGTCCTCAACGCCGGCATGATCGCCGGCGTCCTCGCGCTGCGCGGTCGCGTCGAGCCGCCGATCCTGGCGCTCGCGCTCGGCGTCCTCGTCGGCGGTGTCGGTCAGCTCCTCGTGCAGCTGCCCGATTTGCGCGCGACCGGGCTCGCCGTCGGGCCGTCCAGCGAGCTGCGTCATCCCGCGCTGGCCCGCGTCGCCCGGCTGCTGCTGCCGGCCGTCTTCGGGCTGGCCGCGGTGCAGGTGATGGTCTTCGTCAACACGCTGCTCGCGTCGCTGCTGCCGCCGGGAGCCATCTCGTTCCTCTACTACGCCGACCGCGTGATGGAGTTTCCGCTCGGCGTGTTCGGCATCGCGCTCGCATCGGCCGCGCTGCCCGCGATGTCGCGCCAGGCCGCGCTGGGCGACACGCGTGCGCTGGCCGGCACGCTCAACTTCTCGCTCCGACTGTCGATCTACATCTGCGTGCCGGCCACCGTCGGGCTGCTCGTCTTGCGGACGCCGATCACGCGCGTGCTCTTCGAGCGCGGCCGCTTCACCGCGCTCGACACCGCGGCCACCGCCGAGGCGCTGACGGGCTACGCCGTCGGTCTCGTCGCCTTCGCCACCGCGCGCATCGTGGCCCAGGCCTTCTATGCCGTCCGCCAGCCCGGCGTGGCGGTGCGGATGGGCATGCTGGCGATCGCGGCGAACGTGGTGGCCGCGCTGGCGCTGATGCAGCCGCTGGGACACGCGGGGCTCGCCTATGCCTCGTCCATCGGCGCCTCCGTCAACGTGCTGGCGCTCGTGTGGGTCGCTCGCCGCCGCTTCGGGCGGCTCGGCGGTCGCGCGCTCGTCGTATCGACTGTGCGCACGCTGGTCGCCGCGGTGCCGATGGCGGCGTGGTGCCTGGGAAGCCTCACGCTGCTGGCGCCGCGCCACGGCGGGATGCTCGATGCCGCGCTCCTCGGCGCCGTGATCGCGGTGGGAGCCGGCATCTTCTGGCTCGCCAGCCTGGTGCTCCGCTGCCCGGAGCGCGTCGCGCTGTCTCGGATGTTGCCGGGCCGGGGATCACGTTGATATAATCCGTCGTGCACTCCGCCGTCCAGTGGTGCGCGTGAGCATGGCCCGCCGCGCCCACGCGTATCCCCAAGTCAGCCTCACCGCCGCCGATCTCGTCGACACCGCCCTCGTCACGGCACCGCCACGCATCACGGTCGTCGATGCGCTGCGTCTGGCCCGCCGGCGCCATGCACGCCTCCTTGCGTGCGGCCCGGGCAGCCACGTCCTGACCGAGGACCTCGCCCGGGCCGAGACGCTGGGACTGGGTGAGCTGCTCGCCTCCGATGTCGCGCGCCCCCTTCCGGTGTTCGCGCCCGACACGCCGGAGCTGCGCGTGCGGCGCGCCCTGGCCGATGGCGCTCCCGCGGTTGTGGTGGCCGGCCGCGCGCCGGCGGCCATCACGCGCGCGCCGGTGCCCCGCGCGGTCGCACTGGGCGAGCGCGTTCGCGTCGGCCTTCCGGCGGACAGCCGCGCCGTGCTCGACGAGGTGGCGCGACTCGCCGCCGCGCATGGCGCGCGGGCGTTTCTGGCCGGCGGCCTCGTGCGCGATCTGTGGCGGGGCGCGGCGGCGGGCGCGCGCGACCTCGACGTCGTCATCGAAGGCGACGGCCTCGCGGTGGCGCGGGCACTCGCGGATGCGCTGGGCGGTGCCCTCGTCGAGCACGACCGGTTCCTGACGGCCTCGGTGAAGACCGACACTCACGGCCGCATCGACGTCGTGACCGCGCGCACGGAGCGCTACGAGCGCCCCGGGGCGCTGCCGCGCGTGCTGCCCGGCTCGATCGCCCAGGACCTGCGCCGGCGCGATTTCAGCGTGAACGCGATGGCGGCCGAGCTCGGCGCGGCGACGCCGCTGCTGCTCGATCCGCTCGGCGGCGTCGCCGACCTCGCGCGACGCCGCCTGCGCATCCTGCATCCGCTCTCGTTCGTCGAGGATCCGACCCGCATGCTGCGCGGAGTGCGCTATGCCACGCGCCTGGGGCTGGCAGCAGATCGCTGGACGGCGCGGTGCCAGGCGCTGGCCCTGCGGCTCGCGCCGTACCCGGCGCTGTCCGCCGCGCGCGTCGCCGCGGAGCTCGAGCGGCTGCTCGCGGAGCCGTCCGCGGCGGCCGCGCTCACCGCGGCCGTGGACAACCACGTCATCCGATTGCTCGAGCCCCGCTGGCGCCCGGTGGCCGCCACCGCCGCGCATCTGAAGACGCTCGACGCGACGCTCACGTTCGTCTCGGCGCATCGCGTGGCGTCGCCGCTGACGGTGGCCGCGCTGTCCCTCGCGGCGGACCAGCCGGCGACGGTGTTCTCGTCACTGCTCGAGCGCATGGGCCTGGCCGGCGAGCCGCGGCGGCGCGTCGAGCAGGCGCTCACGGACGGGCCACGGCTGGCCGGGCAGCTGCGTGCGGCGCCGTCCCGCAGTGCGGTGGCCGAGGCGCTGCGCGAGGCGAGCGGCGCGATGCTGGCGTGGCTCTACGCGACCGCCGAGCCGCGGGTGCGTGAGCTCGTCGACTGGTACGCGCGCGAAGGCCGCGGCGTGCGCGGCGAGCTGGACGGTGAGGACGTCATCGGGCTCGGCGTGCCGCGTGGGCCGGCGGTCAGCCGCGTGCTGCGCGCGCTGCGCGATGGCCGTCTCGACGGACGGTTCGCCGACCGGCGGGCCGAGATCGACTATGTTCGTTCATTGAGCACACGCGACGACACGACCCGCGACGAAAGGAAGGGCTGATTTGGCGCCGAAATACATCTTTGTGACCGGCGGTGTGGTGTCCTCGCTCGGCAAGGGGCTGGCCGCGGCGTCCATGGGCGCGCTGCTGGAAGCGCGCGGCTACCGGGTGGGCCTGCAGAAGATGGATCCGTACATCAACGTGGACGCCGGCACCATGAGCCCTTACCAGCACGGCGAGGTCTTCGTCACCGACGACGGTGGCGAGACCGACCTCGATCTCGGTCACTACGAGCGCTTCACGTCCGGCCGCGTCTCGCGCGATCACAACATCACGACCGGCAAGGTCTACCACTCGGTGATCACCAAGGAGCGCCGCGGAGACTATCTGGGGCGGACGGTGCAGGTGATCCCGCACATCACCGACGAGATCAAGGCCATGATCCGCAAGGTCGGCGCCGGCCTCGACGTCGTCATCGTGGAGGTCGGCGGCACCGTGGGCGACATCGAGGGCCTGCCGTTCCTGGAGGCGATCCGCCAGCTGAAGAAGGACGTCGGCAAGGACAACGTGCTGTACGTCCACCTGACGCTGGTGCCGTTCATCCAGGCCGCCGCCGAGCTGAAGACGAAGGCCACGCAGCACTCGGTGAAGGAGCTGCGCGCCATCGGCATCCAGCCCGACATCCTGCTCTGTCGCACCGATCGCTATCTGCCGCCGGGGATCAAGTCGAAGATCGCGCTGTTCTGCGACGTCGAGGAGGAGGCGGTCATCACCGCCAAGGACGTCGACACGATCTACGAGGTTCCGCTCGTGTTCCATCGTGAGGGCCTCGACCAGATCATCGTGAAGAGCCTCGGTCTCGCCGAGCGCCCGATCGATCTCTCGCGCTGGGAGGACGTCGTGCACCGCGTGAAGTCGCCGACGGCGACCACGCGGCTGGCGGTCGTCGGCAAGTACATCGAGCTGAAGGACTCCTACAAGAGCCTCGTGGAGGCGCTCGCGCACGGCGGCATCGCGCACCGCGCGAAGGTCGACATCGCCTGGGTCGATGCCGAGCACATCGAGCGCGACGGCGCCCGCGCGCACTTCGCCGACGTCGACGGCATCCTCGTGCCCGGTGGCTTCGGCGACCGGGGCATCGAGGGCAAGATCGAGGCCGTCCGCTACGCGCGCGAGCAGCGCGTGCCGTACTTCGGTATCTGCCTCGGAATGCAGTGCGCGGTCATCGAATACGCGCGGCACGTGTGCGGGCTCGAGGGCGCCAACTCCTCGGAGTTCGCGCCGGGCGCCTCGCACCTGGTGATCGACCTGCTGCCCGAGCAGCGGCACCTCGCCGACAAGGGTGGGACCATGCGACTCGGTCTCTATCCAATCCTGTTGACCGAGGGCAGCCGCGCCTCGCGGCTCTACGGCGAGGGCATCATCCGCGAGCGTCATCGCCACCGCTACGAGGTCAACAACGACTACGTGAAGACGCTGGAGAAGAACGGGCTGCACATCTCGGGCATCTGGGCCGAGAAGCAGCTGGTCGAGATCATCGAGATTCCCGAGCACCCGTTCTTCGTGGCCGGCCAGTTCCATCCCGAGTTCCGCTCGCGCCCATGGGATCCCCATCCGCTCTTCGCCGCCTTCGTCGGCGCCGGCCTCGACTACCGGCAGGCGCGATGACGCGCGAGGTGGCGGTCGGCTCCGTCCGCATCGGCGGCGGAGCGCCACTCGTGCTCATCGGCGGACCGTGCGCCATCGAGGACGAAGGTCACGCGCTCATGACGGGCGAGCGGCTGCTGCGCATCGCCGGCGACAAGCGGGTGCCGTTCATCTACAAGTCGTCGTACGACAAGGCCAACCGCTCGTCGGTTCACGGGTATCGTGGTCCCGGCCTCGTCGAGGGCCTGCGAATCCTCAAGAAGGTCCGCGACAGGCTCGCCGTGCCCGTCCTCTCCGACATCCACCAGGTATCGGAGGTCGATCCGGCCGCCGAGGTCCTCGATGTGCTGCAGATTCCCGCGTTTCTCTGCCGGCAGACGGACCTGCTGCTGGCCGCCGCGGCCACCGGCAAGCCCGTGAACGTCAAGAAGGGGCAGTTCGTCGCGCCGCGGGACATGAAGAACGTCGTCGACAAGCTGCTCTCCAAGGGCAACGAGTCGATCCTGCTGACCGAGCGCGGGACGTCGTTCGGCTATCACAACCTCGTCGTCGACATGCGGGGGCTGGCCGACATGCGCGAGCTCGGCTATCCGGTCGTGTTCGACGCCACGCACTCCGTGCAGCTGCCGGGGGGCGCCGGCGATCGCTCGGGCGGCGAGCGCAAGTACGTGCCGGCGCTCGCCCGCGCCGCGGTCGCGTTCGGCGTGGACGCGCTCTTCATGGAAATGCACGAGGACCCGGACCGCACGCTGCGCGACGGGCGCCCGCTGTCCGACGGGCCCAACATGCTGCGTATCGACGACCTGCCGCCGTTGCTCGACGAGCTGCTCGCCATCCATGGAGCGCTGCGCCGATGAAGCCGCCGCAGCCCGTCGACGTGCGGGCGATCGCCGCGCGCGTACTGCGCGTGGAGGCGGAGGCCATCCTCGGCCTCGTGGGCAAGCTCGACGCGCGCTTCGAGCGGGCGGTGGAGCTGCTCCACGGCTGCGGCGGGCGCGTGATCGTGACCGGCATGGGCAAGTCCGGCATCATCGGGCGCAAGATCGCCGCCACGCTCGCCTCCACCGGCACGCCGTCGTACTACCTGCATCCGGCCGAGGGCATGCATGGCGACCTGGGCATGGTGGCGCGCGGTGACGTCGTGCTGGCGCTCTCGAACTCCGGCGAGACGGACGAGGTGCTCGCGATCCTGCCGCCGCTCAAGCGCCTCGGCGTGCCGATCGTGCTGCTCACCGGCAACCCGCAGTCGACGCTCGCGCTGCAGTGCGAGGTCGTCCTCGACGTGAGCGTCACCGAGGAGGCGTGCCCGATGAACCTGGCGCCGACGTCGTCGACGACGGCGGCGCTGGCGGCGGGTGACGCGCTTGCCATGGCGCTCCTGGAGCTGCGCGGCCTGCGGCCGGAGGACTACGCCGCGCTCCATCCGCGCGGCACGCTCGGCTGGCGGGCGCTCTTCCGGGTCGCCGACCTGATGCATACCGGCGACGCGGTGCCGCGCGTGGCCGCCGACGCCTCCCTCGAGGAGGCCATCGTCGAGATGAGCCGGAAGCGATTCGGCATGACGACCGTGACCGATGCGGACGGTCACCTGACCGGCGTCATCACCGACGGTGACCTGCGCCGGCTGCATCTCCGGACGCCGTCCATCGGCGGGCTGCGTGCGGGCGACATCGCGTCCGCCGCGCCGAAGACGATTGCCGCCGACGAGCTGGCCGCCAAGGCGCTCGAAGTCATGGAAGCGTGGGCCATCACGAGCCTGGTGGTGCCCGACGAGGGCGGCCGTCCGCTCGGCGTCATTCACATGCACGATATCCTGAGGGCGAAGATCGTTTAGGCAGCGCCGTCCGATCGCTCGTATTTCGTCGCGGTCGCCGAGCTTTGGTGATAGGCTGGTATCGAAATTGCACCGATGCACAAGCTGGCACGCGGAATCCTCGTCGTCGTGGCTGCGTTCGTCCTGCTCCTGACCGGCACGCTGGTCATCCGGAGCCGGTCGGCGAGCATCGAATCCCTCGGTCCGTCCCCCTCGGCCGCGGATCTACGGATCAAGGAAGTCGACCTGGAAGAAGTGACGAAGGGGGTTCGCTGGCGACTGCGCGCCGAGCAGGCGCTGATGTTCGAGCAGGAGGGACGCACGTCGCTGCGACGCCTGACCGTGCGGGTGTTCGAGAAGGACCGCTCGTGGACGGTCGTCGGCGACGAGGGCGACATCGACCAGAAGTCGAAGAACGTCGAGGTGCGCAAGAACGTCGTCATCACGTCCGACGATGGCCTGCGGCTGGACACGAGCGTGATCCGCTGGGACGCTGAGCGCGCGCGGCTGTGGACGGACGCGCCGGTGGTCTTCGAGCGCGAGGGGTCGATCGTGAAGGGCACCGGCATGGAAATGACGACCCAGGACGAAACGACCACGGTGGAGGGACGCGTGCACGCGATCTTCTCGAAGCGGTCGACCCGGTGACGGGGCGCGTGATGAGCCTGCTCGCCGTGGCCGCTCTGACGGTGCTTCCGGCGGGCGTCCTCGCGCAGACTCCGGCGAAGCGCGGCGGCGCGGCGGCGCCAAAGGCGGGCGGCGAGGAGCGGCCGCGTGCCGTCCGTGACAAGGACGACCAGTCGCAGCCCGTGACCGTCGACGCCGACAAGATGGAGCGCTTCGGCAAGGAAGGCCTGGTCGTCTTCACCGGCAACGTCATCGCGCGCCAGAACAACTCCGTGCAATACGCCGATCGCATGGAGGTCTATCTCGACGAGAGCGGCGACAAGATCCTACGGACGATCTCCACCGGCGCCGTGCGGATCATCACACGCGACTGCCGCACCGGCACCGCCCGCCGGGCCGAGTACTACGACCTGGAGCAACGCGTGGTGCTGCTGGGCAACGCGCGTGTCTGGCAGGAAGACAACATCGTCAGCGGCGAGACCATCACCATCTTCCTCTCGCAGGATCGCTCCGTCGTCGAAGGCGGGCAGCAGGAGCGCGTGAAAGCGGTGTTCTATCCCCGTGACAAGCAAGCCGGCGGCGCCGACCAGCGGCCCAGCAAGGCCGCGGCCGTGGCGTGCATGAACTAACCGATGGAAGGCCTCGTCGCCCAGGGACTGCAGAAGTGGTTCAAGACCCGCAAGGTCGTCGACGACGTGTCGCTCGACATCCAGCGCGGCGAGGTGGTCGGGCTACTCGGCCCCAACGGCGCCGGCAAGACGACGTCCTTCTACATGATGGTCGGCCTGCTCCCCACCGAGGGCGGGCGGATCTTTCTCGAGGGGCAGGAGATCACGCGGCTGCCGATGTACCAGCGCTGCCGGATGGGCGTCGGCTACCTGCCGCAGGAGTCCTCGGTCTTCCGCAAGCTCACGGTCGAGGAGAACCTCATCGCCATACTCGAGACGCTCGACTTGCCGCGCGACGAGCGGCGGCAGCGCGCGCGCGAGCTGCTCGCGGAGCTCGACCTGACCGGGCTGGCGCCGTATCCCGCCTTCACCCTCTCCGGCGGCGAGCGGCGGCGGCTCGAGATCACCCGCGCGCTGGTCACCTCACCGCAGTACCTGCTGCTCGACGAGCCGTTCACCGGCATCGACCCGATCGCCATCGGCGACATCCAGGAGATCGTCGGCCGGCTCAAGGAGCGCGGCATCGGCATCCTCATCACCGATCACAACGTGCGCGAAACGCTCGCGATCACCGATCGCGCCTATATCCTCTACGACGGCAAGATTCTCGTGTCCGGCACGGCCACCGAGATCGCCAATAATCCGATAGCCCGAGAGATCTACCTCGGCGAGAAGTTCGCGCTGTAGGTCCGAGGGCACGAGAGCGTCCCATGGCAATGGAAACTCGACTCTCCCTGAGACAGAGCCAGCGGGTGGTCATGACCCCGCTGCTGCAGCAGGCGATCCAGCTGCTGCAGCTCAGCACCCTCGAGTTGCAGGAGGTCGTCCAGAAGGAGCTGCTGGAGAACCCGTTGCTCGAGGAGATGCAGCCCGAGACGGCCGACGCGCCCGACGGGCAGGCCGCTCCCGACGTGCCGACGGCGCCGCCGGCCGAGCCGCTGAGCAGCGAGGCGGCGCCGGCGCCGACCACCGAGCGCCAGACCGACGACCTGCCGTTCGACCTCACGGCCGTGATGTTCGACGACCACGAGGAGCGCTCGCTGGTCGCGCAGGAGGATCGCGAGGACCTGCCGTTCGAGAACATGGTGCGGTCGGTCAGCTCGCTCACCGACCACCTCGACGAGCAGCTCCGCTACGCGACCGACGATCCGCTCGTGCGCCGCATCGGCGAGGAGATCATCGGCAATCTCGACGAGGACGGCTACCTGAGGGCCGAGGTCGACGAGATCGCGCAGCGCTGCAAGACGACTGCCGAGGAAGTGCAGAAGGTCCTCGCCATGGTACAGGCCTTCGACCCGCCCGGCGTCGCCGCGCGCTCGATCCAGGAGTGTCTGCTCATCCAGCTGAAGGCGGATCCCAATCCGGATCCCGTGTCGGTGGAGATCGTGGAGGAGCATTTCGACGACCTGAGCCGGCGCCGCTATCCGGACATCGCGCGGGCGCTGAAGCTGCCGCTCGACCGCGTCATGGAGTCGGTCGAGGAGATCATGGGCCTCGAGCCGAAGCCGGGGCGGCGCTTCGGCGGCAACGACTCGCGCTACATCGTGCCCGACGTCGTCGTGCACAAGATGGGCAGCGAGTACGTCGTCGTGCTGAACGAGGACGGCATCCCGCGCCTGCGCGTGAACTCGCTGTACCGCTCGCTGCTGCGCTCGTCCTCGGACGGCGAGGCGCGGCAGTACGTCGACCAGAAGCTGCGGTCGGCGCTGTGGCTCATCAAGTCGGTGGACCAGCGCCAGCGCACGCTGCGCAAGGTGACCCAGTCGATCGTGAAGTTCCAGCGTGAGTTCCTCGACAAGGGCCTGCCGTACCTGCGGCCGCTGTCGCTGCGCGACGTCGGCGAGGACATCGGCATGCACGAGTCGACCATCAGCCGGGTCACCACGAACAAGTACGTGGAGACGCCGCAGGGCCTCTTCGAGCTGAAGTACTTCTTCCACAGCGGCATCGCCTCCGGCGACGGCGAGATGGTCTCCTCGGTGAGCGTCAAGAAGATGATCCAGGACCTGCTCGCGAACGAGGATCCCTCCAAGCCGCTGTCCGATCAGGAGGTGGCCCTCATCCTCAAGGGGCGGGGCCTCACCATCGCGCGCCGGACGGTGGCGAAGTACCGCGAGGAGCTCGGAATCCTGCCGTCGCACCAGCGGAGGCTCGCGCCACGGCGGCGATGACCCCGATCGCGTTCGTGGTGATCACCGGCCTCAGCGGAGCCGGGAAGAGCTACGCGATCAAGTGCTTCGAGGACATGGGCTTCTTCTGCGTCGACAACCTGCCCACGACGCTCATTCCGACCTTCGCCGATCTCGTCGCCCGCGCCGACAGCCAGCGCGGCCGCGTGGCGCTCGGCGTCGACGTTCGGGAAGGCGAGTACCTGTCGCACTTCCTGGAGGCGCTGGCCGAGCTGCGGCAGCGCGGCCACAACGTCGAGGTGCTGTTTCTCGAGGCCGGCGAGGAGGCCCTGGTGCGGCGCTACCGGGAGACCCGGCGGCGGCATCCGCTGGCGCCCGACGGCAACGTGATCGACGGCATCCGCGCCGAGCGCAAGGCGCTGTCCACCGTGCGCGAGGTGGCCGATCGCATCGTCGACACCTCGGCGCTCACCGTGCACCAGCTGAAGGATTTCCTGGTCGAGGCCTACGTGGCGCCCAAGGCGCGGCCGGGACTCGCGGTGTCGCTGGTGTCGTTCGGCTTCAAGCACGGCGTGCCGATCGATGCCGACCTCGTGTTCGACGTCCGCTTCCTGCCGAATCCGCACTTCGTCGAGGGCCTGCGTCCGCTCGACGGCCGCGACGCGCGTGTGCGCGAGTTCGTCTTCAAGCACGATGAGAGCCGCGAGCTGCTGCGCCGCATCGAGGACTTCCTCGGCTTCGTGCTGCCCGCCTACCAGCGCGAGGGGAAGGCGTACCTGACCATTGCCGTCGGCTGCACCGGCGGCCGTCATCGCTCCGTCGCCCTGGTCGAGGAGCTCCGCGGCTTCGTCGACGGGCTCGGCTTGAGCCCCACCCTCGTCCACCGGGACATCGACCGGGAGTAGCCCGCGGGTGGCGTCGGATCGGCTGTCCTTCTGCTTCGGCGTTCACAACCACCAGCCCATCGGCAACTTCGACTCGGTGCTGGCGGAGGCGACCGCGCGTGCCTACCACCCGTTCCTCGATCTGCTCCACCGCCGGACGGACGTCCGACTCTCGGTGCACTGTACGGGCAGCCTGCTCGCCTGGCTCCGCGAGCATGCGCGCGCGACGTTCGACCTGCTCGGTGAGACGGTTGCCGCCGGCCAGGTCGAGCTGCTCACCGGCGGCTTCTACGAGCCGATCCTCGCGATCCTGCCCGATACGGACAAGCGTGGCCAGATAGAGCGGCTGACCGAGTTTCTCCGGCGCGAGTTCGGCGTGCGGCCGCGGGGCATGTGGCTCGCGGAGCGGGTGTGGGAGCCGCACCTGCCGAAGGCGCTGCGCGAGGCCGGCGTGGAGTATGTGCTCGTGGACGACAGCCACTTCATGCTGGCCGGTCTCGATCCCGACACGCTGGGCGGCTACTACGTCACCGAGGAGCAGGGACGCACGGTGGCCGTCTTTCCGATCAGCCAGCGCCTGCGCTATCTCATTCCATTCGACGAGGTCGGAAAGACCATCGAGTACCTCGGCGCGCGCCGCGGCGCCGTTCCGGCGCTCACCGTCGTCGACGACGGTGAGAAATTCGGCGCCTGGCCCGGCACCTACGAGCACGTCTATCGCGACGGCTGGCTCGATCGGTTCTTCGACGCGCTCCAGGCGGAGCCCTGGCTGCGGCTGGCGACGTTCGCCGACGTCATCGACAGCGAGCCCGCCTCGGCGCGCGTCTACTTGCCGACGGCGTCGTACCGGGAGATGGGCGAGTGGGCGCTGCCGGCGCCGGCGGCCGAGCTGCTCGAGCGCGCGCGCCGCGATCTCGGGCCGCTGGAGGGCGGCGCCGGCCTCGCCGCGCTGCTGCGCGGCGGCTTCTGGCGCGGGTTCCTCGTGAAGTACCCCGAGGTCGCCGACACGTACTGGAAGATGCTGCGGCTCTCCGGCGCCATCGAAGAGGCCGGGCGCCGCGCGGGCGGGGCGGCCGCCGTCGCCGCCGCCCGGGAGTGTCTGTGGCGCGGACAGGCCAACGACGCGTACTGGCACGGGGTGTTCGGCGGCTGCTACCTGCCGCACCTGCGGCGCGCGGTCAAGAGCGCGCTGCTCGAGGCCGAGCGCGCGCTCGACGCCGAGGCCGGCCCGCCGCCCGCCGCGCACGCGGGCGACGCGAACGGCGATGGCGCGCCCGAGATCCTGGCGCGCACGCGCGAGCTGAGCGTGACGCTGGCGCCGGCGCGCGGCGGCACGCTGACGGAGCTGGCCTTCCTGCCGCGCGCGCTCGATCTCGCCGACGTCTTCACGCGGCGTCGCGAGGCCTATCACGCGCACGTGACGGCGCGGGCGACGCAGCCCGCGTCGGGCACGCGGACGATCCACGAGGCGCCGGCCCACAAGGAAGCAGGGCTCGCGATGCGGCTGGCGTACGACCCCTTCCGCCGCGCCTCGCTCCTCGACGGCGCCTTCCCGGCGGACGGCGGCGTCCTCGATCCCGTCGCGCCGTGGTCGGCAGCCACGCTGGCGCTCGGTGACGCTCGCTTCGCGCACGGCGTGGAGCGGCTCGAGGACGGCGTGGCCGTCACGCTGGTGCCCGAGGACGGCGCGCCGCAGGGCCTCGTGAAGCGCGTGACGATTTCCGGCGCCTCGGTGCGAGCGGACTATCAGCTGCGGCCGCGCGCGCGCGGCCGGTGGGCGGTGCAGTGGAACCTGGCCCTGACCGCCGGCGAGGCGCCGGGACGCTACCTCGACGTGCACGGGCGCCCGTCGCTCGCGAGTGCCGGGCGTCTTGCCGGCGTCGACGACGTGGCCCTCGTCGACGAGTGGATCGGCGTCCGCGCCGAGCTGGCCTGGGCGGCTGGCGCCGAGCTCGCGTGGGGACCGGTGGAGACGATCTCCGTCTCCGAGGCCGGCTTCGAGCGCATCTATCAAGGCCTCGCGCTGTTGCTGACGTGGCAGCATGAGACGGAGCCGGTTGCCCTGTGGACCTCGGTCACGGTGCGCGCGACGTGACGCCGGTCGACGATCCGCAGACGTTCGCGCGGCTCGACCCGCACAACGCGCGGGCGGTCCTGGCCGACTTTCCCGCCCAGTGCCGCCGCGCGTGCAACCTGAGCAGCGAGCCGCCCCTTCGGGCGGCGCGCCCGCGCGTGGTCGTCGTGGCCGGCATGGGCGGCTCCGCCGCCAGCGGCGACCTGCTGGCGACGTACGCCGCCGAAACGGTCGACGTGCCGATCCTCGTGCACCGCGGCTACGGCCTTCCCGCGCTGGCCGGGCCGCACGCGCTCGTGATCGCCTCGTCCTACTCGGGCGAGACGGCGGAGGTGCTCTCGGCCTTCGACGTGGCGATCGCGCGCAACGTGCCGGTGGGCGCGGTGACGGCAGGCGGCACGCTGGCGGCGCGCGCGGCGGCCACGGGGCGGCCGCGGGTCACGCTGCCGCCGGGGCTCATGCCGCGGATGGCGCTCGGTTATCTGTTCTTTCCGGTGCTGCCGCTGCTGGCCGCCTGCGACGTGCACGTGGCGCCGCCCGGCGAGGTCGAGGACGCGGTGGTGGCGCTCGAGATGCTGGCCGCGGAGCTCGTCCCGGAGCGTCCGGCCGCCGACAACGAGGCGAAGCGCCTGGCGCTCGCCATCGCCGACCGCCTGCCGGCGATCTATGGCGGCCCGGAGACGGGCACCATCGCGTATCGCTGGAAGACCGACGTGGAGGAGAACGCCAAGACGTTTGCGCTGGCGGGCGCGCTGCCGGAGATGAACCACAACGAGATCGAGGCCTGGCGATCCTCGGGCGCCAAGGACATGCACGTCCTGCTGCTGCGGGATGAGGGCGAGCCGGCGGAGATCGCGCGGCGGTTCGGCGTCGTCCGCGACCTCATCGGCCCCGCCGCCGGCGGCGTGAGCGAGGTGTGGGGGCGCGGCCGGGGCCGGCTGGCGCGGCTGGTCACGCTCACCTATCTCGGGCAGTGGACGAGCTACTACCTCGCCATCCTGCGCGAGCGCGATCCGTGGAGCGTGCCGCTCCTGGACGAGGTGAAACGACGCATGCGGCCGCCGGCCCCGGCTTGAGAGCTTCGGACTGACCATGCTACAGTGGCGCCTGTTTCAATCGCACGATGCTCGAGCGGCGTCACGACGCCGTTCTGGAGGGTAGCCAATGGCGCGTGATGAGTACCTGTTCACGTCGGAGTCGGTGACCGAAGGTCACCCCGACAAGATTGCCGACCAGATCTCCGACGCGGTGCTCGACGCGATCATCAGCCAGGACCCCACCGGCCGCGTCGCGTGCGAGACGCTGCTCACCACCGGGCTCGTGGTCGTGGCCGGGGAGATCACGACCAACTGCTACGTCGACATTCCGCGCGTCGCGCGCGAGACGATCAAGCAGGTCGGCTACACGCGCGCCAAGTACGGGTTCGACTACGAGACGTGCGGCGTGATCGCGGCCATCGACGAGCAGTCCTCGGATATCGCGATGGGCGTCGACAACCTCGGCGCCGGCGACCAGGGCCTGATGTTCGGCTACGCCTGCACGGAGACGGCGGAGCTCATGCCGCTGCCCATCACGCTGGCGCACAAGCTCGTCATGCGGCTCACCGAGCGCCGCAAGTCCGGCGCGCTGGACTACCTGCGTCCCGACGGCAAGTCCCAGGTGACCGTCAAGTACGTCGACGGGAAGCCAACCGCGGTGGACACGGTCGTCATCTCCACGCAGCACGGTCCCGACGTCTCCAACGACCGGATCCGGCAGGACGTGATCGAGCAGGTCATCCTGCCCACGATTCCGTCCGAGCTCATCAATCCGAAGACGTGCACGTTCCACATCAACCCGACGGGACGGTTCGTCACCGGCGGACCGATGGGCGACACGGGGCTGACCGGCCGGAAGATCATCGTCGACACGTACGGCGGGTCCTGCCCGCACGGCGGCGGCGCGTTCTCGGGGAAGGATCCGACGAAGGTCGACCGTTCGGCATGCTACATGGCCCGGTACGTGGCGAAGAACATCGTCGCCGCCGGACTGGCCGAGCGCGCGCAGGTGCAGGTCGCGTACGCGATCGGGGTCGCCGATCCGGTCTCCGTCATGGTCGACACGTTCGGGACCGGCAAGGTGCCCAACAGCCGCCTCGAGGCGCTGGTCCGCCGTCATTTCGATTTCACGCCGGCCGGCATCATCAAGCACCTGAACCTGCGACGACCGATCTACAGGAAGACGGCGGCGTACGGGCACTTCGGTCGGTCCGAGCCGGAGTTCACGTGGGAGCGCACCGATCGGGTGAAGGATCTCCGAGAGGACGCATGAGCTTCGCATCGGAGGGGCCTCCGCGGCCCCTCCGATGCCTCCCTCCAGCATCGACGGCGCCGGCAGAGCCGGCGCTCGAAGGCGAAAATTCCAGCGGTGAGCGGTCGGGTCGACCGTCCAGGGCGGCGCTCGAGGCGCGGAAGATTGCGGTGGCGAGCGGCCGATGTCACGAAAGGATGACGAACGCGCATGGTAGAGCATGACGTCAAGAACATGGCGCTGGCGGCTGAGGGGCGGCAGAAGATCGAGTGGGCGGAGCTGTCGATGCCCGTGCTGCGGCAGGTCCGGGAGCGTTTCGCGAAGGAGCAGCCGCTCAAGGGTATCCGGCTCGGCGCCTGCCTCCACGTGACGACCGAGACGGCCGTGCTCATGCTGACGCTGAAGGCCGGCGGCGCGGACGTCGCGCTGTGCGCGTCCAATCCCCTCTCCACGCAGGACGACACCGCGGCCGCGCTCGTCCGGGAGTACGGCATCCCCGTCTTCGCGCAGAAGGGTGAGGACAACAAGACGTACTACCGGCACCTGGAGTCGGTGCTCAAGACTCGTCCGCAGGTGACGATGGACGACGGCGCCGACCTGATCTCGCAGCTGCACGGCGAGGGGACGCTCGGGCGCGACCTGGTCCAGGGCGTGCTCGGCGGCACCGAGGAGACGACGACCGGCGTCATCCGGCTGCGCGCGATGGAGAAGGAAGGCGTGCTGGCGTTTCCGGTGATCGCGGTGAACGACGCCGACACCAAGCACCTGTTCGACAACCGCTACGGCACCGGGCAGTCGACCGTCGACGGCATCCTGCGCGCGACGAACGTCCTGCTCGCCGGCAAGACAGTCGTCGTCTCCGGCTACGGCATGTGCGGTCGCGGCGTCGCGACCCGGGCCAAGGGCATGGGCGCCCACGTGGTCGTCACCGAAGTCGAGCCCATGCGCGCGCTGGAGGCCGTCATGGACGGCTTCCAGGTCATGCCGATGCCGCGTGCCGCGGAGAGCGGCGACGTGTTCGTGACGGTGACCGGGAACACCTCGGTCATCCGCAAGGAGCACTTCGCCCGCATGAAGGACGGCGCCATCCTGTGCAACTCGGGGCACTTCAACGTCGAGATCGACCTCGACGCGCTGGCGAAGATGGCCGAGGGCCGCAAGATCGTGCGACCGTTCGTGGAGGAGTTCCGCCTCGACGGCGGGCGCCGGATCTTCGTCCTCGGCGAGGGGCGGCTCATCAACCTGGCGGCGGCGGAAGGTCACCCGGCGGCGGTGATGGACATGAGCTTCGCCAACCAGGCGCTGTCGGCGGAGTTCATGGTGAAGAAGAGCCGCTCGCTCGAGCGCAAGGTCTACGTCGTGCCCCGGGAGATCGATCTCGAGATCGCGCGGCTGAAGCTCGCCTCGATGGGCGTCCAGATCGATGACCTGACGCGCGAGCAGGAGTCGTACCTCGCGTCCTGGCGCCACGGCACCTAGGCGCCGCTCGCCCGCCGCCGCGATGCGCCGACCGCAACCGATCATCTACGCGATCATCGCGTTCGTCGCGCTGGGGCTGCTGGCGCAGGTCATTCCGCTCTACACCGACTGGCTCTGGTTCCAGGAGGTGGGCTACACGCAGGTCTTCACCACGACCCTGTCACTGCGTGGCACGCTGTTCGGCCTCGTCGCGCTCGGCGTGGCGCTCTTCCTCTGGGCGAACCTGACGCTGGCGGCCCGCACGGCCGCGCCCGACGTGCTGTGGGAGCTCGAGGACCAGCTCGGTCTGCCCGGGCGGGTGGTGATCGAGCCGCTCATCCGGCGCTTCCTGCCCGTCGTGCTGACGCTCATCGCGATCGTCTCCGGACTGCGGGCGACCGCGCACTGGGAAACGGTGCTCGGCTACGCGAACGCCACCGCCTTCAACGCCAAGGACCCCGTCTTCGGATTCGACCTGTCGGTGTTCGTCTTCCTGCTCCCGTTCTGGCGCCTGCTGCACGGCTGGGCGCTGGCGCTGGTGGCCGCCACCGCGCTCCTCACGCTCGCCGTCTACGTGCTCCAGCGAAGCTTCGTGCTGACCACCCGTGGGCCGCGGCTGGCCGCCGGCGCGCGGACGCATCTGCTCGCGCTCGGCACGGCCCTGCTCCTGCTGAAGGCCGTCGGGTTCTGGCTCGATCAGTACGAGATCGTCTTCTCGCCGCGCGGCGTGGTGTTCGGCGCCAGCTACACGGACGTCAATGCGACGCTGCCGATGCTGAAGACGCTCGCGGTGCTGTGCGCCCTGGCGGCGGCCGCCTGTGTGCTGCAGATCGCCCGGCCCGGGCTGCGCCTCGTGGCCGGCGCCCTCGGCGCCCTCGCGGTAGTGTGGGTGGTCGGGCTCGGCGTGTACCCGGCGCTGCTGCAGCGCTTCCGGGTGTCGCCCAACGAGCTGGCCGCCGAGCGGCCGTACATCGAGGCGAACATCCGCATGACCCGCCAGGCATACGGGCTGGACCGCATCGAGGAGCAGGAGTTCCCGGCCGACGACAACCTCGATGCCCGCGCGCTGGAGCGCAACGAGCCGACCGTCAAGAACATCCGGCTCTGGGACTACCGGCCGCTGCTGCGGACCTACGCGCAGCTGCAGGAGATCCGCACGTACTACAAGTTCGCCGACGTCGACAACGACCGCTATCTCGTCGACGGCGAGTACCGGCAGCTGATGCTGACGCCGCGCGAGCTCTCCTACCAGCACCTGCAGGGCGGCCGAAACTGGATCAACGAGCACCTCACGTACACGCACGGGTACGGCCTCA
This sequence comes from Candidatus Methylomirabilota bacterium, assembly GCA_036265915.1. GTDB lineage: Bacteria > Methylomirabilota > Methylomirabilia > Rokubacteriales > CSP1-6 > AR12. The sequence continues at coordinate 1,634 of DATAOC010000074.1, read as the reverse complement.
TCGTGAGCCCGGTGAATCGTGTCACGCCGGAGGGTTTGCCGGAGTTCTTCGTCAAGGACATCCCGCCGCGCTCGAGCGACGGGTTTCCCCGGATCACGCGGCCGGAGATCTACTACAGCGAGACATCCAACGAGTACGTGCTGGTCCGGACACGGTCGCAGGAGCTCGACTACCCCGCGGGCGATCAGAACGTGTACAGCACGTACCGGGGCGTCGGCGGCATCCCGATCGGCTCGTGGCTCAGGCGTCTCGCGTTCGCCGCGCGCTTCGGCGAGCCCAAGATCATCCTCTCGGACGACCTGACCGGCGACAGCCGGGTGATGATGAACCGGACGGTCACGCAGCGGATCCAGGAGATCACGCCGTTCTTCCGCTTCGACCGCGACCCCTACATCGTCGTCACCGACGAGGGCCGTCTGGTCTGGATGCTCGACGGGTACACCAGCACCGACCGCTATCCGTACTCCGATCCGGTGCGCGGGGTCGGCAACTACGTGCGGAACTCCGTCAAGGCGACCGTCGACGCCTACGACGGCAGCGTCGCGTACTACATCGCGGACGCCGACGATCCCATCGTGCGGACATACGGCCGCGCGTTTCCGGGGCTGCTGAAGCCGCTCGACCAGATGCCGGCCGACCTGCGCCGGCACCTGCGGTATCCGGAGGACCTCTTCGCGATCCAGGCGCGGAAGTACGCCACGTACCACATGGAAGATCCGCAGGTGTTCTACAACAAGGAAGATTTGTGGGCGATCCCGCGGCGGACGATCGACGGCCGCGACCGCGAGATGGAGCCGTACTTCACGATCATGCGACTGCCCGGGCAGCAGAAGGAGGAGTTCATCCTCCTCACGCTGTTCAACCCGAGCCGGCGCGACAACATGATCGCGTGGCTCGCCGCCCGCTCGGATCCCGCGAGCTACGGCCGGCTCATCGTCTACAACTTCCCGAAGCAGAAGCTCGTGTACGGACCGCGCCAGATCGACGCGCGCATCGATCAGGATCCCGTCATCTCGCAGCAGCTGTCGCTGTGGAACCAGCGCGGGTCGACGGTGATCCGCGGCTCGCTGCTCGCCATCCCCATCGACCGCTCGCTGATCTACGTGCAGCCGCTCTACCTGGCGGCGGCGGAGCAGGGCGCGCTTCCCGAGCTGCGCCGGGTCATCGTGGCGTACGGCAACCAGATCGCCATGGAGCCCTCGCTGGAGCAGGCGCTGTCGCGCATCTTCGTCGGCCGGGCGGCGCCGGGAGCCGCGACACCGGTCGGCGGTTCATCGCCGCGGCCCGGGCCGCCGGCGCCCGCCGACAGCGGTCTCACACGCCGCGCCTGGGACGCGTGGACACGCTCACAGGAAGCGCTACGACGCGGCGACTGGGCCGCCTACGGCGCCGAGCAGAAGCGCCTCGAAGAAACGCTCCGCGAGCTCAGCGGCGCCCGCTAAGACCGCCCGCCCGACCCGTCGGCGCCCTCTGACAGCGCGCGCGGGCTCACCCCCCGGGCGCCGCGAACGATTGGGGGTTTGGGGCCATGTGGCCCCCGAACGCAAACCGTGACAGAGCGGGGCCCGGGTTCACCCCGGGCGCCGCGAACGATTGGGGTTTGGGGGCCATGTCGGGGCGCCCGAACGCGAAGC
>DATAOC010000073.1:0-42334 GCA_036265915.1 Candidatus Methylomirabilota bacterium | reverse complement strand
CTTCCCGACGCCGCCGGTGACGACGACCATGAAGGAGTCGACGATGTAGTTCTGCCCGAGAGATGGACCGACGTTGCCGATCTGGGTGAGCGCGCAGCCGGCCACGCCGGCGAGCCCGGCGCCGACGGCGAAGGTGGCGGCGTCGACCCAGCCCGCCCGGACACCGAGACACGACGACATCGCGCGATTCTGCGTGACCGCGCGAATCCGCAGCCCGGCGCCGGTGCGGAACAGGATCCAGTACATCGCGGCGACGGCCACCGTCGCCAGCGCGATGATGAACACCCGGTTGTACGGCAGCGTGAGGTTCACCATCACCGGCACGCCGCCCGAGAGCCACCGCGGCGCCGAGACGTCGACGTTCGCGGCGCCGAACCAGAGCCGGAGCGCCTGCTGGATGATGAGCGAGGCGCCCCACGTGAGCAGCAGCGTCTCGAGCGGCCGCCCGTAGAGCCGGCGAATGACGCCGCGCTCGAGCACCACGCCGACGGCAGCTGCGACCACAAACGAGACAGGCAGCGCCACGAGGAAGTAGTACTCGAACGCACCGGGCCACGCGGCGCGGAACCAGTTCTGCACCACGAACGTCGCGTACGCCCCGAGTGCCATCAGCTCGCCGTGGGCCATGTTGATGACGCCCATGAGGCCGAAGACAACGGCGAGGCCCAGCGCCATCAGGAGCAGGATCGACGCGAGCGACGCGCCCTGGAACAGCGTCTCGACGGTTGCGGTGAGCATCGCCCACCGCTCCACGCGCGCGACCGCGCCCGAGGCGGCCGCGCGCAGCGCCGGCGGCACGGCAGTGTCGGCGGCGACCGCGCGGAGCGCGGGGAGCGCGGTCGTCGAGTGCAGCCGCCCGAGCGTGGCGGCCGCGGTCGCCCGCGCCACAGGGTCGTCGTCGCCCAGCCGGATCAGCGCCAGCGCCTCCTCGAGCGCGTGCCGCACCCAGCGATCGGGCTCCATCCGCAGCGCGGCCTCGATGACGGCCGTCGAGCCGCGTTGCGCCTGGTTGCCAAGCTTCACCGCGGCGCTGCGACGCACGCCGGGATCGGCGTCGGCCAGCTGCACCTTCGTCTCGTCGGCGTCGAGGAACGGCTTGATGGCGATGCGAAGCCGGCGATCGGCCGCAACTTCCTTGAGCGAGGCGACCGGCGCGCTCCCACGGGCGCTGCCGTCGAGCGGGCTCGTCAGCGACACGACCTCCTGGTCACCCTGCGTGGATTTCGGACCGGCAACCAGCACGTCCGTCTTGCCCGCCTTGGAGCGCGCATAGACGCTGCCGTCCCGGAGCGCGGCGAGGAACTCGAGCCAGCGCGCCTCGCCGCTGCCGCCGAGCAGCTTCACCGCCGCCTCGCGGCGATCCGCGTCGTCGCCGGCCACGTCCTCCAGCGCGCGCGCGGCGACGCCCGGCGCGATGGCCGAGACGGCGGCCTGGCCCGCCGCAGGCGCGGCGAGCCAGACCAGCATCAGCAGCAGGAGCAATCTCGGCATCAGGCCTTCTTCTGGTACGTCCCCTGATGACCGACCCAGTCACAGCCCTTGTCCGGGCTCGTGTACTTCGACCACGGCTCCGGCTCCACCAGCCCTTTCGTGCGCGACACGACCTTGAACTGGCCGTTCTTCAAGATCTCGCCGATGAGCACCGGCTTGTAGGCGTGGTGATTGTTCTCGTGCATCTTCACCTTCCCGCCCGGCGCCAGGAATTCCTGCCCGTAGACGGCCTTGCGCACGGCGTCCACCTCGGTCGTCCTGGCCTTCTCCACCGCCTGCTTCCACATGTGGACGCCGAAGTAGGCCGCCTCCATCGGATCGTCGGTGACGCGCTTGTCGGCGCCCGGCAGGTTGTTCTTCTTCGCGTAGGCCTTGAAGGCGTTCACGAACCTGGAGTTCTGCGGCGTCTCGACCGACTGGTAGTAGTTCCACGCCGCGAGGTGTCCGACCAGCGACGAGGTGTCCATGCCGCGCAGCTCGTCCTCGGCCACGCTGAAGGCCATGATGGGCGCGTTCTCCGCGCGCATGCCCTGGTTCGCGAACTCCTTGTAGAACGGCACGTTGCTGTCGCCATTGATCGTCGACAGCACGGCCGCGCTGCCACCCGAGGAGAACCGTTTGATCTTGCCGACGATCGTCTGATAGTCCTGATGGTTGAAGGGCGTGTATTCCTCCGCGATGCTGTCGGCCGGGATTCCCTTGGCCAGCAGGAACGCCCTCAAAATTTTGTTCGCGGTCCGCGGGAACACATAGTCCGTGCCCAGCAGATAGAACTTCTTGTAGCCGCCGCCCTCCTTCGACATCAGGTACTCGGCGCCCGGAATGAGCTGCTGATTCGGGGTGGCGCCGGTGTAGAAGACGTTCTTGCTGCACTCCTCGCCTTCATACTGGACGGGATAGAACAGCAGCCCGTTGTTGTTCTCGAACACCGGCAGGACGGACTTGCGGCTGACCGAGGTCCAGCAGCCGAACACGACGGCCACCTTGTCCTGGAGCAGCAGCTGCTTGGCCTTCTCGGCGAACAGATCCCAGTTGGAGGCGGGGTCGACCACGACGGGCTGCAGCTTGCGTCCGAGCACACCGCCCCTGGCGTTGATCTCCTCGGTCGCCATCAGGACGACGTCGCGCAGCGACACCTCGCTGATCGCCATCGTGCCGGACAGCGAATGGAGCACGCCGATCTTGATCGGCTCCTTCGACTGCGCGATGGCGATCGTCGGCAGCCCGGAGGCCGCCGCGACGCCTGCCCCGGCGGCGACGAGGCCAGTCTTGAGGAAGTCTCTACGTGAGTAGCTGGACATGGCATCTCCTTCTGGTGTGAGTTGGCTCCGTGATCGGCGGCGCCATTGCCACCAGGTGTGTGGACGCCGTTGTCCGGTGGAGGGTCACGACTTGACGACGGTTTCCGAGACGAGCAGAGCCCGGGCGATGTCGACCATGGGCCGCCGGCTGTCCATCGCCGCGCGGCGCAGCCGGCGAAACGCTTCGTCCTCGGTGAGCCCGAGGCGCGCCATCAACGTCCCCTTCGCGCGCTCGATCACCTTTCGACCTTCGAGCGACTGCTTGAGCTGGCGCGTCTCCTCGAAGCGCGCGATGGCCAGGTCAAGGGCGGGCGCGAGCTCCGCCGGGCGCAGCGGCTTCAGCAGAAAGCCCATCACACCCGCCGCCCGCGCGCGCTCGACGAGGCCTTCGTCGGTGTGGCTGGTGAGCAGCACGACGGGACAGTCCGCCTGCGTCACCTGCGCGGCCGCCTGCACGCCATCGCCGTCCGGGAGCCCGGCCGCGCACACTGCGACGTCCGGAGATGCCCGCCGGATCATCGCCAGGGTGTCCGCGCACCGCAGCGTCTCTCCGACGATTTCTCCTCCGGCCGCCCACACCGCGCTCCGGAGCGCCGCGCGCGACCGCTCGTGATCGTCGACGATCGCCACCCGCCACCGCGTGTTGCCGTCCGCGGCTCTCCGGCTGTTCATGGCCGCGCACTGTGGCAAGGCGGGTGCCAGAGTCCGCCGCCACGAAATCACCAACTTAGCAATCGCACGGCGTCCGACGCATGCCTACGGTCCCGGCAGCCGCGGCCCCGCTGCTCAAAATCGCGGCAACGCGCACCCGACGCGCGGCGCCGCACGCTCGCGATGGATGGAACAACCGGCGCGTGAGACAGAAAAGCACCCCGGTTCACCCGGGGCGCTTCTCTGTCAGCTCGTCGAGCGTGGGGGCTCTTACCGGCCCCCCATGATGATCAAATATCGAAGTAGAGCGCGAACTCCCATGGGTGCGGACGGAGCCGCACGGCGTCGACCTCGTTCTTCCGCTTGTACTCGATCCACGTCTCGATCACGTCCGGCGTGAAGACGTCACCCTTCAGCAGCCAGTCGTGGGAGTTCTCGAGATTGTCCAGCACGATGGAGAGGTCGCCGGGCAGCTGCTTGATCTTCTTCTGCTCGGCCGCCGGCAGCTCGTAGAGGTCCTTGTCGACCGGCTTGCCCGGATCGATCTTGTTGGCGATGCCGTCGAGACCCGCCATCACGCACGCCGCGAACGAGAGGTACGGGTTGCACGTCGGGTCCGGAGTCCGGAACTCGATCCGCTTGGCACCTTCCGACTTCGAGTACACCGGGATGCGAATCGCGGCCGACCGGTTGCGCTGACTGTAGACGAGATTGATCGGCGCTTCATATCCGGGCACCAGCCGCTTGTAGGAGTTCGTCGACGGCGCGATGAGCGCGAGCAGCGCCGGCGCGTGCTTCAGGATGCCCCCGATGTAGTAGAGACACGTCTTCGAGATGTCCGCGTAGCCACCGCGCTCGTAGAAGAGGTTCTTGCCGCCCTTCCACAGCGACTGGTGCGTGTGCATGCCGGAGCCGTTGTCCTGGAAGAGCGGCTTCGGCATGAAGGTGGCTGTCTTGCCCCACTTCCGCGCGGTGTTCTTCGCGCAGTACTTGTACCAGAGGACCTTGTCGGCCATCTTCGTCAGCGTGTCGTAGCGCATGTCGATCTCGGTCTGGCCGCCCGTCGCCACCTCGTGATGGTGGACCTCGACGCGCACGCCGACGCTCTCGAGCGACAGCACCATGTCGGAGCGGATGTCCTGGAACTTGTCCATCGGGGGGACCGGGAAGTACCCCTGCTTGTAGCGCGGCTTGTAGCCGAGGTTCGGCCGGTCGGGAGTGCCTTCGAGACCGGAGTTCCAGGCGCCCGCCTCCGAGTCGATGAAGTAGTAGCCGCTGTGATAGTTCTGATCGAAGCGGATGGAGTCGAAGAAGAAGAACTCCAGCTCCGGCCCGATGTAGATGGTGTCGGCGACGCCGGTCTTCTTGACGTACGCCTCCGCCTTCTGCGCGATGTACCGCGGATCGCGCGAGTACGGCTTGCCCGTCACCGGGTCCTTGACGTTGCAGATGAGCACGAGCGTCGGCACCGCGGTGAACGGGTCCATCACCGCCGTGCTCGGATCCGGGATGAGGAGCATGTCCGACTCGTCGATGGTCTGGAAGCCCCGGATGGAGGACCCGTCGAAGCCGAGCCCGTCCTCGAAGATGTCCTCCCGCAGCTCCGAGATCGGAATCGAGAAGTGCTGCCAGAGGCCTGGCAGGTCGATGAAGCGGAGATCGACGATCTTGGCGCCTTTCTCCTTGGCCAGCTTGAGGACGTCCTTCGGGTTCATTCGGTGCTCCTTCTCCCTCTCCAGTTGGGTGTCTCGAAAAGTCGGAGCCGACGGCGCCATCACGGCGCCGTCGGCCCGCATACCCTAAGCGAACTGCCGCGCGTAAATCAAGCCGCGGGCCTCAGTGCGCGGGCCGCGGCTTCGCCTCCGCCGCGCGCATGGCCTCCGCGAACGCCCCGGTGGCGCTCGAGAACTCGCCGTACTGACCGCCGCCCATCGCGTACGCGGTCTCCGAGTGCTGTGACAGGTCGAGGCCGGCGATCTCGTCCTCGTCGCTCACGCGGAGCCCGACCACCGCGTCGACGACCTTGAGAATCACGTACGTCGCGACGATGGCCAGCAGGTACGTGGCCGCGATGGCGACGATCTGCGTCCACAGCTGACCCGGATTGCCGAAGAACAGCCCGTCGCCGCCGGCGTCGTTCACCGCCTTCGAGGCGAAGAGGCCGGTGGCGATGGCACCCCACGTGCCGCCGACGCCGTGGACACCGACCACGTCGAGCGAATCGTCGTAGCCGAGCTTCGACTTGACGTTGCACGCTGCATAGCACAGCGCGCCCGCCGCCGCGCCGATGATGATCGACGACACGGGCCCGACGTAACCGGAGGCCGGAGTGATCGCGACCAGCCCCGCCACCGCGCCGGACGCCGCGCCGAGGACGGTCGGCTTGCCGCGCGTCATCCACTCCGTGAACATCCAGCCGAGCGCGGCCGCGGCGGCGCCGGTGTTGGTGGCGAGGAACGCGCTGGCGGCGAGGCCATTGGCCTCGAGCGCGCTGCCGGCGTTGAAGCCGAACCAGCCGAACCACAGCAGCCCGGCGCCCATCACCGTCATCGGCAGGTTGTGCGGCTGCATGGGCTGATGGCCGTAGCCGCGCCGCTTGCCGAGGACGATGGCGCACACCAGCGCCGACACGCCGGAGGAGATGTGCACGACCGTGCCGCCCGCGAAGTCGAGGGCGCCGCGTCCCTTCAGCCAGCCGCCGTCTCCCCACACCCAGTGGGCGAGCGGATCGTAGACGACGGTCGCCCACAGCACGGTGAAGAGCAGGAACGCCGAGAACTTCTTCCGCTCCGCGAACGCGCCGGTGATGAGCGCCGGCGTGATGATCGCGAACATCATCTGGAAGAGCATGAAGGCCTGGTGCGGAATGGTCTTGGAGTACGCGTCGAAGGGCTCGCCGCCGACCCCGCGCAGGCCGAGCCAGTCGAGCCCGCCGATGATGCCGCCGTGGTCGGGTCCGAAGGCGAGGCTGTAGCCCCACAGGACCCACTGGATCGAGATGACGGCCATGATGATGAACGACTGCATGAGCGTGGCGAGCGCGTTCTTCTGCCGCACCATGCCGCCGTAGAACAGCGCAAGACCTGGGGCCGTCATCAGCAGCACCAGCGCCGATGACGTCAGCATCCACGCGGTGTCGCCCTTGTCGATCCGGGAGACGGGCGCGGCCGGCGCGGCGGGCGTGGTCGCGGTGGGCGTGGTCGCGGCCGGCGCGGTCACGGCCGGTGCCGACGCGGGCGGCTGCTGCGCGGTCGCCACTGTCGCGGTGGCCCAGAGCACGAGCATCGGTGCCAGTGCAAGACTGAGTCGCTTCACGAGAGAGTCTCCTTTCGGCTCCGTCGCGCTAGAGCGCCGACTGGTCGCGCTCGCCGGTGCGGATCCGGATCGCGGTCTCGACGGGGGTCACGAAGATCTTCCCGTCGCCGATGTTCCCGGTCTTGGCGGCCGCCGCCACGACGTCGGCCACCTTCTCGACGAAGTGGTCGGGAACGACGACCTCGACCTTGATCTTGGGGAGGAAGTCCACGGTGTACTCGCCGCCGCGATACAGCTCGGTGTGGCCCTTCTGCCGTCCGAAACCCCGCACCTCGGAGACGGTCATGCCGATGACGCCGATGCCCGTCAGGGCTTCCTTGACGTCGTCGAGCTTGAACGGCTTGATGATCGCCTCGATCTTTTTCATCGCGGTCCTCCCGGATGGGGACGTCTGAGCAACGCCCATGCCGCACCTTCGGCCCCCGGACCGCGCACGAAATCAGCAGCTTATCGGCCGGCGCACCAGCGGCCTCATGCCCAAACCTTGGGCAGCGGGCTCGGATGCTGCTTAGCTTTCGGGCGCGCCGTGGGCTACCGGGCGGATACCCGATGTGGCTGGCGGAGGAGGCCGGATGGGGGCTTCGGGTGGCCGGGCCGCGCGCGGATTCGGCGCGACCCGGCCGGGGAGCGCGAGCGTCAGCGGGCGGCGGAGCGCGGCGGCACGGTCCAGAAGTAGACGACGTGCTCGCTGCCGTTCACGTCCATCTTCTTGCTGTTCTCGGGTGTCCAGTCCCCCATGTCGTAATTGTGCGAGACCACCCGCGTGCCGGGCTTGAGGTCGGCCAGCAGCTTGGGCTTCAGTCGGAGATTGACGTCGGGCAGCAGATAGAGCGTGACCACCGTCGCATCCTTGATGTTGGCGTCGAAGATGTCGCCCTGGATGAAGCGCACCTTGTCGGTGACGCCCGCCTGCTGCGCGTTCGCGTTGGCCTCGCGGATCCGCTCGGGGTCGATGTCGTAGCCGACGCCGCGGGTGCCGAACTGCTTGGCGGCCGTGATGACGATGCGACCGTCGCCCGAGCCGAGGTCGTACAGCACGTCGTCGGGACCCACGCGCGCCATCGAGAGCATCTCCTTCACGATCTGCTCGTGCGTGGGCACGAACGGCACCTCGGGCGCCTTCAGCGGCTTCGTGGTCGCCGACTGCGCGGCGGCCGTCGTGAGCGTCAACATGATGAGCACCAGGGCGAGCAAGGGCGTGCGGCGAGACATGTTCAGGACCTCCATGATCCGGCTCGTGAGGTGACGACGAGCACGACGGCGCCGGCGGCCACGACGCTGACGCCGAGCAGCGCCCCGAGACCGGTATAGGCGAGGCTCGAGTACAGCAGGTACGCGCACGTCGCGCAGAACACCAGCGGAGTGAGCGGGTAGAGCGGCGCGCGGAACGGGCGCGGCCGCCGCGGCTCCCGGCGGCGCAGGATGAAGAGCGCGGCGCCGGCGAGCAGGATGAACGCCCAGAAGACGGGGGCGGTGTACTCGACCATCGTCTCGAACCCGCGGCGCGTGACGGCGCCGATCAGGATCAGCGCCAGCGCGATGACCGCCTGCACCACGAGCGCGTTCACCGGCGTCTGTCGCGCGCCGTGCCAGTGGCCCAGGAGCCGGAACGGTCGAAAGTCGCGGCCGACGGCGTACGCGCTCCGCGCGCCCGTGAAGATGCAGGCGTTGATCGACGTGAACGTCGAGATGACGACCATGAGGCTCACGAGCACCGCGGTGCCGCGCCCGGCCACCCGGTTGAGCAGGTCGGCCGCGGGTGCGCTCGATGCCGCCAGACCGTCGAGCCCGAGACCCCGCACGAGCGCGACGTTCACGAGGACGTAGAGCGCGGTCACGATGAGCAGGCTGAGGACCAGCGAGCGCGCCATGTTGCGTCCCGGGTCGCGGACCTCCGCCGAGACGTACGAGGCCTCGTTCCACCCGCCATAGGTCAGCAGCACGAACACCATGACCAGACCGAAGCCGGCCGGGGTGACGGCGACCGCGCGGACGACGGACGGCGCGGCCGGCCACGCGAGGCCGACCACGATGACGAGCACCACGCCCAGCACCTCGACCACCGTGAGCACGTTCTGCGCGAGCGCCGCCTTGGCCGCCCCGGCGATGTGCAGCAGCGTCAGACCGGCGACCACGACCGCGGCGTAGATGGCCGTGGAGTGACCGCCGAGCGGGGCGATCGCCGACGCATAGTCGCCCAGCACGAAGGCCAGCAGCGCCACCGACCCGGTCTGGATGACGGTGAGCCGCGCCCACGCGAACAGAAAGGAGACCCGGCGGCCGTAGGCGCGATGCAGGAAGTGGTAGTCGCCGCCCGCGTCCGGGTACGCGGAGGCGAGCTCGGCATAGCACAGCGCGCCCGTGAGCGAGACGATCCCGCCGGCCACCCACGCCAGCACGAGGGTCGCGATGCCGTCGACGTTGCTGGCCACCAGCGCCGGCGTCTTGAAGATTCCCGCGCCGATGATGATGCCGACGATGATCCCCACCGCGTCGCGCAGCCCGAGGATCGGCCGCGGCGCGGCGGCCGGCGGCGGCGCGACGGACGCGCTCGACGGACGCAGCCGCGCCTCGCTGAGGCTCACGGCCGACGCGACCGATCGCGGTCGTGCAGCATGGCCGGGCCGCAGGCTGCAACCCTGACGCCAGCGATGGCGGGGGCCGCCGCGCGGCTTCTACACCGGGCGGACGGCATACGGCGTGCTTACGGGCGGCGCTGCGGGATGTTGTGCTTGCGCATCTTCGAGTAGAGCGTCGGCCGGCGCAGGCCGAGGAGCGCGGCGGCCGCCTGCTTGTTCCAGCGCGTCGACTCCAGCGCTTTGAGGATCGAGGCGCGCTCGATCTCCTCGAGCGAGCCGGCCGGGACTTCGGACGGCGCGATCGACGAGGTGCTGCCGCTCTCGACCGGCGCGTGCTGCAGCGACTCGGGCAGGTCCGGCAGCGTGATCTCCTTGGTGCGCGCAACGAGCACGGCCCGCTCGATCGCGTGCTGCAGCTCGCGCACGTTGCCGGGCCAGGCGTACGACAGCAGGCGCCGATAGGCCTCCGGCTCGATGGCGTCGACACCGCGCTGGTGCTTGGCGCGATAGCGATCGAGGAACGCGCGCACGAGGATGGGAATGTCGTCGCGTCGCTCGCGGAGCGGCGGGACGGCGATGGTCACCGTGTTGATGCGGAAGTACAGGTCCTGGCGCAGGTGTCCTTCCTTCACGGCCTGCTCGGCACTGCGGTTGGTGGACGAGAGCAGGCGGAAGTCGACCGGGATCGATTTCGCCCCGCCGAGCCGGCGCACCACGCGCTCCTCCAGCACGCGAAGGAGCTTCGCCTGCAGGTCGATCGGCATCTCGGTGATCTCGTCGAGGAGCAGCGACCCCTTGTGCGCCTCCTCCAGCAGTCCGACCTTCTCGGTGGTGGCGCCGGTGAACGAGCCCTTCGTGTGGCCGAACAGCTCCGATTCGATGAGGTCCTTCGGCAGGGCGGCGCAGTTGATCTTCACGAACGGGCCCTCGCGCCGGCTCGACCGCTCGTGCAGCGCGTTGGCGATGAGCTCCTTGCCGGTGCCGCTCTCGCCGAGGATCAGCACGTTGGCGTCGGCGTCGGCGACGGAGGCGATCGTCTCCAGCACGCGCTGAATGCCGGGCGCGCTGCCGAGGATCTCGGTGTCCGCCGCCTGCTCGGCCAGCCGCCGACGCAGCTCCGAGTTCTCCACGACGAGCTTGCGGCGCTCGAAGGCGTTGCGGACGAGGCCGACCACCTCGTCGGGATCGAACGGCTTCTCGACGACGTGGAACGCGCCGGCCCCCTTGGTCGCCTCCATCGCCTTCCGCACCGAGCCATACGCGGTGATCACGATCACCTCGATGGCCGGGTCGCGCGCCTTCAGCTCCTTCGTCAGCGTGAGGCCGTCACCGTCGGGGAGCATGAGGTCGACGATGGCGGCCTGCACGTCGGTCTGGGCCACCGCGGCCAGCGCCGTCCGGACGCTGCCGGCGAGCCGGACGTTCATGCCCTCCGACTCGAGCGTCAGCCGGAGGCCATCCGCGATCGATGCCTCATCGTCGACGACGAGCACCGTCTGTCTCACGCGGCACCGCCCTCGACCGGCAGCCGCACGGTGACGCGGGTGCCCTGCCCCAGCACGCTGCGGATGGCGAGCTCGCCGCCGTGGAGATCGACGACGGAGCGCGCGATGGCCATGCCCAGGCCGGTACCCTGTGGCTTGGTGGTGAAGAAGAGGTCGAACATGCGCGAGACGGTCTCCTCACTCATCCCGCTGCCGGTGTCCTCGATCACCACCGTGATCGAGCGGTTCGAGGACGAGTAGCTGGTGCTGACGCTGAGCCGGCCGCCGGGCGACAGCGCCTCCAGCCCGTTCAGGATGAGGTTCAGGAACGCCTTGCGCAGCTCGCGCGCGTCCAGCATCGCGGCGGACGGACACGCCTCGTCGTAGGCGCGGAAGATCTCCACCTCGGCGCTGCCGGTCCTCGCTTCGGCGAACGACAGGCACTCGTCGAGCAGCGCGTGGATGGCCACCGGCGCGCGGTGAAGCTCCGGCGGCCGGCCGAAGGCGGTGATCTCGGCCACCACCGCGGCCAGGTGGTCGACGGTGCCCGAGATCTTCTGCGCGAGCCCGGCCCCTTCGGCGTCGCCGTTCCTGGCCAGCCGCTGCTCGAGGTGACGCGCGTAGAGTCGCAGGCCGGCGAGCGGGTTCTTCAGCTCGTGCGCAACCTGCGTGGCCATCCGGCCCAGTGCCGCCAGCGCGCCGCTGCGCAGCCGCTCCAGCTCGTGCGTGTTGCGGATGGCCACCGCCGCCTGCGACGAGAAGAGCGCGAGCAATTCCAGATCGTCCTCGTCCGGCTCCACGCCCGCCGTCTCGATCACGAGCGCGCCGGCGGGCCCCTTCTGCACGACCAGCGGCGCGGCCACGATGGCGCCCGTCTCGCTGCCGGGAAACGTCGCCGGCATGCCCTTGTCCATGGCCGCGCGCGCGGCCGCCTCGAGCGCGTTCCACGAGGGCGGCGGCGTGCCCGCGCTCGCCATCGGCAGCAGCCGTCCCTGCTGGAGCTGGAACACCACGCAGCGCTCGGCCTCGGTCGTCTCCACCGTCGCCTGGGCGACGGCGTCGAGCACGCGGTCCATGATGCCGGAGGAGGCCAGCGTCTGGCCGACCGCGAGCAGACGCTCGCGATCGCGGGCCCACCGGCGCGTCTCGAGGGCGCGGCCGATCTTCGCGCGCAGCTCGTCGCGCACGAACGGCTTCGTCAGATAGTCGAAGGCGCCGCGCTGCACGGCCTCCACCGCCGTCTCGATCGTCCCGTGCGCGGTCATGATCAGCACCGGCAGCCGCGGCTGTCGGGCGTGGAGCGATTCCATCAGGCGGATGCCGTCCATCGGCTCCATGCGGAGATCGACGAGGGCGAGATCGAAGCGCGCGTTGTCGACGCGGCGCTGAGCATCGAGCGGATCGCCGGTGGCGGTCACGTCGAAGCCCATGGCGGTCAGTCGCATCTCGAGCACCTCGAGGATGGCGGAGTCGTCGTCGACCACGAGGACGCGGCGCATCACCGCTTCTTCCGCTCCAGGTTGAGATCGACGTCCTTCAGCTTCTCGAGATCGGCGCGCAGGCGCTCGGTCTCCTGGCGCAGGCGCGCCAGCTCGGCGTCGCGCGCGGCCAGCTCGGCGCGCAGCCGCGTCAGCTCCGCGCGCGCGGTGACGATGGACGCCGCCGTGTCGCGGCTCTTCAGCGCGCGCGGCGCCGCCGGGTCGTCGGGAAAGCGCGTCAGGAAATCGTCGTAGGCGCGGATCGCCGCGTCGTACTGGTGGCGGTCCGCCAGGCGGTCGGCGCGCGCGAGCAGCGTCGGCGCGTCGCTGAAGGGCCAGCTGCTGGCGCAGCCGCCGAGGGCCAGGAGCAGGGTCGCGGTCACCAGACGACGCCTCATCCGGCCGTTCGCGGCAGCAGCACGCTGAACCGGCTCCCCTTGCCCTCGTACGACTCGACCGTCACGCGGCCGCGGTGGGCCTGCACGATGCCGCGCACCACGGCCAGGCCGAGCCCCGTCCCGCCCCGGTCGCGATGCGCCTGTCGCCACGACTCGAAGATGTGGGGCAGCGCGGCGGCCGGAATCCCGACGCCGCTGTCCTCCACCTGGACCTCGAGCTCGTCGCCGGCGTCCACGAGCCGGACGGCAACGCGGCCGCCGCGCGGCGTGAATCGCACCGCGTTGGCGACGAGGTTCACGACCACCTGCAGCAGGCGGTCCTCGTCACCCACGCAGTCGAAGCGATCGCCGACGCGGTCGCGCTCGAGCGTGAGCCCCGCCTCCTCGGCCTGCGGACGCAGCTCTTCGACCGCGCGTCCGACGACCTGCGCCATGTCGACCGTCTCGCGCGCCAGCGGAAGCACGCCCGCGCGCAGCCGGCTCAGCTCGAGAATCTGGTTCACCAGCCGCAGGAGCCGATCGGTCGAGCGGCTGATCAGCGTCACCAGGCGGGTCTGCTTGGCGTTGAGCGGACCCGGCACGCCGTCGCGCAGCAGGTGGGCGGCCTCTCGGACGGAGGTCAGCGGCGAGCGCAGCTCGTGCGAGAGCGTGGCGAAGAACTCCTCCTTCGTCTCGTCCATGCGCCGCAGCTGCGCGGCCATCGCGTTGAACGAGCGGCCGAGCTCGCCGATCTCGTCGCGCGCGGCCGCGTCGATCGGATCGCGGAACGAGCCGGCCGCGACGGCCGCCGTCGCCTCCGACAGCCGGCGCAGCGAGCGCGTCATCCGGAACGCCACGAGACCGGTGCCGATGAGCGCCAGGGCGACCGCCGTCCCGAGCGCCGCCATCACGCCCGTCCACGTGCGCGCTTCCAGACGCGCGGCCTCGGCCTGGGCGGCCTGGACGCGCGCGTGGGTGGCTTCCACCAGGCCGTCGAGCGCGCGCTCGACGCGCTCGGCCTCGGGGCGCGCGGCCAGCTCGGCGGGCGCGCGGCGATCGGCGAGCAGCCGTGCGTGCTCGCCGGCGACGGACTTCCGGTAGCCGTCGAAGGCCGCGGAGGCATCCGCGAGGTACGCGCGCTCGCGTGTCGTCCGCACGAGATCGCCGAGCCGGTCGAGGCCGTCGCGCACGCGGGCCGCGCGCTCGTTCCAGAGCGCTCCGTAGCGCGGGTCGCGCAGGATGAGCAGCCGAGCCTCCAGTCGGGCGAGAGCGCCGAGCTCCTCGTGCAGCGCGCTGCTGAGGCGCAGGGCGGGCACGGTCTGTGTCGTGATCTCGCGGTTGACCGACACCAGGCGGGCGACCGCGCGCAGGCTGAGAACGCCGACGCCGGCGAGGACGGCAATCACCAGCGAGAACGTCAGGAAGATCTTGGAGGCAAGCCGCATGGATTGTCGTCGGCTCTCTGTCGCTCCGCCGCAGACGCCAGCCCGGCCGTCGGAAGTGCCGGCGTCACCCGCGCCACGCCCGACAGGTTGCTACGTTTCACCGTTTCGATCAAGTACTGCGCGGGGTCAGCGCTCACCGGCCAGCTCTTTCCAGACGTTCCGGCCGCGCGTCTCGCGCAGCAGCAGGCTGAGGCCACCGCCGGCCAGCGCGAGCAGCGCGCAGATGCCAAAGGCCGCCCGATAGGCCTCCACCGGATAGACGCGGGCGCCGCCGGCCATGCCGCCGGCCCAGCGGGCATCCAGCACCGCGCCGACCGGTCCCTGGGTCAGCGCGGCCCCGATGAAGCCGCCGAGGTTCGTGACCGCGACCGCCACCCCGGCCAGCTCCGGCGGATTGACCTCGCGACCGATCGGCCACGTGAGCACGAACCCCGCCGACCCGACGCCGATCGCGAAGAGCAGCGCGGTGACCGCCCACAGCGGCACGGCGCCGAGGGTGGCCGCGAACACCGCCCACGCCGCGAACAGCCCGCCGCAGAGCGAGGCGTAGGGCAGCTTGCGCCGGCGCAGCACGGCGTCGGAGACATAGCCGGTCAGCGGCGCGGCGACGATCAGCGCCAGCGACGTCGCCGCCGACACGCTCGCCGCCCGGGTGGTGGGCAGCGCGTAGACATCGCGCAGGTACGGCACGATCCACAGGTAGAGATTGCCCACCGAGGCGTACAGGCAGAAGAACGAGAGAAACGGCGGCCACGTGTGGAGGTTGCCCAGCACACGGCGCATCCCGTGCAGCACGCCGCGCAGCGAGGGGCGCCCGCTCGGCGGCGACGCCACCGGCGCGTTGCGGACGATGGCCAGGCAGAGCGCGGCGCACACGATCGTGGCGGCACCGACGACGGCAAACGCGCCGCGCCAGCCGACGCGCGCCACGAGCGCGGCCAGCGGCGTCGTGGCCACGAGGCCGCCGATGACGCCGACCGTCGCCGTCACGGCGGCGATCACGCCGAACCGCTCCGGGGGAAACCAGGCGGCGGCGATCTTCAGCGCGCCGATGAACGTCACCGTGGCGCCCAGACCCACCGCGAAGCGGCCGCCGAACAGCAGCGGCGTCGAGCCCGCGGCGCCCATGGCGACCGCGCCCGCGCCCATGACGACGCCGCCGGTGGCGATGACCAGACGCGCGCCAACGGCATCGATGAGCAGGCCGGCCGGCACCATGAAGCCCGCATACGAGTAGAAGTAGGTCGCGGACAGCAAGCCCAGCGTCGCGCTGGTGACGCCGAACGACTCCATCAGCTCGTGCGCGATGACGCCCGGTGCGGCGCGGTGAAAGAACGCGATGAGAAACAGGCTCGCCGGCAGCGCCCACATGAGCCAGGCGCGGGCGGCGCCCGCGCGCGTGCCGACGGGGCTCACTCGGCGGCGACGCGCGCCGGCGCCAGGCGGTGGCTCCAGACGGCAAGGATCGAGAGCGCGGCCGGCGTGACGCCCGGGATGCGGGACGCCTGGCCGAGCGAGCGCGGTCGCACGGCGCCGAGGCGCTCGCGCATCTCTGTCGACAGTCCGGGCACGACCGCGTAGTCGAGCGCGTCGGGAATCAGCCGGCCCTCGTCGGCCTTGAAGCGCGCGACCTCGTCGAGCATGCGGCGCACATAGCCCTCGTAGCGGGCGGCGATCTCGACGTCGCGCGCCAGCCGCCCGTCGGCGATCGGCTCGGGATCGAACGCGGCGACGTCGGCATACGTGCTGTCGGGACGCCGCAGCCGCTGCAGCAGCGGGACGCCGTCGTGGCGCACGCGACCGAGGCGCGCCAGCGCCTCGGCGCACGCCGCGCGTCGTCCGTGCACGGCCGCCTGGCGGTTGGCATCCACGAGGCCGAGACGGCGGCCGTGGTCGACGAGCCGGACGTCCGCGTTGTCCTCGCGCAGCAGCAGCCGGTACTCGGCGCGCGAGGTGAACATGCGATACGGTTCGAGCGTGCCGCGGGTGACCAGGTCGTCGACGAGCACCGCCATGTAGCATTCCGAGCGGTCGGGCACGAACGGCGCGTGGCCCCGGACGGCGCAGGCGGCGTTCACGCCGGCCCAGAGTCCGAGCGCGGCCGCTTCCTCGTAGCCGGTGGTGCCGTTCACCTGCCCGGCGAGCCACAGTCCCGGCACCTCGCGGCACTCCAGCGTGGCGGTCAGCTGGGTGGGATGGATGAAGTCGTACTCGATGGCGTAGCCGGGACGCATGATCTCCGCGCGCTCGAGGCCGGGGATCGTGTGGACCAGCCGCTCCTGCGCGTCCAGCGGCAGCGAGGTCGAGATGCCGTTGGCGTAGATCTCCTCCGTCTCCAGCCCGTCGGGCTCGAGGATCACCTGATGGCGCTCGCGATCGGCAAAGCGCACCACCTTGTCCTCGATGGACGGACAATAGCGGACGCCGGCCGCGCCGATGACGCCCGAATAGAGCGGGGAGCGATCGAGATTCTCGCGAATGACCGCGTGCGTCGCCGGTGTGGTCCACGTGACGTGACACGCCACCTGCGGCAGCGGCAGCTCGAGCGTCGCCCAGTGGAACGGCCACGGGCGCTCGTCGCCCCACGACGCCTCGAGCGGCGCCCAGTCGATCGAGCGGCGACGCAAGCGGGGCGAGGTCCCGGTCTTGAGGCGGCCGAGGGTGAGGCCGAGCGCGGCCAGGTGCTCGGACAGATCGACGGCGGCGAACTCCCCCGCGCGCCCCGCGCTCTCGCGGTGCAGGCCGACGTGGATCAGCCCCCGCAAGAACGTGCCGGCGGTGACGACGACGGCGCGGGCGCGATACTCGGCGCCGTCGCGGCCGGCCACGCCGACCACGCGGCGGCCGTCGAGGAGCAGGCGGCTCACGTGCGCCTGGCGCACGTCGAGCCCCGGCTGGCTCTCCACCGCGTGCTTCATCGCCGCGCGATAGCGCGCACGATCACACTGCGCGCGCGTGGCGCGCACGGCGGGTCCGCGCGAGGCGTTCAGCGTCTTGACCTGGATGGCGGCACGATCGGCCGCGCGCGCCATCTCGCCGCCGAGGGCGTCGATCTCGCGCACGAGATGGCCTTTCGCGGTGCCGCCGATGGCCGGGTTGCACGACATCTGTCCGATGCCGTCCAGATTCATCGTGAGCAGCGCCGTGCGACACCCCATGCGAGCGGCGGCGAGGGCCGCTTCGCATCCTGCGTGCCCCGCGCCCACGACGACGACGTCCCAGCCCTGCATGTCGCTCCATGATTGCACACCGCGTGCGGGAGCCGCGATTGCAAAGGCCTGGACCGTGGCATAGGATGAGCGCCGCCATGGAATTCGGCGTTTCGCTGCCGGGACGCGGTCCGCTCGCGACACCGGATTCCATCCTGAAGATCTCCACCAAGGCGGACGCGCTCGGCTACGACTCGCTGTTCGTCACCGATCACGTCGTGCTGCCGGCCTCGATGGCCACCTCCGTCTATCCGTACTCCGCCACGGGCCACCTGCCCGGCGGCGCCGCCCAGGATTATCTGGAGCCGCTTGCCGTGCTCGCCTGGCTCGCGCACGTCACGCGCCGCATCCGCATCGGCACCAGCGTGCTCGTGGTGCCGTACCGCAATCCCGTGGTCACCGCCAAGACACTGGCCACGATCGACCGCCTGTCCAATGGACGCGTGATCCTCGGCGCCGGCGTGGGCTGGCTGCGAGAGGAGTTCGCGGCGCTGGCGGCGCCGCCGTTCGAGGCGCGCGGCGCCGTGACCGACGACTACCTGCGCCTCATGCGCGCGGCGTGGACGACCGACCCCGTTCGCTTCGACAGCGCGCACTACTCGCTGCGCGACGTGCACGCGCTGCCCAAGCCGGTGCAGCGTGGCGGCATCCCGATCTGGATCGGCGGCCACACCGACGCCGCCGTCAAGCGTGCGGCGACGCTGGGCGACGCCTGGCATCCGATCGCGCTGCGGCCGCCGGGCCTGCTCCTGCCCGACGAGTACGCGGCGCGCGTGAAGCAGATCCACACGTGGGCGCAGCGCGCCGGCCGTGATCCGAAGTCGGTGACCCTCACCGTCCGCGTGCCGATGGACGTGCGCTCCCGTGGCGCCAAGGCGCCGGCGGTGGAGCGTCCGCTCTTCCAGGGCACCCCGGCCGAGGTGCTCGACGACATCCGGGCCTACCAGGCCGTCGGCGTCAGCCACATCGTGTTCGACGCCGCGCATTCCGACCTGCCGTCGGTGCTCGAGACGATGGAGCGGTTCACGGGCGAGGTGC
Source organism: Candidatus Methylomirabilota bacterium (assembly GCA_036265915.1). Taxonomy (GTDB): domain Bacteria; phylum Methylomirabilota; class Methylomirabilia; order Rokubacteriales; family CSP1-6; genus AR12. Next base: position 23,966 of record DATAOC010000073.1, on the reverse strand, counting down.
GCCCCAAGCTCGGGCGCGCCGTCGTGGAGCGCTCGCGGCGGAAGGAGCCCGTCGCGCCCCGGCGCCGGCGCGCGCGATGATCACGCAGTCGGAGGCGTACCGGCTCATCGACGGCCCGCCGGCCGGTCTCGCCGATCTCGTTGCGCGCGCCGCCGAGGCGCGCGATCGCGGCCGCGGGCGCACGGTGACGTTCTCCGCGAAGGTGTTCGTGCCGCTCACGACGCTCTGCCGGGACTACTGCCGCTACTGCACCTTCCGTCGTGATCCCGGCGAGCCCGGCGCGCACACGATGTCGCCGGAAGAAGTCCTGGCCCTCGCGCAGGCGGGCGGCCGCCTGGGCGCCAAGGAGGCGCTGTTCTCACTCGGCGACCGTCCGGAGGCGCGCTTCGCCTCGCACCGCGAGTTCCTGCGCACCCGCGGGCATCGCACCACGCTCTCGTACCTGCGCGAGGTCTGCGCGGCCACGCTGGCCGGCTCGCCGCTCTTGCCGCACGTGAATCCGGGCGTGATGGCCGAGCGCGATCTGGCCGCGCTGCGCGAGGTCAGCGTGAGCATGGGGCTGATGCTCGAGAGCACCTCGGAGCGGCTGCTCGCGCCGGGCGGCGCCCACGACGACGCGCCCGACAAGGTGCCGGCGCGGCGGCTGCGGACGATCGAGCTCGCGGGCAAGCTGGCGATCCCGTTCACCACCGGCATCTTGATCGGCATCGGCGAGACGCCCCACGAGCGCGTCGACGCGCTGCTCGCGATTCGCGACCTGCACGAGCGCTACGGCCACGTGCAGGAGGTCATCGTCCAGAACTTTCGCGCGAAGCCGCGCATCCCGATGCGCGAGGCGCCCGAGCCCGCGCTCGACGAGCTGTGCCGCACCCTGGCCGTCGCGCGGCTCGTGCTCGGTCCCGAGGTGAACATCCAGGCGCCGCCGAACCTGAGCCCCGGCGCCTACGCGTCGCTGCTGGCGGCGGGCCTGAACGACTGGGGCGGCGTCTCCCCGCTGACCCTCGACCACATCAACCCCGAGCGCCCGTGGCCGGGTCTCGTCGCCCTGCGCACGGCGACAGAGACGGCGGGCTTCACCTTTCGAGAGCGCCTCGCGATCTACCCCGAGTACACCGCGCGGCCGGAGTTCGTCGCCGAGACGCTCCGGTCCCGCGTGCTGGCCCTCGTGGACGGCGACGGCCTCGTCAAGGAGTCCCATGAGCACTGGCGCCGCTGGTAGTCTGAACGCCGCACTCGACGTCGCCTCGCGCGACATCCGCCGCGTGCTGGACCGTGCGCTGGCGGGTGAAGAGGTCGACGTCGCCGACGCGGACCGGCTCGCTCACGTCACCGGCCGCGACCTCGCCGCCATGAGCATCGCCGCCGACGAGCTGCGCGCCCGGCAGGTCGGCGACGTGGTGACCTTCGTCGTGAACCGCAACATCAACTTCACGAACGTCTGCATCAAGCACTGCGGGTTCTGCGCCTTCAGCCGGGATCATCGCGAGGAGGAAGGCTATCTCCTGCCCGTGGAGGAGGTCGTGCGCCGCGCGCGAGAGGCGGCCGAGCTGGGCGCCACCGAGGTATGCATCCAGGCCGGGCTGCCGCCGAAGCTGGACGGCCGCTTCTACATCGACCTGACGCGCGCCATCAAGGCCGCGCTGCCCGACATCCACGTGCACGCGTTCTCACCGGAGGAGGTGCTGTACGGCAGCGTGCGCTCCGGGCTGCCCATCAAGGAATATCTGGCCGAGCTGAAGGACGCAGGGCTCGGCACCCTGCCGGGCACCTCGGCGGAGATCCTCGACCAGGAGATCCGCGACGTCATCGCGCGCGGACGCATCACGGTCGACCAGTGGGTCGAGGTCATCACGACCGCCCACGCGCTCGGCATCCGGACCACGTCCACCATCATGTACGGGCACGTCGAGAGCCCGGAGCACTGGGTGCGCCACATGGCGCTGCTGCGCGCGATCCAGAAGGACACCGGCGGCTTCACCGAGTTCGTGCCGCTCTCGCTCATCCACTCCGAGGCCCCGATGTACCAGAAGCAGCTCGTGGCCGGCGTGCGCGCGGGCGCCACCGGCGTCGAGGTCGTGCGCATGCACGCGCTCGCCCGGCTCATGCTCGGCGCCGTCATCCCCAATCTGCAGTGCTCGTGGGTGAAGGAAGGTCCGAAGGTGATGCAGTTGCTGCTCGACGCCGGCGCCAACGACGTCGGCGGCACGCTCATCAACGAGTCGATCTCGACCGCCGCCGGCGCCTCGTACGGACAGCTGCTGGGTCCGGCCGAGCTGTGCCGGCTCATCCGCGACGCCGGCCGGACACCGGCCGAGCGCGACACCCTCTATAGGCGACGCCGCGTGTACGCGGCGGGCGAGACGCCCGAGTCGCCGCTGGACGTCGTGCAGGACGCGGAAGCGCGCTTCGGATCGTACCGTCGGCTCATCGCCTCGGGCGAGTTTCGCTTCCGACAGCGGTAGCCGTTGCCGGACGTTTTGTGATATCAATGCACCTCACATTCCACTCCACCGATCGACAGGAGGATCACCTGTGGCGAAGATGATGAGCAAGTCCGCTGTCCTCGCGCACCTCGCTGGCAAGACCAACCTCTCGAAGCGGCAGATCGGCGAGATCTTCGACGAGACTCTCGCGCTGGCCTGCAAGGAAGCGAAGAATGGATTCGTGCTTCCGGGTTTCGGGAAGCTGGTGCTGGCGAACCGCAAGGCGCGGGTCGGCCGCAATCCGCAGACGGGTGAGCCGATCAAGATCCCGGCGAAGCGAGTGTGCAAGTTCCGTCTCGCGAAGAGCGTGAAGGACGCGGTGCTTGGGAAGAAGTAGGTCCCGCCGCCCCACCCCGGACCTCCACTCGACATCTTCGGAGACCGGACGCGCAGCCACCCCGTCGCTCGCGTCCGCCACGCTGCCGCGCGTCTGGCAGGGCGTCGGCTATCGCCCCCTGCCGGATGCGGCGCTGGCGCGCCCGCTGTTCGACTTCGCCGCCGTCCCGTGGCCGCTGGGCCCCGACCTCGACCTCGCGTGGGGCGCCTTCTCGGCCGGCGCCGCCGGCGAGCGGCTCGTGGGCGCCCTGCTCGGCGAGCGAAGCCGTGCCGACGCGCTGCTCCACGGCCCCGTCGTCCGCACCGACGAGCACGCCGTCGAGGATCCGCTCGAAGTTGCCGCGCAGCTCGTGCACGCGGTCCTGGACCACGGGACCGCGCTCGGCGTGACCACCCTGTTCGCGCGACCCGGAGGACTCGATCGCGTGTGGGTCCGCTTCGGCTTCATCCCGGTGCCGGAGGTCACGCTGCCGGGCGCGCTTGCCGGACGGCCCGGCGTCGGCCTCTACGCCTGGCGCGGCGGCAGCGCGCTGTGGACGTTGCGGCAAGCGGCCGCCAGCGGCTGAGCGACATGCGAATCGTCGCGCTCGCCGGCGGCACCGGCGCCGCCAAGCTGCTGCGCGGACTCAGCGCGTGCGGCGACCATCTCGCGCTCACGATCATCGGCAACACCGGCGACGACACCGAGATCTGGGGCCTCCACGTCTCCCCCGACCTCGACTCCGTCATGTACGCGCTGGCCGGCGTGCTCGACGTCGAGCGCGGCTGGGGCCGCGCCGACGAGAGCTTCCATGCGCTGGCCGCCATGGCGGCCTACGGCGCGCCCACGTGGTTCGGCCTCGGCGACCGCGATCTCGCGACGCACCTCGCGCGGACCGAGCGCCTGCGGCGCGGCCACACGCTGAGCGAGACGACCGCCGCGCTCACGCGCGCGCTCGGCGTCCGCGCGCGGCTGCTGCCGATGACCGACGACCGCGTCCGCACGATCATCGAGACGCCCGATGGCCCGCTGGCGTTCCAGGAGTACTTCGTGCGCGAGAAGGCGCGCGTCGAGGTGCTCGGGGTGACGTACGACGGGGCCGCTGCCGCGCGGCCGGCACCGGGCGTGCGCGACGCCATACTCGACGCCGATCTCGTGCTCGTCTGCCCGTCGAATCCCGTGACGTCGATCGGTCCCATCCTCGCCGTGCCCGGGATCGTCGATGCGCTGACGGCGACACGCGCGCCCGCCATCGCGGTGAGCCCCATCGTTCACGGCGGGGCGGTGAGCGGGCCGGCCGCCGCGCTCCTGCGGGCGTGCGGCCTCCCCGTGTCGCCGGTCGGTGTCGCGCGGGGCTATGCGCCGTGGCTGCGCCGGCTGCTCATCGACCCCGCCGATGCGGCGGACGCCGACGTCCTCGACGCGCTCGGGGTGATCGCCGTGCCCGCCGACATCATGATGCCGGACCGCGCTCGCGAGATCGCCCTGGCCCGCGAGGTCCTGGCGCTCGCATGAAGGTCGTGGCCGCCGTCCCCGTCAAGGACCTCGTCAACGCAAAGCAGCGCCTCGTGCGCGTGCTCACGGCCGGCGAGCGCAGCGAGCTCGCGCGCGCCATGCTGGTCGACGTGCTGCGCGCGCTGGCCGGCGCCCCGTTTGACGCGGTCTGGGTGGTGACGCGCGAGCCGACGGTGGCGGCCATCGCGCGCGCCGCCGGTGCCGTGCCACTGGCCGAGGACGACAATCGCGGCCACACCGCGGCCGTGGCGCGCGCGCAGGGCGACGCCGCCGCGGCCGGCGCCGACATCTTCGTCACCGTGCCGGGCGACGTGCCGTGCGCGACGGTGGACGAGCTCACGGCCGTCGCGGAGGCGGCGAGCGAGGCGCGCGCGGCGGTGTTCGTGCCGTCGCGCTCGGGTCTCGGGACCAACGCGGTGGCGCTGCGGCCGCCGGACGCCATGCGCCTGCGCTTCGGCGAGCCGTCATTCGACAACCACCTGGCCGCCGCGCGCGCACTCGGGATCGCGCCACGCGTGCTCGCCTTGCCCGGTCTCGGCCTCGACATCGACGCGCCCGACGACCTGGCCGCGCTGCTCGCGCGCGGCCCGGGCACCGGGACCCACCGCCTCATCGCCGGCTGGCGCCTGCACGAGCGACTGGCCGCAGCGGGCGCCGTGCGCGCGCGCTGAGCATGGCGCTGCGCTACGAGGTCATCGGCGTCGGCGGCATCGGCGAGGTCCGGCCCGGTGACGACATCGCGCGCATCGTGCTCGACGCGGCCGCGCGGCAGCAGACCGCGCTGCAGCGAGGCGACGTGCTGGTCATCAGCCAGAAGATCGTGTCGAAGGCCGAGGGCCGGCTGCTGCGCCTGAGTGACGTGACGCCGTCCGCGGTCGCGGCCGGTCTGGCGGCGGGCCTCGGCCGCGACCCGCGCCTCGTGGAAGTCATCCTTCGCGAGTCCCGGCGCGTGGTGCGGATGGATCGCGGCATCCTGGTGACCGAGACGCATCACGGCTGGGTCTGCGCGAACGCCGGCGTCGACCAGTCCAACGTCGACGCCGACACGGTGGCGCTGCTGCCCGAGGATCCCGACCGCTCGGCGCGAGCGCTCGCGGAGCGGTGGCGCGCATCGACGGGCGGCGAGGTCGCCGTCATCGTGGCCGACACGTTCGGCCGGCCGTGGCGCGAGGGCCTCACCAACGTCGCCATCGGCGTCGCCGGCATGGCGGCCCTCAAGAGCTACCTCGGCGAGCGCGATCCCGCCGGGCGCCCGCTGCAGGCGACCATCCTCGCCATCGCGGACGAGCTTGCGTCGGCGGCGGAGCCCGTCATGGGCAAGCTGGATCGCATCCCGGCCGCCATCATCCGCGGCCTCAGCCTCGGGCAGGACGACGGCGGCGGCAGCAAGCCGCTGCTGCGCGAGCCGAACCGCGATCTGTTCAGATAGGAGAGCAATGAACATCGCCATTCTCGGCGGCACCGGCAAGGAAGGCGCGGGGCTCGCGACGCGCTGGGCGATCGCCGGACACTCGATCATCATTGGCTCGCGCGATCCCGCCCGTGCTCACGACAAGGCCGTCGAGCTGCGCGACCGCGCGCACAAGATCCCGATCGTCGGGCACGGCAACGGCGAGGCGGCCGCCCTCGGTGAGGTGGTCGTCGTCGCGCTGCCCGCCACCGGGCTGGCGACGACGCTGCCGGAGGTCCGTGAAGGCTGCCGCACGAAAGTCGTGATCAGCACGGTGGTGCCGCTGACGTTCGGCGGCCCGCGACTCTTCACGCCGCCGCCGGACGGCTCGGCCGCCGAGCAGGTGCAGGCGCTGCTGCCGGAGGCGCGGGTGGTCGCCGCGTTCCATCACATCGCCGCGCACGAGCTGTCGTCCACGGAGCACGACATCGAGTGCGATCTCCTGATGTGCGGCGGCGACGCGGCCGCCAAGGCGGTGGTGGCCGAGCTCGGGCGCTCGATGGGGCTGCGGGCGCTCGACGTGGGCCCGCTTGCCAACGCCGGGCCCATCGAGGGCATCACCGCGGTGCTCGCCACCATCAACCGTCGCTACAAGCTCAAGAACTCCGGCATCAAGATCACCGGGCTCCAGGAGAGCTGACCATGTCCGAGACCGCCGTCGTCGTCACCGAGACGCGCCTGACCGCCTTCCTCGTGGACGCGCTGAGCGCGATGAAGATGCCGCGCGACCGCGCCGTCATCACGGCCGGCCTCATGGTCCGCACCGACCTGCGCGGCGTCGACTCGCACGGCATCGACATGCTGCCGCGATATCACGAGCTGTGGCAGGGCGGGTTCATCGCGATGGAGGCCACGCCGACGCTCGTCAAGGACAGCATGGCCACGGCGCTCTACGACGGCGGCAAGGGTCTCGGCCACTACGTGTCGACACTGGCCATGCAGCTCGCGATCGAGAAGGCGAAGACGTACGGTGTCGGCATCGTGCCCGTCCGGAACTCCGGCCACTTCGGCGCCGCCGCCAACTACTCGATGATGGCCCTCGCGCACGACATGATCGGCGTCGCCACCACGAACTCGCCGTACGTGGCCATGGTGCCGACCTTCGGGCGCGAGGCGAAGATCTCCACGAATCCCCTCTCCTTCGCCGCACCCGCCGGCCGCCACGCGCCGTTCGTCCTCGACATGGCCACCACCACGGTGGCCTTCGGCAAGCTGCGTCTGGCCAGCCGCTGGGGCAAGCCCGTGCCCTCCGGCTGGGCCCTCGACGACACGGGCGAGCCGACGACCAATCCGGACGTCGCCGTGAAGCATCGACTGCAGACACCGCTCGGCGGAACGCGCGAGCTCGGCAGCCACAAGGGCTACGGGCTCGGCATGATGGTCGACATCCTGTCCGGGATCCTGCCCGGCGCCGTGTACGGCGACCTCTTCTTCCGCACCGATCGCCAGCAGCGCCGCCTGCAGGACGTCGGCCACTGCTTCATCGCGCTCGACCCGGCGCGCTTCCGCGCCATCGAGGACTTCAAGCGCGACATGGACGACTACTTCGACTCGCTCAAGGCCACGGCGCCGGCGGAAGGCCGCGACCGTGTCTATGTGGCCGGCGAGCCGGAGGCGGAGTCCGAGATCCGGCGCCGGCGCGACGGGATCCCGCTCTCGCCCGCGCTGATGGCACGCGTGGACGACATCGCGCGCGAGCTCGGCGTGCCGCCGCTGTCGCGCGGCTAGCCGAGCCGCGTCCGCGACACGGCGAGGCCGAGCCAGATCGCGACCACGGCCAGCGCCAGCACGACCGCGTCGAGGCGCGCGATCGTCCGCATCGCCGGCCCCGGATCGCCGTCGCCCGCCAGCGCCGCGCGGAGCAGCGGCACGTGGGCGAAGTCGCGCTGCGCGGTCATCGCGACGGCGACGATGACGAGCGCCAGCTTCGCGGCCAGCATCACGCCCGCTCCGCTGGCCATCGCGCGCTCGAGCGAGCCGAGCTGCGTGACGTTGTAGAACCCGGTCAGCACGACGATGGCGATGGCGGTCCACGTCACCGGCCGCGCCCGCGCCGCCGCCTCGGCCAGCGCGCCCGCGCCAGCGCGGCGCGCGACCGGCAACTCGACATGCGCCTGATGCAGGGTGCCGCCGATCCAGACGACGACGCCGAGGACGTGGAGGTACACGACGACGAGCGCGAGCGTCACCGGGCCGTGAGCGCGGTCAGCGCGGCGTCGACGTCCGAGAAGTCGGCGAACAGGAGATCGGGCTTGCACGCCAGGAGCTCGTCGTGCAGATGCTGGCCGGTGGCGACGGCGACCGCCTGCGCGCCGCACGCCCGCGCGCAGTCCACGTCGAGCGGCGTATCGCCGATGATGGTCACGCGCTCGAACGGGAACTCGCGCCCCGCGAGCTCGCGGGCCCGCGCGCACGCGACCGCCGGCAGCCGCCGCCGGTCCATGCTGTCCGAGCCGTAGGCGCCGACGCGGAACAGTGGCACCAGGCCCGTCGGGCGCAGCTTCACGCGCGCCCCTGCCTCGATGTTGCCGGTGAGCAGGCCGACCACGGCGTCGTCGCGGACGGCGAGCGCGCGCACGACCGCCGCCACGCCGGGCAGGACGGTGACGCGCGAGCCATCGCCGATCTGCTGCTCGAGCTCGCGCACGTAGGCGTCGAAGCATGCCGACATGCGCGCCTCGATCAGGTCGTCCGGCACGCCGGCCTCGCGCATGAGATCGAAGACGATGCGCGGATCCGTCTTGCCACGAAAGTCGTAGTGGTCGATGGGGCCGGCGGTGCCGTACGTCACCGCCAGCGCCGCCTGCAGCGCCGCGCGACCGGCGCCGCGCGCCGTCACCAGCGTCCCGTCGATGTCGAACAGGAAGAGCCGCACGCTACGGGGCCAGCCGGCGCAAGCGCTCCACGACTGCCGGCAGCGCCTCCAGGACCGTCTCGATCTCGGCGCCGGTCGTCCAGCGCCCCAGGGTGAAGCACAGCGACGCCTCGGCCTCCTCGCGGGAGCAGCCAATGGCGCGCAGCACGTGCGACGGCTCGCCGCTCGCCATGTTGCACGCCGAGCCGGTGGACGCCGCCACGCCGCGCAGATCGAGCTCGAGGAGAACCCCGTCGGCCTTGACGCCGGGGATGACAACGCTCGCGTGGTGCGGCAGCCGTCCGGCGGCCCGTGCGCCGGTCAGCCGCGCGCGCGGCACGCGCTCCAGCAGCCCGGCGAGCAGCCGGTCGCGCTGCGCGGAGAGCCGCGCGGCCTCGGCGGCCCTCTCGCTCCTCGCGAGGTCGGCGGCGACGCCCATGCCAACGATCGCCGGCAGGTTCTCGGTGCCCGAGCGATAGCCGCCCTCCTGCCCGCCGCCCACGATGATGGGCGCGATCGGAAGGTCCGGGCGCACCCACAGGGCGCCGGCGCCCGGGGGCCCGTACAGGTCGTTGGACGATAGCGTCAGCAGGTCGATGCCGAGGTCGTCGACGCCGAGCGGCACGCGGCCAGCGGCCCCGACGGCGTCGACGTGGAACGGCACGGCGCGCTCGCGCACGACCCGGCCCACCTCGCGCAGCGGCTGCAGCGTGCCGATCTCCCCGTTGGCGGCCATGATGGAGACGAGCGCCGTGTCGGGCCGGATGGCGCGGCGAACGGCCGCGGGGTCGACGCGCCCCTCGCCGTCGACCGGGACCTGCGTCACCGCGAATCCGCTCTTCTCCAGATACCGGCAGGCGTTCAGCACCGAGATGTGCTCGATGACGGTGGTCACCACGTGTCGGCCGCTGGCGCGCTGCGCGACACCGCGGATGGCCAGATTGTTCGCTTCCGTCGCGCTGGCCGTGAAGATGACGCCACCGGGGGCGCCGCCGAAGAGCCGGCCCACCTTGGCCCGCGCACCGTCCAGCGACGCGCGGGCCTCGAGTCCGAGCGAGTGCGGCGCCGAGGGATTGCCGACCCCGCCCTCCAGGAAGGGCCGCATCAGCGCCACCACGCGGGGATCGACGGGCGAGAAGCCGGCGTAATCGAGGTAGACCCGGGAGACCGCCGCGACGGCGGCCCTACCGAGTCTTTCGGAGGACGAAGCGGAAGACCGGGCCATGCTTGTCTATCTCCAGCAGCGCGTGGCCGGTCCGGGCGGTCCAGCTCTGCATGTCGGCCTCCGACGCGGGATCGTCCGAGGTCATCTCGAGCACCTGTCCGGGCGCCATCCGCTCGATCGCGTCGCGAGTCTTCAGGATCGGCATGGGGCAGAAAAGGCCGATACAGTCGAGCTTTCGGTCCGCCACGATCAGCATAAGTCTCTGAAAATTCTGACATTGACACTCGCCGTCGGCAACAAGAATAATGGCCGATATGCCTGATCGCTCGTCGGACATCGCCACCGCCGGGCGGCGGCTTCGGCTCAAGGTTCTCCTCGCGCTCAGCCTCGCTTCCGGGGTTCCGATCCTCGTCCTCGCCTACGTGGTTCACGCGTTCGTGCTGCCCACGGCGAGCGCCGATCCGACGCTCGGACACGGCGTGCTGCAGGGCCTCATCGTCTTCGGCGTCCTGGCCGTGCTGGCGGGCGCCTACATCATCTGGGACATCGGCGGCACCGTCGCCCGCATCGCGCAGATGATGGCCGAGGAACACGCCATTATCGGCCTGGACCGGCGAAAAGATGAAGTCGGCACGCTGATGGGATCCTTCAACAAGATGCTGGCCACCATCGAGCAGCAGGCGGCCGAGATCAACAGCTTTGCGACTCGCCTCGACGCCGCCTACAAAGAGCTCGAGTCGACCAACGCCCGGCTGCAGGAAACGTCGTTCAAGGACGAGGTCACCGGCCTGTACAACCGCCGGTTCTTTTCGCTGCGCCTGGAGGAGGAGCTGTCGCGCTACCGCCGGTTCAACCACCCGGTGTCGGTGGTCCTGCTCGACCTCGACGGCTTCAAGTCGGTGAACGACAGCATGGGCCACGCGGTCGGCGACGACACGCTGCGCGACGTCGCGCAGATCCTCATGAAGCACTCACGCGGCATCAACGTGGTGTCGCGCTACGGCGGCGACGAGTTCGCCGTCCTCCTCGTGGAGACCTCCAAGGCCGGCGCCCGCCTCTACGCCGACCGGATCCGTGAAGTGGTCGCCAAGTACCCGTTCTCGCACGGCAAGATTCTGACCGCGAGCTTCGGCGTCGCGAGCCTTCCCGACGACGAGGCTGGCACCGCGGAGGACCTGTTCCGCTCCGCGGACGAGGCGCTGTACGCGGCCAAGAGGGCCGGCAAGAACCAGGTGGCCGCCGCATCGGGGCCACCGGCGAAGGTCCTATAACCGTGGAGACTCCGAGGGAGATCCTGATCGTCGACGACGATCGGCAGGTGCGCGACGTGCTCCATCAAATCTTCCTGTCGGCGAGCTACTCGTGTCACCTCGCCGAGGACGGGCCCAACGGCCTCGAGGTGTTCGCCGCCGCCCGGCCGCCGCTGGTCGTCACCGATCTGAAGATGCCGGGGATGTCGGGCATCGAGCTGCTCCAGAAGATCCGCCAGACCGATGGCGACGCGGCCGTGATCGTCCTCACCGGCGCCGCCGACGTCAAGACAGCCATCGAGAGCCTGAAGCTGGGCGCGTACGACTTCATCATGAAGCCCGTCAACGTCGAGGAGCTCCTGATCGCTGCCGACCGGGCTCTCGAGCGCCGGAGCCTCCTGATGGAGCGACGTGCGTACCAGGAGTTGCTGGAGCATCGCGTCGAGCAGGCGACGCGCGACCTGTCTGCCGCCTACCACGAGCTCGAGGACACGTATCGCAGCACGCTCGAAGCGCTCGGCTCCGCCCTCGACACGCGGGACATCGGCACCGAAGCCCACTCGCGCCGCGTGCACGGATACGCGCTGGCCACCGCGCGCGCCTACGGTGTGGCGCCCGCGATGCTCCGCGACCTCGCCCACGGCGTGCTGCTGCACGACATCGGCAAGATCGGCATCCCGGACGCCATTCTGCTGAAGCCCGGACCACTCACCCCGGAGGAGTGGAAGATCATGCGGACGCACCCGGAGATCGGCCGCCGCCTCATCGAGCGGATCCCGTTCCTGCGCGGGGCGGTGCCGATCGTGTATTCGCACCACGAGAAGTGGGACGGCTCCGGCTACCCGCGCGCGCTCAGGGCGGAGGACATTCCGCTCGGCGCGCGCATCTTCGCCGTCGTGGACGCCTTCGACGCCATGACGTTCGACCGTCCGTACTCCAAGGCGATGCCGTTCGAGGCGGCCAAGGCGGAGATCAAGCGGTGCGCCGGCACGCACTTCGATCCCGCGGTCGTCGACGCGTTCCTCGAGGTGCCGGAAACGCTGCTCGACGAGATCCGCCGCCGCAGCATCGACCCGTGATCCGCCGGCGGTGAAGATCACCGCCGTCCGCGCGTCGTGGCTGCGCGCCGCGATCCCCGCGGCGCGCCAGCACGTCAGCGACTTCGGCCGGAACGACTCCTTCAACACCTGCCTGGTCGAGATCGACACCGACGCCGGCCTGACCGGTCTGGGCGAGGCCAAGGTCGGAGCCGGCAACCTCGGCAACTACGCCGCCACCGTCGAGACGATCCATCGCGAGCTGGCGCCGGCGCTCGTCGGCCGCGACCCGCGCGACATCACCCCGCTGTGGGAGGCGATGTACAACGGCAGCCGCGCGCACTACGTGCCGCGCGAAGGGCGCACGTTTCCGATCATCGGCCGCCGCGGCGTGACCGTGTCCGCGCTGAGCGGCGTCGACATCGCGCTGTGGGACCTGCTGGGCAAGTCGCTCGGCCAGCCCCTGTGGCGGCTGCTCGGCGGCCGCCTGCGCGAGCGCGTCCCGGCGTACGCGAGCGGCGGCTGGGCGCCCGTGGGCGCCATCGGCAAGCAGCTGCAGCAGTACGTCGAGCGCGGCCATCGCGCCGTGAAGATGCGTGTGGGTCTTCAAGACAGCAGCGTGGACGACTCCGCGGCGCGCGTGCGTGAGGTCCGGCAGACGCTGGGAGCCGAGATCGGCCTCATGGTGGACGCGCACGGCACGTGGTCCGTCCGCGATGCGCAGCGCTTCGCGCGCAAGGTCGTCGACTGCGACCTCGCGTGGATCGAGGAGCCCGTCTCCCCCGACAACGTCACCGGACAGGCCGAGGTCCGCGCCTCGACCGACATCCCGATCGCCTCGGGCGAGAGCGAGCAGACGCGGTTCGCGTTCCGCGATCTCATCGCCGCGCGCGCGGTCGACGTGCTGCAGCCCGACGTCGCCATCGCCGGCGGGATCACCGAGACGCTGCGCATCTGCGCGCTAGCGACGGCGCACGGCCTCACCGTCGCACCCCATCTCTGGGGCTCGGCCATCCTCTTCGCGGCCGGCCTCCACCTGGCGGTGGCGACGCCGTCGGTGACGCTGCTGGAGTTCACGCGCGGCGACAACCCGCTGCTGAACGAGCTCGTCGAGGAGCGCGTCGACCTGCGCGACGGCTACGTCTACCCCTCCGACAAGCCCGGCCTCGGCCTCACCCTGAACACCGCATTCGCCCGCTCGATCACCGTCTAACCGCCGATCGTGAGCCGGCAGCGGGCCCCGGCTCGCCCGCGAACCGCTTGCCTCTGCGGTGCAGCGGGCGAGCCGGAGCCCGCTGCCGGCTCACGGTTGCGCGCCGACTTCGTCGAACGCCTGACGCGCCTTGCTGAAGGCGACGACCAGGTCGTCCTCGCCGAGGCCGTCGCCGAGCGCCCGTCGTAGTCGCGACCACAGGCGGTCGCTCTGCACGAGCGCGGCCTCGCGATCGCCCGCGTCGGCCAGCTCGCGAATGCGCACGGCGTGCGTCTCCACGAGCCCTTCCAGCGCCCGCGCCAGCGCCGCCCGCGTCTCTGCCTGCCGGTCGGTCCCGACATCCGCGAAGCGGAGCGCGTGCGCAAGGGCATCAGCAGCGGCTTCGTACTCGCCCGCCTGCGCCCGCCGCCGCGCGAGCTTCTTGTACCCCCACCACAGCCGGCGGCCGACTTCCTCGCGCCGCTTCGGCGGCAGCGCCTCGTCGCTCACCGTCTCGAGCAGCTCCTCGGCGCGCGCCAGAGCGGCGACGGCGTCGCTGTCGCGCGCCTCGTGCATCGCCCGGATCGCGTGGGCGGTGAGCTGGCCGATCTCGCCGGCATAGGCCGCGGAAAACACCTCGCGAAACGTCTCCGCGCGCGCCGCGGGCAGGCGCGCGTCGTCGAGCGCCTCGCGCAGCAGGCGGCGGGCCGCCGCGTACTGCTGTCGCTGCACGAGTGCCGTCGCCACGCGCTCGTATCCGGGCCAGAGCCGCGCCTCCACCGCGAGCGCGCGCTCCCGCAGCGTCTCATCACCCGGAGCCAGATGCGTGCCGCGCTCGAGCCACTCGAAGGCCTCGCGCACCGCGACCAGCTCGAGCTCCGACTCCGGAGCGCGGTCACCGTCGAGCCGTCCCAGGAGCTCGCGGCCGATGTCGCCGGCCAGGGAGGCCAGCTGTCGCTCGTATGCCGGCCGCTCCTCCGCGGGCGCCGTCGCAATGGCCGATTCGAGCGCCGCACGCGCCGCGGTGGCATCGCCCAGCCCGTGGCGCGCCAGCGCCAGAACCGACCACAGGCGCGCAAGCTCGGTCGGTGGGCGCGACGGACCGCCGGCGGCGATGGCACCGGTCGCAGCACCGGCCGCCGCCGCGTGGGCGCCTTCCTGGTAGAGCGCGAAGCACCGCTCGACCGCGCCGGCGACGTCCGTCTCCGTGTCGGACGGCGCGTCGACGGCCGCCAGGCCGGACGTCCCGGCGAACTCCGCAAGCGCCGGAGCGGCGACGGGACGACCGCGGTACGGATGGCGCGCCCGGTCCATTGCGTGGCGCGGGCGGCGGGATCGCCAGCGACGGTGGCCACGCGCCGGCGGCGTCGACGCCGAGGCGGCACACGGTGGCGCCTCCGCGACGTCGCGACCGGGTGGACGGCGGCGGGTCGGCCACAAGAGCTCGAGCACGCCGAGGGCGAGGACTCCGAGGGCCGCGAGCCCGCCGAGGAAGATGAGCGCTTCTTCGCTCAGCACGCGAGGTCGATGGGGCGTCGCTCCGCGATCGAGCGGTAGGCGGCCAGCACGACGGCGAGATCGCCGCGTCCGGCCGCGCCGTCCGTCTCCGGGGCGCTGCCCGTCCTGATCGAATTGGCGAAGGCGGTCAGCATGGCTTCGTGGCCCCGGGTGTCCCGACGGAACAGCCGGACGCGCAGTCCGCGCGCGCCGCGCACAATCACCAGCCGTCCGCGATTGTCGGCCAGGCAGCTGCCCTGCGTCCCGGTGACCGAAGACCATTGAAACCGCGGAAGCCCGGGCGCCGCAAGAGAATTGGCGACCACCGCGACGGCGCCGCCGTCCAGCTCGGCCAGCACATCGACGGCGTCCTCGCCGGCCATGGACGACAGCGTCTGCGGCGGTCGCAGCGCGTAGAGCCGTCGCACCTCCCCGCCCCACCACCTCAGGTTGTGGACGTAATGGATGCCGCCGTCGATCAGGGCACCGCCACCGGCCGCCGCCTCGCAGCGCCAGCCGACATGACGCCGATAGCCGCGCGCGATGAGGTGCAGCTCGCGCAGCGCGCCCAGCGTCCCCGCCTCGAGAAGCGCGCGAACGTGGCGGAAGGCCGGCATGTAGCGGAAGTTCTCGGCGACCATCAGGACGCGCCCGGCGCTGGCGGCCGCCTCGATCATACGATCGGCCTCGGCCAGCGTCCGCGCGATGGGCTTCTCGACGAGCACGTGCCGTCCGGCGTCGAGCGCGGCCAGCAGATCGGCGAGGTGACGATCGTGAGGGGTGCAGATGATCGCGGCGCGGGCCCGCGCGTCGCGCAGCGCCTCGGCATAGTCGCCGTACGCGCCGATGCCGCCGAACTCGCGCGCGTATGCGCCGGCGCGCGCGGCGTCGCGGCTGGCGAAGATCACGGGCAGGCGCAGACGGCGGGCGGCAACGGCGTGACGCCGCGCGATCCAGCCGCAGCCGACGATCACGAGCGCCATGGCGCCGTATTGTAGTTTGTTATGATGACAACATGAGACGCGTTGCTGTCATCGGAATCGGCGTCACGAAGTTCGGCAAGCACGATCGCACCTCGGCGGAGCTCTTCGCCGCGGCGGCCGCCGACGCGCTGGCGGACGCGGAGCTGCCCGCGAGCCGCATCCAGGCCCTCTACTACGGCAACGTCGTCGGCGGCGAGACCGAGAAGCAGCTGCACACCTCGCCGCAGGCGGCATCCCTGCTCGGGCTGCCGGCGGTGCCGACCACGCGATTCGAGACGGCCTGCGCGTCGTCCCACGCCGCCTTCCGTCACGCGGTCATGGAAGTGGGCTCCGGCGTCTCGGACGTCGTGATGGTGGGCGGAGCCGAGCGCGTGCTGAACGTGCCCACCGCGGACTCGACCGAGTACTTTGCGTACGCGTCCGATGCGTCGTGGGAGCAGACGCTCGGCCTGACGTTCCCGGGCGTCTTCGCCCTCGTCGCGCGCGCCCACATGCACAAGCACGGCACGACGGAGGAGCAGATGGCCGCCGTGGCCGTGAAGAATCACAAGCACGGCGTGCTCAACCCGAAAGCGCAGTTCCAGAAGGAGATCACGCTCGAGACGGTGCTCAAGTCGCCGCTGGTGGCGGACCCGCTGAAGCTGTACGACTGCTGTCCGTTCACCGACGGCGGCGCTGCGCTGGTCCTCGCGTCCGAAGACGTCGCGCGCCGGGCGCGCCGGCCGATCTGGGTGCTGGCCTCGGCCGCCGCCTCGGACTGGATGCTGATCAGCGACAAGCGGGACCTGTCGCGAGTGCCCGCAACCGAGCGCGCCGCCGCCGCCGCCTATCGGCAGGCCGGCAAGCGTCCCGAAGACGTCGACGTCGTCGAGCTGCACGACTGCTTCACCATCGCCGAGATCGTGGCCACCGAAGGGCTCGGGCTCTTCGAGCCCGGCACCGGCGGTCTCGCCGCAGAGAGGGGTTGGACCAGCCTCGGCGGCAAGGTGCCGGTCAACCCGTCCGGAGGCCTCAAGGCCAAGGGCCATCCCATCGGCGCCACCGGCGCCGCGCAGATCTGCGAGATCGTCACGCAGCTACGCGGCGAGGCGGGGCCGCGCCAGGTCGAGGCCGCACGGACGGGGCTCACGCACACGCTGGGCGGCAACACGGCCACCGTGCTCGTGAGCCTGTTCGGTCGTGACTGAACCCGCCATCACCGTCGAAGAGTTCTTCAAGCGCGCCGCGCGCGGGGAGCTCACCGGCATCCGCTGCACGCACTGCGGCGCTCTCGCGATTCCGCCACGCGCCCTCTGTCCCGAGTGCGGCGAGCGCGGCTGGACGCCGGTCACGCTCTCCGGCGATGGCGCCATCGCGTCCTTCACCGTCATCCGCGTGGCGCCGCGCGGCCACGCCGGCGACGTGCCATACGCGATCGCGGCCGTGCGGCTGACCGAAGGGGTCTCGCTCCTCGGTCGCGTGGTGGACATTCCGCTCGACCGCCTCGCCGTCGGCACCAAGGTGCGCTTCCGGCCGCTGGTGGTGCACGATCGCACCGCAATCGGCTTCGGCCCCGTGTAGCGCCGTCGCTACTCCCGCAGCCGCGGCGCGGCCGCGAGCACGGCCTTCACGATGCCGTGATAGCCGGTGCAGCGACACAGCACCGCCGAGAGGCCCTCGCGCACGTCGGCCTCGCTCGGGTCCGGATGCACGCGCAGCAGATCGAGCGCCGTCAGGAGCATCCCGGGCGTGCAGAAGCCGCACTGCAACGCGTGGTGCTCGCGGAAGCTCTCCTGCAGCGGATGCAGGCGCTCGCCGCGCGCGAGTCCCTCCACGGTCGTGATCTCGGCGCCGTCCGCCTGAACGGCGAGCATCAGGCACGCGCGTGCGGCCTCCCCGTTCACGAGGACGGTGCAGGCGCCGCAGATGCCGTGCTCGCATCCCACGTGGGTGCCGGTGAGCCCGAGATCCTCGCGGATGAAATCGACGAGCAGCTTGCGCGGCGGGCAACGGCCCTCGCGGGCGACGCCGTTGACGACGAGCCGGACGCCGACGGGCTCGCTCACGCCGCGCGTCCAATCGCGGTGGCCAGCGCGCGGCCGGTGAGCACCCGCGTGAGATTGCGCCGGTAGGCCGCGCTCGCGTGCAGGTCGGAGTCCGGCTGCACGAGCTCCGCCGCGCGCGCCGCCGCCGCGGCCACGGCCTTGTCACCGAGACCGTCGCGCTCCAGGATCTCCTCGGCCGCGCGCAGCCGCGTCGGGACCGGTCCCGCGCCGGCGGCGGCCAGCCGCGCCGTGACGCGGCCGTCGTTGCGCCAGACCGCGGCCGCGATGCCGACGATCGCGAAGTCGCCGTGGCGCCGGGCGAACTCCTCGAACGCCCAGCCCGCGCCCGCCGGCATGACCGGGAGCCGGATCTCGGTGATGAGCTCGTCGGCGCGCAGCGACGTCGTCAGATACGTCTCGAACAGCTCCGCGGCGGCCAGCACGCGCTCACCCTTCTCGCCGCGAGCCACGACGGTGCCACCCAGCGCCGTGAGGACGGCCGGATACTCCGCGGACGGGTCGGCGTGTGCGAGCGAGCCGCCGATCGTCCCGCGTGATCGAATCGGCAGGTGCCCGACCCAGCGGGTGGCCTCGGTGAGCAGCGGCAGCGCGCGAGCCACCACCGGCGAGAACTCGACGACGCGCTGGCGCGTCATCGCGCCGAGCGCGACGTGGCCGTCGAGCTGACGGATACCCGCGAGGGAGGCGATGCGATTGAGGTCGATCAGCGCGGCGGGACGCGCGAGGCGGAAATTGAGCAGCGGCACGAGGCTCTGGCCGCCGGCAAGCGGCTTGGCGTCGCCGCCATAGCGCGCCAGCAGCGCCACCGCCTCCTCGACGCTGCGGGGCGCATGATAGTCGAACTTCGGCGGCTTCACGTTCCCGAGCGCCTGGCGGCCGGTGCGAAGCGCGCGTGGCCTGTTGCCGGTCGCGAACGTGTCCTCACGTCTGGGCGCCGCGCGGCGGCTCTGCGCGCGCGTCCTGGATGAGGCGCCAGAGGCGGCTCGGCGTCATCGGCAGCTCGGTGATCCGGACGCCGAGCGGCTTGAGCGCGTCGCTCACGGCGTTGGCGATCACGGCGGGCACCGTCATCGACGACGATTCACCGAGGCCCTTGGAGCCGAGCGTGGTGAGCGGCGACGGCGACACCACGTGCGCGATATCGATGTCGGGCGCCTCGCTCGCGGTCGGCACGAGGTAGTCCATGAACGTGCCGGTCAGCGGCTGGCCGCTGTCGTCGTATTCCATCTCCTCGTACAGCGCGCCGCCGAGGCCGTGCAGCGCGCCGCCATAGATCTGTCCCTCGGCGATCATCGGATTGATGATCACGCCGGCGTCGTGGACGGTGACGTATTTCAGAATCTTGATGGCGGCCGTGTCCGGATCGACCTCCACCGCCATGACCTCGGCGATGAAGCCGTAGGTGTTCGACGAGTTGACGCGGTCCTCGTGATCCACCGCCCGCGCCTCCGGGAACCCGAACACCGCGGTCGCCTGCAGCATCGGCTCCATGCCGTCGGGCAGCGACTCCGTGTTCCAGTGCGCGCGACCCGCCAGCTCCTTCACGGAGTACGACGGTCCTGTGCCCGTGCGGTGCCGGACGGCGCCGTCCCGGAACTCGAGCTGCGCGGCCGGGATCTCCATGAGGTGCGCCGCGTAGTCGACGAGCTTGCGCTTGAGCTTGCGGGCGGCGAGCGCGACGGCGCTGGTGCCGATCGAGCCGAAGCGGCTCGAGTACGTGCCGGACGAGATCGACCAGGGCCGCGTGAACGTGTCCATCTCGTCGACGACGGTGATGTCCCCCGGCGCCAGTCCGAGCTCGTCGGCGACGATCTGCGCGACGATCGTCTGGTGCCCCTGCCCCTGCGGCGTGCTGCTGAGGATGGTCAGCACCCGGCCGAGAGGATCGATCTTCACGCTCGCCGACTCGGTCGCACCCGACTTGGGCAGGTATTCGGGCTTGGCGCGAAACTGGGGATCGAGCGCGGTGGCCACGTACCCCATGTTGGAGACCGACGGATCGATGGCCACCGCGAGCCCGATGCCGTGATACCGGCCGGCCTCGCGCGCCCGCGCCTGCTCGCGCCGCAGCTCGACGTAGCCCGCGAGCTCCAGCGCTCGGTCGAAGGTCGCGGCATAGTCGCCGCTATCGTAGAGACCGCCGGTCGGCGTGCGGTACGGCAGCGCGTCGGCCGCGATGAAGTTCTTGCGCCGCACCTCCGCCGGGTCCACGCCGATCGCCTCCGCCAGGCGGTCCATCATGCCTTCCGTCTCGAAGTACAGATGTCCGCACGCGTAGCCGCGGTTGGGGCCCGTCAGGCTCTTGTTCGTCATCACCACGGACGCGTCCACCTCCAGGTGCTGGAACCGGTACGGTCCGACGAAGTTGCCGGTCGGCCGGAAGGAGCAGCCGGGCTCGGGGCTGCGGATGTAGCCGCCCACGTTGTCGTACCACTTGTAGCGCATGCCGAGCACGGTGCCGTCCTTGCGCGCCGCCAGCTCGCGCCACGCGACGCGGTCGGTGCCACTCGAGGAGGCGATCAGGTGCTCGCGCCGATCCTCGATCCACTTCACCGGCACGCCGGCCTTTCGCGCGGCGAGCGCGATGAGCGCGATGTACGGGTACATGCTCGACTTGATGCCGAACGAGCCGCCGATGTCCGGCGGCACGATGAAGCGCAGCTTGTTCTCGGCCACGCCCAGCACCCGCGCGGTGAGTGGGTGCATGATGAACGGCCCCATGAAATTGGACCAGACGGTGACGACGCCATCGAGGGTGTCCCAGCGGGCGATCAGGCCGTACGTCTCGATCGGCGTCGAGCCGTACTTCGGAAACCGAAAGCGCTCTCGGATGACGACCTCGGCGTCGCGGAAGGCGGCGTCGGGCTCGCCGTACACGAGGCGCCGGTGGCCAGCCAGGTTGGAGCCGACCGCCTCGTGCAGCACGGGCGCATCGGGATCGAGCGCACGCTCGGGATCGACCACGGCCGGCAGCGGCTCGTAGTCCACGACCACCGCGTCCGCCGCATCCTCCGCCAGATAGCGGTCGCGCGCGACGACGACGGCCACCGGCTCGCCGACGAAGCGCGCCTTGTCCGTGGCCGAGGGAAAGTAATGCACCGGCGCCGTGACCCCGACGCCGAAGGGCTTGCACGCCTTGGCCACGTCGGCGCCCGTCAGCACGGCCACGACGCCCTCCATCCGGAGCGCGGCCGCGACGTCGTAGCCGCGAATCCGCGCGTGCGCGTGCGGCGACCGGACGATCGCCGCGTGGTGGACGTTGCCCACCGGAGGATGGTCATCGATGAACGTGCCCCGCCCGGTGAGCAGCCGCGCGTCTTCGACGCGCTGGACCGACGTGCCGACCCAGGCGCTCAGAACGTGACCCTTCGCATCGCGGCCTCCACGCGGCGCCGTCGGTGGCACCGAAGTTGCCCAACACTTTACATCCGTACTCAAGCCGAGAGGAGGGCAGCATGGCGACCATCGAGCAATCCATCGACGTCGACGTTCCAGTGCGTACCGCCTACAACCAGTGGACGCAGTTTGAAGAGTTTCCGCGCTTCATGGAAGGCGTGGAGCAGGTGCGACAGCTGGATGACAAGCGGCTGCACTGGCGCGCGAAGGTCGCGGGCAAGGTGAAGGAGTGGGACGCCGAGATCACCGAGCAGACGCCGGACCAGCGCATCGCGTGGACGAGCCGCTCGGGCGCGTGGAATGCCGGCGTGGTGACGTTCCACAAGCTGGACGACAACCGCACCCGGGTCATGCTCCAGATCGACTACGACCCGCAGGGCGTGGTCGAGAACGTCGGTGACGCCGTCGGCTTCGTCGGCATGCGGGTCAAGGGCGACCTGCAGCGCTTCAAGGACTTCGTCGAGAGCCGCGGCCGCGAGACGGGCGCGTGGCGCGGCGAGATCAAGGAAGGCCGCGTCGAGCGCGGCTCCGAGCAGCAGCGCAAGGTCTCCTGACCACTCCGCGGGCGCCGGCCGGTCCCCGGCCGGCGCCTCGCGCGCTCCTTTCCCCTCCCTGCTGCTCCGCCGAGCGCGTCGGCCACGAAGTCGGGTAGTCTGCGCAGTCGGGAGGCACCATGAGCAAAGGCGACGTCGGCTTCATCGGGCTCGGACGAATGGGATTCCCCATGGCACGCAACCTGGCCACGAGCGGCTATGCGCTCCACGTCTTCGACACCGCTCCGGAGGCCCTGAAGCGCGCGGCCGACGTGGCCGGCATCACGGCGCACGCCTCACCGGCCGACGTCGCGGCCCGCAGCACCGTGCTCTTCAGCGCCCTGCCGAACAACGACATCGTGATCGCAACCTACCTCGGCGCCGGCGGCGTCCTCGCCGGCGCGCGCGCGGGCCTGGTGACGTGCGACTGCTCGACCGTCGGCCCGGAGATCACGCAGCGGATTCACGAGGCCGCCGGAGCGCGCGGCGTCGCACATCTCGACACGCCGATGCTCGGCTCGTCCCCCCAGGCGGAGACGGGAGAGGTGTTCTTCATGGTCGGCGGCGATCGCGAGCGGCTGGCGACGGTGCAGCCGATGCTCGACGTGATCGGCCGGCTCACGATGTACGTCGGCGCCTCCGGAATGGGCAACCGGATCAAGCTGCTCCACAACGCGCTGGGCGCCGTCAACGCCGTCGCCGTCGCGGAGTCTCTCGCGCTGTGCACGCGGCTCGGCGTGGACCCGCAGACCTACTACGACGTGGTGTGCAAGGGCGGCGGCATGGCGTACTCGACGTACTTCGACCGGCGGGCCATGCGCGTGGTCGAGGGAAATTACGACGCCACGTTCACGGTCGAGCTCATGAACAAGGACGTGACGCTCGCCGCCGCCATGGCCGGTCCGGATCTCGAGCACATGCGCATCCTGAAGGAAACGCTGGCCGCCTACCGCGAGGCGACGTCGCGCTGGCCGACCGAGGACTTTTCCGGCGTCACCCACGTCGTGGAGCAACGCTTCGGCGCGCGCATCGCACGTCCGCGCTGACACTCCGTGACAGAGACGAGGGCGTCGCTGCTCGCCGCGACGGGCGCGCGGGTCCGCGCCCGGCTCGCGCACTAGGACATGATCGCCGCGCCCAGCAGCTCGCTCTCCATCGTCACCACGTCGTCGACGATCTGCTCCGGCGTGCGCAGCGCGAGGGGTGCGCCAACAAGGTCGGTCTGCAGGCACGTCAGCTTCAGCTGCAGGGAGCTGACGGTATCGCTCATTCGATTACCTCGTCGGCTACTGCAAGCAGTGTGGGCGGCACTTGGAGACCGAGCGCCCTGGCAGTCTTGACGTTGATCGCCAGCTCAAACTTGGTGGGCGCCTGTACTGGAAGATCGGCCGGTCTGGCCCCCTTCAAAATGCGATCGACATAACTTGCCGTGCGCCGAGCGATATCCGCGATGTCGGCGCCGTACGACATGAGTGCACCGTCGCGGACGTATTCGCGATAAGAATAGCTTGCGGGCACACGGTGGTGCTCCGCCGCGCGCATGATCACGCGACGATGGACTGTGTTGAATGGATCGGGGGTGACGAGAAGACCGCTGCCCGGCTGCCCGCCAAGCTTGGCGATCGTCTCCTCGATGTCGGCCGGCGAGCGTATCGGCGTTCCCGTCACGTCGATCGATAGCGCGCGCGCAGTGCCTCCGAACGAGCGCAGGAAGACATCGTAGTAAGGATACGTGTCCGGATTGAACATGACGGCGACACGAGTGAGGCTGGGCGTCATCTGTTTGAGCATTTCCAACGACTTTCCGACCATCGAATACTCGAGGAAGGAGAATCCGGTAATATTGCCGCCCGGATGCGCCATGCTCGCAATGAGGCCCTGGGCGACTGGATCGTTGACGATGGCGAAGACAATCGGGACCGAGTGCGTCGCCTGCTTGAGCGCTGCAACTGACGGCGTCCCGACGGCTACAATGAGATCCGGTCCTAGACCGACCAGCTCCGTCGCATAGTCACGCGAGCGAACGATATCTCCGGCAGCCCAGCGCCGCTCGATATTGAGGTTGCGTCCCTCCGTCCAGCCCAACTCCTGAAGACGTTGACGGAATATTGCTGCGTTCCGCTGTGCCACCGGATCGCTCTCGGCGACAGCGATCAGGATCCCGATTCGGCGCACGCGGTCGGACTGTTCCGCACGCACGCAGAGCGGCACGGCCAAGGCCGAACCACTCACAAGCGTAATGAACTCCCG
>DATAOC010000072.1:0-43669 GCA_036265915.1 Candidatus Methylomirabilota bacterium | reverse complement strand
TCAGGCACTTGCGCGATTCGTGCACGAACTCGATCGGGTCCTCGATGGTCAGAATGTGCGCATACTCGTTTTCATTGACATGGTTGACCATGGCCGCCAGCGTGGTCGACTTGCCGGAGCCCGTGGGACCGGTGACCAGCACCAGGCCCTTGTGCAGCATGCCCGTCTTCTTGAGGATGGGCGGCAATCCGAGCTCATCGGCCGTGAGGACCTTGGTCGGGATCTGGCGGAAGACGGCGCCACACCCGTATTTCTGCATGAAGTAGTTCGCGCGGAAGCGGGCCACGCCGGGGATCTCGTAGCCGAAGTCGACGTCGCCCGTCTCCTCGAACTGCTTGATCTTCTGCTCGGGCGCGATCTCGTAGAGCATCGCGCGCAGCGTCTCGTCGTCCAGCGGGTCGTATTTGACGCGCTCGAGCTCGCCGTGGACGCGGAGGATCGGCGGCTGCCCCGAGGTGATGTGCAGGTCGGACGCGCCGGAGTCGAACATCAGCTTGAAGAAGGCGTCGAGCCTGGCCATGGTCGCTCCTAACAGGCGGCCCGGTCCGCGCATACGCGCGAGATCAATGGACGATTTCGAGCCTACGGTGTCGGCGGCACCCGGACCAAGTTTTTTAGGCCGAGTTGACACGCGCGTTTGATTTCGGCGCTTTAGCGGTGCTCCGGCTCGAGCACGGCGCCGCGCACGAACGCCGGCTGCTGGAACAGACGGTCGGCCATGAGCGTGAGGATCGGGCTCACGCTGAAGATGTCCGCGAAGCGCGCGTGCAGCACGAAGCGCTGCTCCACGAGGCGGACGGCATCGCTCACGTCGCCGAGCTCGACCGCGCGCCGGCCGCGGCGCAGCGCAGCCAGCTTCGCGGCCCACTTGAGGAACGCGTACAGCGCGAGCAGTGTCTGGTAGCCGCGGAAGACGCCGTGCATCGGCGTGAGCGTCTTCCGCGCGATCGCGTGGCCCAGGTAGCGACGAAGCAACGCGTCGACGTCGGCGGCGCTGACGTCGAAGACGATGTCGTCGAGCGCCGACAGCTCGAACGGCGGGCCGCCCGTGATCCAGTCCGGCAGCCGGCCGCGACCGCGTCGGAAGCGCAGCCAGTTCCGGTACAGTGCGACGACGAGGCCGCCGCGCGACAGACGTCGCTGGGAGAACTCGAGCCACGTGTACAGCGGCGCCAGCGGCACCAGCGCGCCGCGCTGCGGGTAGCGTGCCTGGGCGGCGACCGCGAGAACCTTTCGATAGCGGTCCGTCCCCAGCTGCGCGAGGCCGCCGACGAGCGTCTCCGTCGGCGCGCGGCCCTCGCGTCGCGCCCGCGCCTCGACCTGCGTCAGCCCGACGCAGAGGCTGAGCAGCACGCTGCCGCCGAGCAGGGCCACCGGCAGGGCCGCTTCGTCGTGGTTCACCAGCGCCAGGAGGGCGGCCTCGATCGCCCGGTACTGCGCCCAGTCGATGTCCACCGAGGAGAACAGCACGACGGGATCCGGCAACGTGCGGACGCGGCGGCTGCCCTCGAGCACCCCGCGGATCTCCGCATCCTGCGCGTCGAGCGGCTGCCCGAGGTGGCCGCGCACGGCCGTACAGGCGAACGAGAGGCCGACCGCCACGCCGTCCGGCGTGTCGACGAACGAGTACGGGAACTCGCGACACACCTGCGGCTTGGCGTCCGCACCCCAGCGGCGGTGAATCGAGCAGCGCTCGCCGTCGGCGAGGAACACGCACGCGCCGTCGGGGCGCCGCGCGAACGTCACGCGCTCGCCGGAGTCGAGGGCGAACGGCAGCGGCCGGAACGGTCCGCCGGCCGGCAGCGAAGGCTCATGCCCCGTCCAGTCGATCCGCGTCAGGCGCCGGCGCGCCGCCTCGTCGACACCGATGAGCCAGTCGTTGCGACAACACGCGCCGGAATGCTGACAGGTGAAGACGACGCCCGGCGGCAGCAGAAGACGGCGCACTCGGGTACTCTGCGGGCAGCCGTGCGCCGCGGTCAAGAACGATGCGCGGCGTGTGGGTAAGATGAAGAGGATGCTGCGACCGCTCATCGCGTGCGCGCTCCTGGCTGTTGCCGTCTCGGCGCCGCTGGCCGCGACCGGTGCGTCGGGTGCCGACGCGCGCGCGGAGCTGGAGCGCGCGCGGGCCGGCGTCGTGACCACCGCCCGCGACTATCGCGAGAGCCTGGTGCGGCTGCTGCCATTCCGCGAGGACGCCGTGCGGCGGGCCACGCTCGCCCTCGCCACGCGCCGCCGGCTGCTCGAGAGCGGTGCCGTCGCGCGGCGCGACGTCGATGCGGCCGAGAGCGCGCTCGACGCGGCGAACGCCGCGCTGGTGGCCACGCACCAGGAGATCGCCGACGCGGATCGTCTGCTGGCGGAGGCGCTCGTGCTGGAGCGGCTTCGGCCGCCGCCGACCGGACAGACGACGGTCACGACCGCGCTGATCAGCTATCACGGAGCGGCGCCCTGGTCACTGGCCCGGGTCGATACCGTGCAGCGCTTCTTCGCGGATCGGTTCGGCCGTGCGCTGCCCATCAGCGCGCTGGGACAGACGCCCGTCCACGACCGGCTCGGCTTCGACCACCGCAACGCGCTCGACGTGGCCGTGCATCCCGACAGCGTCGAGGGCCGGGCGCTCATCGCCTGGCTGCGCGCGCACGGGTTGTCGTTCCTCGCCTTCCGCGGCGCCGTGACCGGCGAGGCCACCGGCGCGCATGTGCACATCGGCGAGCCGTCGCCGCGTCGCGCCGGGTAGAATCGCGCGGAGGCCGCCAATGACCGACTGGACCGCCCTCGGGCGCGAGGCGATCGAGCTGCTCTCCGCGTATCTCCGCATCGACACGACGAACCCGCCGGGCAACGAGATCGCCGGCGCGCGGTTCTTGGCGGAGGTGCTCGAGCGCGACGGCATCGAGAGCCGGATTGTGGAATCCGCGCCGGGGCGCGCAAATCTCGTGGCGCGCCTGGCCGGCGACGGCTCGCTCGGCGGCATCGTGCTGCACCATCACATCGACGTCGTGTACGCCGATCGGCGCTACTGGACGGTCGACCCGTTCGGCGGCGAGGTCCGCGACGGCTTCGTCTACGGCCGCGGCGCGCTCGACATGAAATCGACGGGCATCCTGCAGCTGGCCGCGATGCTGGCGCTCAAGCGCCGCGGCACGCCGCTCAGGCGCGACCTCATCTTCCTGGCGACGGCGGACGAGGAAGCGGGTAGCGAGTTCGGCGCCGCGTTCCTGGCCGCCCGCCATCCGGACTGGCTCGCCGGCGCCGAGTACGCGATCTCCGAGCTCGGCGGCATCGAGATCGACGCCAGCCATCGCGCGCCGTTCGCCCACATCGTCATCTCCGAGAAGACCGGCCTGCCGGTGCGGCTGATTGCACGTGGCGAGCCCGGTCACGGGTCGATGCCGTGGCCCGACACGGCGCCGCACCGCCTGATCCGCGCGCTCGCCCGGTTGCTGACGGCCGAGCGCGCACCGCGTGTGCTGCCCGAGGTCCAGGAGTATTTCCGATGTCTCGTCCGCGTGCTGCCGGCCGCGGACGCGCGCGGGCTCGAGACGCTCGAAGCCTCGCTCCGCGACCCGGCGTTCCGCGCTCGGTTCTTCGCGCGGCGCGAGTGGGCGGCCATGGTGCGAACGACGTTCGCCGTGAACATGCTGCGCGGCAGCGAGAAGCGCAATGTCATCCCGCCGGAGGCGGTGGCCGAGATCGACTGTCGCATGCTGGCCGGCGACGATCCCGCCGAGATCCGCGACTGGCTCACCCGCGTCGTGAACGACGAGCACGTCGAGGTTGCGTTCGGGCGCGAGCCCAAGCTGCCGAACCTCTCGCCGCCGGACACGGAGCTCTACAAGGCGCTGGCCGATGCGCTGGCGCGGCGGGCGCCGGGCGTGGTGGTCGGGCCGGAGATCCTGGTGGCCTTCACCGACAGCTGGGTGTTCCGGCGCATGGGATTGCAAGCATACGGGTTCAGTCCGTTCATCCTGGACGCGGGCGAGTGGCGCCGCGTGCACGGCAACGACGAGCGGGTGTCCGTCGACAACATCGTCCAGGGCGCGCGCATCTACACCGAGATGCTCGAGACGGTGGCCGCCGCGTGACCGCCGCCGCCACCCGGCGGCGACGACGCGCGCTCACCGTCCGGCGCGGGACGGCGCGCGACGCGTCCGCCATCTGCGAGCTCATCCACGGGCTCGCGCGCTACGAGCGCCTGGCGCGCGAGTGCGTGGTGGCGCCGGCGGCCGTGCGACGGCACGGCTTCGGCCGCCGCCGCTACTTCGAGACGCTCGTCTGCCGCGACCGCGGCCGGCCGATCGGCGTGGCCATCTACTTCTTCACGTACTCCACGTTCGCCGGACGGCCGATCCTCTATCTCGAGGACCTCTTCGTCGTTCCCGACGCGCGCGGACAGGGCGCGGGCCGCGCGCTGCTCCGCGCGCTGGCGCGGATCGCCGTGCGCCGCGGCTGCGGCAGCATGGACTGGGCGGTGCTCGACTGGAACACGCCCTCGATCGCCTTCTACCGGCGGCTCGGCGCGCGCTTTCGCAAGCAATGGGTGCTCACCCGGCTGGCCGGCACGTCGCTCCGCCGGCTCGCGCGTTGACCGGCGCGCGAGCGCGCTGTACAGTGCGCGGCATGAAGAAACGAGCGACGGCAAAGAAGCCGGCCGCGCGCAAGAGCGCGGCGAGCGCGGCGAAGAAACCCGCGAAGTCATCGAAGCCGGCAGCGCCGCCGAAGGCGGCCGCGGCCAAGACGGCGCCCGAGCGGCGGGACGGCGGCAAGTACACGCCCACGCCCATCCAGGGTATCGGGTGGGCTCCTTTCCGCTACCCGCTCTGATCGCCACGCTCGCGGTCGGGCTCGCGCTCGTCGCGAGCCCGGTGGCGAGCGAGTCGTCGACGCCGCTGCGCGTCGTCAGCTTCAATCTCCTGCACGGCGGTCCGTCGTCCGGTCTCTGGAGCGACGACGGCCATCTCGACGAGCGGCTTCGGCTCGTCACCCGCGAGCTCAGCCGGCTGACGCCGGACATCGTCGCTCTTCAAGAGTCGTCCATCAGCCGGGGCCGGAACGTCGCCGCCCGGCTCGCCGGCGACCTGGGTCTCCACTGGGCGCACGCCTCTGCGACGCGCCGGGTCTCCGGCCTGCGTCCGATCGACACGCTGCTCGTGTGGGCGATGAACTTCGAGGAAGGCCCGGCGATCCTGAGCCGCTGGCCGATCGTCGAGCAGGAGATCTACGACCTCCCCCGCTGCGCCAAGTTCTACGACCCCCGGGTCGTGCTCCGCGCGGCCGTCGACAGTCCAGGCGGCCGCCTGCAGGTGTACTCCACGCACCTGGCGCACGACGCCTGCCAGACACGGCGGCTGGCCGAGATCCTCCGCGCCCACGCCGGACCGCTCCCCGCGCTGCTCATGGGCGACTTCAACGCGCCGGAATCGGCGGAGTGGATGCAGACACTCGTTCGCGAGGCCGGCCTCGTGGACGCCTATCGCGCCGCCAACCGCGAGGCCTCCGGCGCCACCGTGTGGCAGCGGCCGGGCGCGCCCGATCCGACGGTCACCCGCCGCGTGGACTACGTCTTCGTCGTGCCCGGACGCCAGGCCGCGACGCGGGTGCGCGACAGCCGCGTGGTCCTCTCCACGCCCGCGCAGCTCGCCAACGGCACCACGCTGTGGCCGTCGGATCACTACGGCGTGCTGGCCGACGTCGTCGTCGACGCGCGCGAGGCCCGCCACTGAGCGTCGCCGTCACGTGGCTCCTGCTCGCCGCGGCGAGCATCGGCGGCTGTGCGGCCTTCGAGCGGCCCGGGGAGCGCTGGTGGGAGGCGCGCCGCGACTCGTCGGCGCAGGCTCCTGATCCCGGCACGACGCCGGAGCCGGTGATCCAGATCTATGCGGCGCGGACGGTCGGCTGGCGCGGCGCGTTCGGCGTGCACACCTGGGTAGCCCTGAAGCCCGAGCACGCGCCGGCGTATCGGCGCTACGAGGTCATCGGCTGGGGCGTCGAGCGAGGTCTGCCGGCCATTCGCGTGGATCGGACCGGTCCCGACAACTACTGGTTCGGCAGTCGCCCCGAGCTCCTGGTGGACGCGCGCGGCGCGGGCGTCGAGCGACTGATCGCCCGGGTGCAGGACGCCGTCGCCCGCTATCCATACCCGGCCACGTACCGGACGTGGCCGGGTCCGAACAGCAACACCTTCGTGGCGTGGATCGGGCGCGAGGTGCCGGAGCTGCGGCTGCATCTGCCGCCGACGGCCATCGGCAAGGACTACCTGCCGAGCGGCGCGCCGGTGGGCCTCACGCCAGGCGGACGGGGCGGCCAGCTGTCGCTCCTCGGGGTGGCGGGCGTCCTCGCCGGCTGGGACGAGGGCGTGGAGGTCAACGTCCTCGGTCTCACGTTCGGCGTGGACGTGCGCGCGCCGGCGCTGAAGCTGCCGCTGGCCGGCCGCCTCGGCGTCAGCCCGTCGCCTTCGCGGCTCGTACGTTGAAGGCCGCGACCGGCCGGCCGAACCCCTTGAGCGTCAGCTCGCCGACGGGCTCGGCGTCCACGAGGCCCTCCACGGCCGTGTAGAGTCGGCGCGACACGAGGATCTGTCGCGGCCTGGCCTCCCCGCACAGCCGTGCGGCCAGGTTGGTGACGGTGCCGATGGCGCCGTAGTCCCAGCGCCCCTCGAAGCCGATGGCCCCGATGGTCGCGTACCCCTGCGCGATGCCGACGCCGAGATCGAGCTCGTGACCGAGCTTGAGCCAGCGCTCGGTGAGCGTGCTCACCGTGTCGCGCATCGCGAGGGCCATGCGGACCGCGCGCTCCTGGGGATTCGGGATCGGCACCGGATCGTTGAAGAAGATCATCATGCCGTCGCCGGTGAAGCGCTCGAGCGTGCCCTCGTGCGCGAGAATCGCCTGGCCCATGGCCGCGTGGTACTCGCGGAGCACGCCCATGACCTCCTCGGGCTCCGCGGTCTCGGCAAAGGCCGTGAAGCCGCGCAGGTCGAGGAACACGACCACGA
This sequence comes from Candidatus Methylomirabilota bacterium, assembly GCA_036265915.1. Lineage (GTDB taxonomy): Bacteria > Methylomirabilota > Methylomirabilia > Rokubacteriales > CSP1-6 > AR12. Next base: position 36,672 of record DATAOC010000072.1, on the reverse strand, counting down.
TCTCCCGGCGATGGCTCTTGAGCGGATCGTCGGCGCCGCCGCTCACGATCGCCTCCGCGAGCGCCGGCGAGAAGAAGCGCTTGAGCCGCGAGAGCCGCTCGAGCTGCGCCACCTGCTCGGCCACGCGCGTCTCGAGTGTGCGGTTCAGCGCGGTGAGCTCGTCGTGGAGCGCCTTCACGCGGAGCAGCGACCGCACGCGCGCCACGATCTCCGGCTGGTGGATCGGCTTCGTGAGAAAGTCGTCGGCACCCGCCTCGATGCCTTTCACGCGCTCCTGCGTCGGGTCGAGGGCGGTGACCATGACCACCGGCAGCAGTGCCGTGGCCGGCTGCTCGCGGATCTTGCGGCACACCTCGTAGCCGCTCATGCCCGGCATCATGACGTCGAGCAGGACGAGATCGGGCGGCTCGCGATCGATGCACGCCAGCGCTTCCGGTCCGTTGGTGGCGGTGACGACGGCGTAGCCGCGCGATCGCAAGATATCGGAGAGCAGCTTGACGTTGCTCGGCGTGTCGTCGACGACGAGGACGCGGGCCGGCGCGTTCATTTCTGCGGACGGTCCAGCAGCTCGCGCACGGCGGCCAGGAAGGCCTTCACGCTGATCGGCTTGGACTGGTAGCCGTCGAAGCCGGCGGCCATGATGGCGGCCCGATCCTGGGTCATCGCCGAGGCGGTCACCGCCATCACCGGGATGCTCTGCGTCGCCGGATCCTCGCGCATCCGTCGGAGCGCCTCGATGCCGCTGATGCCGGGAAGCTGGATGTCCATCAGGACCAGGCTCGGCCGCTCGCTCCGGGCCAGCCGCAGCCCCTCCTCACCGCTCTCGGCGTCGACGACACGGTAGCCCTGGTGCACGAGCACGTCGTGCGCCAGCTTGCGGTTCTTCTCGTTGTCCTCGACGAGGAGGATCAGCTCGCCGGGCATGCGCGCACCGGCAGCGTGAACGTGAACGTCGAGCCTTCGCCGAGCCGGCTCTTGACCGCGATCCGCCCGCCGTGCAGCTCGACGAACCGTCGCGACAGCGTCAGACCGAGGCCGGTGCCCTCGTGCTTCCTCGCGTAGTCGGTGCCCACCTGGCGGAATTCCTCGAACACGGCGTCCTGGTCCTCCTCGGCGATCCCGATCCCGGTATCGGTGACCGCGATCTCGACGTTGCCGTCGAGCCGCTGCGCGTGAACCTCGACCCGCCCGCCCTCGGGCGTGAACTTCACCGCGTTCGACAAGAGGTTGAGCAGTACCTGCTTGATCTTCCGCTGATCGCCGCGGATCTCGCCGAGCCCGGGGGCGAGCGCCGTGTCCAGCATCAGCCCCTTGCGGGTGGCGCGCTCGCGCACGAGCACGACCGCGTTCTCGATGGCCTGCGCCAGCTCGAAGTCCTCCAGATCCAGCTCCATCCGGCCCGCCTCGATCTTGGCGAGATCGAGGATGTCGTTGATGAGCGACAGCAGGTGGCGGCCCGACGACAGGATGTCGGCGAGGTACTCCTCCTGCTTGGCGTTGATCTCGCCGAACATCCGCTCGAGCAGCACTTCCGAGAATCCGATGACGGCGTTCAGCGGCGTGCGCAGCTCGTGCGACATCGAGGCGAGGAACTCGTCCTTGTGGCGATTGGCGGCCTCGAGCTGCCGCGTCTTGTCCTGGATCTCGTTGAAGAGCCGGACGTTCTCGATCGCGATGACGGCCTGGTCGGCGAAGATGCCCAGGATATCGCGCTGGTTGCGGGTGAAGCCCCCGGCCTGGTGGCGGACCACGCCGATGGCGCCGATGGTCTCGCCCTCGCGGTTCATCGGCACCAGCAGGAGGCTGCCGTACTGACCTCGCGCGAGCTCTCGGTGGCGGGGCGTGATGCGCGGGTCGGAGTCGAAGTCGGCGACTTCGACGGGCTCGTGCGTCTGGAACACGCCGGCCGTGAGCACGCTGTCGGACATCGGGGCTGGGAACGCGCGCTGGAACTCCTCGGGCACGTTGAAGCCGCCGACCCAGTGTACGCGCGCGCCGTCGAACCGCCACACGGAGGCCCGGAAGCCGTCGCAGAGCCGGGCCGCGCTCTGCGCGATGACGTCGAACACGGGCTGGATGTCCATCTGCGAGGCGCTGATCACGCGCAGGATCTCGGCGGTGGCCGTCTGCCGCTCGAGCGCCTCGCTCAGATCCGCGTTCTTGGCCTCCAGCTCCTTGAAGAGCCGGACGTTCTCGATGGCGATGACGGCCTGGTCCGCGAACGTCTGCAGGAGCGCGATCTCGTCGGCGCGGAATCCGCCCGTCTCCCGCCGCGTGACGGAGAGCACGCCGACCGTCCGGCCCTCGCGAATCATCGGCATGCAGAGCATGCTGCGGTAGCCGCGGAGCGGCGCCGTCTGGCGGATGTGCGGATCGCTCTCGACGTCGGTGATGACGTACGGCGCCTGGGTGTCTACCACGTGCCAGCCCACGTGCGCCACCGCCCGCGAGGCGGGGAAGCTCGACCGGAGCGCGGCGTCGGCGGCCTCGCTCGTGGAGGTCAGCGCGGCCAGGTGCAGCTCGTCATCGACCACGCGCTGGACGCTCGCGGAGTGGCCGGCGAGCAGCCGCACGGCGCTCTGCACGATCGCGTCGAAGACCGGCTGCACGTCGGTGGGCGAGCTCGAGATCGCGCTCAGGATCTCGGCGGTCGCCGTGCGCTGCTCCAGTGTCTCGGCGAGCGCCGCGTTCTTCGCCTCCAGCTCCTTGAACAGACGCACGTTCTCCACGGCGATGGCGGCCTGGTCGGCGAACGTCTTGAGGAGCGCGATCTGCGGCTCGGTGAAGGGGCGGACGTCCACGCGACGGATGAAGATCGCCCCGAGGACGCGCCCTTCGCGCAGCAGCGGCATGGCGAGCGCCGTCCGGTAGGGCGTGCCGGCGGCGGCCGCCGCCTTGGACAGCCGGTACTCCGAATCCGGGGTCGCCTGGAGATCGTGCACGTGGATCATCGCGCGCTCGAGCACGGCGCGGCCGGTGATTCGATCGTTCGCGACGTGTGTCGTGCTCCCGACCTCGTAGATGCTCGGCAGGTTGCCGTAGTTGGCGGCCAGCCGGAGCCCCGACTCGGTGCGCTCCCACAGCTGCGCGTTGTCGGCGCCGCACAGGCGCGACGCGCTCTCGGCCACGGCGACCAGGACCGGCGTCACGTCGGCGGGTGACTCGCTGATGACGCGGAGGATGCGACTCGTCGCCGTCTGCTGGTCGAGCGCCTCGGTGAGCTCGCGCGTCCGCTCCTCCACCCGCTGCTCGAGCGTGGCGTACGACTCGCGCAGCCGCGTGCTCATGCGGTTGAACTCGCCCGCGAGGTCCTCGAGCTCATCGTGCGTCTTCACGTCGATCTGGTGGGCGAGGTCGCCGGCGCCGATGCGGGCAGCGCCGGTGTGCAGCGCCTCGATCGGCCGCGCCATCTTGCCGGCCAGCACGAGGCTGGCCGCCACCGACACGGCGACGCCCAGCAGCATCAGCACGCCGGTCCGGAGAATCGAGCCGCGCAGCGGCGCGAACGCCTCGATGAGTGGCTGCTCGACCAGCACGATCCAGCCGAGCGGGACGATCGTGGTGTACGCGACGAGCGCGCGACGACCGTCGAGCGAGCTGGCGATCATGCCCTCGTCCCAGCCCTCGGCCAGCGTGGTGGGCGCCGCGCGCGCGGCCCGGACCTGCGGCAGGCCGGACAGGTCGCTCTTCTTCAGCACGAGGCTGATGTCCGGATGCGCGATGAGCTGGCCGCCCGCATCGACGACGTAGGCGTGGCCGAACTTGCCGATCCTGATCTGCGAGACCACGTCCCAGATGAACTTCAGATTCACCTCGGCGGTGGTGACGCCACCGGCCGTCCCGTGCGGGATGGCCAGCGCCATGTACGGCTCGGACTCCTTGCGGAAGTACACGGGGCCGTACCACGTCCGGCCGCCGCGCGTCTCGGTGAACCGCGGCTCCGCGGAGCGGTCGACGCCGCCGCCGAGCACGTCCATGGCCAGCCGCGAGAGGCGCAGCTGCTCGCGGCCCTGGGGGTCGAGATAGGCGACCTCCGTGATGGCCGGGACCTGGCGCAGCAGGCGCACGTAGTCGAGGCGCCGCTCCTGGAGGCCGGCCGTCGCCGCCAGGTGCGGCTGCGTCGTCCAGCTCATCTGGCGCTCGATCTCCTTCACGAACGCCTCGATGCGGAAGGCCGCCGCCGACGCCTTCTCGCGCTGGATCTGCGCGAGCGCGGACTTGTTTTCCTGGTAGGCGAAGTAGATCTCGAGCATCCCGTTGCTCAGCAGCGCCAGCAGCACGACGGCCACGAATGGCACGACGTACTTGCGGAACAGCCGGTTGCGACGCCAGGATGCGAGCCAGCGGACCACCACCGGCCGAGGATACCTCAGGCGCGGTCAGCCGAGCAGCGAGAGCAGCCGGTCGAGCGAGCGCTCGAGGTACCCCCGGATCTCGTCGCGCGTCGCGCGATAGCGATCCTCGTCGTGTCCCATCGGATCGCGGACGTCGCCCCCGCCGCCCGCGAACTCGCCGAGCGTGTAGACGGGCCGGTCGAGGCCGTCGGCGACGGCGCGCAGGAGCGTCTTCTGCTCGGCGGTCATGGTGAGAATGAGGTCGGCGCCGGTCACGACCTCGCGATGCCGCCGCAGATCGGTCGACGTGATCGTGTCCTCCTTCAGGTCGATGCCCGCCTCGCGCAGCACGATCCGCGCGTCCAGCGACGGGATCATGCCGTCGCGCGCGTTGCCGCCGACCCCGCCCGAGTGCACGCGGATGGCGTCGGCGGCGCCGCGCTCGGCGAGCATCCGCTCGAGCAGCGCCTGGGCCATCACGCTGCGGCACGTGTTGCCGTGACAGACCACGAGGACCGTCTTAGGCACGCGTGTCCGGAAGCGGCACGTAGTAGGGCTGTCCCGCCGCCGCCCACGCGTCACGCATCGCGCGGAACGACGGCCCCATCGGATCGAGCCCGCGGATGGGCATGGAGCCGCGACGGATCGTGAAGTCATGCGGCGCCAGCTCGCCGGCTCGCTCGAAATGCCTCTCGGCAGCCGCGAGGCGGCCGCGCCGCGCGAGCCAGTCGGCCAGGCCGAACTCCGCCCGCGCCTGCTGGTCGGCCGCCGTCGGCAGCCGCTGCAGCGTGCGTGCTTCCGTGGCCGCGAAGCCCTGCGTCTCGCCGCGCACCCAGGCGCGCAGCGCGGCGAGCGGACGCCCGGACTCGAGCCCGGTGATGTGCTTGAAGGTGTCGGTGCCGAACACGACATCGTTCGGCCGCACGATGCGGCCGCGCTCGTCGATCCACAGCGCGGTCGGCACGTTGACGATGTTGTAGAGATCAGCCACCGCGTGCTGGACGTCGATGAGCGAGGGATGCGTCGGCCGCGCCTTCTCGATCCACGGGCGTGCGTCGTCGGCGCTCTTGTCGAGGGCCACCGTGATGACGACGAAGGCGTTGTTCTTCAGCTCCTCGTAGAGCGCCTGCCACACGGGCAGGTCCACGCGGCAGCCTCACCATGACGCCCACGCCACCAGCAGCACCTTCTTGCCGCGCTGCTCCGCGAGCGAGTACGAGCGACCCGCGAGGTCGGGCAGCGTGAAGTCGGGCGCCAGCAGGCTCGCGAGCGCGCCGGCGCGCTCGCGGGCGGAGGCGCCGAGATAGGCCGCACGCTCGGAGGTGTCGAGCGCCAGCGGCCGGTCCAGGGCCGCGGCCACCGCGGCGAGGTCGAGCGGGCCGCCGGACGTCAACGTCGAGCCCGCCGGCAACGGCACGCACATCGTGTCGTTGCAGAGCGTGCCGTCGTGAAGCTCCCACCCGAGCGCCTCGCGCAGCGCCTCCGGCGTGAGCAGGACGCGCTCGCCCTCCACCCGCGCCTGCACGTCCACCGCGCGCCCCGCGTCGATCAGCGTCACCATGTCTCGCTCCTCTCGCTCAGCCCCAGGCCCAGACCGGTTGCTCGAAATGATCCACCCGCGTGGACCGCCCGTGCACGACGACTTCGCGCAGCTGATAGACGACGGCCGCCGTCGGCGCGTGCACCAGCGTCGACAGGATCGGCAGCTGGATGACCGGTCGCTCGCTCTCCGGGATGGAGATCAGCCGTGGCACGTCGGGATGCTCGAGGTCCCGCAGCGGTACGGCGTGCACCGAGGCGACCTCGGCCGGATTCGGCGTCAGCGCGGCCGGCGCGCCGCCCCACACCACGACCGGCGTGATCACGAAGCCGGAGCGGGTCGCGTAGTCGTCGAGCAGCCCGAGCACGGCGTCCGGCGGCAGCGCGAGGCCGACTTCTTCGCTGAGCTCGCGCAGCGCGGCGTCGTGCGCCGTCTCGCCCGCGTCCATTCGCCCGCCGGGGAGGGCCCACTGGCGCGCATGCTGGCGCAGGCCGGCGGCACGGCGCGTCAGCAGGAAGCACGCTTCGCCGCTGGCGTCGCCGACGAGGACCAGCGCCACCGCGGCCGGACGCCGGCCGTCCATGGCCACGGCGCGCCGCTCGAAGACGGCGAGATGCTCGCGGGCCCGCGCCCGCAGCGCGTCATCGAAGCGCACCCCTAGTAGGCGGGCAGCGTGCCGCCGCCGCCCCCCTTGCGCACGAGGCCGACTTCTTCGGCGGCCTTCGCCGCGAGGTGGCGCGTGTCGCTGGCGAGCGTGACGAACCGATAGCCGGCCGCGATCATCTTCAGCGAGTAGGCCGCCGTCGCGTTGTGGATGCCGGCCACGACGTTGTGGCGCTTGCACGCCTCCACGATCTGCTGCTGCGCCTCCACCACCGGCGCATCCGTCTGGTCCAGGCGCGGCTTGCAGCCGAGGGCCAGGCTGAGGTCGGCGGGCCCGACGTAGACGGCGTCGACGCCGGGCGTGCTCAGGATCGCGTCGAGGTTCTTCAGCGCCTCGGCCGTCTCGATCATCGGCATGACGATGAGATCCTCGTTGGCGCGGTCGCCATAGTCGCTGCCCGCGTAGATCGAGGCGCGGACGGGGCCGTACGAGCGATAGCCGCGCGGTGGATACTTGCAGGCCGCCACCAGCGCCTCCGCCTGCGCGCGGGTGTTGATCATGGGGCAGATCACGCCGTATGCGCCGGCGTCGAGAATCTTCATGATGCTGCCGGGATCGTTCCACGGCACGCGCGCGAGCGGGGTGACGCCGGTGGTGGAGATCCCCTGCAGCATGGACACCGCGGTCTGGTAGTCGACGACACCGTGCTGCATGTCGATGGTCAGCGAGTCGAAGCCCTGATGGGCCAGCACCTCGGCCGAAAAGCCGGCCGGAATCGCCAGCCAGCCGTTGATGACCGCTTCGCCCCGCGCCCACATGGCCTTCAGCTTGTTCTCTCGCACGTGGAGATCTCCCTTCGGGCGTAGCGCCCGCGCCACTGTACCGCACCTCAGTGGCACTCGTCTTGCGTCGAGCGATGCCTCGGGGTCGCCCCCCATGGAGGAGAGGTCATGAAAGCGATCACCGCCGCCAGCTTCATCGCCGCGGCGCTCCTGACGTTCGCCGGAATTGCCGGCGCACAGTCTCCGAGCGACGCGGATCGCGAGTTCATCAAGAATGCCGCCAACGGCGGCATCGCCGAGGTCGAGCTCGGCCGCCTCGCCACCGAGCGCGCCACCCGTCCCGTCGTGAAGGAGTTCGGCGCCCGGATGGTGCAGGATCACAGCGCCGCGAACGCGGAGCTGACCACGCTGGCTCGCAGCAAGGGCGTCGAGATGCCGACGGCGCTCGATGCCGAGCACCTGGCCCTCCGCGATCGGCTGTCGGCCGCCCAGGGCGCGGACTTCGATCGCATGTACATGCAGGAGATGGTGAACGATCACACGAAGGACGTCGCGGAGTTCGAGCGCGCGTCCCAGACCGCCACCGACCCGGACGTCAAGGCGTGGGCCACCAAGACGCTGCCGACGCTGCGGGATCATCTGGCACTGGCGCGCGATGTCAACTCGCAGGTGGCGCAGGCGCCCGCGCCGACGACGGTGGTCGTCGCGCCGTCGGCCGTTCCGGCGGCGGTGGTCGTGCCGTGGTGCGGCGGCGCATTCGTGCCCGGCCAGGGGACGAACTTCGCAACCTGTGCGCCCGTCGTGAAGTAGCGCGCTCCTCGCGGGGGCGCGTGACGCGCCCCCGCGTGCTGTCCTCCCTGCTCTATACTTCCGCAACATGACGCCCCACCCGTTCAGCATCCGTGTCGACGACGACGTCCTCACCGACCTCGGTAGCCGGCTGGCGCGCGTGCGCTGGCCCGACGAGAATCCCGGAGCGCCGTGGGCCTACGGCACCGACCTGTCGACGATGCGGGCGCTGGTCGCGCACTGGCGGGAGCGGTACGACTGGCGCGCGCGCGAGGCGGCGCTGAACCGCTTCCGACAGTTCACCGTGGAGCTGGGCGGCATCCCGCTGCACTTCATCCACGAGCCGGGCGTGGGACCGCAGCCGACGCCGCTGCTGCTCTCGCACGGGTGGCCGGGATCGATCGTCGAGTTCCAGCGCATCATCCCCATGCTGACCGACCCGGCGCGCTTCGGCGGCGATCCGGCGGACGCCTTCACCGTCATCGCGCCGTCGCTGCCCGGTTATGCGTTCTCGTTTCGCCCCAACCAGCGCCGCATGGGCGTGCCGGAGATCGCCGACCTGTTCGCGACGCTCATGACCGAGGTGCTGGGCTACCAGCGCTTCGCCGCCCAGGGCGGCGATTGGGGCGCGTTCATCACCTCGTACCTCGGCGCCGCGCACGCCGACCAGGTTCTCGGCGTGCACGTGAACCTGCTGGCAGTGCCGCGCGATCCGACGGCGCCGGCGACGCCGACGCCCGAAGAGCGCGCGTATCTGGAGGAGCTCGATCGGTGGTCGCGCGAGGAGACCGGCTACCAGTGGATCCAGGGCACCAAGCCGCAGACGCTCGCCTATGGGCTCACCGACTCGCCGGTCGGCCTGGCCGCGTGGATACTCGAAAAGATGCGGACGTGGAGCGACTGCGGCGGCGACGTGGAGAAGCGGTTTGGCTGGGACGTCATTCTCGACAACGTGATGCTGTACTGGGTCACCGGGGCCATCAACTCCTCGTTCTGGCCGTACTACGCCCGGCGGCACGCGCCCTGGCCGATCACGGACAAGCGCCCGGTCACGGCACCGTCTGCCTACGCGTCCTTCCCGCGAGAGATCCTGCATCCGCCGCGCGCGTGGGTGAGCCGCGTGTACACGGACTTGCGGCGCTGGACCGAGATGCCGCGCGGCGGCCACTTCGCCGCGCTCGAGGAGCCGCAGGCGCTCGCCGAGGACGTGCGCGCCTTCTTCCGCACGCTGCGGTGACGTCGCGCGCTCAGGACGTCAGCGGCACGTAGTCGTACTCGCCGAGCCCCTGGAGCACCAGGAATGTCGCCGAGCGGCTGCCCGGGTTGGTGACGAGATGCGCGCGACCGGGTCTCACCGCGTACGTCTCGCCCGGACGCAGTCGCACCTCGTCCTTCGGATCGCGCAGGAACAGCCGCAGCTCGCCGTCGAGAACGTAGAAGGTGTCCTGGATGGTCGTGTGCAGATGCCACGGCACCTGCTGCGAGGGCGAGATCTGCAGCTCGGTGATGCGAAAGCCGGGTCGCTCGGCGTGCCGCGCGCGCCGCTCGACCTCGTAGAGCCCGCTCGAATCCCTGACGCCTGCCATCATGAACCTCCCCGTGCCGGCCCCGTCGGCTCGACGATGTGCAGCCCCGTGTTGGCGCGATCGGCGAGGTAGACGAGGCCGCGCTCGTCGATTTCCACGTTGTTCGTCTGGATCGCGACCTTGCAGCGCGGCGCGCCGCCGACGTCGACGCAGCGGCGGTCGGTGTTCGCGGTGACGGCCGGGATGAAGTAGCCCACCTCGCGTGGACGGAACGGATCCCGGATGTCGACCGCGCGCACGCCGGCGTTGAAGTACGCGATGAACACCACCTTGCCATAGTAGACCGGCGCGAACGACTCGTTCGACGAGTGGGGCCCGAAGCGACCACCGCGCTGACAGAAGTCGCCGGCGGGCACCTGGTAGGTGCTCACCGGGAACGGCCGCGACTCGGTGGTGATGTCGACGAGGAACGTGAGCTGTCGCACCTCCTGGCACTCGTTGCGCAGCGACTCGGAGACCAGCACGACGAAGTCGCGCACGACGCCCTTGCTGTTCGGCATGAAGTCCGCGACGGTGATGCCGAGCACCGGGAAGCTCGTGTGCCCGCCCCAGTCGGGCGCCATGTCGAGGCGTCCAACTTCGGGGTAGCGCAGGTTCGCGGGCGTCGGCGCGAACGGCGTGGGCGAGCCGGAATCGCCGGACAGCAGCCGCGCGCGGTCGACGATCTGCAATATCCCCCTGGCGCCCGTGCCGTACGCAAAGTAGACGCGGTTGCGCAGCGCAATCGGCCCGTGCACGCCCTCCGGCGCCGGTCCCGTCGATCCCGGCTCCTGTCCCGACAAGCCGAAGTTGCGGATGAATCGCGGGTGCGCGGGATCGCCGAGATCGTAGATCTTCGTCATCCGGTTCGTGCGCCAGCCGTCGGGACGCCCGTCGGAGACGAGGTAGGCGACGCCCGAGTCGCACTCCCACCAGTTCTTGTGCGTGTGATCGAGACCCGCGACCACGGTCGTGAGCGGGGTCGGATGCGCGGGGTCGCTGACATCCCACAGCTCGTGCGCGCGCGGCCCCAGCGTGCGAAGCAGGTACGTCTTCGCAGGATCGGCGCGTGGGAGCGTGCGGCCGTCGCACACGCGAACCATCGAGGCGCCGCCCGCCTCCGCGTCGCCGGGCGCGCCCGGGATGTGCGCAAGATATCGTGGCGCGCGCGGGTCGGTGACATCGACGATCGACGTACCGTTCAGCTCGTCCTTGCCGGTGAGCGGGTTCGGCTTGATGCCGCCGTGGTGGCCGACGTACGCGATGAAGCGCTCGCCCTGTCGGTGCACCACCGGCTGATACGCCGAGCGCGCTTGCAGATCGTCGTGACCCAGCAGCCGCATGTTGTGCCGCTCGCCGGGCGGTGTCTGCGCTCGCCCGTGCGTGGCGATGACCGCGAGCACGATGACGGCGGACAGCGTGACCCCGTGACGCATGCGGACCTCCGGTTCAGTGCCTTGCACGCGGGGCATGCGCACGTGGCGCGCCGAGGCGGCGCGCGCACCGTGAGCGTGGCTCCGATGCGGCGATTGTACGCCGGGGTACCGGCCGTGTTGTGAAGTCCGCGTGCCATCGAGCGAAAGTCACTAGCACGTCGGTTGCATGCCCCCTCAGGGGCATGGCATACCAGGACTTCGCGGACGACCTCGAGGACGGCGTCGACGAGGACGTCGACGAGCGTACGGAGCAAGGCGGAAGCCGGCGACTGCTGATCATCACGCTGAGCGTCGGCTGCGTGGCGCTGGCGATCTCCAACGTCGTCCTGGCCACGCGAGTCAGTCAGCTCCGCCGCGCCATCGTTGCCGCGTCGGCTCCGGTGTCCTCGCCTGCCGCCGCGCCGGCCGAGTCGACGGCGCCGGCCGCATCCGTTCCGTCGGCCTCCGCGCCCACGCGACGAGATCGCGCCTCGGAGCCCGCGACGGCTCCGAGCGCCACCGACTCGGCGACGCGCTCCGCGTCCGACAGCGATTCGTCACGGTCAGCATCGAGCGCCGACTCCGCGCGCTCGACACCCGGTACCGAGTCGGCCGCGCGACCGTCCGGCGCGGACGCAGCCCCGCCGTCCGCGGCCAGCGGCGAGTCGGCGGTTTCGAGCGCGCGCGATGCCGCACCGGCATCCTCGGCGACACCACCCGCGACGCCCGCGCCGACACCATCACGGCCACCGGCACCGCCGGCCGTCTCGGGTTCCGCGCGTGCGCCGGCGCGATCGACGCCGCCGCGGGCGACGGCTCAGCGGTCTCGGCCGGACGCCGCGGATCGCGAGCGCTCGGCGCCACCGGAGCTGCCCGAGCGCGGCGCCCTGCAGCTGCCGCCGCGCGCGGCAGCGCCGGAGCCGCCGCAACGTGTGGCCTCGGCGCCGCGCGCGGCGGACACGCCGGCCGGCGCCTCGAGCCGCGAGCGCGCGACGGCGGCGTGGATGATCGGCGAGTACGGCCGCGCCGACGCCGAGCGCCGCGCCCGCGAGGCCACCGACTTCTACGGCCCGCAGTCAGCCGAGGGTGCGTACTGGCGGCGCGTCCTCGCGGAGATCGTCACCGGCCACCGCTGACGCGCGCGCTTGTCGGCCTCGCGACAATGAGGCCATGGACGAGAGCACCCCCCGCCCCGAGACCGTCCAGACGCTGCTGGAGCGGGGGGACCATCGGCGCGTCGTCGACTTCCTGAACACCGCGCATCCCGCGGACATCGCGCAGGTCATGCGCGATCTGCCGCTCGCGCAACAGGTGGAGGTCTTTCGCCTGCTCAGCGCCCAGCGCGCCGGCGACGTGCTGTCGGAGCTCGACGACCAGACGCTGCTCGATCTCGTCCAGGCGCTGGACCAGGTCGAGGTCTCGCGAATCCTCGAGCAGATGCCGCCCGATCACGCGGCCGAGGTCGTGGAGGAGCTTCCGGCCGAACAGGCCGAGAACCTGCTCGACCTCATGCGGCACGAGCGCTCCGAGGACGTGCAGGAGCTGCTCGAGTATCCCGAGGACACCGCGGGGCGGCTCATGTCGACGAACGTCGTGGCCGTAAAGGAATCGGCCACGGTGGCGGAGGCCATCGAGCGCATCCGCAAGTCGGCGCCCGAGGGCCGCGGCTTCGAGCTGTACGTGATCGACGATCATCGGCATCTCGTCGGCGTGGTGCCGCTGCGCCGTCTCGTCACCGCGGCGCCGAGCACGCCGGTGTGGGCCATTCGCGATCCCGGCGTGGTGAGCGTGCCCGCCGACACCGACCAGGAGGAGGTCGCGCGCCTCGTGGCCAAGTACGACCTCGTCGCGGTCCCGGTGGTCGACGGCAATCGCCGGCTGCTCGGCACCATCAGCGTCGAGGACGTCATCGACGTGCTCGGCGAGGAGGCGACCGAGGACATCTTCCGGCTGGCCGGCTCCGACGCGAGCGAGCTCGAGCGGCGCTCGCCGCCGCGCATCGCGCTGCTGCGCCTGCCGTGGATCCTCGCCACGCTGGTGATCGAGCTGGCCGCGGGCGCGGTGATTCATCACTACGATCGCACGCTGTCGCAGGTGATCCTGCTCGCGTCCTTCATGCCGGTCATCCAGGCGATCTCTGGCAACACCGGGCTCCAGTCGGTGACCATGGTGGTGCGCGGCCTGGCGACCGGCCACGTGCAGCTGGCGCGGTGGTGGGAGCCGCTGCTCCGGCAGATCCAGACGACGTCGATCATCGGCGCCGTCTGCGGCGTGGTGGTGGGCGCCGTCGGCAGCGCCTGGCACGGCACCATCACGTTCGGTGCCGTCGTCGGCGTGTCGATGTTCATCTCCGTGAACCTCTCCGGCGCGGCCGGCACCGTCATTCCCATGCTCTCCAAGCGGCTCGGCTTCGACCCCGCGCTGACGGCCGGCCCCTTCGAGACGGCGCTGCAGGACGTCATCGGCGTCACCATCTTCCTCGCGCTCGCCACCGCGCTGCTCGGGTGGCTCGCGTAAGATAGGCCGGGCGCGGGCGCCCGGGAGGTGCGTGATCGGTCCCATCTCGCTGTGGCAGCTGACGCGCGTGTTCACCTGGACGGGGATCCTGAGCATCGGCGGCGGACGCGCCGCCTTCTTCTACGAGGCACTCGTGATCCGGCGCCGGTGGCTGCGCACCGAGGAGTTCCTGCAGGACTACACGCTGGCCCAGCTGCTGCCGGGACCGAACGTCTCGAACCTCGCCATCGCGCTCGGCCGGCGGCTGGCCGGTCTCCCCGGCGCCACCTGGGCGCTCCTCGCCGTCATCGTCCCCGGCCTCGTCATCCTGCTCACGCTGGCCACCCTGTATTTCGGGCGCGGCCTGGCGCCCACGACCGTCTCGCTCATGCACGGGATGGGCGCAGCCGTGGTCGGCCTGCTGCTCGTGACGAGCGTGCGCTTGATGCGACCGGTGCTGGTCACCCCGCGCGCGGTCGTGATCGCCGCCGGCACGTTCGTGGCGGTGGGCCCGCTGCGGCTGAACACCGCGGCCGTCCTGCTCGTGAGCGCGGCCGTAAGCGTGTGGCTGCACCGGCCGGGTCCGCGCGCGTGACCGATCTCGCGCGCCTGACGTGGACGTTTCTGTGGCTGAGCCTGCTCTGCGTCGGAGGCGGCGTCGGGGTGATCCCGGAGATGCAGCGCCAGGTGGTCGTGAGCCATCAATGGGTGACCGCGCGCGAGTTCGTCGACGGCTACACGCTCGCCCAGCTCACACCCGGACCGAACATGCTGGTGGCCGCGTTCGTCGGCTATCGCGCGCACGGCCTGCCGGGGGCGATCCTCGCGACGCTGGCGATGTTCCTTCCCACGTCGATCGTGACGAGCGTGGTGGCCGACCGCTGGCAGCGACTGCGCGGTCACCGCTGGGCCGAGCCCGTGGAGCGCGCGCTGGCGCCCGTCGGCATGGGGCTCATGGCGGCCGGCGTCTACACGCTCGCGCGCACGGCGCTCCACGACGGCCTGACCGTCACTCTCGCGCTGGCGGCGGCCGTCGTGCTCGCCACGCGCTTCGCCGCCCCGATGCTCGTCGTCGTCGCCGCCGGCCTCGTCGGCTGGCTGCTGTCAGCCTGAAAGGAGACTCGTGTCATGTCCGCTCCCAGTGTCGCGATCATCGGGCTCGGCTTCGGCCGCGCGCACATCCCGGCGTTCCAGGCGCACGGCTGTCGGGTGGTCGCGGTGTGCCAGCGCGATCAGGCGTCCGGCAAGAAGGTCGCCGACGCGTATGGCATCCCGCACGTGTTCACGAGCTGGCAGGAGACGCTGGAGCGCGCGCGGCCCGACATCGTGGTCATCGCGACGCCGCCGCACCTGCACAGGGACATCGCGCTGGCCGCCTTCGCCGGCGGCGCGCACGTGCTGTGCGAGAAGCCGGTGGCGATGACGCGCGACGAGGCCCGCGCCATGGTGGACGCGGCCGCGCGCGCCGGCCGCGTGGCGATGACGGGCTTCAACTGGCGCTTTCCGGCTGCCATGCAGCGGCTCCACGCGATGATGGAACGCGGCCACGTGGGGCGCGTCATCCACGTCACCGGACGCTGGTTCGGCGCGCGGTGGGCCGACGAGGCGAGCACGGCCACCTGGCGCATGGACCGGGCACAGGCCGGGCACGGGGCGATGGGCGACATGGGCGTGCACCTCGTGGACCTGGTGCGCTGGACGTGCGGCGACATGCGTCGGCTCGTCGCGCACACCGGCATCGGCTACCCCGAGCGCACGGTGCCCGGCGGCGCCAGGACGGCCGACGCCGAGGACTACGCCACCGTGATCGGCGAGCTCGCCTCCGGCGCGGAGGCGACGCTGTCGGTGAGCCGCGTGGCCCACGGCCGGAACGATCACACGCTCGAGATCTACGGCACGCGCGGCGCGCTCGCCTATCGCCTCGCGCGCGAGCTGCCGCACTGGTACGCCGGCGAGCTGCTCGCCGCCTCGTCGGGCGGCGCCTTCGCGCCGGTGGCCGTGGACGCGCCCCTGGTGGCCGGCGGCGATCAGATGGACGTGCTCGGCAAGGCGACCATCGGCCCTCTCGTGGAGCGCCTGCTCGGCGCGATCGAGCGCAACGCCGCGGCCACGCCTTCACTGGCCGACGGGCTTCGCGCTCAGTTCGTCCTCGACGCCGTCGCGGACTCGGCGTCCCGTCGCGCGTGGGTCGACGTTCCGGCGGCCTGACGCGCCAGCCCGCCGCGAGCGCCGTTGACATGCCGGGCGGCCGGTAGTACTTACAGCCGCACTCATCCCTACCGGGAGGCGTCCATGCGACACACCCCTGTGCTGCTGACCGCGGCCCTCACGCTCGCCGCGATATCGTCCGGTCTCGTGCCCGCGCTCGGCCAGCAGCCGCCGGCGCCGCCGTCGTGGAAGCAAGGGCAGCCGTCCGAGCTGGCCGGCTCGGCGCTGTCGCCGCATGCGCAGCCGCCGGCGCCGAAGGCCGCCGCCGAGATCCCGGTCGACAAGATCAAGGTGCCCGCGGGCTTCAAGGTCAGCCTGTGGGCCTCCGGCATCAACAACGCGCGCGTCATGACCTGGGGCGACAAGGGCACGCTCTTCGTGTCCAGCCGGGTCGCCGGCAACGTGTACGCCGTGATCGACAAGGGCGGCACGCGCGAGGTGAAGACGATCGCCAAGGGGCTGAACCTCCCGAACGGCGTGGCGTTTCGCGACGGCACCCTGTACGTCGCCGAGATCCATCGCATCACGCGCATGGACGGTATCGAGGACAAGCTCGACAGCCCGCCGCCGATGACCGTCGTGTACGACACGCTGCCGAAGGACGCGCCGCACGGCTGGAAGTACCTGGCCTTCGGACCGGACGGCAAGCTGTACTTCAACATCGGCGCGCCGTGCAACATCTGCCTGCCGCCCGACACGCACGCCAACATCTCGCGCGTGAACAGCGACGGCACCGGCTTCGAGTACTTCGCCCACGGTGTGCGCAACAGCGTCGGCTTCGACTGGCACCCGGTCACGAAGGAGCTCTACTTCGCCACCCACGCCCGCGACTGGCTCGGTGAAGACGTCCCGAACGATCGCCTCGATCACGCGCCGCGCAAGGGCCTGCACTTCGGCTTCCCCTTCTGCCACCAGGGCGACATCCCGGATCCGGAGTTCGGCAAGGGCCGCTCGTGCGGCGAGTTCGCGGCGCCGCTGCTGAAGACCGGCCCGCACGTGGCCGGCAACGGCGTGCAGTTCTACACCGGCAGCATGTTCCCGCCGGAGTACAAGCACCGCATGTTCCTCGCCCAGCGCGGGTCGTGGAACCGCACGCAGAAGAGCGGCTTCCGCGTGATGATGGTCACGCTGCGGCCCGGCGACGTGCCGAAGTACGAGGTCTTCGCGGAGGGGTGGATGCAGGGCGACGGCTTCTGGGGGCGTCCCGTCTACACGCAGCAGATGAAGGACGGCTCGCTGCTGATCTCCGACGACTACGCCGGCGCCATCTACCGGGTGGCTTACCAGCGCTGACGCGCGCGCGCTGTCTCCTGCTCGGGGTGCTGATCGTCGGCGCGGCGACCGCGACGAGCGCGCCGGCGCCGGCGGCCGACGTGGAGGCCGGGCGCCGCAAGGCCGACGCGTGCGGGGCGTGCCACGGGCCGACGGGCACGTCGTCCATTCCGACGACGCCGTCGCTCGCCGGACAGCCGCCGATCTATCTGCACTGGCAGCTGATGCTCTTCCGTGACGGACGCCGCAAGGATCCGCAGATGACCCCGCTGGCGGCGGCGCTCAGCGAGGCCGACATGGCCGACCTGGCCGCCTGGTATGCCGCGCAGCCACCGGTCGCGCCCGC
This sequence comes from Candidatus Methylomirabilota bacterium, assembly GCA_036265915.1. Taxonomy (GTDB): domain Bacteria; phylum Methylomirabilota; class Methylomirabilia; order Rokubacteriales; family CSP1-6; genus AR12. The sequence goes on along the minus strand of DATAOC010000072.1, from coordinate 19,321 downwards.
CCGCGCGCCGCTCACCGCGCCCCAGGCGCACCGCGGGCGGACGCTCGGCGAGCAGTTTCACTGCTTCGCCTGCCACGGCGCCGCGCTCGAGGGGCGCGAGTATGCGCCGCGCCTCTCGACGCTGCACGTCGACTACCTGACGAGCCAGCTGCGGCGGTTCAAGGCCGGCACGCGCGGCGATCTCGACGGCACCATGACGTCGGCCGCGCAGTCGCTCACCGACGAGGCGATCGTCGAGATCGCGCGCTTCATCGCCGGCGCGCCGGCGCCGTGATCAGGGCTTCAGCACCACCTTCAGGCAGTCGTCCTCCTTGTTCAGGAACATCTCGTAGCCGCGCGGCGCCTCGTCCAGCGGAAGCCGGTGGCTGATGACGAAGCTCGGGTCGATCTCGCCCTTCTCGATCCGCTCGAGGAGCGGCTTCATGTAGCGCTGCACGTGGCACTGTCCCGACTTCAACGTGAGCGAGCGATTGACGATGGCGCCCATCGGGAACTTGTCGACGAATCCGCCGTAGACGCCGATCACCGAGACGATGCCGCCGCTGCGGCAGGCCATGATCGCCTGGCGCAACGCGTACGGACGATCACTCTCGAGCCCGATCGCCTGCTTCACCCGGTCGTACGCGAAGAGCGGGCCCGACACGTGCGACTCGAGTCCAACGGCGTCGATGCAGGCGTCGGGGCCGCGCCCGCCCGTCAGGTCGCGGAGGGCGTCGTAGATGTCCACCTCGTCGTAGTTGAGCGTCTCCACGCCGATCCGCTCGTGCGCCATGCGCAGACGATACGGGAAGCGGTCGATGGCGATCACGCGCTCGGCGCCGAGCAGCTGCGCGCTCTTCATCGCAAACTGCCCGACCGGCCCCGCCCCCCACACGGCGATCGTGTCGCCGCGCTGGATGTTGCACATGTCCGCGCCCATGTACCCGGTGGGATAGATGTCCGACAGGAACAGCGCCTTCTCGTCCGAGATGCCGGCCGGAATCTTGAGGGGGCCGACGTCCGCGAACGGCACGCGCGCGTACTCGGCCTGGCCACCTGGGTAGCCGCCGAGCATGTGCGAGTAGCCGAAGATGCCGGCCGGCGAGTACCCCCAGAGCTTCTCCGCCATCCAGGCGTTAGGGTTGGTGTTCTCGCACGTGGAGTGCAGCCCACGGCGGCACTGCGCGCAGGCGCCGCACGCGATCGGAAACGGCACCACGACCCGATCGCCCGTCTTGAGGTTCTTGACGCCACGACCCGTCTCCATCACCTCGCCCATGAACTCGTGGCCGAGGATGTCGCCCGACTTCATCGTCGGCACGAAGCCGTTGTAAAGGTGAAGATCGGAGCCGCAGATGGCGGTGGTGGTGATCTTCACGATGGCGTCGCGATCGTTGAGGATCTTCGGCTCCGGCACGTCCTGCACTCGGACGTCGCCCTTGTCCATCCAGCAGGTGGCTTTCATCGCGCGCCTCCTTGCGTCCCGGCCTCCGACACGACCACTTCGCCGGTCTCCATGAGCTGCTTGAAGCGCCGCAGGTCCTCCTGCAGCTGCTGCTCGGGCGCGTAGCCGAGCATCTTCGCCGCCGCCGCCGTGATGGCTCCGCCCGGCGGGCTGTACTGCATCTCCACCGTCACCACGGTGCCGCGACCGCCGGGCGCCGGCTCGAAGCGCACCGAGCCGGTGTGCTCGATCGAGGCGCCCGGCAGCGTGCGCCACGCGATGAGCTCGTTCGGCCGCTCCTCGGTGACCTCCGAATCCCACTCGACAGTGGTGCCGGCCGGCCCGCGCGCCCGCCAGTGCGACCGCCGCTCGCCGGTGACCTGCACCGTTTCCACGCGCTCCATGAACTTCGGGTGGTTCGTGAAGTCACGCCAGAACCGGTACAGCGCGTCGGCCGGGCGGTCGAGCGTGATGCGCTTTCGCGCGCGAACGGAGCGGGCGTCGGGGCTGCCAGCCGACACGCGGGTCATCGCGGTCAGCCGCTGCGCGCACAGCGCGTCCAGCGCGGTGACGCCGACCACGGCCGCCGTCGCCACCGCGAGCCGCTTGCGGTTGGCGCGTCGCGCCGCAAAGCCGGCGCCGAGCAGCGCCAGATCCATGACGTCGCCGAACACGCGCGACCACATCCAGCGTGCCGGCCGCGGCTCGGTCAGGATGCCGACTCCGGCCCCGAGCTCACGCACGCCGGCCATCCGGGTCACGAGCGGGCTGGGCGAGCGACCCTTGAGCCCGATCGCGCGCAGTAGCGGGACCGGCGCGAGCAGCTCCGCAAGGCCGAGCCCGACGCTGAACCAGCCCAGCGCCGTGCCGACGCGCTGCGGATCGAAACGTTCTTCACCGGGTCGGGACATCCGTGCGAGCCATCCACCGTCGCGCCGATCTCGGCGCCCGGCGAGGCTCACGACCCCCGCCGAGCGTTGCGTTCCCTGCATTGCCATGACCGCCTCCTCCGTTGTGTGCGCTTCGCGAAGTGTTCACGCGGGAGCAACGCTCATGCCGGCGGCCGGGACGCGCCGCGCGCCGGCCCTCGTTCGGCGGCGGCGTCGGCACATCCCTTGCTGAACTCGAGCTGTGACCCGGGAGTCACTCGCGGTCGGTACGTTATCGGTGCTCGACGTGAACGCGACCGCCGCGTGACGGCAGTGGACGTTCGAGAGCGTCGTCGACGGCGCCAGCGAGCGCCGTCGCGTCGTGCGCGGGTGCTCTAGCCGGCAGCCGGCGCCGGACGGCGCCAGAAGAAGACGCGCGACACCGGATGACGCGCGATCGCGCGCTGGGCCGAGCCCATCGCGACGTAGAGCACGGGCGTGATGTAGAGCGTCAGCAGCTGCGAGACGAGCAGGCCGCCGACGACGGCGACGCCGAGCGGCCGCCGGGCGTCGGCCCCGGCGCCGATGCCGAGCGCGATGGGCGCGGTGCCGAGCAAGGCGGCCATCGTCGTCATCATGATCGGACGGAACCGCAGCAGACAGCCCTGGTAGATCGCCTCGTGCGGCGGCGCCCCCGCGCGCTCCGCCTCGAGCGCGAAGTCGATCATCATGATGGCGTTCTTCTTCACGATGCCGACGAGCATGATCATCCCGACGAACCCGTAGACGTTCAGCTCCATGCCGAAGAGCATCAGTGCCAGCAGCGCGCCCACGCCCGCGGACGGCAGTCCGGACAGGATCGTGAGGGGGTGGATGAAGCTCTCGTACAGGATGCCGAGGATCAGGTAGATCACGACGACGGTGGCCAGCAGCAGCATGCCCTGGCCGCGCAGCGAGTCCTGGAACGCCTGGGCCGTTCCCTGGAAGGTCGTGGCCAGCGTCGCCGGCGGCCGCAGCTCACGCATGACCGCCTGCACCTGCGAGGTCGCGTCGCTCAGCGCGACGCCAGGCCGCGTGTTGAACGAGATCGTCACCGACGGTAGCTGTCCGAGGTGCGTGACCGTCAGCGGGCCGACCGTGGTGCGCATGGTGGCCACGGTGTCGAGCGGGATCAGCTTGCCGCTCGACGAGCGGACGTAGAGGAGCGAGAGGGCCGCGGGATCGCGCTGGTGTTGCGGGTCGACCTCGAGGATGACCCAGTACTGGTTCGCCGGCGTGTAGATCGTGGAGACCTGCTGCGAGCCGTAGGCGTAGCCCAGCGCCGCCTCGATCTGATCGGCGGTCACCCCGAGCGTGGACGCCTTGGCGCGGTCGATGTCGACGATCACCTGCGGGGTGGCGATCTGAAGATCCGTGTTCACGTCCTGCAAGCCGGGCAGCTGCCGCAGGCGCTCGAAGATGCGGGGCGCCCACTGGTACAGCACGGCCGTGTCCGCGTCCTGCAGCGTGAACTGGTAGACGGCCTTGGTGAGGTTGCCGCCGATGCGGATCGTGGGCAGGTTCTGCGGATACACGCGGATGCCGGGCACGGTGGCCAGCTTGGGCCGCAGGTCCTCGATGATCTTCTCGACGGGCGCTCGCTGGTTGTGCGGCTTGAGGCGGATGAAGAGCCGTCCCGTGTTCGGCACCACGCTCGTCGAGCTGGCGCCGATGGACGACATGAACTGCTCGACGTACGGCTGCTGGCGGACGATCTCCGCCACCGCGCGCTGGTGGGCCACCATTCCGTCGTACGAGATGTCCTGGGCGGCTTCCGTGAACGCGAAGATCTGGCCCGTGTCCTCGTTCGGGATGAAGCCCTTGGGAATGACGACGAAGAGGTAGCCGGTGACGACGAAGGTCAAGAGCAGCACGATGAGGGTCACCGCGCGGTGCCGGAGGACCCATGTGAGGCTGACGTCGTACGTGTGCAGCATGCCGTCGAACACGCGCTCGGAGGCCCGGTACAGGCGGCCGTGCGACGCCGTGGGCGGCTGCAGGAAGCGGCTGCAGAGCATCGGGGTCAGCGTGAGCGACACGAAGCCCGACACGAGCACGGCCGCCCCGATCACGACGGCAAACTCGTGGAGCAGACGGCCGACCACGCCGCCCATGAACAGGACCGGGATGAACACGGCGGCCAGCGACAGCGTCATCGACATGATCGTGAAGCCGATCTCGCGGGCGCCGATCAGCGCCGCTTCCATGCGGCCCTTGCCCTCTTCCATGTGCCGCACGATGTTCTCGAGCATGACCACCGCGTCGTCGACGACGAACCCCACGCACAGCGTGAGCGCCATCAGCGACAGGATGTCGATCGAGTAGCCGAGGAGGTACATGACGGCGAACGTGCCGACGATCGACAACGGCACCGCGAGGCTCGGAATGATGGTGGCCGAGACATTGCGCAGGAACAGGAAGATCACGAGCACGACGAGCGCGATGGTGAGGCCGAGCGTGAACTGCACGTCGTGCACCGACTCACGGATGGCCGCCGACCGGTCGTACAGCACGTTGAGGTTGATGGCGGCCGGCAGCTGGGCGCGGAAGGTGGGCAGCAAGGCCCGGATGGCGTCCACGACCTCGATGGTGTTCGTTCCCGGCTGGCGCTGGATGGCCAGGATGACCGAGCGCTCGTCGTTGTACCAGCTGGCCACCTTGTCGGTCTGCACGCCGTCGATGACCTTGCCGAGCTCCTCGAGCCGGACGGGCGAGCCGTTGCGATAGGTCACCACGAGCGGCCGGTAGGCGGCGGCGTTGGTGAGCTGCCCCGTCGCCTGCACGTTGAACGCCTGCTGCGCGCCGTACAGCGTCCCGGTCGGCTTGTTCACGTTGGCCAGCGCGATGGCGCGCTCGACCTCGTCGATGCCGATCCCGCGGGACGCGAGCGCGCGCGGGTCGACCTGCACGCGCACCGCGTATTTCTGCGAGCCGAACACGATCACCTGCGCGACGCCGTTGATGGTCGAGATGCGCTGGGCCATCGTCGTCTGCGCGTACTCGTCGACGGTGTAGAGCGGCAGCGTGGGCGAGCTGAGGGCCAGATAGAGCACCGGCTGATCGGCGGGGTTGACCTTCTGGTAGGTCGGCGGCGTCGGCATGCCGGGCGGCAGCAGCGGCGCGGCCTTCGTGATGTCCGCCTGCACGTCCTGCGCGGCCGCGTCGATGTTCCGCTCGAGCGCGAACTGGATGGTGATCTGCGACTGTCCGAGCGCGCTCGTCGACGTCATCGAGTCCACGCCGGCGATGGTCGTGAACTGCTTCTCGAGCGGCGTGGCCACCGCGGAAGCCATGGTCTCCGGGCTCGCGCCCGGCAGGGCGGCCGACACCTGGATGGTCGGGAAGTCGACGTTCGGCAGGTCGCTCACCGGCAGCAGCCGGTAGCCCATGAGCCCGAAGATGAGGATCGCCGCCATGAGCAGCGTCGTGAGAACCGGCCGGCGGATGAAGAGCTGCGGGTTCACGTTCGCTTGGGGCGGATGTCGACCTTGGAGCCCGGCACCAGGCGGAGCTGGCCGTCGGTGACGACGCGCTCGCCCGCCGCCAGGCCGCGGGTCACGATGATGTCCTTGTCGACGCGCCGGCCGATCTGCACCGGCCGCGGCTCGACCTTCGAATCCGCCTTCACGACGAAGACGAACGGCCCCTCCTGCCCGGCCTGGACGGCTTCGGCGGGAACGGTCACCGCTTGCTCGGTGGTGAGGGTGAGGACGACGTCGACGTACTGCCCGGGCCACAGCGTGTTGTCCTCGTTCGCGAACGTGCCCTTCAGCTGGATGGTGCCGGTGGTGCTGTCCACGAGGTTGTTCACGAACGTGAGCCGGCCCGTGGTCGAGCGCGCCGCGCCGGGCGGGGTGGCGCGCACGAGCAGCCCGTCCTTCGTCTGGTAGCGCTTGATGCCATCCAGGTGCTGCTCGGGCACCGAGAACGACACGTAGATCGGATGGACTTCCGCGATCACGACCAGCGGGTTGTCCTCGTTGGACTTCACCACGTTGCCGGCCTGGACGAGCAGGTTGCCGGTGCGGCCGGACATCGGCGAGCGGATCGTCGTGTAGTTCAGCTGCAATCGCGCGCTGTCGACGAGCGCCTGGTCGGCGCGGATGACCGCGCGCACGTTCTCCACGCCCGCCTGCGCGGCCAGCGCCGAGGCGCGCGCGTTCTCCACCGCCGCCCGATCGGCGTTGACGGTGGCCTCCATGGCCGCGAGATTGGTGCGGAGCTGATCGTACTGCTCGCGCGCGATCAGCTCCTTGTCGACGAGCTCGCGATAGCGGCGCTCCTGCGTGCGCGCGTTCTCCAGCTGCGCGATGTCGCGCTCGAGGTTGGCCTGGGCCTGCTGGACTTCCGCCTGGCGCTGCGCCTGGGCGGCTTCGGCCTGGCGCAGGGCGGCCATGTCGCGGCCGACCGTCGCCTCCGCCTGGCGCAGCGCGGCCTCGAACGGCCGCGGGTCGATGGTGAACAGCAGGTCACCCTGCCGCACGTCGCGGCCCTCGGTGAAGTGCACCTGCATGATCTGCCCGGCCACCTGCGACTTCACGCCGACCGTCGTGAACGCCTGCACGCTGCCGATGGCGCGGATGTCGAGCGGAACCGGCCGCTCCGTCGCATCGGCGGCCGTGACGGGCACCGCGGGCGGCGTGGCGCCCTTGGCGGGCGTGCCGTTGGCGCGATCGCCGCAGCCGCCCAGCGCGAGCGCCGCCGCGAGCACGAGTGCTGCCGCGCTCCCCGCCCTCATCGTGGCAACGGCTCCACGGCGGCTTCGACCAGGGCCTCGATGCCGCGCACCGCGCGCTCGCGATCGTCGGCGGACATCCGCGACAGGACGCGATCGAGCGCCTGCATCTGGATGCTGTGCAGCTCCTCGACGAGCGTCTGGCCCGCGCGCGTCAGCTCGAGCACGGAGACACGGCGATCGCCGGGGTGCTGGCCGCGCGCCATGAAGCGCTTTTCTTCCAGACGATCGACGATGTGCGTGACGGCCGGCAGCGTCACTCCGAAGGCCTTGGCCACCTCGCCCATGGGACACGCCGGATGGTCGCCCACGTAGAACAGGACCTGGGACTGCGCGAACGTCAGGTCGAGCTCGGAGGCGCGCTGCCACAGGAGCTGACGAAAGGTCGTGCTCCCGAGCGCGTTCAGAAGATCGAGCAGTCGCTGCGCCTGGGCGGCCATGCGGGCGGGGCGCCGCCCGGGGGCGCGTCGCGTGGTCATAGGCCCCAATGGTGCGACGGGTTAACAGTTAAGTCAATAAAGCTTTCCGAGCGGCTAGGCGCGGCGGCCGAGGGCGGTGGCGGCGGCCACGACGCGCTCCAGGACGTCGAGCTCGAACGGCTTGGGGACGTAGTCGAAGGCGCCGGCTCGGAGCAGCGAGCGCGCGAGCTCCACGTCGCCGTTGCCGGTCAGCATCACCACCGCCACCGTGGGATCGAGCGCGCGGAGGCGCGACAGCACCTCGGCGCCGTCGGGACCGGGCGGCATGGTGACGTCGAGGAGCACGGCGTCCGGCCGGCGCGCGGCCGCCATCAGGAGCGCGTCGCTGCCGCTATGAGCGACGTCGACCGCATAGCCGGCGGCGCGGAAGTGCTCCTCCAGCACCGCGGTGATCTCGCGCTCGTCATCGACTACCAGCAGCCGGCCTTCGGCCATCGACCTCGCTCGTCGTGTGAGGTTTGAGCAGCCGCGTCAGTATACCGATAGTTATGGTACGGACCATCACAATCCGCCAGCGAAGGAGGCGGGGCCGACTCGCACGAGCCCTCACGTCACCGCCCGCTCGAGCCGGCGAACGATCTCGGCCTTGGATTGCACGCCGACGATGCGGTCGACCTCGCGCCCGCCACGCAGGACGAGCAGCGTCGGAATGCTGCGCACGCCGAACCGCGCCGCCGTTGCGGGATTCTCGTCGACGTTCAACTTCGCCACGCGAACGCGGCCGTCGAGCTCGGTGGCGAGCTCCTCCACCACCGGCGCCAGCATCCGACACGGCCCGCACCAGGCCGCCCAGAGGTCGAGGAGGACCGGCACCGGCGAGCCCTCGACGTCGGCGGCGAAGGTGGCGTCCGTCACCGTCGTCGGGCCCGGGCGCGCGGCGAGCGGGCCCTTGCAGCGCCCGCACACCGGTGAGAGACCGCGGCCGAGCTTGTCGAGGGGCACGCGATTCGTCGTACCGCAGGCGGAGCACACCACGAGCCGGCTGTCCTCCATCTCCGTGCCTCCTCTTACAAGGTCGGAAGCTCGCGCGGCCGGCGGCCGCGCGGAAACGCGCGCTCGAGCCGCGTGACATCGGCTGCGGTCAGGGAAAGGTCGGCGGCGGCGGCATTGTCCGCTGCGTGCTCGGGACGTCCCGCCTTCGGGATCGTGAACACCGATGCGCGCTGCACCAGATAGGCGAGCGCGACCTGGTGCGGCGTCACCCCGTGCGCCTCGGCCACCGCCTGCAGGACACGGCCGCCTTTCGTGCGCGGACCCGGAAATGCGCCCGAGCCGAACGGGCTGTAGGCGACGACGGCGACGCCGTGCTGCTCGCACCACGGCAGCACGGCGTGCTCGATCGCGCGCTCCTGCAGGTGATAGAGAACCTGGTTGCAGGCCAGGCGGGCGCCGGCCAGCTTCCAGGCCGCCTCGAGATCATCCACGTCGAAGTTGCTCACGCCCCAGCTCAGGATCTTGCCGTCCCGTCGCAGCTGCTCGAACGCCTCGAACGTCTCCTCGAGCGGATGATCGCCCGGCCAGTGCAGCAGGTAGCTGTCGAGCCGATCCGTCCGGAGGCGCGCCAGCGACGCCTCGCACGCGGCCACCGTGCCCTTGCGCGAGGCGTTCTGCGGCAGGACCTTCGAGACGAGGAAGACCTCGTCGCGCCGTCCCGCCATCGCCTCCGCGATCAGCGCCTCGGCGGCGCCATTGCCGTACATCTCCGCGGTGTCGATGTGCGTCATGCCGAGATCGAGCCCGCGTCGGATGGCGGCCACCGCGGCGGCGCGGGGATCGTTGTCGATGTTCCAGGTGCCCTGACCGATGACAGGCACGTCGATCGCCGCACTGCCGAACGGACGCCGGATCATGGCTCCATGGTACCGCTCGTGCCGACGGCGTCGCGGCGCGCGACCGCAGTCACCGGCGGTCCGGCGGTTCGAGCCGCAGGATGCGCCCGCGGGGATTGTCGGTGAGCAGATAGAGCAGACCATCGGGCCCCTGCCGCACGTCGCGCACGCGCTCGCCGGGGGGGATCACGTACCGCTCCTCGTGAGCGACGCGTCCGTCGCGCAGCCGCAGCCGGACGAGCCGTCCCGGCTGCAGCGAGCCGACGAAGAGATCACCGCGCCAGTCCGGGAACGCGGTGCCCGTGTAGAACACGGCGCCGGAGGGTGCGATCACGGGATCCCAGTAGTACACCGGCTGCTCCATGCCCGGCTGCGACGTGCCGACGCCGATCTTCGCGCCGGAGTAGTCGACGCCGTAGGTGATGACCGGCCAGCCATAGTTGCGCCCCGCCTCGGGATGGTTCAGCTCGTCGCCACCACGGGCTCCGTGCTCGACGGTCCACAGCCGACCGTCGGCGTCCAGCGTCGCCGCCTGCACATTGCGATGGCCGTATGACCAGATCTCCGGCCGCGCGTCCTTGCGCGAGACGAACGGGTTGTCGGCCGGAATGGAGCCGTCGGCATTGATGCGCACGATCTTGCCGAGCGTCGTCGCGAGGTCTTGCGCCGAGTCGCGGTAGTTGAAGCGCTCCCCCAGTGTCACGAACAGCGTGCCGTCGCGGCGCCACACGAGCCGCGAGCCCCAGTGATTGTTGCCGCTGACCTTCGGCTGCTGGCGCCAGATCACCTGCACGTCGTCGAGGCTCCGCTCGCCCAGCCTCGCACGCGCGACCGCCGTTCCACCCCCGGGTCCGCCGGGCTCGGCGAAGGAGAAATAGACGAGCCGGTCCTCGGCGAAGCGCGGGCTGAGCGAGACGTCGAGCAAGCCGCCCTGGCCGCGCGCGTACACCGCCGGCACACCGGCGAGCGGCTCCGACACGCCGTCGCGCGAGACGAGGCGAAGCCGACCCGGGCGTTCGGTCACCAAAAGACGGCCGTCGGGGAGAAAGGCGAGTCCCCATGGATGCTCGAGGCCGACGGCGACGTTCGTGATCCGCGCCGGCAGCGGCGTGTCCGGCGGCGTCGGCGAACGCGGCGCCTCTTGCGCGGCGACCGGCACGACGATCGCGAACGTGAGCGCGGCAAGAATCGCGCGGGCAACAGCGTGGCGCATGGCATCCCCCTGCAGCGAGCGTACCGGCTTGCGACGTGAGGCGCGACACCGTCCGGCACGTCGCGTCATCGCGTCGAGTCGCGGGCCCGGTTATTGCTCGCGTGGTGTGGCCGGCAGAACGAAACCCCGATCACGGGGCGCTACAGGAGGACAGAACGATGCAGAAAGTGATGCTGAGCCTGTTGGTTGCAATCGTTGCTCTGGCTCCAGCACTGGCCGCTGCGCAGAGTAGCAGCGGAAGTGGGAGCAGCGGGACGTCGGGCTCGTCGAGCTCGCCGTCCGGCACGTCGGGCAGCACCGGTTCCGGCTCGAGCAGCGGTTCGGGCTCCACGGGTTCCACGTCGGGCGGCGGCTCCAGCTCGTCGCCGAGCACGTCGAGCGGGTCGTCGGGCTCGTCCACCAGCTCGCCGTCCGCGAGCCCGTCGGGCAGCTCCAGCGACTATTCGAAGTACACCACGCGGACCGACTGCGAGCAGGCAGGCGGCATGTGGTCGAGCAGCATGAATCAGTGCTCGCAGAAGTAGCACTGTGACGTGTGGGGGGCGGCCTCGCCCCCCACACGTCAGTCCATTCTCACCGTACGAGCACGGGCGTACAAGCACGGCCACCCTCTTTTGGACAAACGCTGTGTCGTATATGTTCGTTACCCCGAGGATGACATGAATCACAAGCCGGGACATCGCGCGCCGACACAGCGAAACATCACCGTGGTGGGCCAAGTGCGCGAGTTTCTCGAAGGCCACTTCGCCGACGTCCCGTCGTTGCCCGAGCTCGCGGCGATGGCGGGCATGAGCCGCTCGCACTTCTCGCGAACGTTTCACGCGGTGGTCGGCACCCCGCTTCGTCAGTACGTCGCCGATCTGCGGCTGCAGCGAGCGTGCGTCCTGCTGAAAACGTCCGCACTGTCGCTGACCGCCATTGCAATGGAATGTGGGTTCTACGACCTCCCGCACTTCGACAAGGCGTTTCGTCGCCGCTTCGGCATGCCTCCACAGCGGTTCCGGCATCACGACGGCGGCGCCAGCGGTTCGCCGGCCAGGCTGCCCGTCGACGGGTTGCAGCAGCGTACGGCGTCCAACACCGCGCGCGCCCGCGCGCTGGTGAGATGGTCGGTCGGCCTCATCGCGCAATCGCAGGAGCTCGAGCGGCGTCACCGCCGTTTCTTCCTTCGTGGGAGCAGCGAGCCGGATCACGAGCGAAGTCTGCGCGCGGCTCGCACGCGCATGCGCGTGCGCAGCGGCGACGTCGCGGTGCCGTTTTACGCCGGAGCGGTGCGGGGCGAGCCGAGTCGCGGCCGCCGGTGCAGCGGGTGCGCGGACGATATCGTGCCGGGAGCGATCGAGTATGCGATCCAGGCGCCGACGGCCACCCTCGCGTTCCATCGCGAGTGCTGGCGCGCGTGGATGGCTGCCCGCTCGTCCTGGCGCGCTCAACCGGAGTATCGAGCGATCGCGTGACCGTGCCCCGGCCCCGGCCGCCCCGTGGGCCGCGGCGCTTGTGGCCGGCTTCCCGCCAACATGGCTGACGGCGCCATCGTGCCGATTGCTATGATCCGCGGACGGATGCATAATCCTCTGGTCGCGTTCGTCCCATCAGCTATGAACCGGATATTGTTGTGGCTCGGCATCCTCGGCCTGACGGCCTGCGTGGTCGCTGCTCCGCGGCAGACCCAGGCCGGCCCATCGACGAGTGACAACCTGCTCGAGCTGGCCGCGAAGGGCGGCCCTGCCCTCGGTCTGGGCCTCGGCGTCTCGCCGCTTCGCCCGGAGCGGACGGCGCCGCTAGCCGGCGTTGCCCCGTCCCTCGAGAGCAGGCTGCTGCTGGATGGCGATCAGGCCGGGCGAGCACTGTCGTTCGACGTCAAGCTCAGATGGCCGACCGCGGACCTGCCGATCGAACCGTACCTCGTTCTCGGTCCGGCGCTGATCGTGGACCAGCCGCACGAGCTGTCGAGCCTGGTCGGCATCCAGGCCGATCCGGTCCTGCGCCTCGGTGCGAAAGCCGGGGCCGGATTCAACTGGCGGCTGACCAAGGACACGACGCTGTTCGGATCGTACGACGTCACGACGACGACGGCGGATGGGCTGTCGTTCCCGGGCGGCAGGGCGCCGGGCGCCGGCAGCGCCCCCGCGCACGACGTGCTGTACGGGGTCCGTTTCCGCTACTAGCGTCCGCGACCGCAACCCTCGGCGGCGCTCAGCATCCAAGCTGCCGCGCGAGATCCACGAAGTCGTCGGCGACGATGTCCCAGTCGGACTCCGGATGGAGATCGCTCGTCTGCCTTGGACCGAATTCCGTGGGACGCGGAACGAAGGCCGTCGCCATCCCCTCGGCGCGCGCCGCCGCCAGATCGTAGTTGTGCGCGGCCACCATCATCACCTCGCTCGGTGATGCGCCGAGCAGTGAGAGCGCCGTTCGATAGACGGCCGGCTGCGGTTTGTAGGCACGCGCGTTCTCCGCGGTGATGACGCAGTCCCACGGCAATGTCGCGAAGCGCGCCAGCTCGACCATGCCGATGAAGCTGGCGTTCGACAGCGGCGAGATGATGTAGCGCGCCTTCAACCGTCCGAGGCCGGCCACGGCGTCCGGCCATGGACGAAGTCGCCACCAGGCGCGGGCGAGGTCGTCCAACCGCGCGCGCGAGACACGTCCAAGGCCATGCGTGCCGGCGAGCTCGTCGAGCCGGGCGCGGTAGATGGCGTCCACCGTCACCCACGGCGCGGCGCCGCGATTGATCGCGTCCATCGTCGGCCGATACGCGGCCTTCCAGTCGGCGAGGAACGTCCCCCAGTCGACGGTCAGCTGTTCCTGCGCCCCGAACGCTTCGAGCTCCGCAAGAACGCTCGACCGCCAGTCGACGACGGTGCCGTACGTGTCGAACGTGAGCGCGCGCAATCGAGACCGGTCATGCATGGCTCGCCACCGTGGTCGCCGTGAGCGCGTTCGCACGAAACATCGTCACAGCGGCACCGTAGCGCGGTGAACATCCGTCGGTCAACCGCGGGACCGGTTGCGCTCGTGGGGGCGCTTTGCCATGATCGGGGCCCGACGCCGGCGTGAGCAGCGCGGCGCCGCCCCCATCATGGACACGCTGATTCGCAACATCGGCACGCTGGTGAGCGGTGACATCGCGCGGCCGATCCTCGACGCAGACTCGATCGTCATCCGCGACGGCCGCGTCGTCGAGGTCGGGCGTGGCCTCGACGCCGACGCACGGACGGTCATCGATGCGCACGGCACCACCGTCATCCCCGGCCTGATCGATTCCCATGTTCCCCCTGTGTTCGGCGACTTCACTCCGCGCCAGCGCACGGTGGACTTCATCGAGTCCGGTTTGCACGGCGGTGTGACGACGGCGATCTCCGCCGGCGAGGTGCATCTGCCCGGCCGCCCGCGCGACGTCGTCGGGCTCAAGGCGCTGGCGATCGTGGCCGCGCGCGCCTACACCAACTTCCGCCCCGGCGGCGTCAAGGTGCATGCGGGGGCGCCCATTCTGGAGCTCGGCCTGGCCGAAGCCGATTTCGCGGAGATGGCCGCCGCCGGCGTGCGGCTCGTGGGCGAGATCGGCCTGGGCTCCGTGAAGACGGGCAAGGACGCGGCGCCGATGGTGCGGTGGGCGAAGCGCCACGGCATGACGGTGACGATTCACACGGGCGGGCCGTCGATTGCCGGCTCGAGCGCCATCGACGCCGACGTCGTGCTCGAGGCGGCGCCGGACGTGGTCGGCCATATCAACGGGGGCACGACCTCGCTGACGCCGGAAGCGATCGAGCGGCTGGTGGCCACGGACATGGCGCTCGAGATCGTGCACTGCGGCAACATGAAGACCGCCATTCACACCGTCCGCGTCGCCGGGGAGGCGGGCGCGACCTCACGCATCATCGTCGGCAACGACGCGCCGTCCGGCACGGGCGTCATCCCGCTCGGCGTGCTCCGAACGATCTCGTTGCTCGCCGCGCTGGGCGGGCTGCCGGCCGCCACCGCCATCGCGTGCGCCACCGGCAACACCGCGCGCATCTACGCGCTCGACACCGGGCTGATCGCCGCCGGCCGCGCGGCCGACCTGGTCATCTGCGACGCGCCGACGGGGAGTGTCGGTCGCGACGCCCTCGAAGCGCTCGCCGCCGGCGACTTGCCCGGCATCTCCATGGTCCTGATCGACGGGACGATCAGGATCGGGCGAAGCCGCAACACCCCTCCGGCGGCGCGGGCCGCCGAGGTGCTGAAGGGCGACGGCCCGGCGACCGCCCCTCACTGACGCCGCGTCACCGAACGAGGACGACGCATGCTCAACATCCGAAAAATCGTGACGGTCAGCGAAGAGATCATGAGCGACGGTGGCCGCGCAGCCGCCCGCCCGCTGCGCAAGGTGGCCGCCATCGCGGTGATCGACAATCCGTTCGCCGGACGTTTCGTCGACGACCTGTCGCCGCTCATCGACGCCGGCGAGGAGCTCGGCGGGCTGCTGTCCAGGAAGGCCATGGAGGCGCTCGGGGCGCCGGCCGAGTCGTACGGCAAGGCGGCCGTCGTCGGCGAGAACGGCGAGCTCGAGCATGCCGCGGCGCTGCTCCATCCCAAGCTGGGGGCGCCGCTCCGGGCCGCGGTGGGCGGCGGCAAGGCGATCATTCCCTCCGCGAAGAAGCTCGGCGGCCCGGGCACGACGATCGACGTGCCGTTGCACTTCAAGGATGCCGTGTTCGTGCGGACGCACTACGACGCGATGGAGGTTCGCGTCGCGGACGCTCCCCGCGCCGGCGAGATCGTGCTCGTCATCGCCGTCACCGATGGCGGGCGCCCGCACGCACGGGTCGGCGGCCTCACCATCGCGGAAGCGACGAAAAGTGACAGCCACGGAGGTTCCGTGCATGGCCATCGATAGGTTCAGCCGGCCCGCGCTGGTGATCGTCGACATGCAGAACGACTTCGTCCGGGTCGGGGCGCCGCTGGAGGTGCCCGAGGCGCGGCCGACGATCCCGACGCATCAGCGCCTCCTGACGGCCTGTCGGGAGCGCGGCGTCCCGGTCATCTACACGAAGTTCGTGGCCGGACCCGAGCGGACCCTGGTCTGGGAGTGGTCGCCGGTCCTGGCGCCGCCGGTGCGCTGCTGCTGGAAGGGGGTTCTGCGTCACTACCCCGACGTCGACAAGGAGCTGGACTGCTCCGACATCATCGACGAGATCTATCCCGAGCCCGGAGATCCCATCGTCGACAAGTTCGGCTACGGAGCGTTCCACAACACGAATCTGGAGGATCTGCTCGAGGCTCGCCACGTCGAGTCGGTGCTGGTCACGGGCACGGTGACCCAGATCTGCGTCGAGGAGACGGCGCGAGAGAGCTTCAAGCGGGGCTATCGGACGACCATCGTGTCCGATGCCGTATCGTCGTACATGCCGGACCTGCACGCCGCCGTGCTGAAGAACTTCGCGCTGAAGTTCGGCTGGGTGTCGACGGCGGCCGAGGTCATCCGCGGGCTCGGAGGACCCGGCCGCCGCCGCACGGGCTAGGGACGAATGCCCGTCCAGTCCCCTGACTTTTCGAACGCCGACGCCGCGCGATAGATCGACCCTTCGTCGAAGTGCTTCGCGGTCAGCATCATGCCGGCCGGCAGGCCCTCACTGAGACCGCACGGCACGCTCATCGAGGGGTGCCCCGTCACGTCGAAGGGCGCGGTGTTCGCGAGCATCTCGAACGCCCGCTCGATGATCTCCATGCGCGGCGCGTCCGGCTTGGGAATCGGCGTCGCCTTGAGCGGCAGCGTGGGCATCAGCAGGAGATCGTAGTCCTTCAGGACGGCATCGTAGGCCGCTCGCAGCACGCGGCCGAGATTCTGCGACTTCGCATAGTAGTGACCGCGATACTTGTTGAGCGCGTACTGCCCGAACAGGATGGTCGTCTTGAGCGTGTCCGAGAACTCGTCGGCACGCTGCCGCCACGCCGAGTGCGCGTCGATCAGGCTGGTGACGTAGAGCCCCTTCCAGTTGAAGCCGAAGCCGTTGCCGTTCATCATCTGCGCCGTCGCGCCCTCGACCGCGATCGGCGTCCAGATGGCGGTGCCGGCCAGGTGCAGCGGGATCGACACCTCGTCGAC
The DNA here is from genome assembly GCA_036265915.1 of Candidatus Methylomirabilota bacterium. Classification (GTDB taxonomy): domain Bacteria; phylum Methylomirabilota; class Methylomirabilia; order Rokubacteriales; family CSP1-6; genus AR12. The sequence goes on along the minus strand of DATAOC010000072.1, from coordinate 2,646 downwards.
CTGCGCGCCCAGCTGCCGGAACGTCGTGGCGCCCTTGCGCACCAGCGCATCGACATCCGCCTGGGAGTTCGCGTGGCCGAAGCCTTCCTTCACCACGGCGATCTTCATGCCTCTCACATCGCCGGTGAGGGCGCTCGTGTAGGCGGCCGTCTTCACGTTGACCTGTCGGGGGTCGAGCCCGTCCGGTCCGGCCAGGACCTCCAGCAGCAGCGCGTTGTCGGCCACGGTGGCCGTCATCGGACCCGTGTGATCGAGCGTGTTCTCGATCGGGAACACGCCGGTGTACGGAACGAGCCCGTGCGTCGGCTTCATGCCGTAGACACCGCAGTAGGCGGCTGGCATGCGAATCGATCCGCCCTGGTCGCCGCCGATCGCCATCTCGACCTCGCCGGCGGCCACGACGGCGCCGCTGCCCGAGGACGACCCACCGGCCGAGTACCCCATCTTCCGCGGATTGTGCACGGGCCCGGACGCGCTGGTGTGGCTGCCGCCGGAGAAGCAGAAGTACTCGCAGTGGACCTTGCCCGCGATCGTCCCGCCCGCATCGAGGATCCGGGTGACGATGGTCGCGTCGACGTCGGGCACGTAGCCCTCGAGCGACGAGGCGCCGTTCATCATCGGCACGCCGGCGAGGCACACGTTGTCCTTGAGCGCGATGCGCTTGCCCTTCAGCTTGCCGGACGGCGCGCCCTGCACCTCGCTCTTGTAGTACCAGGCGTTGTACTTGTTCTCCGCGCCCTGGGGACGATAGCCCGGCGTGCGCGGGTACTTGACGGTCGGCATCGGATCGACCATCGCCTCGATGGCGTGATACGCGGCGACGCTGCCGCCCATCGTCCCGAGGAAGAAGGTGACGTCAGCATCGGATAGGTTCATCCCCAGCTGTCGCCCGACGGCCTTGAGCTCGTCCGGAGTCGGAAGTTTTACGGTTGCCACGTCATCCTCCTTCGTACGTGTGTTGCGTCGCTACGCCGGCGCGCGCTCTGCTCGCGCGGCCATCATGTCTTGACGTCGATGACATACTGCTGATTGTCGTTGGGATTCTTCTTGAGGTCGCAGACGGCCGCCGTATCGGCCGGCGGCTGCTGCGGATAGCTCTCGAGGACCTTGAACGCCCGGTTCTGCGCCTCGGCGATGTAGACGTCGAGGCTACAGTGATGCGTCTTCGGGTCGATGGCCGTCTTGCCGGCCGGCCCGTTGAACGCGAGATTCGACTCCAGCGCCTCGATCACCTTCATGCGATCGATGCTGTTGGCCTTCTTCACCGCCGACGCCCACAGATGCAGCCCGTGATAGGACTGGATGGCGAGCGGGGTGACGTACTTGGTGGTGCCCCCGTACTTCGGCAGGAACTTCTTCAGGAACGCCTGATTCGCCTCGGTGGTGATCTCCTGGTAATAGCTCTGCGAGCCGATGTAGCGCTGATGCTCCTCCGGCGTCGTGACCTGATGCTCGAGCCCGTTGCCGAACGTCGTGGAGGCCACCGGGATCGTCTTGTTCATGCCGGAGGCCGCCCACTGTCGATAGAACGAGATATGGTTGCCACCGACGAGCGCCGACATCACGAAGCTCGGCTTGGCCGCCTGGATCTTGGTGATGGCGGGGCCGAAGTCGCTGACCTCGAGCGGAAAGTAGTCGGTCGCCAGCACTTCGCCGCCGTGCTCCTGCGTGAACTTCTTCACCCACTTGGCGGTGATCTGCCCGTAGTTGTAGTCGGCGGCGACCGTGTACACCTTCTTGCCGAACCTCTTCAGCGTGAACGGAACCAGCTTGTCCACGTTCTGCGCCGGCGTGGAGCCGGTGCAGAAGCAGTTGCGGTCACACACGCCGCCCTCGTACTGCGTGTTGTAGAAGTACAGCGTGTTGAACCGCTTCAGCACCGGCCTGATCGCCTCGCGGGAGGCGGACGTGATACCGGCATGGACGACGGCCACGCGTTCCTTGGTGGCGGCCTCGGTGGCGAACTGCGTGTAGAGCTGGATGTTCGACTGCGCATCGTAGCTGATGAGCTTGATCTGGCGTCCCAGCAGACCGCCGGCGCCGTTGATCTCCTCCACCGCGTAGCTCAGGCAGTCGACCATCGGTCGCCCGTAGATGTCCAGCCCGCCGGAGAGGTCGTGAATCGCCGCCACCTTGATGACGTTGGCCTGGGCGAGCGCCTCGCGCACGATGGTCGGGGCGAGCGAGACCGTGCCAAGCGCTGCGCCAGCTGTCTTGAGAAATGTTCGTCGGTCGGCCCGCATCGCTACCTCCGGGCGAAGGGTTGGAAGGCGTGCGTATGTTGGAGTACGAGCGCCGGATTCTAGTCCTCCCCGTTTTCGGGTGTCAAGGCCGCGCGCGCACCTTGCCCGTCCCGGGTCCCCGGTCTATAGTGCGCGCGCGATGGACCTCGTCGCCGTGCTGACGCTCGAAATCCTGAACGGCATCGCCACCCTCGTGCTCATCAGCCTCGGGCTCGCCATCATCTTCGGGATGATGCGCGTCATCAACCTGGCCCACGGCGAGTTCCTGATGCTCGGCGGCTACGCCGCGATCCTCGCGAACCAGGCGGGGGTCAACGTGTGGGTGGCGATGCTCATCGTTGCGCCGCTCGCCGTGGCGCTGATCGGCGCGGTGGTCGAGCGGGTGCTGATCCGCCGCCTCTAC
>DATAOC010000071.1:0-15403 GCA_036265915.1 Candidatus Methylomirabilota bacterium | reverse complement strand
AAGAAATACATGGAGCAGGTGGGCGTCGAGGGCTTCAAGAAGCACCCGGTCGGCCTCGGCCCCTACAAGTTCGTCTCGCACACGCCCGGCGTCGAGCTGGTCATGGAAGCGTTCGACGGCTACTGGCGCAAGATGCCTTCCGTGAAGCGGCTGGTCTACAAGAGCGTGCCGGAGGCGACCACGCGGCTGGCCATGCTCAAGCGCGGCGAGGTCGACGTCGCCTACCTGCTCGACGCGCCGATGGCGGAGGACGTGAAGCGCGACCCGAGCCTGCGGCTGGCGTTTTCCGGCGCGATCGGCACGTTCTATCTCGACTTCCTGGAGCAGTGGGACCCGAAGTCGCCGTGGGCCGATCGCCGCGTGCGGCTGGCCGCCAGCCTGGCCGTGGACCGCAAGGGACTGAACGAGGCGGAGAATCTCGGCGCGTCCCGGCTCACGGGCAACATGGTGCCGCGGACCTTCGAGTTCGCCATCCCGATCGAGCCGCACCCCTACGACCCCGCGCGGGCGCGTCAGCTGCTGGCGGAGGCCGGGTATCCGAACGGCTTCGACGCCGGCGACGTGCATCCGTGGCCGCCGTACAGCTCCGTCGGCGAGACGGTGGCCGGCAATCTCGGCGCCGTCGGCATCCGGGCCCGCGTGCGCACGATGGAGCGGGCGGCCTTCTACGCGGCGCTCGCCAGCAAGAAGCTCAGGGGCGTCTGCGTCTGCATCAACGCGGTGTACGGCAACGCCGCCTCGCGCCTGTCCCAGACGATTCCCGCCGACGGCGCGTTCGCATACGGCAGCTATCCGGACATCGAGGCGCTCTATCGTCAGCAGGCGACCGAGCTCGACCGCCGCAAGCGCGCCGACCTCCTCCGCCAGCTCCAGCTGCTCCTCCACGAGCGGGTGCGGGTGGCGCCGATCTACGACTACATCTGGCCGTCGGGCATCGGTCCCCGCGTCGAGGAGCCCGCGCTCATGCTGATCGACCCGTACCCGTGGTCGGCGCCCCTCGAGGACGTTCGCCTCAAGCGCCGCTGACGCGCCGGCCGGCTGCGCCCGCGCTCCGCCCTGTAAAGTCTCGTCACGCCTGGCGGCGATGCTAAGATCGACGGCGTGATCGTGCTCGGCATCACGGAAACGCACTGCGCCACCGCGGCGATCCTGCGCGACGGCGTGGTCATCGGCTGCGCCTCCGAGGAACGGTTCACCCGCCTCAAGAACGACGCGGGCTATCCGCGTCGGGCGATCGACGCGCTCCTCGCCGAGTGTCGTCTCACCGCGGCCGACATCGACGTGGTGGCGCTGGCCGGCCGGCAGGCGTACGCACGCGAGTGGATGAACCGCGTGCTCCACGACGCGGCCTACGCCCGTGACTACTACGGCGTTCGCCTGGAGGCGCCCGCCCGCGGCCTCGGCAAGCGGGTGCGCAAGCTCGGCGCCCGGGTCGGGCTGGCCGACCGCGCTCGCGGCAAGTACGTCGTCTCCGATGCCGAGCGCCTCGCGGTCGTCGGCGAGCATCTCGGCATCGCCCGCGACCGCATCGTGGTCTACGACCACCACGCGTGCCACGCGGCCGCGGCCTACTATGGCTCGCACTTCGCCGGCGCGCCGGCGCTGGTGCTCACCAACGACAACTCCGGCGACGGGATGTGCGCCACCGCGTTCGCGGGCGAGGGCAGCGCGCTGGCGCTCCGCGAGGCGACGCCGAGCGCTCCCGGCTCGCTGGGCGCGTTCTACTCGTTCGTGACGCTGCTGCTCGGCATGAAGTTCGGCGAGCACGAGTACAAGGTGATGGGGCTGGCGCCCTATGCGCCGGCGGCCATGGCCGAGCGCGCGGAGGCCTCGCTGCGTCAGCTCTTCGATCTCGAGCCGTCCACTCCCGCCCGCTTCGTGTGGAAGCGGCGCGGCTCGCGCTACCGGCTGCTGCTCGAGGCCACGCTCGGACAGCGCTTCGACGCCATCGCCGCCGGCGCGCAGCGGATCGTCGAGGACACGCTGCTGCGCTGGGCGCGGCTCATGCGCGAGCGCCACGGCGGTGACCGGCTCGCCCTCGGCGGCGGCGTCTTCATGAACGTGAAGGCGAACGGCCTGCTGGCGGAGGAGCCGTGGGTGCGCGATCTGTTCGTCTTCCCGTCGTGCGGCGACGAGTCCAACGCGGTCGGCGCCGCCTTTCTCGCCCACGTGGCCCGGACCGGGATGGCGCCCGCGCCGTTCGGACCCGCGTATCTCGGGCCGTCGATCGACGCGGAAGACGTCGAGCGGCTCATCCGCGCGCGCGACCTGGCGTCGAAGTATCGCGTGACCGAGCACGAGCGGATCGAGGAGCGCATCGCCGATCTGCTGGTCGCCGACGGAGTCGTCGCCCGCTGCGCGGGGCGGATGGAGTTCGGCGCCCGCGCGCTCGGCAACCGGTCCATCCTGGCCAACCCGTCGGATCACCGGGTGGTGACGATCATCAACAAGATGATCAAGAACCGCGACTTCTGGATGCCGTTCGCGCCGAGCATCCTGCGGGAGCGCGAGGCCGACTACGTGGTCAATCCCAAGGGCCTCGCGTCGCCGTACATGATGCTGGCCTTCCCGACGAATCCCAAGCGACGCGACGAGATCGTGGCCGCCGTGCATCCGCAGGATGGCACCGCGCGCGCTCACCTGGTCGACGAGGGCTGGAACCCCGGCTATCACCGCGTCATCCGGGAATTCGAGCGACGGACCGGGATCGGCGCCGTGCTCAACACCTCGTTCAACCTCCACGGCGAGCCGCTGGTCGGCTCGGCCGACGACGCGGTGGACACGTTCGAGCGCTCGGGCCTGCCGCACCTGGCGCTCGACCGGTGGCTCATCTCCAAGCGATAGGCGCCCGCCGCAGCGCATGGCGGCCATGCTGCGGATCATCGGGCGGGACCGCTTCGGACGCCTGCCCGACGGTCTGTCGTACTTCGAGGGCGCGCGGGAGCTCGGCGTCACCGGCGACTGGGTGCTGCTCACGCCGCGCGTGTACCTGATCCGCATCCGCGTTCCGGACGGCACGCTGTCGCCGGAGCACGCGGTGGAAGCGGCGGACTTCGAGCGGCGCACCGAAGAGATCGACGTGGAGGCGTGATGCGCTTCCGCGAGCTGCCGATTGTGGCGGCCGCCGCGCTCCTCTGTGCGTGCACGGCGTGGAGCCACGTCGACCGGCAGGGTGCCGCCGGCCCCCAGCCGTCCGCCGGGCCCGGCCGCGTCGCCGTCGCGCTGGCGCTCTCCGGCGGCGGCGTGCGCGCGGCCGCGCTGTCGTGGGGCGTCATGCAGGAGCTCGGACGGCTGGTGGTGCCCGCCGAGGACGGCTCGCCGAGCACGCTGCTGCGGGAGGTCGACTACGTCTCGTCGGTGTCCGGCGGCTCGTTCGCCGCGGCGTACTGGGCGCTGCACCGCGACGACGCCCCGCGGCTCGGCCGGTTCGCCGACACGTTTCTCTATCCGAACCACGAGCGGCGCCTGGCGTGGCGCGCCTTCGGCAACCCGCTCAACTGGCTGCGGCTGCCCTTCACGGCGTTCGATCGCACGGACGTCGCGGCGCGCTACTACGGCAGGACGCTGTTCGACGATCGCTCGTACGCGGCGCTGCCGGCGCGCCCGCGTCTCATCGTGAACGCCTCCGATCTGGTGACCGGCTCGCGATTCGAGTTCACCGACGAGTTCTTCGGCTGTCTGGGCGCGCGGCTGGCCGACTATCCGCTGGGCTACGCGGTTGCCGCCTCCTCGGCGTATCCGGTCGGGTTTGCGGCGGTGACGCTGCGGAACTTCGGCGCGCCGGCCGGCGGCTGCCTCACGACGTCCGACCGCGCCGCGCTGCTGTCGGCGCAGCTCAATCCGGAAGCCTGGCTGCGCGCGACGCGCAAGCAGCGCTTCCTCGAGACGGAGCGCGTGCCGTACGTGCACCTCGTCGACGGCGGCATCACCGACAACCTGGGTCTGCAGGGCCTGCTCGAGCGGCTCACCGACGGCGAGCTCAGCGACCTGCTCAACACGCGCAAGCTGGCCGGGGTGGTGGTGATCGTGGTCAACGCCATGCCGGCGCACGATGTCGCGCTCGGCCGACGGGCGGAGACGCCGGGCGTGCTCGAGATCGCGGACCAGTCGTTCGGTCTCATGCTGGAGCAGGCGAGCACGCGCACGTCGCGAGCCGTGCGCGCGGCCATCGACGAGCGCCGGGCGTTCGAGGAGTCGCTCGGCCGGACCACGCAGCTGCACTACCTCGAGATCCGGCTGAGCGATCTGGAGAGCGCGGCACGCCGGGAGCGGTTGCTGGCGGCGCCGACGCGCCTGGCGCTGCCGCGCGAGACGGTGGACGACCTGCTGTCGGCGGGCCGGGACCTGCTCTACTGCGGCGGCGGGCAGCGGCGCAACGCGGCCACGCTGGCCGCGATCGTCGGCCTGCTCGCCTCGGTGGCCGGACGTCCGGCGCCCGCGGCCATCCCGCCGCCGGCGGTGGCCTGCTGAGGTACGGCGCTCAGTAGCCGCGCACGCGATCGACCACGTGACGCAGGCGGCGTCCGGCGAGCCAGCGGGCGAGGTTGTCGTTGAAGACGGTCGCCATCTCGGGCGGCGTGCTCGGGCCGGAGATGTGCGGCGTCACCACGACGTTGTCGAGCGACCAGAAGGGGTGCTCGGGCGGCAGCGGCTCGCGCTCGAACACGTCGAGCACGGCGCCGCCGATGCGCCGCTCGCGGAGCGCGGTGAGCAGCGCCCCCTCGTCGATCAGCGCGCCGCGACCGATGTTGATCAGCCAGGCGGTCGGGCGCATCGCGGCCAGGATCCGAGCGTCGATCAACCCGCGCGTCTCCGCGGTCAGCGGGAGCGCGGTGACGACGAAGTCCGCCTCGCGCACCAGGCGGGGCAGGGCGCGCACGCGATGCACCCGCTCGACGTTCGGCACCGGCCGGCCGGAGCGGCTGATACCCAGCACGCGCATGCCGAGCCCGCGCGCCGCGGCCGCGATCGTGCGGCCGATGTCGCCGACGCCGACGATGACCATCGTCTTGCCGGCCAGACGCTCGGGGATGACGTCGCTGCGCCAGCGCCGCTGGCGCTGCGCCTCGCGGTAGAGCGGCATGCGCTGGGTGACCGCCAGGCACCAGCCGAGCACGTACTCGCGCATCCACGGCCCGAACACGCCGGGCACGCGGGTGACGACGACGTGCGGGGGAAGCGCGGCCACCAGCGCGCCATCGACGCCGGCGCCCATGATGTGCAGCCAGCGGAGCCGCCCCGCGCGCGGGTAGAGGTCGGCGGGGAACTTCCACGCGTAGATGACGTCGGCCTCGGCCACCGCGGCCGCCGCCTCGGTCGGCGTGGCGCAGACGCTGAGCGCCACCCGTCCGCGTGGCGCCCGCACGAGCGCGGCATACTCCTTGGCCTGGTCCGCGTCGTACACGAGCACGCGCACCGGCGCGCGCGCGCTCACGCGAGCGTCGCCAGCAGCGCGTCCTCGTCCTTGAAGTCGACGTCGCGCCGGTCGAGGGCTTCGCGCCGGTACCATTCGTAGGTCTGGGCCAGGCCGGCCGCGAGCGTGTAGCGCGGCCGGATGCCGAGGTCGCGGCGGATCTTCGTCGTCGTGTACACGGCGTGGCAGTCGTAGGCGAGGTTCTGACCGAACGGCGCGTTCGGGGCGTACACGACGGTGGCGCGCCGGCCGACGACGTCCGCGACGAGGTCGACGAAGCCGACCTGGGTGACCACCTCCTCGCCGGTGACGTTGTAGCTCTGGCCCATCGCGCGGCGGTCGCCGAGCATGGCGGCCATGGCGTCGGCCAGGTCTTCGACGTGCCCGAACTGCCGGAGCCAGCCGCCGTCGCCGGGCACGAGAATGGGACGTCCGCGCACGAGGCGATCGAAGAAGAACGTCTCGTTGTTGCGCGTGTTGAGCGGCCCGTAGACGTGGGTCGGGCGCACGACGGTCGCCGGCACGCCGGAGGCCATGTATGCGTCCTCGCCGGCGATCTTCAGCCGCGCGTACTCGCCCCAGTACAGCGTGCGCGGCGTCGTCTCGCTGATCGGCAAGGCGACCGCGTGGTCGTGCACGCGTCCGGTCGAGACGAAGATGGCGTGGCCGACGCGCCCCTCGAGCGCGGCGAGCAGCGCCTGCACGTCCTCGCCTGTCGTCGGCGCGTAGGTGACGTCGACGAGCCCGTCGAAGCGCTCGCCGGCGAGTGCCCGTCGCAGCGCCGCCGCGTCCTTCCGGTCAGCCACGAGCGTCCGGACGCCGGCCGCCGCCCGCTCGGGCCGGCGGCCGCGGTTCAGAACGGTGACCTCGTGCCGGTCACGCTGCAGCGCGCGCACGAGGTGCAGGCTGATGAACTCCGTGCCGCCGATCACCAGCACGCGCATCAGCCGAGCGAGACCGCCACGCAGGTCGTCGTGCGCGTCACGCCGTTGATGGAGCCGATCTCGTCGGTCACGAGGCGGCCGATGGCGTCCAGCGTGGGGCCCTCGATGACGGCGATGAAGTCGTACGGGCCGGTGACCGCGTCCAGGTTGGCCAGCGCGCCCCTGGAGACGCCGGCCAGCTCCTTGCGAACGCTCTTGGTCTTGCCCGGCGCCGTCTCGATGAGGACGTACGCCTTCATGCCCTTGCGCGGGGTCTTCGGACTCATCGTCTCCTCCGGGTCAGCGCGGCGCGGCGCCGACGAAGCTCGCGAGCGTGGCGCTGAAGGCGGCCGCGCGCTCCACGGCCCGCGTCCCGTCGACGTCCACGCGCGTGCCGCGCTCGTCGCGGTGGTTGGTGGGATCGAACGCCGCCGTCAGCCGCGTGGTGATTCCGGACAGGCGCAGGGTCAGCGCCTCGCCGGCGCTCTCGTCCCCGAGCCGCGCGATGACAACGTAGAACCCGGCGGCGTCGGTGTCGGCGAGATACGAGAAGCCCGTCCGGTCGCGAACGAGCTCGACGCGCTCGGCGGCGCGCGCCTGGCCCCGGCCGTCGGTGACGTAGCCGAGCACGGTGTAGCGGAACCAGACCTCATGCTCGCCGGCGGCGGGCAGGACGGCCACCAGCAGCGGCAGCAGTGCGGCGGCGACGAGGACGCGCACCGGGCGAGTCTAGCAGATAGGCCCGGAGCAGCGTGCGATGGCACCGCTCGGCGTCAGCGCACCCGCACAGCAACGTGACGCGTCCGCCCCGTGCGCGCCGGCGGACGTCCTCGATCGCTTCCTGCGCCTCGGGCCGCTCCAGGCCGGCGAGATATCGCGGGACGTACTGCTTCCACGTGATCTTCGCGTCGAGGAACTGGCGCAGGAGCGCTGGCACCGGGCCGAGCTCCTTCAGCCACACACTCACGCGCTCCTTGCGGATGCCGCGCGGCCAGAGCCGCATGATGAGGACGCGATCGCCATCCTCGGGCGCGGCCGGCTCGTAGACGCGCTTGGTGACGATGTCGCCGGCGGTCATCGCGTGGTCAGCGTCAAGCCGCCGTCGATCACCAGCGTCTGGCCCGTGACCCAGCGCGCCTCGTCGCTGGCGAGGTAGACGGCGGCCCAGCCGACGTCCCAGGCGCTGCCCTCGCCGAGCGGGTTGGCGCGCCGGCGGCGCTCGCGCATCTCGGGGCCGAGGTTCTCGACCATCGGCGTCCACACCGTGCCCGGCGCGATGGCGTTGACGCGGATCGCCTTGGGCGCCAGCTGCACCGCGACGCTGACCACGAAGCCGAGGACGCCCGCCTTGGCGGCCGCGTACGCGGTGCGACCGTGTCCGCGCAGCGCGGCCACCGAGGACACGCAGGTGATGGCGCCACCGCCGCGGCGCTCCATGGCCGGCACGGCGGACTGGGTCGCCAGCAGCATGGTCTTGAGATCCACCGTCATCACGCGATCCCATTCCTCCTCGGACGTCTCGAGAAGGCCCTGGCGCGACTCGATGCCGACATTGTTGTGCAGGATGTCGAGGCCACCGAAGCGACCGACCGCCTCCGCCACCATGGCTTCGCAGTCCGCCTTCCGCGTCATGTCCGCGGCGAAGGCGAGCGCCTCGCCGTGCTCGCTCCGGATGTGTGCGACGGTCTCCTCGGCTCGGTCCTTCTGCGCGTCGACGCAGAGCACGCGGGCGCCCTCGCGCGCCATGAGGACGGCCGCGGCCTTGCCGTTGCCGACGCCGGGGCCGCGGGAGCCCGCGCCCGTCACGATGGCCACCTTGCCGGCGAGTCGCTGGGGCATGCGGTAGAGTTCCTCCCGGGTCCCTATACCATGTCTGTCGTGCGGCGTCTGCGCCTGCTCACCGGGCTGGTGCTCTTCGCGTACGTCACCACGCACCTGGCGAATCACTCGCTCGGCCTGGTCTCGCTCGACGCGATGGAGTGGGGACGCGCGTGGTTCCTCGCGCTGTGGCGCAACCCGGTCGTCTCGGTGGTGCTCTACGCCTCGCTCGTGACGCACGTCGCGCTGGCGCTGTGGGCGCTCTACGATCGGCGCACGCTGCGCATGCCCGCCTGGGAGGCGGCGCAGCTGCTGCTCGGTCTCGCCATCCCGCCGCTGCTCGTGAGCCACGTCGTGGGGACCCGCGTCGCCTGGCAGGTCTACGGCGTGGACGATGCCTACTCGCGCGTCGCCTACAACCTCTGGGCGCTGTCGCCGGAGCTCGGGACGCGGCAGATCATCATCGTCGTCCTGGCCTGGCTGCACGTGTCGATCGGCCTGCATGCGGTGATGAAGCTGCGGTCCTGGTACGAGCGCACGGCGCCGTGGCTGCTCGCGGGAGCCGTGCTCGTTCCCGTGCTTGCGGTCCTCGGGTTCGTCGCCGGCGGTCGCGAGGCGGCGGCGCGCGCGCAGGATCCGGTGCGCCGCGCCGAGATGCTGTGGCACGGACGGGCGCCGCTCACGCCGGCCGAGAGTGCGCGGCTCGTGCGCGTTCGTGATCGCGGCTTCGTCACGTATACGAGCCTGCTGGCGGCGGTGCTCGTGGCGCGCGGCCTTCGCGGCGCGCTGCAGCGCCGGCGCGGGCGCATCGCAGTCGTCTATCCCGACGGTCGCAGTGTCAGCGTCCCGGTCGGGCTCTCGGTGCTGGAGGTCAGCCGGCTGCATCGCATCCCGCACGCCTCGGTGTGCGGCGGTCGCGGCCGCTGCTCGACGTGCCGCGTTCGCATCCACAGCGCGCGCCCCCAGCCGCCGCCGTCGGAGGCGGAGAGCCGCGTCCTGCGGCGTCTGGGGGTCCCGCCCGACGTCCGTCTGGCCTGCCAGCTGCGTCCCACGTCCGACCTGCGCGTCACGCCACTGCTGCCGGCGACCGCGACGGCCGCCGACGGCCGCCCGCCCGGCGACACGTACAACGGCCGCGAGCGGGAGATCGCCGTGCTCTTCGCCGACCTCCGCGGGTTCACCCGGCTCGCCGAGCACCGGCTGCCGTACGACGTCGTCTTCTTCCTGAATCGCTACTTCCAGGCGGTCGGGGGCGCCATCGAGCGCGCCGGCGGCATCGCCAACCAGTACACGGGCGACGGCGTGATGGCGCTGTTCGGCCTCGAGACGGGCGCGGCGGCCGGCTGTCGCCAGGCGCTTGCGGCCGCTGCCGAGATGGTGCGCAGCCTGCAGACGCTCAGCGAGACGCTCGCGAGCGAGCTGCCGGCACCGCTCCGCATCGGCATCGGCATCCACACCGGTCCCGCGGTGGTCGGTCGCATGGGCTATGGCGAAGCGCTCTACCTCACCGCTGTCGGCGACACCGTGCACGTGGCTGCGCGCCTGGAGGCGCTGACGAAGGACTACGACTGCGAGCTCGTCGTCTCGGAGGCCGTCATGCGAAAGGCGGGCGTGGCCGCCGACGGGTTGCCGCGCCACGAGCTGACGCTGAGGAATCGCGGCGAGCCGCTCGCGGTCCTCGTCCTGCAGCGTGCGGAGGCCGTTGCCGTCCCCGACGCCCCCGTCGCAGGGAACTAAAGCCACTGGCACGGCGGGTGCTTCTCCCTATGGCGGAGGACACCGCCATGGTCGAGGACCGCCGAAGCGTCAATCTGTGGAAAGCCACGGCGATCGGCGTCGTTGCCGCCGCCATCATCGCCGTTATCACCGGGATCGTGGTCGCCAACCGGGCCGGCGTGAGCCGCGACACCGCGTCCGTCGCGCCCTCGGCGTCACCCGCGGCGGACGCCCGCGTGGCCCAGGCGCCGCCGGCGGCCATGCAGACGGCACCGGGCGCGAAAGCCGACTCCGCGCCGCCGACCCGCTCGGAGCCCGCGCGCCCGGCGTCGAAGGGCACGCCGCCGGAGTCGGTTGTTGCCGAGTGCAACCGCGTCGCAGGTCAGATCCGGGGTCCGGAGCAGGAGTCGCGCGACAAGTGGGGGAACATCATCAAGGGCGGCGGTGTCGGCGCGCTCGGCGGGGCGGCGGCCGGCGCGGTCGCGGGCGCCATCGCGGATGGTGGCAAGGGCGCCGGCAAGGGCGCGCTCATCGGCGGTGGCGTCGGCGCCGGTGCGGGCTCGCTCTACGGCATCTACAAGAACAAGCAGCACGACGAAGGCTACCGCTCCGCTTACATCGGCTGCATGCGCTCCAAGGGCTACTCGGTCTAGCGGTCGTCGGCGCGCCGTGCGCTGTGATCAGCGCCGGCGCGCGCCGCCGAGGATGCCGCCGAGCACGCCGCGCAGGATCTGCCGGCCCACCTCGTTGCCGACGGTACGCGCGGCCTGCTTCGCGAGCGCTTCCACCATGCCCTGGCGGCGGCTCGTGCCCCAGAGCAGGTCGTTCAGCGTGCTGCCGCTCTTCGAGGCGGGCTCCGCCGTCTTGCCCGCGGGTGCGGGCGCCGGCTCGCCGTGTCCGGCGGACGGCGCCGTCGCCGTCGGCTGGCTGCGCTCGGCGCCGGTCGCCGGCGCGGCCCCGGCGCGGCGGCCGAGGATCTCGTACGCCGACTCCCGGTTGACCCTCGTGTCGTACTTGGCACCGACGGGACTGCGCCCGCGGATGGCCGCGCGCTCCTCCGCGGTGATGGCGCCCATGCGGCAGCGCGGCGGCGCGATGAGCGTCCGCTGCACCGGTGTCGGCACGCCCTTGTCGGCCAGCGTGGAAACGAGCGCTTCGCCGACACCGAGCTGCGAGATGACCGCCGCCACATCGAGCGTGGGGTTGGGCACGAACGTCTCGGCGGCCGTCCGGACGGCCTTCTGATCGCGCGGCGTGTACGCGCGGAGCGCGTGCTGCACGCGGTTGCCGAGCTGGCCGAGGATCTCGTTCGGGACGTCGTCGGGGAACTGCGAGCAGAAGTACACGCCGACGCCCTTGGAGCGGATGATGCGGACGACCTGCTCGACGCGCTGGCGCAGCGCGGCCGGCGCGTCGTCGAAGAGCAGATGGGCCTCGTCGAAGCAGAAGACGAGCTTCGGCTTGTCGAGGTCGCCGACCTCGGGCAGGTTCTCGAACAGCTCGGACAGGAGCCACAGGAGGAAGCTCGAGTAGAGCCGCGGCTTCAGGATGAGCCGATCGGCGGCGAGAATGCTGACGACGCCGCGGCCGGAGACATCCGTCCGCATGAGATCCGTCAGCTCGAGCGCCGGCTCGCCGAACATCTGCGCGCCGCCCTCGCGCTCGAGCGTCAGCAGCGCCCGCTGGATGGCCGCGATCGACGTCGCACTGACGAGCCCATAGGCGGCGGAGATCTCCTTGCGCGACTCGCCCACGAAGGAGAGCAGCGCGCGCAGGTCGTCGAGATCCAGCAGGAGCAGGCCACGATCGTCTGCGAGCTTGAAGGCAATCTCCAGCACGCCGGCCTGCACGTCGTTGAGCTCGAGAATGCGCGCGAGCAGGCTCGGCCCCATCTCGCTGACGGTGGTCCGCACCGGATGGCCGGCCTGGCCGAAGACGTCCCAGAATACGACGGGGCTCGCCTCGGGCGTGTAGGCCTCGATGCCGGTCTCCGCCGCGCGCTTCTTCACGGTGTCCGTCCCCGCGCCGGGCATGCTGAGTCCGGCGACGTCGCCTTTCACGTCGGCGAGGAACACCGGCACGCCGAGGCGCGAGAAGCCCTCGGCCATCACCATCAGCGACACCGTCTTGCCTGTGCCCGTCGCGCCGGCCACGAGCCCGTGGCGGTTGCCGTAGCGGGCGAGCAGGTAGACCGGATCCTTGGCCTTGCCGAGCAGGATGCGCAGGTCGCTGGTCGACGGCACTATTGGCGCTGGCCGAAGTACAGCGTGTGGCCCTGATCGTCGCGGATCGTGAACTCGCGCGTGCCCCAGGGCGTGTCGTGCACGGGCTTCACGAGCGCGACGCCGTGGCGCGCGAGCGCGGCGGCGGCGGCATCGACGTCGTCGGTCTCGAGATAGAGATGGAAATGGTCGCCGCGCTCGACGGAGGCGATCGACGGGTCCGGCTCGTCGACTCGCTTGAGGTGCACGACCTGGCTGCCCGCTCGTACGCCGGCGTAAAAATCCGCGTACGTGAAGTCCAGCGTGAAGCCGAGGCGCGTGGTGTAGAACTGGACCGAACGCGTCAGGTCGGTCGTGCGCAGCTGCGGAATCACGCGCGAGATCGGCATGCCGTCCTCATTCGCGTGCGACGTCGGTTCCGACGTTGCAGCGCTCTCCGGTCGGGCGGAGCTCCAGCATCCTGCTGCAGACGTTACCACGGGCCGGGCGACGGGCACTCCGCCTGAAGCCGGCCTCGTTCACGCGCAGGACGCGCCCGAAGGCGAAACGCCATGGCGCCCGGTCGTCGCAACGAGCAGTTCTTCCGAGTTCCTGGGCGGCCGAAGACCGTCGGTCCTGTTCGCGAAGTAGCGCTCCGCGAGCATGGCGGCCGACACGTGGCGAACCTGCGTGAACCCGGCATCGCGGGCGAGCGCCAGCATCTCCGCCGGGGTGAAGAAGCTGATGAAGGGCGTGCCGCTGGCTCTCGCGCCTTCCGCGGCTCGCTCGACGCCAGCACGGGCTTCCGGTTCGACGAGCTCGATCGGAAGCATGAACGACATGACGAGCGTGGAACCCGAGGCGAGCGCTGCCGCCCGGCGCAGGGTCGTCACGATGGCGTCGGTGCTCAGGTACATGCTGACACCGGTCGATGCGACCACCGCCGGCCGTCTGGCGTCGAATCCGGCCGCGCCGAGCCGTGGCCACCACCCGTCGCCTGTCTCGAAATCGAAGGGCACGAGCCGCAGGCACGCAGGGACGCCGAGGCCGAGCGCGACGAGGCGCTGGCGCTTCCATTCCTGCGGGCCCGGCCGATCGATCTCGAACACGAGCAGTTGAGAGGCGAGCTCCGGTCGACGCTGGGCAAACGTATCCAGCCCCGCTCCGAGGATCACGTACTGTGCGACGCCGCGGGCGGCGTGTTCGGCGACGAGATCCTCGACGAAGCGGGCACGCGCCACGATCGACGCGCGGAACGGCCGCGTGAACGGGCTCATGTCCGGCCGATTTCGCCATCCCGCCCCGGGAGCCGCCAGTCGCAATCCGATCTGGTCCTCGAACACGTGCGGCGGCGGATCGACCTCGACGTGCAGCGCCCGCCACAGCGCCGTCCGCACGGCCGTGCTGTCCGGGGCGGGCGCAGGTCCGGGGGGCATGACGGTCGGTCTCCGCTTACTCGTGCCTGACGATATCGACGGAAATCTCCACCGCGGGAATCGTTCCTCTGTTCTCGATCCAGTGTGTGGTGTTCCTGTCCTCGGGCCAGCCGACTCCCGGCCCATACTCCGTAGCGACTCCATTGCGATGGTCGGTGATCGTTCCTTGCAGTACGTAGACGGCGCGCGCGCTCACCGGCCGGCGCGCGAGCACGCGAGCGCCCGGCCGGGGCCGTGGGGTTGTCGGTGAATCACGCGGCGAGTCGCGTGGACCGCGCATAACGAAGCACGAGATCACCCGAGGGAAGCCGCCTGGCCTCCAGGAGATCGAGTGACAGCCGCGTTGACACGCCCCGGATCAGTTGCTCCCCGCTTCCGAGCAGGACCGGGCACACCGTGAACTGATACTCGTCGATCAGGGCATGGCGCGTGAGTTCCGACGCGATGGAGCCGCTGCCGAAGATGATCAGGTCCTTCCCGGGCTGCGCCTTCAGCGTCTCGATCTCGCGTGGGTCGAGCTCGTGGAGCAGGCGCGTGTTCTCCCACGTGACCGCATTCATGGTCCGAGAGAAGACGATCTTGGTCATCCTGTTGAGCGCGATCGCGACTGCGCCGTGTTCCACGGATCGTCGTCCCGGGTGATGGGGATCGGGAATGGTGCCACGCGCGTCGATGTTCGCGACCGCCAGAACCGCTCGAACAGCTCGTACGTCCGACGACCGAACATGGCCGTATCGAACCCCGAGATGCTGTCAGCGGCCGCCTTGGCCTGCTGCTCGTCCGGGACGACCCAGTCAAGATCGCCGTCGGCTCCCGCGAAGTAGCCGTCCGCGGTCACCCAATTGAACGTCACGATGCGCCGCGATGCCATACACGTGCCCTTTCTGAACGCTCCGACCTCCGTGCCCGTCGTGCATCGAACGGATGCCTGCGCCGCCACGGTCGCGACACGCCGTCGGCTGCATGGGCGTGTTCGGCATGCGCGCCGGCGTTCGATCACTTCGCCAGGATCTCCTTCAGTCCACGGAGGGCCAGATCGTAGCCGACGATACCGAAGCCCGTGATGCTGCCGCGACTCGCCGTTGCGACGTCGGAATGCGTGCCGCGCCGTGCAGGATTCGAGATGTGAACCTCGATCGTCGGGAAGCGCACGCGGCTGATCGCGGTGACCAGGGCTGGGTAGCCACGGGTGAAACCGTCGGGATTGATGATGGCCGCGTCGATGCTCTCGTCGTGCGCCGCATAGAGACGGTTGATGACCTCACCTTCGACGTTCGAGTGGAAGATCTCGACGTGCATTGCGAGCGCCGCGGCGTAGGTGCGAATCGCAGCGTCGTACTCGGGGAGGGTGAGCGTGCCGAAGACGTCCGTCTGGACCTTGCCGCGCATGTTCATTCCGGAACCGTGGATGACAAGGATCGTCATGAGCGTCGTCTCCATGTGACGAGATCATCCCGGCCCGGCGTGACCCAGCTCACGGAGTTGCGCGGATCGGGTGATCGCTTGTGGGAAAGGGCACTGCTCGTTGCCGCCACCGCCGTTCGGGCACACGTGCCAGGCACCGTGTCGACGCACGTGGCGCAGAAGGTGCATTCGCAGCCGGAGCTCGAGCATCCGGCAGACGTTACCACGACCGCCTAGGCGAGCTCCGCTTGCCACAGCCCCGGGTACTCGGTGACGAAGCCCTCCGCATTCACGCGCAGGATGCGCGTGAATGCGCCGCCACTCGACTCGTAACGGTACGTTGCGTCTGTCTCGCGGTGGTACCGCTGGGGAAGAGGCTCCAGGGCGAGCGCCGGGAACGGCAGCCACGCCGCGGTGACGTCGCGGCTCTCGCCGATCGCCGGCGACAGTCGCCGGATCGGCAAGAGGTTCGTTGACGGACTGAAGCCGAGA
>DATAOC010000070.1:0-64668 GCA_036265915.1 Candidatus Methylomirabilota bacterium | reverse complement strand
GACCGCGCGGAGCCTGAACTTCCTGACCACGCGGCGCCTGGATCTGCTGACCACGCGGAGCCTGAACTTCCTGACCACGCGGAGCCTGAACTTCCTGACCACGCGGCGCCTGGACTTCCTGACCACGCGGCGCCTGGACTTCCTGACCGCGCGGGGCCTGAACTTCCTGACCACGCGGCGCCTGGATCTGCTGGCCGCGCGGCGCCTGCACGTCATCCTGTCGCGCACCGGCGAGTGACCGCGGCGCCTGGATCTCCTGACCGCGCGGCGCCTGGATCTGCTGGCCACGTGGCGCCTGGATTTCCTGACCGCGCGGGGCCTGGATCTGCTGACCGCGCGGCGCCTGGACGTCATCCTGGCGGGCACCGGCGAGCGACCGCGGGGCCTGAACCTCTTGCCCCTTCGCCTGCTGGCTGATCATCGACTTGGCCTTCGCGACTTCGGGCGGGCAAGAGGCGCTCGTCTGCGCCTCGACCGTCGCCGTCGCGAACGTCGCGAACGCAAACGCGCTCATGAGGGCTGCACTCGTTCTCTTCATAACGTTCCTTCCACGGGTTACGAGGTTGATGATTCGTGGCACGGCCCCCATTGGCCCTGCCGGCTCTCTGCTTTCGATCCCGGAATCGTCTCCGCGGTTCCAGGACGATCGGGCTGAGAACAGAGCAAGACGATTGCCAAACCGGGGAGCAGGAGATCAGCTCGAAATATCAAATGGATGGGGGAGGTCTACGCGGATCGAGAGGGCGATGTGCCCGCGCGGTGGAGACGAGCCCCCACGGCAATTTGCCCAGGCGGATGGGGACGGTCTGACCGATGGGATCGTAGCCAAAGAACGCCGATGTGATAGCCTTTTAGCGCCTATGGGCCGGATGGCGGGATGCGTGCTGGCGGTGCTGGTCCTCTGCGGGGCCGGCGGCTGCAGCGCCACACGCGCCACCGCAAAGGCAGCCGCACCGGCAGCGAGTCCCACGAGATACGTCCTTCCAAACGGCATCCCGGTCATCGTGCAAGAGCACCGGGGAAGCGAGCTCGCGGCATTGCAGCTCTGGGTTCGCGCAGGCGCGCGCGACGAGTCGGCTACCGAGCTCGGTCTGGCGCACTATCTGGAGCACATGCTGTTCCGCGGCACCACGTCGCGGCCCACCGGCTTCGTCGAGCGGGAGGTCGAGGGGGTCGGCGGAGCGATGAACGCGGGCACCTCGTGGGACTTCACCTATTACTACGTCACGCTGCCGCCGTCGCGTGTGAGCCAGGGGCTCGAGCTCCTTGCCGACATCGCGACGAATGCGGCGCTCGATGCCGAGGTGCTCGACAAGGAAAAGGCCGTGGTGCTCGAGGAGATGCGCCAGGGACAGGACAGCCCGCGGCGACTCGTGACCCGCACCATTTATTCGCAGCTTTTCGAGGGACACGCGTATGGCCGCGAGATCCTCGGCACGCCGGACATCATCCGCGGTCTGACACGCGACACGCTGCTGTCGTTCTATCGCCACCGGTACGTGCCCGAAGCGTTCTCCGTCGTCGTGGTGGGACCCGTGGACGCCGAGACGGTCGTCAGCACGGCGCGCGCGACGTTCGGCCGCCTTCCGAGAACCGGCACCGGCCGCCTGCCACTGGCAGCGCCTGCGCAGTTTCGGCCGCGGCGGACGGAGCTCGTCCGCCAGGGCGCGCATGCCTACCTCGGCATGGCATGGCCGGCGCCACGACTCGACCACGCCGATACGCCGGCGCTCGACTTGCTCGTGTCGATCCTCGGCGGCCGGCGATCTTCTCGCCTCGTACAGGCCCTGCGCGAGGAGCGCGGGACGGTGGTAGCCATCGACGCCGGACTCTCGACGCTCGGCGCGGCGGGCGCCGTGCTGGTCAGTGCCCAGATGGACCCGGTCAACATCCACGCCGCGGAGGAACAGATCGTGGCCGAGATCCGGCGCGTCCGTGACCGCGGCGTCACGCCCGCCGAGCTGCGCCGCGCCGTCATCACCGCGGAGGCGGCACACGAGTTCCAGACGGAAACCGCGCACGGCCGCGCGCTGGCGCTGGGCCGCGCGGAGACGATCTGGACGATCGAAGACGAGCTCGCGTACGTCCGCCGCATACGATCGGTCAGCGCCGAGCAGGTGCAGGCCGTCGCCCGCCGCTATCTGGACCCGGAGCAGTACATCTTCCTCGCGCTCGTCCCGCCACGGAACGGCTGATGACGCGCGTCGCGCTCGCTCTGACACTGGTGCTCGCGAGCACCGCGTTCGCGGCCGGAGGCGAGGTTCCGGTCGTGCGACAGGTGCTGTCGAATGGCATGACGGTGATCGTACGGGAGGATCCGGGCGTCGGTGTCGTGGCCGTGTCGCTTCAGGCGCGTGCCGGCTCCAAGTTCGAGACGGAGGCGACGGCGGGCATCACGAATTTCGTCCAGCGGCTGCTGCTTCGCGGCACGCAGAAGCGAACCGCGCTGGCGCTGGCCGATGCGGCGGACGAGATCGGCGGCACGCTCGACGCATCGGGTGAAGTGGAATCGGCCGAGGTACGCGGCGCGGCCATCGCGCGGCAATGGGAGCCGCTGCTGGCGTTGATCGCCGAGGTCGTGCTGGAGCCGACCTTTCCCGCGCAGGAGGTCGAGCGCGAGCGGAGCCTGCTGCTCGGTCAGCTGCAGACCCGCAGCGATCTCCCCCTGTCGCGGGCGATCGATACGGCGCTGCGCGACGTCTACGGGCCACACCCGTACGCCTGGCCCGCGCTCGGCCGTCGCGAGAGCGTCGAGCGTCTCACGCGAGAGGCGCTCGCCGCCCACTATCGGACGATGTACCGGGCCGACCGGATGACGCTCGCGATCAGCGGCAACGTGCCCCGCACCCGGGTCATCGCGGCCGCCGAGCGGCTGTTCCGTCGCGTCCCGGTCGTGGCCGAGGCGGGCCGGGCGTCCGACGTCGTCCCGGCTCCGCGCGGCGAGCGACGCGTCGTGGAGCGTGACGTCAATCAGGCGCAGATCGTGGTCGGCTTCCTGGCGCCGCCCCTGGCCGACGACGACTACGCGGCGGCACGCGTGCTCGGTGCGGTCCTCGGCGGCGGCATGTCGAGTCGGATGTTCGCCGAGCTACGCGACCGCCGTGGTCTCGCGTACAGCGTCGGTGTCCTGCCGACGGCGCCGCGAACCGGTCCGGCACTGTTCGCAGCCTATCTCGGCACCGCGCCGTCGAACGCGGACGCCGCGCTGACCGCGATGCTCGCGGAAGTCGCTCGCATGCGCGCGGAGCCGATCGAGGCGCGGGAGCTCGAGCGGGCCAAGGCCTACCTGCTCGGCACGCTCGCCATGGATCGAAGGACGAGCGCCCGGCTCGCGTGGTACCTCGCGTTCTACGATCTCATCGGGGGCGGGTGGGACTGGCCGGAGCGCTTCACGCGGGCGGTGCAGGCGGTGACTGCCGCCGACGTCACTCGGGTCGCCGCGCGGTATCTCGTGCAGCCAACGATCGTGGTTGTCCGGCCGTCGGCCGGGACTGTTCGATGATCCCGCTGAAGGACGACGTCCCGAGCCGCTCGACGCCGATCATCACCATTCTGCTGATCGCCCTGAACGTGGCGGCGTACGTGTACCAGCTCTCGCTCGGGCTCACCGCGGAGGCGCCGGGTCGCGCCGCCTCGGAGGCGCTGGTGCTCGAGTTCGGCGCGACGCCGTGCCGGCTCACCGGGCTCTGCGATCGCGGGGACTTTCCCAGTCCGTACGTCACGATCTTCACCTCGATGTTCCTGCACGGCAGCCCGCTGCACATCGCCGGCAACATGCTGTACCTGTGGATCTTCGGCGACAACGTCGAGGACGCGCTTGGCCACGCGCGGTTCCTGCTCTTCTACCTGCTGGCCGGCGTCGGGGCGGCGGTCGCGCAAACGATCACCGCCCCGGCGTCCGTCATTCCGATGATCGGCGCAAGCGGAGCCATCTCCGGCGTGCTCGGCGCCTATCTGCTGCTCTTCCCGTACGCGACGGTCCTGACCCTGGTGGTCTTCGGGTTCTTCATCCGCACCGTCCACATCCCGGCGGTCGTGGTCCTCGGGTTCTGGATCGTCTTGCAGCTCGTCAACGGCTGGCTCACTGTGAGCGCCTCGATGATGGGGCGCGGAGAAATTGGAGGCGTAGCGTGGTTCGCTCACATCGGCGGATTCCTCGCAGGCATGGTGCTCCTGTTGCTGTTCCGCCCGCGGACAAGCCGGCGCCCGTGAAGGCGCCCGCGCCGGCCGCGGACAAGCCGTCCTCTATAATCGAGGGCGTGCCGTCCCGGATGCGCCTGGACCGCCTGCTGGCGGAGAAGGGAATCTTCGAAAGCCGCGAGAAGGCGCAGCGTGCCATCATGGCCGGCGACGTCATGGTCGACGGCCTGCGCGTCGACAAGGCGGGGGCGCTGGTGTCGACGGAAGCCGAGATCGAGATTCGCGGCCGCTCGCCCTTCGTCAGCCGCGGCGGCGAGAAGCTGGCGCACGCGCTCGAGCACTTCAAGGTGAAGGTCGACGGCCGGATCTGCATCGACATCGGCGCCTCCACCGGCGGCTTCACCGACTGTCTGCTCCAGCGCGGCGCCGCCATGGTGTACGCAGTCGATGTCGGGACCGCACAGCTCGATGCGAAGCTGCGCAAGGACACCCGCGTGGTGGTCATGGAGCAGACCAATGCGCGGTCGCTGGATCCCCGGTTGTTCGGCGATCAGCCCACGCTGGCAGTCGTCGACGTGTCGTTCATCTCGCTCGAGAAGATCCTGCCCGCCGCCTTCAACGTGCTGGCTCCGCGGAGCGAGGTCATCACCCTCGTGAAGCCGCAGTTCGAGGTTGGCCGCGAGTTCGTGGGCAAGGGTGGCGTCGTCCGCGATCCGGCGCAGCACCGGCTGGTGGTGCAGCGGCTGGCGCGGTATTCCGTCCTGCGTGGCTGGCACGTCCTCGGCGCCACCGCCTCCCCGCTGCGCGGCCCGAAGGGCAATCGCGAGTTCTTCCTGCACCTCTCGATGCACGGCAAGACAGCCGCCAACATCGACTCCATCATCGATCGCACCGTGGCGGCGCTTGCGTGAAACGCGTCGGTCTCGTCGCCAAGCCAGATGCTGCCGGCGCGCCGGAAGCCCTGGCGCGTCTCATCGAGGCGCTCGGTGCGCGCGGCGTCACCATCGTGCTGGAGAAGGAGACAGCCGGTCTCGTACCGTCCTCGGCGCTCGCGTCCGCCCGCAAGCCGGATCTCGCGTCGCAGGTCGACCTGCTCATCGTGCTCGGTGGCGACGGCACGCTCCTGTCGATGGCGCGCGCCGTCGGCGATCTCGGCACGCCCATCCTGGGCGTCAACCTGGGGGACCTGGGATTCCTCACGGCAACGACGCTCGACGAGATGCTGCCTGCCGCCGACGCCGCGCTGGGCGGACGGATGGCCGTCGACGAGCGGATGATGCTCGCCGCGCGCCTCGTTCGCGGAGGAGGCGTCCTCGGCGAATTTGCCGCGCTCAACGACGTCGTCATCACGAAATCCGCGATGAGTCGCATCATCAACCTCCGCGTGGCCGTCGAGGGTCAGTACGCGACCGCCTATCGCGCCGACGGGCTGATCATCTCCACGCCGACGGGGTCCACGGCGTACTGCCTGTCCGCCGGCGGGCCGATCCTGTTTCCCACCATGGACGCGGTGGTCCTGGTGCCGATCGCGTCGCACACGCTGACCAATCGTCCGATCGTGCTCCCCGGCACCCAGCGCATCGACGTGACGCTCATGAGCGACCAGGAAGTCATGCTGACCATCGACGGCCAGGTCGGCGTGCACCTTCGCGAGCAGGACACGGTGCAGGTGGAGACGGCCGCCGCTCGGGTGCGGCTGCTGCGCTTCCCGCGGACGGACTTCTTCGCCGTCCTCCGCAGCAAGCTGAAGTGGGGGGAGCGATAGTCTCGGGAGCAATACGCTTGAGCCTCGCGTCGCCGTGACCTAGAGTCGAGCGGATGCTGCGCGAGCTGCGGATCCGCAACTTCGCCGTCGTCGAAAACGTCACGGTTCCCTTTGCGGCCGGGCTGAACGTCCTGACCGGTGAGACGGGGGCCGGCAAGTCGATTCTCATCGACGCGATCCTCCTGGTGCGCGGGGCGCGCGCGCAGAGCGACGTCATTCGCGCGGGCGCCGAGACAGCCTCCGTGGAGGCGGTGTTCGAGCTCTCGGCCGGCGGCGGCGCGGCCGCCGCGCTCGCCGAAGCGGGACTGGGCGCGGAGGATGGGGAGCTCGTCATCCGCCGGGAGCTGAGCCGTGGTGGGCGCCACCGCGCGTTCGTGAACGATTCGCCGGTGACGGCGGCGCTGCTCCAGCGCATCGGCGACCACCTGGTCGACGTCCACGGGCAGCACGAGCACCAGCGGCTGGTCGAGGCCAGCCACCAGCTGGCACTCCTGGATCGCTCGGCGGATGTTGAGGCGCTGTCGGAGCGGGTGGCCGCGCTCTTCGCCAAGTACCGCGACGCCGTCGACGAAGTCGAGCGCATGCGCACGGCCGAGCGCGACCGCGCGCAGCGGGAAGACCTGCTCCGCTTCCAGGTCGGTGAGCTGGCCGCCGCACGCCTGCGCGTCGGCGAGGAGGAGGAGCTGCGCGTCGAGCGTCGGCGCCTGCAGCATGGCGAGCGTCTGGCGGCCGGTCTCGCGGACGTCACTGCGCTCCTCGACGACGACCCGCACGGCGCCGCCAGCCGGCTCGCCCGCGCCGTGCGGCTGCTGAACGACCTCGGGCGGCTCGATCCGGCGTTCGCGGCGCCGGTGGAAACGCTCGCCACCGCGTGCATCCAGGTCGAGGAGTCGCTTGCGGCGGTACGCAGCCTGGGCGCCCGGCTCGTCCACGAGCCCGGCCGCCTGGAAGCCATCGACGACCGGCTGGACGCGCTCGCACGTCTCAAGCGCAAGTACGGTGACTCCGAGGAGGCCATGCTGCGTCATGGCCACACGGCGGCGGCGGAGCTCGAGCGCCTCGCCCGCCACGATGAGGTGCTCGCCGCGCAGGAGCGTGCCGTGAGCGAGCTCGGAGGTGAGCTGAGCGCGGCCGCGACGGCGCTCTCCGAGCGGCGCGTCGCCGCCGCCGCGCGTCTGACCTCTCAGGTCGAGACGCATCTGCGCGCGCTCGGCATGGAGCGCGCCGTCTTCCGGATCGCGGTCGACCGCGCCCCGGCCGCAGAG
This sequence comes from Candidatus Methylomirabilota bacterium, assembly GCA_036265915.1. GTDB lineage: Bacteria > Methylomirabilota > Methylomirabilia > Rokubacteriales > CSP1-6 > AR12. The sequence goes on along the minus strand of DATAOC010000070.1, from coordinate 57,498 downwards.
GTGACGGCGCGCGGGCTCGACCGCATCGAGTTCCGCCTCGCCGCCAACCCGGGCGAGGATGCCCGGCCTCTCGCGCGGGTCGCCTCCGGCGGTGAGCTCTCGCGGACGATGCTGGCGATCGAGACCGCGCTCGCCGGCCGCGACGGCGCGCCCACGCTCGTGTTCGACGAGGTCGACGCCGGCATCGGCGGCCACGTCGCGACCGTCGTCGGCGAGGCGCTCGCCGCCGCCGCCCGCCGCCGGCAAGTCCTCTGCGTCACGCACCTGGCCGCCATCGCGGCGGTCGCGCAGCACCACCTCAGCGTGGCCAAGACCGTGCGTGGCGAACGGACCCGCACCGGCGTGGCCTTGCTGAGCGGCGAGGAGCGCGTCGGCGAGATCGCGCGGATGCTCGGCGGAGCCGCGGCCGGCCCGGCGGCGCTCGACCACGCCCGCGAGCTGCTCGGCGCTCGGCGCAAACGCCGGGGCGTATGATCGCGGGGCGTATAATGAGGCCTCGATGATCGATGCGCTCCTGAAGAAGATTTTCGGGACCAAGCACGAGCGCGACGTCAAGCGAATGATGCCGGTGGTGGCGCGCATCAACGCGCTCGAGCCCGAGGTGCAGGCCCTCGACGACGCGGCACTGCGCGGCAAGACCGACGAGTTTCGCAAGCGCCTGACCGACGGGGCCTTGCTCGACGACGTGCTGCCCGAGGCCTTCGCGGTGTGCCGCGAGGCCGCCCGCCGCTCGCTCGGCATGCGGCACTTCGACGTCCAGCTCATCGGCGGCATGGTGCTGCACCAGGGCACGATCGCCGAGATGGCCACCGGCGAAGGCAAGACGCTGGTGGCCACGCTGCCCGCGTACCTCAACGCCCTCACCGGCAAGGGCGTGCACATCGTCACCGTCAACGACTATCTCGCCAAGCGCGACGCCCAGTGGATGGGTCCGCTCTATGAGACGCTGGGGCTCTCGGTCGGCGTCATCCAGCACGAGGCGTCGTTCCGCTACGATCCCGCGTACGCCACCGCGGACATCCGCATGACGTCGCTGCGGCCGATCGACCGCCAGGCGGCCTACCAGTGCGACATCACGTACGGAACCAACAACGAGTTCGGGTTCGACTACCTGCGCGACAACATGCGGTTCTCGCTCGACGAGCTCGTGCAGCGCCATCTGCACTACGCGATCGTCGACGAGGTCGACTCGATCCTGATCGACGAGGCGCGCACGCCGCTGATCATCTCCGGTCCCGCCGAGGAGTCGACGGAGCTCTACTACAAGATCGACCGCATCATTCCCAAGCTGAAGCGTGCCGCGACGATCGTCGAGGGCAAGCTGTCCGAGATCGAGGAGCAGCGCGAGGGCGATTTCATCGTCGACGAGAAGTCGAAGGCGGTGTCGCTGACCGAGCAGGGGATCGCGTCCTGCGAGCGGCTGCTGAACGTCGACAACCTCTACGACCCGCAGCACATCACGATCCTGCACCACGTGCAGCAGGGTCTGCGCGCCCACGCGCTCTACAAGCGCGACGTCGACTACGTGGTCAAGGACGGTGAGGTCATCATCGTCGACGAGTTCACCGGACGCATGATGCCCGGCCGCCGGTGGTCGGACGGGCTGCACCAGGCGGTCGAGGCCAAGGAAGGCGTCCGCATCGAGCGCGAGAACCAGACACTGGCCACGATCACCTTCCAGAACTACTTCCGCATGTACGACAAGCTCGCCGGGATGACGGGCACCGCCGAGACGGAAGCGGAGGAGTTCGCGAAGATCTACAAGCTCGGCGTCACCGTGATCCCGACCAACCGGCCGTTGATCCGGGTGAACCACCCCGACGTGGTCTACAAGACCGAGCGCGAGAAGTTCGACGCGGTCGCCAAGGACATCATCGTCCGCAACGAGAAGGGGCAGCCGGTGCTGGTCGGCACCGTCTCCATCGAGAAGTCCGAGGCGCTCGCCAAGCTGCTGAAGAAGCGCGGCGTCCGCCACGAGGTGCTGAACGCCAAGTATCACGAGCGCGAGGCCGAGATCGTCGCGCAGGCCGGGCGCGCCGGCGCGGTCACCATCGCGACCAACATGGCCGGGCGCGGCACCGACATCCTGCTCGGCGGCAATCCCGACTTCCTGTCGAAGGAGATCTTGCGCAAGCGCGGGCTCGATCCGGCCACCGCCTCGGCCGAGGATCGGGCGACCGCGCTCGTCGAGGCGCGGCGGGTCACCGACCCGGAGCACGAGCGCGTGGTGTCCCTCGGCGGCCTGCACATCGTGGGCACCGAGCGGCACGAGTCACGACGCGTCGACAATCAATTGCGCGGGCGCTCTGGCCGCCAGGGCGACCCGGGCTCCTCGCACTTCTACCTCTCGCTGGAGGACGACCTCCTGCGCATCTTCGGCAGCCAGCGCATCCAGCGCATCATGGAGCGCCTCGGCATGGAGGAGGGCGAGCCGATCGAGCACAAGCTCGTGACGCGCGCAATCGCCACTGCGCAGAAGCGCGTGGAGAACCACAACTTCGAGATTCGCAAGCATCTGCTCGAGTACGACGACGTGATGAACAAGCAGCGCGAGATCATCTACGGGATGCGACGCCAGATCCTGGACGGCGCGAGCCAGGCCGAGACGATCACCGAGTGGATCGAGGATCTCGCCGTCGACACCCTGGACGGCTACGCGTCCGAGGCGGCGCACGTCGAGGACTGGGACCTCGCCGGCCTGACCGAGGCGCTGCACCGACAGTTTGACGTGAAAGTTGCGCCCGGACAGTTGCAAGAGGCCGAGACGCGAGCCGCGCTGCAGGAGGTGGTCGGGGAGGCCGTCAAGCAGCGCTACACCGAGCGTGAGCGCGAGCTGGGCGCCGAGCTCATGCGCGCCCTCGAGCGGCACGAGATGCTGCTCGTCATCGACACGCAGTGGAAGGACCACCTGCTGTCCATCGACCATCTCAAGGAAGGCATCGGCCTCCGGGGCTATGGACAGCGCGATCCGCTCACCGAATACAAGAAGGAAGCGTTCGATCTGTTCCAGGACATGGTCGAGCGGGTGAAGGGCTCGGTGGTGGAGCGACTCTTCAAGGTCCAGATCGTGCGCGACGCGCCGATGGAGCTGCCGGCGGTCACGGCCTGGCTCGACACGCACGAGTCGCGCGGCGAGATGCCGTCGCAGCCCGGTGCCGCGCCCGTCGCCGCTGTTCCGCGCCCGGCGCCGCGACCCGCGCCGGCGCCCCGCACGCCCACGGGCGAGAAGATCGGGCGCAACGATCCCTGCTACTGCGGCTCCGGGAAGAAGTACAAGAAGTGCCACCTGCTGCAAGGCGCGTAACGCGCCGTTCGCCCGCCCCATCTGGGGTCTGAAGGCTCGCGCTAGCCCCACATCTGGTACTTTTTCCTTGGTCGGCCTCACGGCCGCATGCCAGAATCCCGCATGCGCCTAGAGTCGATCACAGTCCACGGCTTCAAGTCGTTCGGCGAGAAGACCGTCGTGAAGATCCTGCCCGGCATCACGGGCATCGTTGGCCCCAACGGCTGCGGCAAGAGCAACATCGGCGAGAGCGTCCGGTGGGCGCTTGGCGAGCAGAGCGCGAAGTCACTGCGGGGCGCGAAGATGGAGGACCTCATCTTCCAGGGGTCCGCCTCGCGCAAGCCGGTGGGTCTGGCCGAGGTCGAGCTGTGCTTCAGCAACGACGGCGCCATCCAGGTGCCGTGGAGCGAGGTCGCCGTGTCGCGGCGGCTCTATCGCACGGGGGAGAGCGAGTACTACCTCAACAAGACGCAGTCGCGGCTGCGTGACATCCTCGATCTCTTTGCCGGCACCGGCGCCAACCCGCGCGCGTACTCCGTGATGGATCAGGACAAGCTGAACCACGTCCTCACCGCGAAGCCGCACGAGCGCCGCGTCTTCATCGAGGAGGCGGCCGGCATCGCGCGCTACAAGCAGCAGCGCAACGAGACGCAGGGGAAGCTGGACCAGACGCGGCAGAATCTCGTTCGCGTGCGGGATGTCATGGACGAGGTGAAGCGTCAGCTCGGCTCGCTCGAGCGGCAAGCGCGGAAGGCGCAGCAGTACAAGACGCTGCAGGCGGAGCGGCGTGATCTGGCCCTGACGCTGGTCGCGGCCGACTTCAGCCAGCTCACCGCGCAGGCCACCGAGCTGGGCTCCGAGCTCGCACACCTGCGCGACGGCGAGCAGGTGCTGCGCACCCGCGGCGCCGGCCTCGCCGCCCGCGAGGCCCGCCAGCGTGAGGTGCTGCAGTCCAGCGAGCACGCGCTGTCGGATCTGCGTCAGCGCGTGCAGAAGGTACAGGGCGAGCTCGAGCGGCTCCTGGAGCGCCGCGAGCAGATGGGTGTGCAGATCCGCGAGCTCGGCGAGGAGACGATCCGCCTCGACGAGGACATCCGGGTGTCGACCGAGCGGCTGGCCGCCATCGTCTCCGAGCGCGAACAGGGGCGCACCGCACTCATCGACGCCGAGCGCCTGGCCGCCGAGCGGGCCTCGGTGGCGCGCGATCTCGAGGCCGCCGTCGAGCGTCATCGCGGGAGCCTGACCGCCGATCGGGACCGGCTGGAGGCACTCCGGCTCGAGCAGGTGCGCGTGGCGGCCGAGCGGGTGGATCTGATGCGTCAGGCGGGAGAGCTGCGAGAGCGCCACGCGCAGCTTGCGCGGCGGCGCGATCGACTTGCCCAGGAGGCGGCCGAAGCGGAGGCGGAAGCGGGGCGCCTGGCCCACGACCGGGCGGCGCACGAAACCGCGCACGATCGCGCGCTCACCGAGCTCACCTCGCTGGCGGCCGAGCGGGAGCGTCTCACTGCGCTGGTCGCCGAGCGGCAGACGGCGCTGACGGCGGCCGAGGCGGCGCTGGCCGATACACGGCTGGCGCTCGCGTCTCGCAGCTCGGCCTACGAGTCGCTCGACGTGCTCGAGACCGCGCGCGAAGGCTACGGGGCGGGGGTGCGCGCCGTCTTCGAGGCGGGCGGCCAGCTGAACGGCGTGCGGGGGACGGTTGCCGACCTGCTCGACGTTCCCCCGGGGCTCGAGCGCGCCGTGGCCGCGGTGCTGGGCGATCGCCTGCAGTGGGTCGTCGTCGACCGCTTCGAGCACGCGCGCGCCGCGGTCACGTATCTCCAGAGCGCCGGGTCCGGGCCGGCGACGTTCTTGCCACTCGAGCACCTTCCGGCTCCGGCCGGACCGCCGCCGGACGACAACGGCGTCCGCTGGGCAGCGGGCACCGTCGGCGCTGCGGCGCCCGGGTTGATCCAGCACCTGCTGGGTCACGTCGGCATCGTCGACGACCTCGACCACGCGGAAGCGCTGTGGCGACGCGGCGGCGCCGAGGTGACCTACGTGACGGGCGGCGGGGAAGTGCTGTCCTCGGCCGGAAGCCTTCGCGGCGGTGGAGAGGGCGACGAGGGCGCCGTCGAGCACTCGTTGCTGGCCCGCAAGCGCCAGCTGCGCGAGCTCGAGGACGAGGTACGGTGGCTCACGGAGCAGGTCGACGAGCGGCAAGGTGTGGCGGCTGCGCTCGCGGCCGAGGTCGGCACGCTGAGGGCGCGTCTCGGCACGCTCGACACGGATGTGCAGGCACGCCAGGCCGAGCGCGTCGCCAGCGAGAAGGACCTGGAGCAGTCCGCGCGGGAGCACGAGCGCGTCCACCGGCATCTGGAGACGATCGCGCGCGAGGCGCAGCAGGTTGCGGCGGAGGCGGAGGAGACGAGCGCGCTGCTTGCGCGGATCGAGCAGCACGTCGAGACCGCGCGCGACGCGGAGAGCCGGCACGAGGCGACCATGGCGGTGGCCCGCGCCACCATCGACACGGCCCAGGTGCGCGAGACGGAGCTGATGGCACAGCTGACGGCGTGCCGCGTGGACGCCGCCTCCGTCAGCGAGCGCGCCGAAGCCCTGACGCGCGAGCTCGCGCGACTCGAGGAGATGCACGCCGACTTCACGGACCGGATCGCACAGGGGCGGCAGCGGCACACGCAGCTCGAAGAGCGGCGCGCCTGGCTGGCCGAGGAGCGGGAGCGCACGGACGCGGGAGCCCGGGACGTCGCCGTCGACCGCGACCGGCTGGAAGACGAGGCGCGTGCGGTCGGGGAGCGACATCAGGGCTTGCTCGACGAGTTGGCCACGGTCGAGGCCGAGACCCGTGAGGTCGGCTCCGAGCTCTCCGCGGTGACGCGACGGGCGCACGAGGTGGAGCTGAAGGCGACCGAGGGTCGCGTCCGTCGTGAGGAGCTGGCGCAGGAGGCGTGGCGGACGTACGGGATCGGCGCGGACGCGCTGCTGGCACAGCACGATCCCGCGGGGGAGCTCGACGGTGTCCGCGACCGCCTGACCGAGCTCGACACCAAGCTGGCTGCCATCGGCGCGGTGAACCTCGTCGCCGACGAGGAGTACCGCGAGCTCGACGAGCGACTGACCTTCCTGCGCACGCAGCACGACGATCTCGTCGGCTCCATCAAGGATCTGGAGAAGGCCCTGCGCGGCATGACGCGCACGGCACAGGATCGATTCGCGCAGGCGTTCCAGGAGATCAACGCCCACTTCTCGCGGATCTTCGAGCGCCTCTTCGAGGGCGGGCGAGCCGAGCTGCGGCTGGTGGAGGCGGAGGAAGGTGGAGATCCCCTCGACACGGGCGTGGAGCTCCTCGCCCAGCCCCGGGGCAAGCGACTGCAGGCGGTGTCGCTGATGTCCGGGGGCGAGCGGGCGCTGACCGGGCTGGCACTGCTATTCGCGATCTTCTACTTCCGGCCGAGCCCGTTCTGCGTGCTCGACGAGGTCGACGCGCCGCTGGACGACGCGAACATCCATCGGTTCCTCCGGGTGCTGCGCGAGCTCACCACCCAGACGCAATTCCTCGTCATCACTCACAACCGCAAGACCATGGAAGCGGCCGACATCCTCTACGGGGTCACCATGGAGGAGCCCGGGCTGTCGAAGGTCGTCTCGGTGAACCTGGCGACGGCCGCCGCGCACACAGCGTGACGTGAAACGGCCGGGGTTACGCTAGACTGCGTAGGCGGTCATGACTCAGGTCGGCGCGTACCTTCGCGAACTCCGAGTCAAGCGCGGGATGTCGCTGGACGAACTCTCGCGCATCACCCGTGTCGCTCCCCGCTATCTCGAGGCGCTCGAGGGCGACGCCTTCAACGTGCTGCCCGCGCCGGCCTTCACCCGCGGCTTCATCCGCGCGTACTGTCAGGCGCTCGGGACCCCGCCCGAGGAGGCGCTGGCCCGTTACGACGGACGCGATCCTCGCGACGTGCCCGCCGCCCGCCCGGTCGTGAAGGCCGCGGCGGCGCCGGCGCCGCATTCGACAGCGGACGAGCCGCGAACGCGGAGCGCCATCCTGGTGAGCTTCGTGCTGCTGGTGGTGCTCGGCGTCGCCCTCTTCGCGGTGGCGCTGGTGACCCAGCCGGCGCGCGAGCAACGCGCCGACCGTCGGCCGCCGGCCCCGGTCGCCGCGGCACCGGCTCCGGCGCCGCCGGTGGCCGCGATCACACCTCCGGCGGACACGGCGACGCGCCCGATTCCTTCGGCCCCGGTGAAGCCGCCGCCGCGGCTGGCGGAGCCGCCGCGAGTGGTGGCTCCGGCGCCGCCCGCGCCCGCGGCGACCACCGCGCCCGCCATGGCGCCCATGCCGATCGCGCCGTCCGGCCCGCGCCCGTGGATGCCCCAGGTCCAGAGCGCGACCACTGGTATCGCGACGCCGTACCGCCTCGTCGCGCGCGTGAGTGAGCCGACCTGGATCCGGGTCCGGACGGAGGACGGCCGCACCAGCGAGGAGACCGTGCCCGCCGGCGCCGTGCGTGAGTGGGTCTCCAATCGCCCGTTCGTGGTGACGATCGGCAACGCGGGCGGCGTGAGCTTCGAGCTGAACGGGCGCTCGCTGCCATCGTTCGGAGCCAGCGGCACCGTCATCTCGGGACTGGTGCTGCCGCCCGAAGGCGGCCGCCCGCAGTAGCCACGTCCGGCCGTACACTGGCCGCATGGGACTGTTCTCAGGCTTCAAGGAACGCCTTCGCGACGGGCTGAAGCGCTCGCAGGAGTATCTGTCCACGGGGCTCTCGTCGGTGCTCGAGCCCGGGCGGCCCATCGACGACACGCTGTACGAGGAGCTCGAGGAGCTGCTCGTCGCCGCCGATCTCGGCGCCGCCATCGCCGCGGACTTCACGAACCGCGCGCGCGAAGAGGTGATGTTCGGCACGGTGACGCGTGCCGACCAGTTCCGCCCGCTCTTCCGACGGTTCCTCGTCGACGCGCTGGCTCCGGCCGCGCAGCCGATCGCTCTCGACGCCAGACCGACGATCATCCTGATGCTCGGCGTGAACGGCGCCGGCAAGACGACGACGTGCGCCAAGCTCGCCGCCTCGCTCAAGGGCGACGGCAAGCAGGTCCTGCTGGCCGCGGCCGACACGTTTCGGGCGGCCGCCATCGAACAGCTCGAAGTGTGGAGCGGCCGCATCGGCGTCGAGCTCATCCGGCAGGCGCCAGGGTCCGATCCGGCGGCCGTGGTCTTCGATGCCGTGAAGGCCGCGCTGGCTCGCAACGCCGACGCGCTCATCATCGACACGGCCGGGCGCCTTCACACCAAGACGAACCTCATGGACGAGCTGGCGAAGCTCAAGCGCGTCATCGAGCGCCAGTGCCCCGGCGCGCCGCACGAGTCGCTCATGGTGCTCGACGCACCCACGGGGCAGAACGGCTTCGCGCAGGCGCAGATGTTCCATGGGGCGATCGGCCTCACCGGCGTCTGCCTCACGAAGCTCGACGGCACCGCCAAGGGCGGTATCGTCGTGCGCATCGTTCGTGAGCTGAAGCTGCCGATCAAGCTCATCGGCGTCGGCGAGCGTGTCGACGATCTCCAGGCCTTCGACGCCGCGGCCTTCGTCGACGCGCTCGTGCCCCCGGAATGATCGACGAGACGTTCATGCGTCGGGCCCTCGCGCTCGCCGAGCGCGGGCGCGGACTGACGTCGCCCAATCCCGTCGTCGGCGCCGTGCTCGTCCACGGCGGTGCCATCGTCGGCGAGGGCTATCACGAGCGCGCGGGTGCGCCGCACGCGGAGATCATCGCACTCGGCGAGGCGGGGCCGCGCGCGCGCGGTGCGACGCTGTACGTCACGCTCGAGCCGTGCAACCACCAGGGCCGCACGCCGCCGTGCGTGCCGGCGGTGCTGGCGGCCGGCGTGGCGCGCGTGGTGGCGGCGCTCGGCGACCCGAACCCGTTCGTGACCGGCGGCGGCGCGGCGGCCCTGCGCGCGGCCGGTGTGTCGGTGGAAACGGGACTGCTCGCGGTCGAGGCGGCGGCACAGAACCGCGCGTTCATGACCGCGATGCGCGAGCGCCGGCCGCACGTCACGCTGAAGGCGGGCATGACGGTGGACGGCAAGATCGCCGACGTGCACGGGACCGCGCGGTGGATCACCGGCGAGGCTGCGCGCGCGGAAGCCCACCGCCAGCGCAGTGAGTCGGACGCGATTCTCGTGGGCGTGACCACGGTCCTGCGCGACGATCCGGCGCTCACCGTGCGCCTCGCGGCGCCATGGCCGCGCGAGCCATACCGGGTGGTGCTCGACACCTCCGCGCGCACGCCGCCCACGGCCCGCCTGATCGCCGGCGGAACGCCCGAGCGCGCGCTCATCGCCGTCGGCGAAGGGGCACCGGCCAACCGGGTGGCGGCCCTCGAGTCGGCCGGCGCGACGGTCCTGCGATGTGCGACCCGCGACGGGCGCGTGGCGGTCGACGCGCTCCTGGCCGAACTGTTCGCGCGGGAGGTCCGTGCGGTGCTGCTCGAGGGCGGCGGCGAGGTCCACGCGGCATTCCTCGAGGCCGGCCTCGTCGATCGGGTGGCGGTGTTCGTGGCGCCGCTGCTCCTCGGCGGCCGCAACGCGCCCACCGTCGTTGGCGGCGCCGGCCGCGAGCTGAAGTCAGCCGTACGGCTGGCCGCCATGACTGTGCGGAGCATCGGCGCGGACGTCCTGCTCGAGGCCGACGTGCTGCGGGAGCCGCGGTAGTGTTCACGGGCATCGTGGAGGACGTCGGCGTCGTCCGCGAGGTGACGCGCAACGGGCAGCTCACGCGGCTGGCGGTCGACGCCGGCGTGGCGTGCGAGGGCAGCGACCTCGGCGCCAGCGTGGCCGTGAACGGGGCATGCCTCACCGTCGTGGCTCGCGGCGCCGGGCAGCTCACGTTCGAGCTGGGGCCCGAAACGCTGGCCCGCACCGCGCTTGGACGGCTGGCGCCGGGTCAGCGGGTGAACCTCGAGCGGCCTCTCCGGTTCGGCGGCGCGCTGGGCGGCCATCTCGTCCTGGGTCACGTCGACACCACCGGGACCGTCGACGCCGTAACCCGTGTAGAATCGACCGCACGGGTCCGGATCGCGCTGGGCGATCCCGCCCTGGCGCCGCTGCTGATCCCGCAGGGCTCGGTGGCGGTGGACGGTGTGAGCCTCACTGTCGCGGCGCTGACCGGCACGACGTTCGAGGTGATGCTCATCCCGCACACGCTGGCGGCCACGACGCTCGACCGTCTGACCGCCGGGCAGGCGGTCAACATTGAGACCGACGTGATCGGCAAGTACGTCGCCCGATCGCTCGCTCTCAGGGGGACGTCATGAGCGGCTTTGCGACCATCGAAGAGGCGATCGAGGAGATCCGCGAGGGACGCGTCCTCGTCGTCGTCGACGACGAGGATCGCGAGAACGAGGGCGACCTCGTGATGGCCGCCGACAAGGTCACCCCGGAAGCGGTGAACTTCATGGTCACCCACGCGCGCGGCCTCATGTGCGTTCCGATGCTCGGCGAGCGCCTCGACGCCCTGCGTCTCGGCATGATGGTCGCCGAGAACACCGCCCCGATGGCCACGGCGTTCACGGTGAGCGTCGACGCGCGGCGGGGCGTCACCACCGGCATCTCGGCCTACGACCGCGCCGTCACCATCCGCACGCTGGTCGACCCCCAGATGAGCTCCGCGGACCTCGTCGTGCCCGGTCACATGTTTCCGCTCCGCGCGATGGAGGGCGGCGTGCTGAGGCGCGCCGGGCACACGGAGGCGGCCGTCGATCTGGCGCGGCTGGCCGGCTGCTACCCGGCCGGCGTGATCTGCGAGGTGCTCGACGAGACGGGAAGCATGGCGCGGCTGCCACAGCTCATGGAGCTCGCGCGCCGCCACCGGCTGAAGGTCATCACGATCAAGGATCTGATCGAATACCGGACGCAGAAGGAGAAGCTGGTCCGGCGCGTCGCCAGCACCCGGCTGCCCACCGAGTTCGGCGAGTTCACGGCCTTCGCGTACGAGGCGACCGTGTACAGTCGCATCCACTTCGCGCTGGTGATGGGCGACATCACCGGCGACGATGCCGTGCTCGTTCGCATGCACTCGGAGTGCCTCACGGGCGACGTGTTCCACTCGCTGCGCTGCGACTGCGGCCCTCAGCTCAACCTCGCGCTCGCCATGATGCAGAAGGCCGGTCGCGGCGTGGTCGTGTACCTGCGCCAGGAGGGCCGTGGCATCGGCCTGCACAACAAGCTCCGCGCCTACGAGCTGCAGGACCAGGGCAAGGACACCGTGGAGGCGAACCAGGCGCTCGGCTTCAAGGCCGATCTGCGCGATTACGGTATCGGTGCCCAGATCCTCGTGGACCTCGGGCTCAAAAATCTACGACTGGTGACGAACAATCCGGCCAAGCGCGCCGGGCTCGAGGGGTACGGGCTCACGGTCGTCGAGCGCGTGCCCGTCGAGGTGCCCGCCAACCCCGAGAATCGCAAGTACCTCAGCACCAAGCGCGACAAGCTGGGTCACCTGCTGTCCTCGCTTCCCGACTGAGATGGCGGGCCGCGCTCCGAGTCGACGCCGCACCGTGCGGCTCCACGCCGGCGCGCGCTTCGCCGTCGTGGCCGCGCGATTCAACGAGCCGATCACCAAGCGCCTGCTCGACGGCGCGCTGGGCGTGCTGAGCGCGGCCGGCGTCGGCGAGCGCGCCGCGGACGTCCACTGGGTGCCCGGCGCGTTCGAGCTTCCCCAGGCGGCGGCGTACCTGGCCCGCACGGGTCGCTACGCCGGAATCGTGTGCGTCGGCTGCGTCATTCGCGGGCAGACTCCACACTTCGACTTCATCGCAGGGCAGGCCGCGGCCGGCATCCAGCGCGTGGCCCTCGACACCGGTATCCCGGCCACCTTCGGTGTGATCACCGCGCTCACCGAGGCGCAAGCGTGGGAGCGCGCCGGCGGCGAGGTCGGGAACCGTGGCGCCGAAGCCGCGGAAGCTGCGGTCGAGATGGCGTCCTTCGTGCAAACGTTCGGCGCCAGCAGGACGAGGACGATGAGCAGGCGCGTCGGCGAGGGTCGCCGCCCGCGACGTCGCAGCCGCGGCGCCGCGAAGTAGCGAGCCGCCATGGCCGGACAGCGGCGGAAGGCCCGCGAGATCGCGCTGCAGTTCCTCTATCAGCTCGAGCAGACCGGCGCGAGCGATCCGGGGCCGTTCGAGGCGGAGTTCTGGGCGCGGCACCCGGTCGCCGACGATGCGCGGGAGTTCGCCGCCGCACTCGTGCACGGCGCGAAGCGACACCAGCCCGACATCGACAAGCGCATCGCCCAGACGGCGGAGCACTGGGATCTCGAACGGATGGCCGTGGTCGACCGCAACATCCTGCGCCTGGCCGTGTACGAGCTCCTGTTCGAGCCCGGCGTGCCCGGCAAGGTGACGATCAACGAGGCGATCGAGATCGCCAAGAAGTTCGGCACCGCCGAGTCGAGCCGGTTCATCAACGGAGTCCTGGACCGCATTCACAGGGAACTGCGCCCCGCGTCCTGACCGCGTGAAGTACGCGATCCTGTCCGACATCCACGGCAACCTGGAAGCTCTGCGCGCCGTTCTCGACGATGCCGGCCCGCGCGCGGACGGTGTGCTGTGTCTCGGCGATACGGTCGGCTACGGCGCGGATCCCGAGGCGTGCGTCGACCTGCTCGCGACCCGCGCCGGCGGCATCGTCGCCGGCAACCACGAGTGGGGCGTGGCGGAGCGACTGGATCTCACGTGGTTCAACCGATGGGCACGCGCGGCCGCCGAGTGGACACGGGAGCGGCTCGACGACTCGCATCGCAGCTGGCTCGCGGCGCTGCCGCTGGCGCTCGAGGTCGGCGACGCCACGCTCGTCCACGCATCGCCTGCGCAGCCCGACGAGTGGGACTACCTCGTCACCGCCGAGGACGGCTGGGCCGCGTTCGCCCACTTCGCGACCCGCTGGTGCTTCGTCGGCCACTCCCACGTCCCGGGCATGTGGTCGCTTGGCTCCTCGGGACCCGAGCACGAGCCGCAGCCGCGGGTCATCGTCAGCGAGCGCGGCCGGCGTTACATCGTCAATGTCGGCAGTGTGGGGCAGCCACGCGACCGGGATCCGCGCGCCGCGTACGCGCTGTGGGACGTCGAGGCGGGCTCGGTGGAGCTGCGTCGCGTCGAGTACGACATCGCGGCGGCGCGCCGGAAGATCGAGGCGGCCGGCCTGCCGCGATTTCTCGCCGATCGCCTGGCGGCCGGCGCATGAGCGGATGGCGCGCTCTCGGGCGGTACGCGGCGGTCCTGGCGGGTGCCGGATTCGTGGTCGCGCTGGCATTTCCGAGGACGGACTGGTCGCTCACGCCCTGGGTGGGCGTCGTGCCGCTGCTCGTCGTCGCCGCCTTCACGCCGCCGCGACTGGCGTTTCGCTGGGGATTGCTCTATGGAGGTGTGCTGTTCCTCGTCCTGCTGCGCTGGCTCAATTTCACGTTCAGCGTGTACAGCACGATCCCCGGCCCACTCGTGTACGTGCCCACCGTGCTCCTGGCCGGGTACTGCGCCTTCTGGGTGGCCGCCGTGGCCTGGGCGGTCTCGCGTGTGACCGCGCGGTGGTCGGTGGGCGCCGCGTTGCTGGCCGCTCCGTTCTTCTGGATCGCAGGGGAGTGGCTGCGGGGACATCTCTTCGGCGGCTTCCCGTGGGGGACGATCGCGTACTCGCAGTACCGGAACCTCGCAGTGATCCAGATCGCCGAGCTCACCGGCGTCCACGGGGTGTCGTTCCTCATCGTTGCCGTCAATGCCGCGCTGGCCGGGTGTCTGCTGCTGACGTGGCGCCGTGCGGCCACCGGCGTCGCGCTGGCGGTCGTGCTCCTGGGCGCGACGCTGCTGTTCGGCAGCTCGCGACTGCGCGCGGAGACTCGGCCGGCGCCGGCGGTGCGCGTGACCCTCATGCAGCCCTCGATCGAGCAGCCGGTCAAGTGGGAGCCTCGCCATACGCAGCAGACGCTCGATATCTACTTCGCGCTCATGCGACAGGCTGCCGGCGAGCGCACCGAGCTGATCGTCTGGCCGGAGACCGCCTCGCCAACCATCCTGCGGCAGGACGCCGGGCTCATCGCGGCGCTCACGGAGATGTCCGCGGAGCTCAAGGCGCCCTTGCTGGTCGGCTCCATCGACGCCGCCGGCAACCCTCCGCGCTTTCGCAACACCGCGTTCCTGCTGACCGATCGGGGCATCGTCGGCAGGTATGATAAGATTCACCTCGTTCCGTTTGGCGAATTCGTTCCGCTGTCGGGAGTGATCGGTTTCGTCCGGGGCTGGGCGGAGTTCATTTCCGAGCTGGAGCCCGGCACCCGCACCGTCGTGTTCCCGGGCCCGCCAGCCCCGTACGGTGTCGTGATCTGTTACGAGGGCATCTTCCCCGATCTGGTCCGGAGCTTCGTGAGGGACGGCGCGCGGCTGATGGTCAACATGACGAACGATGCGTGGTTCGGCCGCACGAGCGGTCCCGAGCAGCACCTCACCATGTACCCGTTTCGCGCGATCGAGCACCGGATCTCCGTCGTCCGCGCGGCCAATACCGGCGTGTCCGCGTTCATCGCGCCGAGCGGGCAGATCATGAAGCGGCTGGGCCTCTTCCAGCGCGGGATCCTCACCGATTCGGTGCCGCTCCGGGTGGGCCGCACGCTGTACACGCGGCTCGGCGACTGGCCGGGACTGCTGTCGCTCGCGGTGACCGCATGCGTGCTCGGCCTGACTCGCCGGCGCGCCGGGGAGGCGGGCTGATGCTGGGTGAGGTGAAGCGTGACGTCGGCGAGCTCACCCGCCGCGTCGACGACCTTCGGGGGCATCTTTGACCTGCCGGCGAAGGAAACGCGGCTCGGCGTCATCGACACGGAGATGGCGGCCCCGGCCTTCTGGGAGGATAACCGCCGCGCGCAGGAGCTGATTCGCGAGCGGACAGAGCTTGCGAGAACGGTGGCACGGGTCACCGAGCTGGGCACGCAGGCCTCGGATCTCAACGTCCTGGTCGAGCTTGCCACCGAAGCCGGCGACGACGGCAGTCTCGACGCCGAGATCGCCGAGGGGATTGCCCGCCTGCGCAAGGAGCTGGACGAGTTCGAGCTCAAGGTCATGCTGTCGGCGCCGCACGACAGCAAGGCGGCAATCCTTTCGATCCATCCCGGTGCGGGCGGCACGGAATCGCAGGACTGGGCGCAGATGCTGATGCGCATGTACCTGCGCTGGTTCGAGCGCGTCGGTTTCAAGGCCGAGGTCGTCGATCTGCTGCCCGGCGAAGAGGCGGGCATCAAGTCCGCGACGATCGAGGTCACCGGCGAGTACGCCTACGGGTATCTCAAGGGTGAGGCGGGCGTCCACCGTCTCGTGCGCATCTCGCCTTTCGACGCGTCCAGCCGCCGGCAGACCAGCTTCGCCTCGGTGTCGGTCACCCCGGAGGTCGATGACGTCGAGGTCAACATCCGCGAGGACGAGATCCGCGTCGACGTGTTCCGCGCCTCGGGGCCCGGAGGGCAAGGAGTCAACACCGCCGACTCCGCCGTGCGCATCACGCACCTGCCGACGGGCATCGTCGTGCAGTGTCAGAACGAGCGCTCCCAGCTCCGGAACCGCGACACCGCGCTGCGGATTCTCAAGGCACGACTGTTCGAGCTGGCCGAGAAGAAGCAGCGCGAAGAGCTGTCCGAGCTGACCGGTCAGAAGAAGGAGATCGCGTTCGGCAGCCAGATCAGGTCGTACACGTTCCATCCGTACCAGCTCATCAAGGACCACCGGAGCGGTCTGGAGATCGGCAACGTGGAGGCGGTCATGGACGGCGACCTCGACGCGCTGATCAAGGCCTATCTCATGTCGGGGCGGGCGGCAAAGGCGTGAGCGACCGGGACGACAACGACCTGATGCGCCAGCGTCGCGAGAAGCTCGAAGCCGTGCGCGCCCGCGGCGTCGAGCCGTTTGGCGGGCGGTTCCCGGTCTCCCACTTCGCGCAGCCGCTCACCGAGCGGCTCGACAAGGCGAGCGACGAGGAGCTGAAGGCCTTCGGTCCGGTCAGCGTGGCGGGCCGGCTGGTGGGGATGCGCGATCACGGCAAGACGGCGTTCGCCCACCTGATGGATCGCACCGGCCGCATCCAGCTCTACGCGCGGGCCGATCAGCTCGGCGACGACTACGCCGCGTTCTCCGCGCTCGACGTCGGTGATTTCATCGGCGTGACCGGCGAGATGTTCCGCACTCGCACGGGGCAGCTCACCATCGCGGTGAAGAGCGTCACATTTCTCGCGAAGTCCTTGCGGCCGCTGCCAGAGAAGTGGCACGGCCTGAAGGACGTCGAGACCCGTTACCGCCAGCGCTACGTCGACCTCATCGTCAATCCGGAGGCGCGCGAGATCTTCGTGCTGCGCAGCCGGCTCATCGCCGCCGTGCGTGCGTTCCTCGACGCGCGCGGGTTCCTCGAGGTCGAGACGCCCATGATGCAGCCGATCCCGGGCGGCGCCATCGCGCGACCGTTCAAGACGCACCACAACGCCCTCGACCTCGACCTCTATCTGCGCATCGCGCCCGAGCTCTATCTCAAGCGCCTGCTGGTCGGCGGCTTCGAGCGCGTGTACGAGATCAACCGCAACTTCCGGAACGAGGGTGTCTCGACCCAGCACAATCCCGAGTTCACCATGGTCGAGTTCTATCAGGCCTATGCCGACTATCAGGACTTGATGGAGCTCACGGAAGAGCTGTTCACGGAGCTCGCGCAGTCGCTGCTCGGCCGGCTCACGCTGACATGGGGCGAGCACCACATCGACCTCACGCGTCCGTGGCGTCGCCTGCCATTCTTCTCCGGCATCTCGGAGGCGCTCGGGCTGCCCGTCAGCCCGGAGACGGACGTGGCGACCGTCGCCCGTGCCGCGGCCGCCAAGGGCGTGCAGGGCAAGGCGGGCGCCGCCGCGTGGACGGTGTGGAAGGACGTTTTCGACGAGCTGGTCGAGCCGACCCTCGTGCAGCCGACGTTCGTCACCGATTTTCCCATCGAGCTCTCGCCGCTCGCAAAGAAGAAGCGCGAGAATCCGCTCCTCGTCGATCGGTTCGAGCTGTTCGTCGGCCGACGGGAGCTCGCCAACGCCTACAGCGAGCTGAATGATCCGATCGACCAGCTCGCACGGTTCCGCGAGCAGGCGGCCCTGCAAGCGCGCGGCGACGACGAGGCCCACTGGCTGGACGAGGACTACGTGCGCGCGCTCGAGTACGGCATGCCGCCCGCCGCCGGCGAAGGCATCGGCATCGACCGTCTGGTGATGCTCTTCGCCAACCAGCCGTCGATCCGCGAGGTGATTCTCTTTCCGCACCTGCGACCGGAGGCGGGCGGACCGTGAGGGGCGGCCTGCCCGTGGAGCTGTTCCTCGGGCTGCGGTACCTCCGCTCGCGGGGCAGCCGGACCAACCTGTCGCTGTTCGTGTGGATCGGCGTCGGCGGCGTGTTCCTCGGTGTCGCCGCGCTCATCGTGGTTCTGGCGGTGATGACCGGGTTTCAGGACGGGATCCGCGACCGCATCATCTCGGCGAACCCGCACCTGCTCGTCTTCCAGAGCGGCACGGGCGGTCTCATGAACGCCCAGGATGTCGCGGAGCGGGTGAAGGCGGTGAGTGGTGTCCGGTCGGCCACGCCGTTCGTCCTCCAGCAGGCGCTCTTCACGAGCGCGGCCGGCGAGGCGCACGGCGGGCTGGTGCGCGGCGTCGACTTCAGCGCCCCCGCGGTGCGAAACGATCTGCGCTCGCAGCTGCGGAGCGGCAGCCTGGACCCGCTGGCGGGCGGCGAGGGCGCGATCCTGCTCGGCGTGGAGCTCGCGCGGCTGCTCGGCGTGGCGCCCGGGGATGCCGTCACGGTGATCTCTCCGAAAGGCGCGCTCACGGCCGTCGGCATGGTGCCGAAGATGCGCCGCTACACGCTGGTGGGGACCATCGAGGTCGGCATGTACGAGTTCGACTCGTCGATCGCGTACCTCAGTCTGCCGGCCGCCAAGGATTTCGCCGGCCTGGCCGGCGCCACCGGCATCGAGGTAAAGCTCGACGATCCGTTCGACGCCAAGCGGGTCGGGCGGGCCGTGCTCGCCCGGCTCGGCTACCCGTTCTGGGTGCGCGACTGGATGGACATGAACCGCAACCTCTTCGCCGCGCTTCAGCTCGAGAAGCTCGCGCTGTTCGTGATCGTGACGATCATTGTGCTCGTCGCCGCCTTCGCCATCATCGGTCACCTGGTGCTGCTGGTGGCCGAGAAGCGGAAGGAGATCGGCATCCTGAAGGCCATCGGTGCCACGGCGCCGTCGATCACGGCCGTGTTCTTCTCGGTCGGTATGACCATCGGCGTGGTCGGCACGCTGGCGGGTAGCGCCGTCGGCCTCGCCATCATCTGGATCCAGAACACCTACAAGATCATCAAGCTGGCCGGCGACGTCTACCAGATCGACTACCTGCCCATGAAGCTCTCGTCCGGCGATTTCGCCCTCATCATCAGCGCGACGCTCCTGCTGGCGTTCCTCGCCAGCGTCATCCCCGCCCGCCGCGCCGGCGCCCTGAGCCCCGTGGACGTGCTGAGATATGAGTGAGCGCTTTCTAGCGCAGAACGTCGGGCGGCGGAGCCCGGCGCAGCCGCCCCGACGGCGCAAAGAAGATGAGCAGAGCGCGTTCGAGCGCAGAACGTCGGGCGGCGGAGCCCGGCGCAGGCCCGGAGGCATCACAATGATGGGTGAGCAACGAGGATCATGATCCGGGAGCCGCTGCTGGCGGGGATCGATCTCGAGCGGGAATATCGCACGGGGCCCGAGGTCGTTCGCGTGCTTCGCGGCGCCTCGGTCGAGATCGCGGCCGGCGAGGTGGTCGCCCTCGTCGGCGCCTCCGGGGTGGGGAAGTCGACGCTGCTGCACCTGCTCGGCTCCCTCGACCGTCCCAGCGCGGGGCGCGTGCTGTTCCGCGGCGAGGATCTCTTCGCGCGCGGCGAAGCGGCCCTCGCGAGGTACCGCCGACAGGAGGTCGGATTCGTCTTCCAGTTCTACAACCTGCTCGGCGACCTGACCGCCCTCGAGAACGCGATGATTCCCGCCCTGCTGCAGCGGCGACCGACCTCGGAGGCGCGCGAGCGAGCGGCAGCGGCGCTCACGGAGGTTGGTCTTGGCGACCGCCTGCACCACCGCCCGGGGGAGATGTCCGGTGGTGAGCAGCAGCGGGTTGCCGTCGCGCGCGCGCTCATCAACGGCCCGAAGGTCATCCTCGCCGACGAGCCGACCGGCAACCTGGATCCGAAAACCAGCGCAGTCATATACGATCTGTTCCTTCAGCTGCAGGGTGAGCGCGGGATCGCGTTCTTCGTCGCGACCCACAATCCCGAGCTGGCGCGCAGGGCGGAGCGCGGGTATCGGCTCGTGGACGGCCTCGCGCGTGAGATGGACCCGAGCGAGCGGTGACCGCCTCACGTCAGGAGCGCGCAGTGCGTCGGCCGAGCCCGTCGTGTTGGCGGGGTATTCGCAAGACGCAATGGTGAGATACTGCGTTCGTACAGAAAAAGGCTAGCGGGCCTCTAGCGCTGAGGGCTATACTGAGGTCGACTCGGAATAACTAGGCGTCGGTTAAGCAAAATCGGGTCACCAGGCACACAGGAAAGGGGTGGGGGACTCCAGTGTTTGAACGGTTCACCGAACGGGCGCGACGGGTCATCATCCTCGCTCGAGAAGAGGCTGGACGGTTCCGGCACGATTTCGTCGGGACCGAGCACGTGCTGCTCGGCCTCATCCGAGACGGGGAAGGCATCGCCACGGCGGTCCTGCAACGGCTCGGTCTGCGTCTGGAGACGGTCAAGGCCGAGGTCGAGCGCGCGCTCGCCGGCTTTCCGAAGACCCTGACCTTCGGTGAGGTGCCGTTCACCCCGCAGGCCAAGCGCGTCCTCGAGCTCTCCATCGAAGAAGCGCGGCAGCTCGGCCACAACTACATCGGTACGGAGCACCTGCTGCTCGGTCTGATGAAAGAAGGTCAGTCCATCGCCGCCAAGATTCTCGAATCGCTCGGCGCGCGTCTGGACGAGGTGCGACAGGAGACGCTCGCGCTGCTCGGTGACCAGTACTATCCGCGCCCCAAGAAGCGCTCGCAGACGCCGGTGCTCGACGAGTTCGCCCGCGACCTCACGCAGCTGGCGCGGGAGACGAAGCTCGATCCCGTCATCGGGCGCGAGCAGGAGATCGAGCGAGTCATCCAGATTCTCGCGCGCCGCACCAAGAACAACCCCGTGCTGATCGGCGAGCCCGGTGTCGGCAAGACGGCCATTGTCGAGGGCCTCGCGCAGAAGATCATCTCCCATGACGTGCCCGACGTTCTGGCCAACAAGCGCCTGCTCCAGCTGGATCTGGGCGCTCTCGTGGCGGGAACGAAGTATCGCGGCCAGTTCGAGGAGCGGTTGAAGGCCGTCATGAAGGAAATTCGCCAATCTGAGAACGTCGTGCTCTTCCTCGATGAGCTGCACACGCTCATCGGGGCCGGCGCCGCCGAAGGTGCCATCGATGCCAGCAACATGCTGAAGCCGGCGCTGTCGCGCGGTGAGATCCAGACGATCGGCGCCACCACGCTCGACGAGTACCGCAAGTACATCGAGAAGGACGGGGCGCTCGAGCGACGCTTCCAGCCCGTCATCGTCAAGGCACCGTCGGTGCCGGAGTCGATCGAGATCATCCGCGGTTTGCGTCACAAGTACGAGGCGCATCATCGCGTGAAGATCACCGAGCAGGCGATCAGCGCCGCCGTGACGCTGGCCGACCGGTATATCACCGACCGGCAGCTTCCGGACAAGGCCATCGACGTCATCGACGAGGCATCGTCGAGGACGCGGCTCATGGCCCTCACGCCGCCCGCCGAGCTGAAGGAGATCGAAAAAGAGCTCGAGCGCGTCATCCGGGAAAAGGACATGTACCTGGAGGCGCAGGAGTTCGAGAAAGCAGCGTCGCTCCGCGAGAAAGAGAAAGTCCTGCGCGGCCGCGAAGAAGAGATGAAGCGCGACTGGGAGAAGAACAAGGGCAAGGGGACGCAGTCGGTCGGCGAGGAGGACATCGAGTTCATCGTCTCGCGCTGGACCGGCATCCCGCTCAGCAAGCTGGAGGAGAAGGAGTCCGCCAAGCTCGCGCGGATGGAGGAGGCGCTCCACGGCCGCATCATCGGCCAGGATGACGCCGTCAAAGCCGTCTCCCGCGCCATCCGGCGCTCGCGCGCCGGCCTCAAGGACGCCAAGCGTCCCGTCGGATCGTTCATCTTCCTCGGCCCCACCGGCGTCGGCAAGACGGAGCTCGCGCGCACGCTGGCCGAGTATCTGTTCGGTGACGAGAACGCGCTGATCCGGGTCGACATGTCGGAGTACATGGAGAAGTTCTCCGTCTCCCGGCTGCTCGGCGCCCCGCCCGGCTACGTCGGCTACGAGGAGGGCGGCTTCCTGACCGAGAAGGTCCGGCGACGCCCGTATTCGGTGGTGCTCTTCGACGAGATCGAGAAGGCACATCCCGACGTGTTCAACATGATGCTGCAGGTGCTGGACGACGGCCGCCTCACCGATTCGCTCGGTCACGTGGTCGACTTCAAGAACACCATTCTCATCATGACGTCGAACCTCGGTACGAGCCTCATCGGCAAGCGCGTCGCGCCGGGCTTCATGCAGGAGTCGGACGAGGCGAGCTACGAGAAGATGAAGGACCGCGTGATGGAGGAGATGAAGCGCGCGTTCCGGCCGGAGTTCCTGAACCGGATCGACGACATCATCGTGTTCCACGCGCTGTCGCTGCCGCACATCCAGCAGATCATTCGGCTGATGATCGACAAGATCAACAAGCAGCTCACCGAGAAGGGCATCGAGCTCGTGCTCACGCCGGCCGCCGAGGCCGCGCTGGTCGAGAAGGGGTACGACCCCCAGTACGGTGCACGGCAGCTGCGGCGGACCATTCAGAAGCACATCGAGGATCCGCTGGCGGAGGCCATCGTTCGCGGACAGGTGCCAGAGAGCGCCCGGATCGACGTGGACATCGACGGAGGGAATTTCGTCTTCCGCGAGTCTCGCTCGGCCGACGCGCCGCTCGAGCTTGCTGAGCGTTAAGCGACAGCCGGCGCGAGTCTGACGCGCGGTGGCCACTCGGGGGCGAGTGTGGTCCGCCGTTGTCGTTCTGCTCGCTAGCTGGCTGGGAGCGGTGGCGGGCGCGGCGGCGCAGTCGCCCATCCTGGTCAAGGAGCTCACAGTCGAGGGCAATCGCCGCGTGCAGGAGGCGGTGATCCTCGGCCGTGTCAAGACTACCCTCGGCGGGCCGTTCAACACCTCCCAGATCTCCGAAGACGTCCGCTCCGTGTTCGCACTCGGATTCTTTGACGACGTCCAGCTCCGCGTGGAGGACTTCGAGGGCGGCGTGAAGGTGACCTTCGTCGTCACGGAACGGCCGTTCGTGCGGGACGTCGACTTCATCGGCAACAAGAAGGCCTCCGCCAGCGAGCTGCAGGAGAAGATCGATCTCAAGCTCGGCACCGTGTACAACCCGGTGGAGGTACAGCGCGCGCGTGAGGCCATGAAGGACTTCTACGAGGGGGAAGGCTACTTCGAGGTGCAGATCACCCCGGACATCGAGAAATTCGCCGACGGCGACGTGAAGATCGTCTTCACCATCAACGAAGGCCGTCAGATGAAGATCGACAAGATCGTCATTCGCGGCAACAAGGGTCTCACCGACAAGCAGGTGAAGGCGGCCATGGTCACGCAGGAGCGGCAGTACTACATCCTGCGCGGCACCGTGCAGCGGCAGAAGCTCGAGGAGGACATCGAGCGCATCCTGCAGCTGTACAACGACCACGGCTACATCCATGCCCGTGTGGAGTCCCACGACGTCACCGTGGATCGCGAGAAGGCGCGCGTGATCATCGACATCGTCGTGGTGGAGGGCGTCCAGCACCTCGTGGGTCCCGTGGCCATCACCGGCGTCACCCTGCTGCCGGAGAGCGAAGTGCGCCGTCAGCTCAAGCTCAAGGAAGGGGACGTCTTCTCGCGCTCGGAGCTTCGCGATTCGGTGAAGGCGGTGGAGGAGCTCTACTCGAACATCGGCCGTGCATCCGCCGAGGTGAACCCGAAGATCGACCCGGCGGACAACAACCGGCTCGCGCTCACCTTCGACATCAACGAGGGGCCCACCGTCTACGTCGAGCGCATCAACGTGGCCGGCAACGTGCGCAGTCAGGACAAGATCCTGCGCCGCGAGCTGCAGATGGCCGAAGGCGACATCTTCACGCTGCGAAAGCTGCAGCGCTCGCGCCAGCGGCTGGTCAACCTCGGATACTTCGAGAAGGTCGAGGTCAACACGGCGCCCGGCAGCGACAAGACGAAGATCGTCGTCAACGTCGACGTCACCGAGCGGCCCACCGGGATGTTCAGCATCGGCGGCGGCTTTTCTTCGCAGGACAGCTTTCTCGGCACCATTGACCTGTCACAGAACAACTTCCTGGGTCGCGGGTGGCAGGCGTCGATTCGCCTCCGTGCGGGCGCCAACGTCCAGCAGGGCATCCTCAGCTTCACGGAACCGTGGCTGTTCGACCGGCCGCTGGCGGCCGGCGCCGACCTCTTCAGCACCCAGCGACAGTTCACCGAGTACGACTACGAGACGGCCGGCGGCGGCGTGCGGTTGAGCCACCCGTTCGAGGAGTACTGGCGCTGGAACCTGGCGTACCGTCTCACGCGCGACAACATCAAGAACATCCGTAACACCGAGAGCAGCGCGCTGCTCGCCGAGGAAGGCGTGCGTGTCACGTCCCTCGTGCAGGGCGCGCTCACGCGCGACAGCCGCGACAATATCCAGGCGCCGTCCCGCGGCGGCAGCTTCTCGTTCGTGACCGACGTGGCCGGACTGGGTGGCGACAGCCACTACCTGAAGTCCGTCGTCTCGACCACGTACTTTCAGCCCATCTGGTTCGGGCACATTCTCTCGGGACGGCTCGAGGGCGGCTACGGCTTCGGCTTTGGCGACGAGGACCTGCCGCTCTTCGAGCGCTTCTATCTGGGCGGCTCCAACTCGATACGCTCGTTCAAGGCGCGGCAAATCTCGCCCATCGACGAGAGCGGCGCGAAGATCGGCGGCACCACGGAGGTGCTCGGTAACCTGGAGTACATCGTGCCGCTGCCCTTCAACTTGCGGGCGGCCATCTTCGTCGACGCGGGCAACGCCTACGGTTTTCGCACCAAGTTCGACCTCACCGACATCCGGACCGCGCTCGGCGGCGGACTGCGGTGGCTGTCGCCATTCGGCCCCATCCGGGTGGACTACGGCTTCAATCTCGATCCGCGCCCCGGTGACAAGCCCGGGGCGTTCAACTTCTCGGTCGGCTCGCCGTTTTGAGGAGGGTCGTATGAGGGCAGGAGCGGAAGTGGTGCTGACGGCGTTGCTCGTCGGTCTGACGGTCGCCGGAGCGGAGGCGCAGGCGCCGGGGCCGGCACCTGCGCCCGCTCCGGCGGCGGCCGCGGCCGCGTCCATGGCCACGAAGATCGGCTACATCGACGTCCAGCGCGTGCTCGCACGCTCGGCGGCCGGGGTGGCGGCCCGCGAGCAGCTGGAGAAGGAGCGGGCCGGCATCCAGAAGGAAATGGACGGGCGACGGCAGGAGCTGGAGAAGCTCCGTGACGAGATCGAGAAGAAAGGACCGCTGCTCACCGCGGACGCGCGCCGTGAGAAGCAGGAGCAGTTCGACCGCAAGCGACGGGACGCCGCGCGGGCGGCCGACGACTACCAGAAGGAGCTGGAGAAGAAGGAGGCCGCGCTGCTCCAGAAGGTCCTGCAGGAAATGGGCGGCGTCATCGAGCGCGTCGGCAAGGAAAAGAACTACTACATGATCGTCGAGAAGCGCAACGCCGGGGTGCTCTATGCCGCCACCGACGCCGACCTCACCGACGAGGTGATCCGGGCCTACGACCGGGAGGCCGGAGCGAAGAAGAAGTAGCCGGTGATGACGAGTACCGAGGGCTTCACGCTCGCACAGCTTGCCCAGGTCCTGGGCGCCACGCTGGAGGGTGATCCCCGCCGTCTGGTCAGGGGCGTGGCGCCGCTGGAGACGGCCGGGCCCGACCAGGTGTCCTTCCTGACGCACGCGCGCTACGTCGACGCCGCGAAAGCCTCGCGGGCCGGGGCCTTCGTGGCCGGCGCCGACGCCGTCGCGCTGCCGGCGCCGGTGCTGCGCGTGCGCGCGCCGCAGCAGGCGCTCGTCGATCTGCTGAACCTCTTTCATCCTCCCGCCGCCGTCGTGCCCGGCATCCACCCGACGGCGGTGGTCGGCGCCGACGCGCGCATCGACGCCAGCGCCAGCATCGGCGCGCACGCGGTGATCGAGGCCGGCGCGCGCATCGGTGCGCGCGTGCGAATGGCGCCACTCGTGTACATCGGGACCGGCGTCGAGGTTGGCGATGACTGCGCGCTGGGCACGCACGTAACCCTGCTCGACGGCGTGCGGCTGGGGCGCCGCGTGGTCATCCATCCCGGCGCGGTGATCGGCGCCGACGGCTTCGGCTTCGCGTTCGACGGCGCGCAGCACCGCAAGATTCCGCAGACCGGTGGCGTCCTCATCGAGGACGACGTCGAGATCGGGGCCAACACCACGATCGATCGCGCGACCTTCGGCGACACGATCGTCCGCCGCGGCACGAAGATCGACAACCTCGTGCAGATCGGCCACAACGTCGATATCGGCGAGCACTCCATCCTCGTGTCCCAGGTCGGAGTGTCGGGCTCGTCGCGGCTCGGGCGCGGCGTGGTGCTGGCCGGGCAGGTCGGCGTCGCGGATCACGTCACCATCGGGGACGGCGCGCTGGTCGGGGCCCAGGGCGGCGTGCCATCGAGCCTGGCGGCCGGCGGAAAGTACCTCGGCACGCCGGCGCGACCGATGCTCGAGGCCAAGCGCATCATGGTCGCCGAGACGCGCCTGCCGGAGCTGCTGCGTCGCGTGCGCGCGCTCGAGCAGGCGCTGGAAGCGCTGACGGGCAAGCGGGCGGCGACCGCGAGCGACGGCGATGCCTGAGATCCATCCGTCGGCGGTCGTCGAGAAGTCAGCCGTGCTCGCGGACGACGTGCGGATCGGCGCTTTCTGCGTCGTCGGCCCCGAGGCAGCACTCGCGGACGGCGTGGAGCTCGGCCACCACGTCGTGCTCGAGGGCCGCGTCGCTCTCGGCCCGCACGTCAAGGTCGGGCACGGCGCCATCGTCGGCGGCGCGCCGCAGGACCTGAAATTCAAGGCCGGCACGCCGTCCGGGGTGCGCGTCGCCTCCGGCACGGTCATCCGCGAGTACGTCACCGTGCATCGCTCGACCCAGCCCGACGGCTGGACCGAGATCGGGCGCGACTGCCTGCTGATGGCGATGAGCCACGTCGCCCATGACTGCCGGCTCGGTGACGGGGTGATCGTCATCAACTACGCAGGCATCACCGGGCACTGCGAGATCGGCGACCGCGCGACCGTCGGCGGGCTGACCGGCATGGTGCCGTTCACGCGGATCGGCACCCACGCCTACGTGGGCGGCATGGCGAAGCTCAACGCCGACGTTCCGCCGTACGTGATGGTCGAGGGGCAGCCGGCGACGGCGCGCGGCGTGAACGTGATCGGCCTGCGCCGGGCCGGCATGAGCGCGGACGACCGGCGCGCGCTCCAGGAGGCGTATCGCCTGCTCTATCGCACCGGCCTCGCGCCGGCCCGCGCGGTCGCGCGTATCCGGGAGGAGCTCGCCATGACGGAGCCGATCCGCATCCTGCTGGAGTTCATCGACGGCGCCCGCCGTCATGGCATCGTCGGCGCGCCGCGCGACGGCGCGCCGCACACCGAGGAGGTTGCGGACTGATGGCAATCAACGGCGCGCGACTCCGGGCGGGGGTGGTGGGCGCCGGGCACATGGGGCAGTACCACGTCCTCGTCTACGCCGAGCTGCCCGACGTCGAGCTCGTCGGTGTGGCCGACACCGACGCCGACCGCGCGGCGGCGGTGGCGCGGCAGTACGACACGCGCGCGTTCACGGATCACCGCGCGCTCATCGGCGCCGTCGACGTGGCCAGCGTCGCGGTGCCGACCGAGCGCCACTTCGCGGTGGCGCGCGACCTGCTCGAGGCCGGCGTCAGCGTGCTGGTGGAGAAGCCGATGACGGCGACCATCGACGAGGCACGCGCGCTGTTCGACATCGCGCAGCGCACGGGCGCCGTCCTGCATGTCGGCCACGTCGAGCGGTTCAACGGGGCGGTGGACGAGCTGCGCCAGATCGTGCGCGCCCCGATCCTGGTCGAGTCGCGTCGGCTGGGACCGTTCGCGCCGCGGGTGCGCAACGACACCGTGGTCATGGATCTCATGATCCACGACATCGACATCGTTCTGCGGCTGGTCGACTCACCGCCCGTGCAGATCGCCGCCCAGGGCGCCGTCGTGCACTCATCGGTGACCGACGTGGCGAGCGTGCAGATCCGCTTCGAGTCGCGTGCCATCGCCACCATCACCGCCAGCCGCGCGACCGAGGAGAAGGTCCGCACGCTGGCCATCACCCAGCCCGACGCGTACATCATGCTCGACTACACCGACCAGGACATCCGCATCTACCGCCGCGCCGCCCAGCAGTACACGCTCAACCGCCGCTCGATCCGCTACTCGCGCGCCTCGCTCGTCGAGCATCTCCAGGTGCATCGCGACAACCCGCTGAAGCTCGAGATCCAGCACCTGCTGGGCGCCGTGCGCCGCCGCCGGGGCGGCGAGACGGTGGAGCTGAACCTCGCCGAGGACCTGACCTCGCTGGCCATGGCGCTGGAGATCGAGCGGATGATCCGCGACGGCGTGCCGGAGATCGCGTGGCCGAAGGACCTGCCGTGGAGCGCGCGCTCGGACTGATGTGCGGCGCCGGTGAGCTGCCGGCGCTGATGGTCCGTGAGGCGCGGCGCCGCGGCTGGCGCGTGATCGCCTTTGCGTTCGCGCCACTGACGGACGGTGCCGCCGCCGGCGCGGCCCGGGTGGTCCCGTCCCGCATCGGCGAGATGGGACCGGTGATGGCGACGCTGCAGGAGGAGAAGATTGCCGGCGTCCTCTTCTCGGGGAAGTTCTGGATGACCGACCTGCTGCGCGTCGAAGCTGCCGACGACACACATCGCGCGATGGCCGCCCGCGCCGGAAGCCTGCTCGACGGCAACGTCAGGGACGTGCTGCTGGCCACGCTCGCCGGCATGGGCATCGAGCTCCTCGACCAGCGACCGTTTCTCGGCGACGGCCTGCCCGACGAGCGTGTGCTCGGTGCGCGCGCTCCGAGCGAAGCCGAGTGGGCCGACATCCGGCGCGGTCTCGCCGTGGCCCGCGCGCTCTCGGCGCTCAGCATCGGCCAGACGGTGGTCGTCCGCCGTGGCGCCGTCAGCGCGCTCGAGGCCATCGAGGGCACGACGGCGGCGATCCGGCGCGGCACGGCCCTCGGCGGCGCGGGGGCGGTGGTCGTGAAGACGGTCGCTGCCGATCACGATTTTCGCTTCGATGTCCCGACGGTCGGCCCGGAGACGATCGCCGCCGCGGCCGAGGGCGGCGCCGCCGCGGTCGCCATCGAGGCCGGCCGCGTGTTCGTGCTCGATCGCGAGGCGACCACGCGACAGGCGGACGCGGCCGGCATCGCGCTGGTGAGCACGCGTGGCGACGCCGGCTGAGGGCGCGCCGGCGGTCATGATCGTGGCCGGCGAGGCCTCGGGCGATCTGCACGGCGCCACGCTGGCGCGCGCGCTCCGGGCCCTCGACGGCCGCCTGCGCTTGTATGGCATGGGCGGCCGTCACATGGCCGCCGCCGGCGTGGAGCTGCTCGTGGACTCCACCGGTGAGGCGACCGTCGGAGGCACGGAGGCCGTTCGCGGTGTGCCGGCGCTCTACCGCGCGTACCGCCGCCTGCGCGCCGCACTCGAGGGCCCGAGCCGTCCACGGGCGCTCGTCGTGATCGATTTCCCGGAATTCAACCTGCGCCTCGCGCGCGCGGCGCGGCAGGCGGGGGTCGCCGTCGTCTACTTCATCCCGCCCCAGGTGTGGGCCTGGCGGCCGTGGCGGGTACGGCTGATGCGCCGGGTCGTCTCGCTGGTCCTCGCGGTGTTTCCGTTCGAGCCGTCGCTCTATCGTCGAGCCGGCGTTCCGGTGGCGTTCGTCGGGCACCCGGTTGTCGACGCGCTGGTCGGGGCGCCGTCGCGAGCGCAGGCGCGAGCGAGACTGGGGCTCGATGCGGACGCGACCGTGGTGGGCGTGCTTCCCGGCAGCCGGCGTCACGAGGTGGCGCGCGTGCTGCCCGTCATGCGGGAGGCGGCCGCGCTCGTGGCGCAGCGACAGCCGCACGCGCGGTTTCTGATCGCGCAGGCGCCCACCATCGAGCGCACCGCGCTTTCGCCGTCGGCGGCGGCGGGGCCACCGATGACGATCGTGCCGTCGGACACGTACGGCGTGATGCGCGCCGCGGACGTGCTTCTCGTCACGTCCGGCACCGCCACTCTGGAGGCCGCGCTGCTTGGGACGCCGATGGTCGTGTGCTACCGGTTATCGCGGCTCACGGAGCTGCTGTTCGCGCCCCTCGTGCGGGTGCCGTGGATCAGTCTCGCGAACCTCGTGCTCGGCCGGGCCGTCGTTCCCGAGCTCTATCAGGGCACGCTCAGCGCCGCGGCGCTGGCGCGGGAGACGCTCGCGCTCCTGGAGTCACCGGCGGCGCGGGCGGCCCAGCGCGACGCCTTCGGTGAGCTCGCGGGCCAGCTCGGCGACCCCGGCGTCGGCGCGCGGGCCGCGCGGCACGTGCTTCAGCTGGCCGCCTCGTGAGCGCCAGCGCGGTGGTCCCAGCGCTCGCGGCGCTCGCCGTGCGCGCGCTCGGCGTCACGCTTCGCGTGCGCGCGGAGGGCGTCGACGCGGTGCGACCGCTATGGTCGGCGCACCGGCCGCTCATCTACGCCGTCTGGCACGGCCGCATCCTGCTCGTGCCGTGGCTGACCGCTCGCTTCCGGCGGACGGAGGGCGCGCGGGGCGTGCGCGTGCTGGCCAGTCGCTCGCGTGACGGCGAGCTCGTGGCCGACTTCGTGAAGCGGTTCGGGCTCGATGTCGTGCGCGGCTCGTCCTCGCGTGGCGGCGTGGAGGCGCTGCGCGAGCTCGCGCGCGCGCTGCGCGCGGGAGAGGACGTGGCCGTCGTTCCAGACGGCCCGCGCGGCCCGGCCGGGCACGCGCAGGCGGGGATCGTGTCGCTGGCGGCGACGACGGGCGCGCCGATCGTGCCGGTCGGCGTCGCCGCCCGCCCGGCACGGCGCCTCGCATCGTGGGACAGGTTCCTGGTGCCGGTGCCGTTCGCCCGGTGCGGCGTGGTGTTCGGCGCCGCGCTGCCGATCGCGCGCGACGACGACCGCGAGTGCGCGCGCGCCAGCGTGGAGCGCGCGCTACAGGAGGCCACCGACGCAGCGGACCGGCTGGTGGCCGCGTCGTGATGTATCCGCTCTACACGGCCCTGCTCGGCGCCGCCCTCACCGCGTACGCGCCGCTCGCCGTCGCACGCCGCCTGGCGCGCGGCGTCCCGCTGAATCTGCGCGCGCGTCTCGGCTACGGACCGCCGCTGCCGGGCAGCGGCCCGCGCGGCTGGGTGCACGCCGTGTCGGTGGGCGAGGCCATCGCCGCGGCACCGCTGGTGGAGGGCTTGCGCCGGCTGCATCCGACACTGCCGCTGATCATGAGCACGGTGACGGCTACCGGCGCGCGCGTGGTGGCCGAGCGGTACGCGGGCGCGGCCACCCACCGTTACTTTCCGCTCGATCTGCCCGCGACCGCGCGACGCACGGTGAGCGCCATCGACCCGGCCTTCTTCATCTGCATGGAGACGGAGCTCTGGCCGAACGTGCTGCGCGAGCTGGCGCGCCGCGGCGTGCCGACCATGATCGCCAACGGCCGGCTCTCCGACCGGTCCTTCGAGCGCTATCGCTGGCTGCGTCCCGCGATGCGCCGCGTGCTGGCCGACGTCCGCGTGTTCGCCATGCGCTCCGACGAGGACGCGCGCCGTATCATCGCGCTCGGTGCCGCGCCCGAGCGCGTGGTCGTGACGGGCAACCTCAAGCACGACGCGCCCGGCGACCCTCCCGGCGCTGCGGACCTGTGGCGTCGGCTGCTCGGCTTGCGTCCGGAGCAGGCCGTCTGGGTGGCCGGCAGCACGCACAAGGGGGAGGAGGATGCGGTGCTCGCCGCCCACGCGGCAGGCCAGTCGATCCACCCGGACCTCGCGCTCGTACTCGCGCCGCGCCATCCCGAGCGCGTCGACGAGGTGCTCGCGCTGGTGAGCGCGCGCGGCTGGCGCGCGGTGCGGCGCAGCACGCTGCCGCGGGCCGCCCGTGCGGCGCGGCCGCCCGTCATCGTTCTCGACACCGTCGGCGAGCTGGCGCAGATCTACGGGATCGCCGACGTCGTCTTCGTCGGCGGCAGTCTCGTACCGCGCGGCGGCCACAACATGCTCGAGGCCGCACTGCGGCGGAAGCCCGTGCTCATCGGCCCGCACACCGACAACTTTCGCGAGGCCGCGGCGCTGCTCGTCGAAGCGGAGGCCGCCGTCGTCGTGCGCGACGCCGCCGCCCTGGCGGCCGAGCTCAAGGCGCTCCTCGCGGATCCCTCGCTCGCGGCCAAGCGCGGCGAGGCGGGCGCGGAGGCGGCGGGCTCCAGACACGGCGCGGTCGGCGCGACGCTCGACCTCGTCGAGCGCTATCTCGCTCCCGGGCGGCCGGCGTGACGCGCGCGGCGGAGCGACTGCTCGACGCGTGGGAGCGCGGCGCCGGACCCGCCACCGCGCGCGTGCTCGACGTCGCCGCCGGCGGCTACCGCGGCCTGCTCGGCGCGCGCGAGTGGCTGTATGCCAGCGGGCTGCTGAAATCGCGGCGCCTGCGCTGTCCCGTCGTGTCGATCGGCAATCTCACCGTCGGCGGGACGGGGAAGACGCCCGGCGTCGAGCTCGCCGTCCGGACGCTGACGGAGCTCGGCCATCGTCCGGCCGTGGTCAGCCGCGGCTACGGGCGCCGCACGCGCGGGGTGCAGATCGTGGCCGATGCCGCCTCCATTCGCCTGGAAGCCGACGAGGGCGGCGACGAGCCGTTCCTGCTCGCCAGACGGCTGCCCGGCGTGCCGGTCGTGGTCGGCAGCAACCGCTACGAGGCCGGCAGCGTGGCCATCGAGCGATTCGGAGTCACCGCCGTCGTTCTCGACGACGGCTTCCAGCACCGTACGGTCGCCAAGGACGCGGAGATCGTCATGGCGCGCGCGCGGGCGCCGTGGGGCAACGGCCGGCTCCTGCCCGGCGGGCCGCTCCGTGAGCCGCTGTCCGCGCTCGCCCGTGCCGACCTCGTCGTGGCCACCGGCGCGCGTGGCCCCGACGACGTGCGCGAGGTCGCCGAGGCGGTGCGCCGTCACGCGCCCGGCACGCCCGTCGTGGCCGCGCACCACGTGCCGACGGAGTGCTGGGAGGCGGGACCGATGAAGGACCAGCCGCTCGCGATCCTGCGCGGCCGCCGCCTGTTCGCGTTCGCGGGGATCGCCGCGCCCGACGGGTTCCGTCGCACGCTGGCCGATCTCGGCGTCGAGGAAGCCGGCATCGCGAGATTTGCCGATCACCATCGATACTCGCGGGACGACGTGCGGGCACTCGAGGCCCGCGCCATGGCGGGCGGTGCCGACGGGCTGGTGACAACCGAGAAGGACTGGGCCCGCCTGCGCACGCTGCTGCCGGCCAAGCAGCCGCTCTACGTGATCGGCGTGCGGCTCGAGCTGCTGTCGGGCGAGGCGGAGTGGCGTGCGGTCATCGCGCGTGCGGTGACCCGGCGTCCGACGGCGCCGGCGCCATGACGACCCACACGCTGGCCGTCCGCCTTCCGAACTGGCTGGGTGACACGGTCATGGCGGTGCCGGCCGTGCGCGCGCTCCGCGAGCACTTCGCGCGCTGGCGGGTCGTGCTCGCGGGCCCGTGGGTGGGGCTGCTCGCGCGCCAGGGACTGGCCGACACGCTGGTGACATACCCCCGGGCCTGGAACGCGCGCCTCGCCGCCGCCGACGCGGTCCGCCGCGAGCACCCCGAGACGGCCGTGCTGCTGCCGAACTCGGTCGAGTCTGCGCTGGCCGCGTGGTACTGGGGCGCGGGCCGTCGCGTCGGGTTCGCGACGGCGGGACGGGGACTGCTGCTCACCGACGCGCCTGCTCTGCCGGCGCCGCGTCAGCACCAGGTCGACGAGTATCTGACCCTGGCCGCGACGTGCGGCGCCGCCATCGCCGACCACGTCCCCAGTCTCGCGGCGCCGGATCGCCACGGCTCCGAGCGCGAGGAAGTGCGCGCGCTGCTGCGCGACGCCGGTGCGGGCGATGGCAAGGTCGTCGCTGTCCATCTCGGTGCCGCGTTCGGTCCGGCGAAGCTCTGGCCGCTTGGGTGCGTCGAGGCGTTCTGCCGGCTGATGGCGCGCGAGGGCACCCCGGTCGTGCTGGTCGGAGCGCCGGGTGACGCGGCCGCCGCGGCTCGCGTGACGGCGGCCGCGCCGGCGCGCACGCTCGTGGGCCGCGACCGCCCGGCGCTGCTGAGCGCGCTGCTCAGCGAGGTCGACGTGCTCGTGAGCGGCGACACCGGGGTGGCGCATCTGGCGGCGGCCCTCGGCACGCCGGCCGTCACCCTCTTCGGCCCGACCGATCCGGCGCTGTCCGCGCCACGGGGTCAGGCGCGCGTGCTCACGCATCCCGTGCCGTGCGCGCCGTGCTTCTATCGCACGTGTCCGATCGATCATCCGTGCCTGCGCGACCTGGCCCCCGAGCGCGTGCGGGACGCCGTGCTCGACGTGCTGTCCGGTGAGGCGCTCGCGCGGTGAGCGGACGGTCCCTCTCGATCCTGCACCTCGCCGCGAACCGGTGGTGGACGGGGAGCGCGGACCCGACGCTGCAGCTGGTCCGCGGCCTTCGCGCGCGCGGGCATCGCGTCCTGCTCGCCGTGACGCCGGGCGACCGCTACGAGCTGAAGGCGCGTGAGATGGGCGTGCCGCTCGTGGACGGCCTGCGCCTGCGCGCACGGCTGGCCCCGCTCGAGCTCGTGCGCGATCTCACGCGGCTTCGCCGACTCGTGCGCGAGCACGCCGTCGACCTCGTGCACACGCACCACTCGCACGACCACTGGCTGGCCGTCCTCGCCGCGGCCCTCGGCAACGGGAGCCCGCCCGTCGTGCGCACGTTCCACAACGCGCGGGCGGTGAAGCGCGGTGTCGCCGCGCGCGCACTCTACCGGCGCACGGCCGCGGCGTTCGCGGTGTCGCGGCGGATCGAGGCGCGCTGCCGCGTGGCGCGCGTGGCCGGCGGCCGCGTGCACTGGACGCCCGGCGCGGCCGACCTGGTCCGCTTCGACGGCCGCGCCGACGGCCAGGCCGTGCGGGAGGAGTTCAAGCTCGACGACGCGCCCGTCGTCGTCTCGGTGGCGCGGCTGGCGCCCGGGCGCGGTCACGAGCTGCTGATCGCCGCGTTCCGTGAGCTGCTGGCCGCGTTGCCCGCCGCGCGACTGCTGCTGGTCGGCAAGGGCGAGACGCGGGCGCGGCTCGAGGCGCTCGTGGTCGAGCTGGGTCTCGCTCAGCAGGTCATCTTCACCGGCTATCGCGATCGTGACCTGCCCGCGGTCCTGGCCGCCGCCGACTGCTTCGCACTGATGGCCGCCGGCTCCGACGACTCCTGCCGCGCCGTTCTCGAGGCGATGGCGGCCGGCCGGCCGGTGGTGGCGCGCCCCGTGGGTGCGCTCCCGGAGACCGTCGTCCACGGCGAGACGGGCTGGCTCGTCGACGACGACGCGCCGGCGGCGGTGGCGGCGGCGCTGCGCGTGGTGCTCGCGGATCGCGCGCGCGCCCGCGTCATGGGCGCGGCCGGCCGGCGGCGTGCGGAGACGGAGTTCAGTCCCGAGCGCGCGGTGCAGACGATAGAAGACGTCTACCGCGGGCTCGTGGAAGGCGACGCGTGAGGATTCTCCATCTCGTGTCGTGTCGCGGCTGGTCGTCGGATGCGTACTGGGCGGCGCGCGTGTGCCGCGAGCTCGAGCGCCGCGGCCACCAGGTGACGCTGGGCTGTCGGCGCGGCACGGAGGCGGCGGTCATCGACCGCGCGCGGGCGGAGGGCGTCGAGCGAATCGAGACGTTCGAGTTCGCGAGCGGTATGCGGCTCGCCGCCGACGGCGCCGACGTGCGCCGCCTGGCGCGCGCCCTCCGCGACGCCGACCTCGTGCACGTGCATCGCGGCAAGGAGCACTGGCTGGCCGCCGTCGCCTCGCGCCTCGGCGGCCGCCCGCGGCCGATCGTGCGAACCCGTCACATCGCGCAGGCCGTCCGCCCGCACGCCGCCAACCGGTGGCTGTACCGGCGCGCGACCGCACTGGTGGTTACCGTGAGCGACGCGATCCGCCGGCAGTATCTCGCCGCGGGACTGCTGCCGGCCGAGCGCGTGGTCGCGCTGCCGGGCGGCGCCGACGCGGAGTCGTACAGGCCGCGCGCGGCGGATCCCGCCGTCCGCGCCGCCCTCGGCGGCGACGACGCGCCGCTCGTCGGGCTCGTGTCGGGCTTCCGCGTGATGAAGGGCCACCAGGTCGTCATCGACGCGGCCGCGCGCCTGCTGGCCGCCGGCCAGCGCGCGCACTTCGCATTCATCGGGCGCGGGTCGCGGGAATCGCTCGTGCGCGAGGCCGTGCGCCGCGCCGGGCTCGACGCGCACGTCACCATGGCAGGCTGGGCCACCGACCTTCCGGCGGTGATGGCCGCGCTCGACATCGGGCTCTACGCGCCGCTCGAGTCCGACGGGATGTCGCGCGTGCTCTTCGAGTACCTGGCGGCGGGACGGCCCCTGGTGGCCGCGCGCACCGGCGTGGTGCCGGAGGTGCTGACCGACGGCAAGCACGCCTTGCTCGTGCCAGCCGGCGACGCCGAGGCCCTGGCCGGCGCGCTCACGCGGCTGCTCGCCGACGAGGAGTTGCGCGCGCGCCTGGGAAAGGCCGGACGCCGCCGTCTGGTCGAGCACTACTCGGGCGCCCGCATCGCCGAGAGCCTCGAAGCCCACTACGAGCGCCTCGTCGCGTGAAGATCTCCGTGCTGGCCTTCGACCTGTCGGACAACGCGACGGGCCGGGCCGATCTGCTCGCGCGTCTGCTGGCGCCGCGGTACGCGGTCGAGGTCGTCGGGCCGCGCTTCGGGCCTGCACTGTGGCGTCCCGCGCGCGACGGCGCCGTCGCATATCGTGCGCTGGCGGGCGCCCGCTATCCCGCGTTCGCGAGCCTGGCGCCCGCGCTCGCCCGGCTCGCCGACGGCGACGTCCTGATCGCCTCCAAGCCACGGGCCACGAGCTTCGGGATCGCGCTGCTCGCGCGCCGGCAGCGGCCGCGCCCGCTGCTGCTCGACATCGACGACTGGGAGCTCGGCTTCTTCTATCGCAGTGGCTTCTGGGGCCGCGTGGGGCGGGCGCTCAACCTGTCCAACCCGAACGGCCTGCCGTGGACGTGGCTGGCCGAGCGCCTGGTGGGCCGCGCCGACGCCATCACCGTCGCCTCGCGCTTCCTGCTGCGGCGCTTCGGCGGCACGCTGCTGCCGCACGTCCGCGACACCGACGCCTGGGATCCCGCGCGGGTGGACGGCGCGGCGACCCGCGTCGCACTCGGCGCGGGCGCCGCGCGCGTGGTCATGTTCCTCGGCACGCCGCGCGCGCACAAGGGCGTCGATGACCTGGTGACGGCGATGGACGGCGTGTCGGGCGCGAGGCTCGTGATCGTCGGCGCAGACGTGCGCAGCGAGGCCGCGCGCCGCTGGGCCGCGAAGCCGCACGTCACCGTGCGCGGCGAGATCGCGTTCGACGACGTGCCGCGCTATCTCGCCGCGGCCGACGTCGTCGCCGTCCCGCAGCGCGCGACCACCGACACGGTGGGCCAGGTGCCGGCCAAGCTCTTCGACGCGATGGCGATGGCGCGCCCGATCGTGTCGACGTCGGTCTCGATGATTCCCGAGGTGCTCGAGGGCTGCGGCCTCCTCGTGCCGCCGGGCGACGTCACGGCCCTGCGCGCCGTGCTCGCCTCGCTGCTGGCCGAGCCGCAGCGCGCGGCGGAGCTCGGGCGGCGCGCGCGCGCCCGGTGCGTCGAGCGCTACAGCTTCGCGGCGGCGCGGGAGACGCTGTTCCCGCTCGTCGAGCGCCTGGCGGCTGGCACGTGAGGATCCTGATCATCGCCCGGCCGTACAGCGTGCACGGTGGCGTGGAGACGGCGACCAGCGGGCTGCTTTCCGCGCTCGCCGCGCGCGGGCACGAGGTGCATCGCGCGGGGCCGGGACGGCAGGCATCGCACGCGGGCGTCACCGACCATCGTCTTCGCGTGCCGCCACTGCCGTCGCCACTGAGGACGCTCGCGCTCGCGGCCGCCGCGGCGCGGATCGCGCGACGCCCGACGTGGGACGTCGTGCAGAGCCACGAGCGGACGCTGGTGCAGGACGTCTACCGGGCGGGTGAGGGCTGCCACCTGGGTTACGTCCACGCGATGGGGACGCGCGAGACGCGGCGACTGCATCACCGCGTGACGCTGGCCCTCGAGCGCCGCGTGTTCGCGCGGACGCCGGCCATCGTGGCCATCTCGCACGCCGGCGCCGCGGAGATCGCCCGGCTCTATGGCGTGCCCGACTCGCGGCTCTTCGTCGTCTACAACGGCGTCGATCTCGAGCGATTCCATCCGCGCCGGCGCGCGCGCGACCGTGCCGGCGCGCGGGCCGAGGCGGGCGTCCCGGACGACGCGTGGCTGCTGCTCTTCGCGGGCAGTGGTTGGGAGCGCAAGGGGCTCGAGATGGCGATCCGCGCGCTCGCCAAGCTCGGCGACGACACTAGCCGGCTGCTCGTCGTGGGCCGTGGCG
Organism: Candidatus Methylomirabilota bacterium; assembly: GCA_036265915.1. Lineage (GTDB taxonomy): Bacteria > Methylomirabilota > Methylomirabilia > Rokubacteriales > CSP1-6 > AR12. The sequence continues at coordinate 19,318 of DATAOC010000070.1, read as the reverse complement.
ACAGCGCCCCGTACCGCGCGCTGGCCTCCGCGCACGGCCTGGCCGAGCGCGTGCTGTGGCTCGGGGTGCGCGCCGACATCGAGCGGTGGTACGCGGCCGCCGACGTCCTCGTGCTGCCCACGCGCTACGAGCCGTTCGGCAACGTGCACCTCGAGGCGCTCGCGAGCGGACTGCCGGTGGTGACGAGCACGCGCGCCGGCGGCGCAGAGGTCGTCGCCGAGATGGCGGGAGCGGTCGTGGATCCCGATTCGCCGGATGCGCTGGCCGAGGCCGTTCTCCGGCTGCGCGCGCGCCCGGCCCGCGAGGCCAGCGAGGCGGCGCGCGCGGCGGCAGAACCGTACACCTTCACGCGGCAGGTCCAGGCACTCGAGCGCGTGTACGGCGTCGTCGCCCGACGCAACCGCTGATTTTCCTTGAGGAATCACAGGTGGCGGCATACACTGGCCGGCGTGGTTGTTCGCCCCGCGGTGTTCATCGACCGGGACGGCACGCTGACCGAGGAGGTGGGATACGTCAACCACCCGCGGCGGCTTCGGCTGCTCCCGAGGTCGGCGGAGGCCATCCGTCGTCTCAACGCCGCCGGCATCGCCGCCGTCGTGGCCACCAATCAGGCCGGTCTCGCGCGCGGGTATTTTTCCGAAGAGGTGATGCACGCGGTGAACGACGAGCTCGTCTGCCAGCTGAAGGCGGGCGGCGCGCACATCGACGGCCTGTACGTCTGCACGCATCATCCGACTGCCGGCGACCCGCCGTATCGCGCGGACTGCGACTGCCGCAAGCCGCGGCCCGGATTGCTCACACGCGCCGCCCGCGAGCTTGGCCTCGACCTCGCCGCCTCGACCACGATCGGTGACAAGGCGAGCGACCTCGACGCCGGGCGCGCGGCGGGGACGCGCGGCGTGCTGGTGCTCACCGGCTACGGGCTCGGCGAGTGGGAGTACCGACGGGCATCATTTCGCGTGCCGCCCGATCACGTGGCCGAGGACCTGCTGGCCGCGGTGGACTGGATCCTGCGGCAGCGGGCGGCGGCATGACGGCGTCCACCGACCGGCTCCGGCGACTCATCAGCGGCTTCACCGGCAAGACGATCGTCGTCATCGGCGACGTGATCATCGACGAGTACCTGTTCGGCAAGCCCGCGCGCATCTCGCGCGAGGCGCCCGTCCTCATCCTCCGCTTCTCGGAGCGCGAGGTGCGGCTGGGCGGCGCCGCCAACGCCGCCCACAACGTCCGCGCGCTCGGCGGCCGCGCGCTGCCGATCGGCGTCGTGGGCCGCGATGCACCGGGTGACGAGCTGCTCGCGCTGTTCCACGCGGCCGGCATGCCGACGGACGGGATGGCGGTCGAGACGGGACGCGTGACGCCGATGAAGACGCGCATCATGGCCGGCGGCTACCAGGCGACCCGTCAGCAGGTGGTGCGGCTGGACCGCGAGCCGAGCGGTGAGCCGCAGCCGATGACGGAGGACGCGATGCTGTCGCGGCTCTCGTCGCTCGCCGAGCGCGCCGACGCGCTGCTCGTCTCCGACTACGGTTACGGCACCGTCACGCCGCGCGTGTTCGAGCGCGTGCGCGCGATCGCCCGCCGCACCAACGCGACCGTCACCGTCGACAGCCGCTACGATCTGCTCAAGTTCACCGGCGTCACCGCGGCCACGCCCAACGAGGCGGAGCTGGAGCACCTGACCGGCACCGCCGTCGACGACGAGCGCAGCGTGGAGAAGGCCGGTCGTCAGCTGCTGGAGCGGCTGGAGGCGCGCATGCTCCTCGTCACGCGCGGCAGCCGCGGCATGGCGCTGCTCGAGCGCGACGGCGCGACCACGTTCATCCCGATCCATGGCACCGACGAGATCGCCGACGTCACCGGCGCCGGAGACACGGTGATCAGCGTCTTCACGCTGGCCCTCGCGGCGGGCGCGGCGCCGCTGGAGGCGGCCACGCTCGCCAACGTGGCGGGCGGCGTGGTGGTGATGAAGCGCGGCTCGGCCACGGTGTCGACGCCCGAGCTGCGCCAGGCGCTGGGCGCGCACGCCTCGTGACCGTTGCCGACGCGAGCCGGCTCGCCGAGCGGCTTCGCGCCGAGGGCAAGCGCATCGTCCTCGCCAACGGCTGCTTCGACCTCCTGCACGTGGGCCACGTCCGCTACCTCGAGGCCGCGCGCCGGCTGGGCGACGTCCTCTTCGTCGGCATCAACAGCGACGCGGCGGTCGCGCGACTGAAAGGGCGCGGGCGTCCGCTCATGCCGGCCGTCGAGCGCGAGGAGCTGCTTGCCGCATTGCGCGCGGTGGACCACGTGGTGGTCTTCGACGACGACACCGCCGATGCGCTGGTGGCAGCCGTGCGCCCGCACATCCACGCCAAGGGCACCGATTACACGACCGAGTCCGTGCCGGAGCGCGAGACGGTGCGACGCCATGGTGGACGGGTGGCGATCGTCGGGGATCCCAAGGACCACGCCACGCGCGACGTGATCGACGAGATCGCGCGTCGCTTCACGCCGCCGGTGACGCCGTGACGCCGGCGCCGCGCGCGATCGCCGTCGTGAAGCTGTCGGCCCTCGGCGACGTGGTGCACGCCACGCCGGTGGTGGAGGCGCTCGCGGACGCCATCCCGGGCGCGCGCATCACCTGGGTGGTGGAGCGCCGGCAGGCGCCGCTGCTGCGGGACCATCCGCGGCTGCATCGCGTCGTCACCGTGGACACGCACGCCTGGCGCCACGCGCGGACACCGCGCGCGCTGCTCGCAGTGGCGCGCACGCTCAATGGGCTCCGGCGGGAGCTGCGCGCGAGCCGCTTCGACGTCGCGCTCGACCTGCAGGGTCTCGTGAAGTCGGGCGTCGTGGTCGCGGCCACCGGCGCGCGCCTTCGCATCGGCTTCGCTGCCGGCGCCTGTCGCGAGCCGCTCGCGGCGCTCTTCACCAATCGGCGAGTCACGCCGCCGTCCTCCGCGCGCCACGTCGTCGAGCAGTGCCTGGCCCTGCTGCAGCCGCTCGGCGTGGCCCCGCCGCAGCCGCCGGCGTTCCGCGTGCCGACCGCCGAGGCGGCGGAGCAGCGAGTGGAGGACTTCTTCGGCGCGAGCGGTCTGAAGGCGCGCGACCGCCTGGTGGTGCTCAATCCAGGCGCCGGCAAGCCGGTCAAGCGCTGGCCCGTCTCGCGCTTCGTCGAGCTCGGACGCTGGCTCGCCGACGAGCGCGCCGCGCGCGTGCTCGTGCTCTGGGGTCCCGGCGAAGAGGCGGCGGCCCGCGCGATCGCGGAGGCGCCCGGCGCGGTGCTGGCGCCGGCGACCGACATCGACGATATGGTCGCGGTCGTGCGCCGCGCGAGCGTCGTCGTGGCCGCCGACACGGGGCCGCTCCACGTGGCGGCGGCCGTTGGCACGCCCTGCGTGGGACTGTACGGGCCGACGTCCGCGGCGCGCAATGGCCCCTATGGCGCCATCCATCGCACGGTGTCGGCCGCCGACGGCCGCATGACCTCCATCACGGTCGCCTCGGTCGCGGCCGCCGTGTGCGAGGCGCTCGGCGCGTGACGTCACCGCGCCTTTCCGTCGTCGTCATCACCCGCAACGAGGAGGACCGCATCCGCGCGTGTCTGGAGTCGGTGGCGTGGGCCGACGAGCTCATCGTCGTCGACGCGGAGTCCGAGGACAAGACGGCCACCATCGCGCGCGAGCTCACCGACCACGTCGTGGTGCGGCCGTGGCCGGGTTATGCCGCGCAGAAGAACTTCGGCCTCGACCTCGCGCGTTCCGCCTGGGTGCTGTCGCTCGACGCCGACGAGAACGTGTCCGCCGCGCTGCGCGCCGACATCGAGCGCGTCCTGGCCGCCGACGGGCCGCTCGACGGCTACCAGGTCCCGCGGCGAAACGTCTTCTGGGGACGCTGGATGCGCCACGGCGGGCTCTATCCCGACTGGCAGCTGCGCCTGTTCCGCCGCGGCCGCGGTCGCTTCGGCGCGCGCGCCGTCCACGAGTCCGTCGGCGTCGACGGCGCCGTCGGTCGGCTCGCCGGCCATCTCGAGCACCGGTCCTATCGCGACGTCGCGGACTTCCTCGCGCGCGCCGAGCGCTACGCGACGCTCGCGGCTGAGGACTGGGTGGCGCGGGGCCGACGCGTCCACGCCTGGGACTTCGTGCTGCGGCCGCTGGGCCGGTTCGTCGGCATGTACGTCGTCCGCGGCGGCTTCCTCGACGGCGGGCGGGGGTTCCTTGTCGCCGCGCTGTATGCGTACTATGTGCTGATCCGCTGCGCCAAGGTGTGGGAGAGGACGACGAGGTGATGGCCACGAAGGACCGCGTGCTGTCGGGAATGCGCCCGAGCGGGCGCCTGCACCTCGGCAACTATCTCGGTGCTCTCGCCAACTGGGTGAAGCTGCAGGACGACTACGACTGCTTCTTCTTCTCCGCGGACTGGCACGTGCTCACCGATCGCACGGACACGCAGGAGGTGCCGCAGAACACCATCGAGATGGCCGCCGACTGGCTCGGTGCCGGCCTCGACCCGGCGCGCTCGACGCTGTTCATCCAGTCGCTCGTGCCCGAGCACGCCGAGCTGCACCTGCTGTTCTCCATGGTGACACCGGTCGGCTGGCTCGAGCGCGTGCCGACCTACAAGGAGCGCATCGAGCAGCAGGAAATCGCCTCGCCTTCGTACGGGCTGCTCGGCTACCCGCTGCTGCAGTCCGCCGACATCCTCATGTACAAGGCGCGGTGGGTGCCGGTGGGCATCGATCAAGTGCCCCACGTGGAGCTGACGCGCGAGGTCGCGCGCCGCTTCAACAACACGTGGGGCAGCGTCTTCCCCGAGCCGGACGCCAAGCTCACCGAGATTCCGAAGGTGCCGGGGACGGACGGCCGCAAGATGTCGAAGTCCTACGGCAACGTGATCGAGCTGGCCGATCCGCCGGAGGTGATCCGGCAGAAGGTGCGGCCGATGATGACGGACCCGGCGCGCAAGCGCCGCAGCGACCCCGGCAACCCGGACATCTGTCCGGTGTTCGACCTCCACAAGATCTTCACGCCGGCCGCCGACCGCGAGTACTGCGCCACCGGCTGCCGGACGGCGGGGATCGGCTGCCTCGACTGCAAGGAGGTTCTGCTGAAACACATGCTGCCGCCGCTCCAGCAGGTCCGCGAGCGCCGCCAGGCGTTCGCCGAGAAGCCGCAGGCCATCAGGGACATCCTCGTCGACGGCTCGCGCCGGGCACGCGCGGTGGCCGCGCAGACGATGGCCGAGGTGCGCGACGCGGTGCACCTGCTGCCATGACGACGACCACGGACCTCACGCTGCGTGTCGGCTCCTTCGAGGGGCCGTTCGATCTGCTCCTGCATCTGTGCCGCACGAACGAGATCGACCTGGCCGCGCTGCCGCTGCGGTCGATCACGGACCAGTACCTGGCGCATCTCGAGGCCATGGACTTCCGCGATCTGGAGACGGCCGGCGCCTACCTGGTGATGGCGGCGACCCTGATCTACCTCAAGTCCCGGCTGCTCGTGCCACCGGACGAGGACGAGGAGCAGCTCGACGACGAGGCGCTGGCGCTCAAGCAGGAGCTCGAGGATCGGCTGCGCGAGTACGCGCGCGTGAAGTCACAGGGCGCCTGGCTCGCCGCGCGCGAGGCGGAGATGGCGCTCATCTGGGGCCGTCCCGGCGCGACGCTGCCGGACGTCGACGAGCTGCCGCTGGTGGACCTCAGCATCGACTGGCTCGAGCGCGCCATGAAGCGGCTCATCGAGGAGCAGAAGCGGGCGCGGCCACGGGAGGTGGAGGCGAATCCGCCCTCGGTCCTCGAGCGCATGACGGAGATCCTCTCCGTCCTGCGTGACACGTGGTCGATGCTCTTCTCCTCGCTCGCGGGCGGCGAGCGGACGCGGTCGGAGGTCGTGGTGACGCTGCTCGCCGTGCTCGAGCTCGTCCGCCAGGGCCGTGTCAGGACGCAGCAGACGGAGCTGTTCGGGGACATCGTGATCGAGCGCCAGGCGAGCTCGCCGGCGATGGGGGAGACACCGAGTGCCCAACCCGATTGACGTGGTCGAGGGCCTGCTGTTCGCGTCGGACGCGCCGCTCGAGGCCGATCGCATCCGCGAGGTCCTGGACCTCGAGAGCACCGACGCCGCCCGCGAGCTCGTGGAGGCGCTGACCGAGCGCTACGAGGCCGACGGCCGCGGCCTCGCCATCATGGAAGTCGCCGGGGGCTATCGCATGGTCACCCGGCCGGAGCTGGCGCCGTGGCTGGTGCGGCTGGCACGCGCGCGCACGCGCGTGCGCCTGTCGCGGCCGGGCCTGGAGACGCTCGCGATCGTGGCCTACAAGCAGCCCGTGTCCCGGCCGGAGATCGACGCCGTCCGCGGCGTCAATTCCGAGGCGACGCTCGACAACCTGCTCGAGCGGCGGCTCGTGCGGATCGCCGGCCGCAAGGACGCGCCCGGGCGGCCGTTCGTGTACGAGACGACGCGCGAATTCCTCGTCGCCTTCGGGCTGCGCGACGTCGGCGACCTGCCGAAGATCGACGGCGAGCTGGTCATTCCCGAGCTGGTGCCGGCCGGGGCGGTGCATGCCGAAGCTGAGGCTGAACAAGATCCTGGCGCAGGCGGGGCTGAGCAGCCGGCGGGGAGCTGACCGGCTCATCGCGGACGGCCACGTCAGCGTCAACGGCGTGGTGACGCGTGATCTCGCCACGCTCGCCGATCCCGACGTCGACATCATCGCGCTGCGCGGCGCGCCGCTGCCGCATGCCGAGCGCAAGCACTACGTGCTCCTGCACAAGCCGAGCGGGTACGTCACCACCGTGACCGACCCGCGCGGCCGCCCCACCGTCGCGGATCTCGTCCGCGACGTGCGCGCACGCCTCTATCCCGTCGGCCGCCTGGACTGGGACGTCGAGGGCGTGCTGCTCATGACCAACGACGGCGAGCTCACGCACCGGCTGCTGCACCCGCGCTACGCGCTGCCGCGCGTGTACGAGGCCGAGGTTCGCGGCACGGTGAGCGGCGGCGACCTCGGGCGCTGGCGCCGCGGTGTCACCCTCGACGACGGTCCCGCGGTGCCAACGGCGGTCGAGCTCGTGCGGCCGGTGGGCATGACGACGCTGCTGCGGCTGACGTTCACCGAGGGCCGCAAGCACGAGGTCAAGCGCTTCTGCGAGGCGCTCGGCCACCCCGTCCATCGCCTGCGCCGCGTCGCCTTCGGCCCGGTGACGCTCGGCGACCTGGCGCGCGGCGCCCACCGGGCGCTCAGCCCGCGCGAGGTGACGGCGTTGCGCGCAGCGGCGGGTCGCTGACCGCCGCGTCCGCCGGCGGCAACCCGCGCCGTGAATGAAGCGGCGTTGCGGTCGCTGAACACATCGGCATATAATGCGCGGTACTCTCGAAGCCGTGGGAGCAGGAGTCTTTATGAACCTGGCCGACTGGCGGTCCAGGATCAACGACCTAGACAACCAAATCCTCCACCTCCTCAACCAGCGCGCCGAGGCCGCCCTTCAGATCGGAGACCTCAAACGACGGCAGGAAGCGCCGTCGTATGTCCCGGAGCGGGAGGCCGCCATCCTTCGCCGTCTCGTCGAGATGAACGGCGGTCCCATGCCCGCCGAGGCCTTGCGCGCGATCTGGCGCGAGATCCTCTCGAGCTGCCGGACGCTGGAGGCGCCGCTGGCCGTGGCCTACCTGGGGCCGCAGGCGACGTTCACGCATCAGGCGGCGCGCGAGCGGTTCGGCGCCGCCGCCGAGCTGAAGCCCACGCGCTCCATCGGCGAGATCTTCGACGAGGTGGAGCGCGGGCGCGCGGCATTCGGCGTGGTTCCCGTGGAGAACAGCACCGAGGGCGCGGTGAACGTCACCCTCGACCGGCTGGTGGAGTCCGACGTGCTGATCTGCGGCGAGGCGTATCTGGAGATCGGCCAGCAGCTGCTCTCGCGGGCCGGCTCGCTGAGCGAGGTCAAGCGCGTGCTCTCGCACCCGCAGGGACTCGCGCAGTGTCGCGGCTGGCTCGCGCAGCACCTGCCCGACGTTCCGACCGAGGAGACGTCGTCGACGGCGGCCGCGGTGGAGATGGCGGTGAGCGATCCGACGCTGGCCGGGATCGCCTCGTCGCTGGCGGGCGAGCTCTACGGCGTGCCCGTCCTCGCCGAGCGCATCGAGGACAACCGCCACAATGCCACGCGCTTTCTCGTCATCGGTCGCCGCCCGAGCGGGATCAGCGGCCAGGACAAGACGTCGATCCTGTTCGCGATGCGCAACGAGCCGGGCGCGCTCTACCGGATCCTCGAGCCGTTCGTGAAGAGTGGCATCAACCTGACGAAGATCGAGTCGCGGCCGGCCAAGAGCCGGGCGTGGGAATATGTGATCTTCGTCGATTTCGAAGGGCATCAGGACACCCCGCCGGTGGCCGCTGCACTGAAAGAGCTCGGGGAACGCACGCTCTACCTGAAGATTCTGGGCTCGTACCCCGCGGGATAAACAAGGAGACAGCATGCACACGCAGTGGGAGTCCCTCGCCAACACCCACATCCTGGGGATCGCGCCCTATGAGCCCGGCAAGCCCATCGAGGAGCTCGAGCGCGAGTACGGCGTGCACGACGCCATCAAGCTCGCCTCCAACGAGAACCCGCTGGCGCCCTCCGAGCGTGTGCAGAAGGCGATCGCGGCCGCGCTGGGTACGCTCAACCGCTATCCCGACGGCAGCGGCTTCTACCTGCGGCAGGCCATCGCCAAGAAGCACGGTCTCACGCAGGACCAGGTGTTCCTCGGCAACGGCAGCAACGAGCTGATCGAGCTCGCGGTGCGGACGTTCCTCAAGCCCGGGGACGAGGCGATCGTGCCGCACCCGTCGTTCGTCGTCTATCCCATGATCGTGCAGGCGGCCGGCGGCATTCGCGTGATGGTGATGCTGAAGGACTACCGCCTGGATCTCGAGGCCATGGCGCGCGCCATCACGCCGATGACCAAGATCGTGTTCGTGGCGAATCCCAACAACCCGACGGCCACGATGGTCACCGCCGACGAGGTCGAGGCGTTCATGGCGCGCGTGCCCGAGCGCACCATCGTCATCTTCGACGAGGCCTACATCGAGTTCGCCATGGGCCCCGACTTCCCCGACGCGCTGAGCTACGTCAAGCAGGGGCGGAAGGTCATCGTGCTCCGCACGTTCTCCAAGGCGGCCAGCCTGGCGGGCCTGCGCGTCGGCTACGGCCTGGCCGACCCGGACGCCGTCTCGCTGATGAACCGGATTCGCCAGCCGTTCAACGTGAACTCGCTGGCGCAGGTGGCGGCGCTGGCGGCGCTCGAGGACGAGAACCACGTGCTGGAGTGCGTGCGGATGATCGAAGCCGGGCGGCACTATCTCTACGACGAGTTCAACAACCTCGGGGTCAAGTACGTGCCCTCACGCGCCAACTTCATCCTCGTCGACGTCGGGCGCAGCGCCTCCGACATCTACCAGCGGCTGCTCAAGGAAGGCGTGATCGTGCGGCCCATGACCCCGTTCGGCATGGAATCGGCGCTGCGGGTGACGGTCGGCACGCCGCAGGAAAACCGGCGCCTCGTGAAGGCGCTCAAGACCGTGCTGGGGAAGCCGACCGCGTGATCGCACGGCTCGCCGTCGTCGGCGTCGGGCTCCTGGGCGGCTCGGTCGCCCTGGCCGCGCGCGCCCGAGGGGTGGCGCGCGAGATCGTCGGCGTCGGTCGCGACCGTGCGCGGCTCGAGGCTCCGCTGCGCGCGGGCGCCGTCGACCGGGTGACGACGGATCTCGACGCCGGCGTGCGCGACGCCGACGTGGTCGTGCTGGCAGCGACCGTGCTCGCCAACGAGCGATTGCTCGCCGAGGCGTGGCCGGCGCTGTCGCCGACGGCGCTCGTCACCGACGTCGGGTCCACCAAGCGCGGCATCGCGGAGACGGCCGACCGCCTGGCGGCCACGACGCCGCGTACGTTCGTGGGCAGCCATCCCATGGCGGGCTCCGAGAAGAGCGGCTACGACGTGGCCCGAGCCGATCTGTTCGACGGCGCCACCGTCATCGTCACGCCGACGGACGCCTGCGCTCCCCACGCGGTGAAGAGCGTCACCGCGCTGTGGGAGGCGCTCGGCGCACGCGTCAGCGTGCTCGATCCCGCCGCGCACGACCGTGTGGTGGCCGCTATCAGCCATCTGCCGCACGTGGCGGCGTGGGCGCTCATGGACGCGGTGGCGCGCTTCGAGCCCGGGGCGCTCGCGTTCGCCGCGCGCGGGTTCAAGGACACGACGCGCATCGCGGCCTCCGATCCCGCCATGTGGACGGACATCCTGCTCGACAACCGCGACGCCGTCCTGGCCAGCGTGCGCACGCTGCGCACGGCCGTGGAGGACTTCGAGCGCCTCGTGGCCGGCGGCGACGCGTCGACGATCGCGGCGGCGCTGGCACGCCTGAAGGCGCAGCGGGAGGCGGTGGCGTGAAGTTCCGCGTCCGGCCGGTGCGACGGCTGCGCGGCACCGTGCAGGTACCCGGCGACAAGTCGATCTCGCATCGCGCGGCTCTGCTCGGCGCACTCGCGCACGGCGTCACCGAGATCCACGGCTATCTCGAGGCGGAGGACTGCCTCCGCACGCTCACGGCCATCCAGATGATGGGCGCCGAGGTGACCAAGAAGGGCCCCGGCCACTATCGCGTCGCCGGCGCCGGCCTCGACGGGCTCGTGGAGCCCGGTGACGTCGTCGACTGCGGCAATTCCGGCACGACGGCGCGTCTGCTCGTCGGCGTGCTGGCCGGGCAGCCGTTCTGCACGCTGCTCACCGGTGACGAGTCCCTGCGCCGACGACCGATGAAGCGCGTCGTCGAGCCGCTCGCGCGGATGGGCGCCACGATCGTCGGGCGCGCCGACGGCAGCCGGCTGCCGCTCGCCGTGCGCGGGGCCGCGCACCCGCGCGCAATCGCGTACGAGACGCCGGTGGCCTCGGCCCAGATCAAGTCGGCCGTCCTGCTGGCCGGCCTGCGCGCGGACGGTCCGGTCACGGTGACCGAGCCGGCGCCCTCGCGCGATCACTCCGAGGTGATGCTGCGGGCCTTCGGCGCGCAGCTCGAGCGTGGCCCACGCACCGTGACGCTGCACCCGGGGCCGCTGCAGGCGACCGGTGTGCGGGTACCCGGCGACATCTCGTCGGCGGCCTTCCTGCTCGTGGCCGGTGCGCTGGTCGAGGACGCGCGCCTCACCGTCGAGGACGTGGGGGTGAACCCCACACGGACCGGGCTGCTGGACGTGCTGGAGGCGATGGGCGTCGCCGTCACGGCCACCGCCGCGCCGGACGGCGGCGAGGGCGAGCGGATCGCCGCGCTGTCGGTCGGCACGGCGGAGCCGGCCGCGGCCGCCGTGCGAGGCGCGCTCATTCCGCGGCTCATCGACGAGATTCCCGCGCTGGCGGTCCTCGCGGCACGCGCGCGCGGCGTGACGGAGATCGCCGATGCCGCCGAGCTGCGCGTGAAGGAGTCGGACCGGATCGCGGCCATCGCCCGCGAGCTCGGCAAGCTCGGCGTGAGCGTCGAGGAGCGGCCGGACGGCATGCGGATTCCGGGCGGCCAGCGCTTCCGCGGTGCGCAGGTCGCGAGCGGCGGCGATCACCGCATGGCCATGGCGCTGGCGGTGGCCGGACTCGTCGCGGACGGCGAGACCGTGATCGACGACGTCGCCTGCGTGCAGACGTCGTTCCCCACGTTCGTGGATCTCGTCAACGCGCTGGCCGACGGCCCGGCCATCTCGGTGGAGCGCTGATGGGGCCGCGCGGCCTCGTCATCACGATCGACGGCCCCGCCGGCGCCGGCAAGACGACCGTCGCGCGGCTGCTGGCCCGGCAGCTCGGCTACGAGCTCATTCCGACGGGCGCGATGTACCGCGCCCTTGCGCTGAGCGTGTTGCGCGCCGGCGTTTCCGTCGACGAGCCGGCCGACCTCGTCCGTCACCTGGCTCCGGTGGAAGTCACCGTCGTCGACGGCAAGGTGCTCCTGAATGGCGAGGACGTCACGCGCGAGATCCGCAGCCAGGCCGTGGCCGAGCTCACCTCGACGCTGTCGATGCGCCGCGAGGTTCGCGACAAGGTCACGCCCCTCCAGCGGCGCGCCGCCGAGCCGGGCGGTGTCGTGCTGGAAGGCCGCGACACGGGCACCGTGGTGTGCCCGCGCGCCGACGTGAAGTTCTTCGTGACCGCCTCGCTGGAGAGCCGCGCGCGGCGGCGGCACGCCGAGCTCGCCGCGCAGGGCATCGCGAGCGACCTCGACGCCGTTCGCGAGGAGATCAAGGATCGCGACCGGCAGGACACGACCCGTGCGCTGGCACCGCTGCTGAAGGCGCTCGACGCGGTCGAAATCGATACGAGCGATCTGAGCATCGAACAGGTGGTGGACCGGATGCTGGCGACGATCCGCCGGCACGTTGCGCCGCCGCGCAGTCGGTTCTACGCCGCCATGCGCGTCATCGCCGTCGGGCTGATGCGCGCGCTGTTCCGGCTCGAGGCGCGCGGCATCGAGCACGTGCCGGCCCGGGGGCCGGTGCTGCTCGTCGCGAATCACTCGAGCGTGCTGGACCCGCCCATCGTCGGCGGCGCGTGCCCGCGCCAGCTCACGTTCCTCGCGAAGGCGGAGCTGTTCGCGGTGCCCGGCTTCGGCCGCCTGATTCGCGCGTTGAACGCGCGGCCGGTCCGGCGCGAGGGCGCGGACGCCGCCGCGCTGCGGGTCGCGCTCCGCGTGCTCGAGCAGGGCGGCGCGCTGCTCGTCTTTCCCGAGGGCACGCGCGGCGACGAGGGCCGCCTCCGCGAGCCGAAGCCGGGCGCGGCCCTGCTGGCCGTGCTGAGCGGCGCACCCGTCGTGCCCGTGTTCGTGCGCGGGACGGGACGCGCGTGGCCGCGTGGGCGGCAACTTCCGAGGCCTGCTAAGGTGAGGGTGACTTTCGGCGCCCCGCTCCGCTTCGAGCGGCCGATCGACAGCGACAAGAAGGAATATTACGACTCGGTGAGCCGCGATCTCATGGCGGCCATCGCGCAGCTGCAAAATCACTGAGGGGAGGACCTGGCGGTTATGGCGAAGGATGAACGGAGGCACCTCGGCGGTTCGCGCATGGAGGGCGCAGAACCGGAGGAGCGCATGGAGGACTGGTTCAAGGAAGGGACGACGACCAGCGAGTTCGAGGAAGGCGAGGTCGTCCGGGGACGCGTGGTGCACGTCGGCACCAGCGAGGTGCTCGTCGACGTCGGCTACAAGAGCGAGGGCGCGATCCCGATCGAGGAGTTCCACCGGCACGGCGGGCTGCCGAAGGTCGGCGAGGAGATCGAGGTCTACCTCGAGGCCAAGGAAGACTCCGAGGGCCTGATCGTCCTGTCGAAGGACAAGGCCGACAAGATCAAGGTCTGGGACGCGATCACGCAGGCCTACGAAAAAGCGCAGCCGGTCGAGGGACGCGTCGTCGAAGTCGTCAAGGGTGGCCTCGCGGTGGACGTGGGGGTGAAGGCCTTTCTGCCGGGATCGCAGGTCGACCTGCGCCCCGTCAAGAACCTCGGCTCCATGGTCGGCCAGACGATCCGGGCGAAGGTGATCAAGCTCAACCGTCGCCGCGGCAACGTCGTGCTCTCCCGCCGCTCCGTCCTCGAAGAGGAGCGCGAGGAGAAGAAGAAGCACACCCTCGAGGTGCTGAGCGAGGGGATGGTGCTCACCGGCACCGTGAAGAACATCACGGACTACGGAGCGTTCATCGACCTCGGCGGCATCGACGGCCTGTTGCACGTGACCGACATGTCCTGGGGTCGAGTCGGCCACCCTTCGGAGATCTTCCAGGTCGGTGATCAGGTCGAGGTGGTCGTTCTGCACTTCGATCGGGAGAGTGGCCGGGTGTCGCTCGGCTACAAGCAGAAGTCGAACGACCCCTGGGAGACGGTCGAGACGCGCTTTGCGCCGGGGACCAAGACGCGCGGTCGCGTGGTGAGCCTCACCAACTACGGCGCCTTCGTGGAGCTGGAGCCCGGCGTCGAGGGCCTCGTGCACGTCTCGGAGATGTCGTGGACGCGTCGCGTGCGGCACCCCTCGAAGCTGGTGAACGTCGGCGACGAGGTGGACGTCATCGTCCTCGACGTGAACCGCGCGGCCAAGCGGATCTCGCTCGGCATGAAGCAGGTGGAGCCCGACCCGTGGGCGACCATCGAGGAGCGCTACAAGCCCGGAACGCGGGTGATGGGCAAGGTCCGGAACCTCACCGACTTCGGCGCCTTCATCGAGCTCGAGCCCGGCGTCGACGGCCTGCTGCACATCTCCGACATGTCGTGGACCCGCAACGTCGGCCACCCGTCGGAGGTGCTGAAGAAGGGACAAGACATCGAGACGCAGATCCTGAACCTGGACCGGGAGAACAAGCGGATTTCCTTGGGTCTCAAGCAGATCCAGCCCGATCCGTGGACGACCGTGTCGCAGCGTTACCCGATGGGCTCACGCGTCACCGGCAAGGTCGTGCGGCTCACGGACTTCGGCGCGTTCGTGGAGCTCGAGCCCGGCGTGGACGGCCTGCTGCACATCTCGCAGATGTCGCATCGCCCGATCGGTACCCCGGGCGAGATGGTCAATGTCGGCGACGAGCTCACGCTGCTCGTGATCCGCGTCGATCCACACGAGCGGCGGATCGGGCTGAGCCTCAAGGAGCTGGCTCATGCCGTGGCGCCCCCGCCGGAGGTCGATGACGGTCGCGGGGGTGGCCGGAAGGGCAAGCGCGGCAAGAGCCGCGAGTACGACTACGACGACGAGGAATAGCCGGTGGGCCGCCGCCTGACGGTCGTGCTGTCGACGCTGCTCGTCTTCGTCGGCGTCCTGGCGCTGCTGCTGCTGTTCGGCACGTCGATGAGCCGGAGCGCCGACGGCGGCGGCGCCCCGCTGTTCGGTCCCCGCGTCGCCGTCGTCGAGCTCGAGGGCCTGATCGCCGAGACGGACGACCTGGTCCGCGAGCTCCGGCAGCATCGCGAGAACCCGAGCGTGCGCGCGGTCGTCATCCGGATCAACAGCCCCGGTGGCGTGGTGGGCCCGACGCAGGAGGTGTACGAGGCGCTCCTGCGACTGCGCGAGGCGCACAAGCCGGTGGTCGCCTCGCTCGGCTCCATCGCCGCTTCGGGCGGCTATTACGTCGCCGTCGGGGCCGACGAGATCTACGCGAACCCCGGCACGCTCACGGGGTCCATCGGCGTCATCATGCAGATGGCCAACGTGGAGGCGCTCTTCAAGAAGGTCGGCGTCGACTACGTCGTGGTGAAGGCGGGCCAGTTCAAGGACATCGGCAACTTCTCGCGGCCCATGACCGCCGACGAGCGGCGAGTCATCCAGGGGCTCCTCGACGACGTCCACGGTCAGTTCATCGACGCCGTGGCCACCGGGCGCAAGCTGGACCGCGCCGCGGTGGTGCAGTTCGCCGACGGTCGGGTCTTTTCGGGAACGCAGGCGCTCAAACTTCACATGATCGACAGCCTGGGGGGACTCGAGGACGCGATCAACGCGGCGGCGAAGCTGGCGCACCTGCCGACGCCGCCACCCGTCGAGCGGCCCCGTCGGAAGTTCTCCATCTTCGACCTGGTCCGCAGCGAGCTGGGGCTGGCGATTCCGGCCGCGACGCTGATTCCGCCCCGGCTCCCGGTGTTCAAGACGCCGCTCTACCTGATGGACTGAGCGCCATCCTGCGCGATCTTCGCTACGCGCAGATGCTGAGGCGTTGTCTGAAATGTGACGCTGTAAGCAGCCGATATCACGATCGGAATAGCTTTGAGACGTTACACCGACTTCCGCGACCGCTCGGCGCAAGTGACCGTGGCCGCTATGGTTTTCCTCGCTCTCGGGGACGGGGGCCGGTATGGCCGCTAACTCCTTACTCCCGTTGACATTCTTTTTTAGAGCATGCTAGGTTCGGCTGCAAGGGGAGCGACGACGATGACGAAAGCGGATCTCATCGACGAAGTCTCGAAGCTCTCGAATCTGACCAAGAAAGAGACCGAGACGATCGTCAACACCGTCTTCGACAACATCACCGACGCCCTCGCCAAGGGCGACAAGGTCGAGTTGCGAGGGTTCGGTAGCTTCCGCATCCGCCACCGCAACTCCCGAAAGGGCCGGAATCCCAAGACGGGCTCGGCCGTCGACGTTCCCCAGAAGCGCGTGCCCTTCTTCAAGGTCGGCAAGCGGCTGCGCGAGCTCGTCAACGCGTAACGCCGAAGGCGGCGCCAGCAGGCGCCTGTGGGCGCCGTGGCGCATGCCGTACATCGCAGGGTCCCGGCCGGTCTCCGGATGCGTGTTCTGCCTCGCCCGCGACGGCGACGACGACCGCGCCTCGCTGGTCCTCTCGCGCGGCAGTCGCGCGTTTCTCATCCTGAACGCTTACCCGTACGCGCCGGGGCATCTGATGGCGGTGCTGAACCGCCACGTCGGCGACTTCGTCGAGGCCGGCGCCGACGAGCTGGCGGATGCGATGCGACTCGCGCAGCGCGGCGTCGCCGCGCTGACCGCGGAGTATCGCGCGGAGGGCTTCAACATCGGGCTGAACGTGGGGCAGGTGGCGGGCGCCGGCATCGCAGATCACCTGCACGTGCACGTCGTGCCACGCTGGGGCGGCGACCACAACTTCGTCAGCGTGCTCGGCGACGTGCGCGTGCTGCCGGAAGCGCTGGAGACCACGTGGGAGCGGCTGCGGGGACGCGTGGGTGACTGACGGCGGCGCCGCCTCCGCGACGCCGATGATGCAGCAGTACCGGGAGCTCAAGCGTCGCTTCCCGGACCATCTGCTGCTGTTCCGCCTCGGCGACTTCTACGAGCTGTTCGCCGAGGACGCGGAGCTCGGCGCGCGCCTGCTGTCCATCACGCTCACGGCGCGCCAGGCGGTGCCGATGGCCGGCATCCCGCACCACGCCGCCGAGGGCTACATCGCGCGGCTCGTGCAGGCGGGGCAGAAGATCGCGATGTGCGAGCAGCTCGAGGCGCCGGGGAAGGGCAAGAAGCTCCTGCGCCGGGACGTCGTCCGCGTGATCACGCCCGGCACGCTCACCGACACCGCGTACCTCGCGGGCGGCGCCAACAACTATCTCCTGGTCCTGGCCCCCGCGGGTACGGCCGTCGGCGTCGCCCTGCTCGACGTGTCGACCGGGGAGTTCGCGGTCGGCGAGGACGCCGACGTCGACGGCGGCGTGCTGCCGGCCGCGCTCCTGCGCCGACCCAGCGAGATCCTGGTGCCCGAGACCCTTCGCGGTGGCGGGGCGCTGCTCACGCGGCTGCAGGCCACCGGCGCGGCATTGACGTTCGGTGAGCCGTCGATATTCGGCGGACGACGGGCGTCCGCCGATCTCTGCGCGCACTTCGGTGTCAGCACACTCGACGCCTTCGGCGTCGGCGATCTCACGGCCGGCCTGCAGGCCGCGGCCGCCGCGCTCGCCTACCTGCGTGGCACGCAGGGCGACCGACTCGGCCACCTCGCGCGCCTCACCCGGCTCACCGCGGCGGACTGCATGACGCTCGACGAGACGGCCGTGGCCACGCTCGAGCTGCTCGAGGCCAGCGACGGCAGCGCCCGCCACAGCCTCTTCGGCAGCCTCAACGCGACGCAGACGGCCATGGGCGCGCGCCTGCTCCGCCAGTGGCTGCTGCAGCCGCTCCTCGATCCCGCGCGCATCGCCGAGCGTCAGGACGCCGTCGGGGCGCTCGTCGACGCGCCGGAGATGCGCGCGCGCCTGCGTGGGTTGCTCCGCACGCTTGGCGACCTCGAGCGTCTCGCCAGCCGGGCCACGCTCGGCGTCGCTCACGCGCGCGACCTCGTCGGCCTGCGCGCGTGCCTGGCGCCGCTCGAGGCGATCCGCGCGGCGGCGGCCGGCGCCGAGGCGCCGCTGCTGGCGGGCGCCCGCGCGGCGCTCGCCGATCTGTCCGAGCTGCGCGAGATGCTGCAGGCCGCGCTCGTCGACGAGCCGCCGGCCACGCTGGCCGATGGCGGCGTCATCCGGGAGACCTGGAGCGACGCGCTCGCCTCGCTCGTGCGCGACGCGACGGAGGCGCGGCGCTGGATCGCCGGACTGGAGGAGCGCGAGCGCGCCCGCACCGGCATCGGCACGCTGCGCGTCCGCTTCAACCGCGTGTTCGGCTACGGCATCGAGGTGAGCCACGCGCAGGCGGCCCGCGTGCCCGCCGACTACGTGCGGCGCCAGACGCTGACGGGCGCCGAGCGCTACGTCACGCCCGAGCTCAAGGAGTACGAGAGCAAGGCGCTCGGCGCCGACGAGCGCCGCCGGCGTCTGGAGCAGGAGCTCTTCGAGGAGGTTCGCGCGCGCGTGGCGGCGCAGGCGCGGCCGCTGCTCGACACGGCGCGCGCGCTGGCGCTGCTCGACGTGCTGAGCGCGCTCGCGGAGATCGCGCACCTGCGCGGTCACGTGCGCCCCGTCGTGGATGCGGGCGACACCGTCGAGATCGTGGAGGGCCGACATCCTGTGCTGGAGGCTCGCGGCGCGGCGCCGGTGACGCCCAACGACCTGACACTCGACGCCGAGGCGCGCATCGTCATCCTGACCGGACCCAACATGGCCGGCAAGTCGGTCTATCTCCGGCAGGCCGGCCATCTCGTGATCCTGGCCCAGATGGGCGCCTGCGTCCCCGCGCGCTCGGCGCGCATCGGCGTCGTGGACCGACTGTTCACCCGCGTCGGCGCTCAGGACAACCTCGCGCGCGGCCAGTCCACGTTCCTGGTGGAGATGGTGGAGACGGCCAGCATCCTGAACAACGTGACGCCGCGCAGCCTCATCCTTCTCGACGAGGTGGGCCGGGGAACGTCGACCTTCGATGGCCTCGCCATCGCGTGGGCGGTGATCGAGCACCTGCACGAGCGGGCCCCGGGCGCCAAGGTCCTGTTCGCGACGCACTTCCACGAGCTCACGCAGCTCGCCGGCCGCCTGGGCGCCGTGCGGAACTTCCACGTCGCGGTGCGGGAATGGAACGACGAGATCGTGTTCCTGCACAAGGTGCGGCCGGGCGGCACCGACCGCTCCTACGGCATCCAGGTCGCGCGGCTGGCGGGACTGCCGCTGCCCGTGATCGCGCGCGCCAAGGCGCTGCTCGCCCGCTTCGAAGAGCAGGGCCAGGCCACCGCCGACGTGAGCGACGCGCAGCAGCTCGGACTGTTCGCGCCGGCCGTCGCGGTCGATCCGTTCGCCGCCGAGCTGGCCGCGCTCGACCTCGCGCACCTCACGCCCATCGAGGCCCTGAACCTCCTCGTCAAATGGCAGCAACAGACGCGCCGGTGAGCCGGATCCGGCGGCTGCCGGACGCGCTCGTCAACAAGATTGCGGCCGGCGAGGTGGTCGAGCGTCCG